>JANMQY010000014.1:0-35562 GCA_031370785.1 Candidatus Eiseniibacteriota bacterium | reverse complement strand
CTGGGCGAGCGAAGAGGCAATCCGGGCGTGGAAGCACCTCGTCGCCCACCAGATCGCACAGCGCACGGGACGCGATCGCTGGTACGCCGACTACGTGCTGCGCGTGGCGAAGGTGGAACGCGCCTACACCCTGTCGACGAGCCCGCAGGAGGGCCTGCGGCCCAGGTGAACGCACTGGGTATCGTGGCCGAGGAACGTCCCGGACTCGTGCAGCCGCGAGCCGTCACCGTGACAGCGATGTCCCCGCTCGCGCTCGCTCCTTCCACAGCTCCAGCAACTCGCGCTCACGCTCCGGCGTGAGGCTCGCGGCGACCGGAGGCCCCTGCGTCGATGCAGGTGCCGCGCGCGTGGACCCCGGCTCGCGACACCAGCGAAGCGTGTCGCGCAGTGTTTCCTCGAGCGGACGAAACGCGAGCCCGGCCCTGATCGCCCGGCCGCAATTCGCGTTGAGGAAGCTCGCGTCTTTCGGTGCCCAGAGCGGCACCTCGGACCACGGAGTCACGCCCTGCTCGAGCAGGAATGCTCCCTCCACTGGCTCGAAGCTCGCGTCCGGGTTGAGCACGACGCGGCACTGCTCGAGGAATCCGCCGAGGGTGAGCGGCTCGTGCGGCCCGGTGAGGTTGAAGGGCCCGGCGCGGCGCTCGACAACCCCGCGCAGTATCCACGCGGCCGCGTCGCGCACGTCCACGAACTGGACCCGCTGATCTGACGAATCCGGCACCAGCACGCGCCCGCCGGTGGCGACGCGCTTGACCCAGTAGGGAAAGCGGTCGGTGTAGTCGTTGGGGCCGACGATGAGCCCGAGCCGCACGTGAAGCGCACGTCCGGGGTATGCAGCCTCGACCTCGCGCTCGCACTGGGCCTTGAGCGGACCGTAGGATTCGCCGGTGATCTCTTCGGTCGCGGGATCGGCCAGCACTCCGAGCGCAGCGGATTCGTCGTAGCCGACCGGCATCCCCTCGGCGTAGGCCGACAGGCTCGAGATGAACGTGTAGTGATGAATTCTCCCGCGCAGCAGATCCGCCGAGGCGCGAACCAAGCGCGGCACGAACCCGCAGGTGTCGATACACGCGTCGAACTTCCGCCCGGTGAGCGCGCCCAGGCCCTGCGCTCGATCGCCCCGCACGTGCTCGGCGTCGGGGAAAAGGTCGGAGCCGGTCTGGCCGCGATGGAACAGCGTCACGCGATGACCTGCCGCGAGCGCGCTCTCGGCCAGAGACCTGCCGAGGAAGCGCGTGCCGCCGAGGATCAGGATGTGCATGGCTGGACCGGGCTCAGACGCTCCGGGCCAGCAACCGCGCCTTGTCGGTCTTCTCCCACGTGAAGCTCGCCTCCTCGCGGCCGAAGTGGCCATAGGCGGCGGTCGCGCGGTAGATCGGCCGGCGCAACCTCAAGTGCTTGATCAGGCCCTGCGGCGTCAGATCGAAGTGCTTCCGCACCAGCGCGGTCAGCTTCTCGTCGCTGATCTTTCCGGTGCGGCTGCTGTCGACCATGATGCTGACCGGCTCGCGCACTCCGATCGCATAGGCGATCTGCACCTCGCAGCGATCGCACAGCCCCGAGCCCTCCAGGTTCTTGGCGACGTAGCGCGCGCCGTAGCACGCGGAGCGATCCACCTTGCTCGGGTCCTTGCCCGAGAGCGCGCCGCCGCCGTGGCTCCCGACGCCGCCATAGGTGTCGACGATGATCTTGCGCCCGGTGAGGCCGGTGTCGGCCATGGGACCGCCCTTGACGAAGTTGCCGGTCGGATTGATGTGGTACTTGATCGGCTGGCGGCGGTCGACCAGGCGCTTCGGAAGCAATGGCTTCACGACGTACTCGATGATGTCGCGCTCGATCCTGGAATGCTTGATTCCTTCCGCGTGCTGGCTCGAGACCACCACGGTGTCGATCCGCACCGGCTTGCCGTTCACGTACTCGATCGTGACCTGCGACTTACCGTCCGGGCGCAGGTACGGGATGCGGCCGCTGCGCCGCACCTTGGCGAGGCGGCGGGTGATACCGTGGGCGAGCATGATCGGGAGCGGCATCAACTGCGGAGTCTAGCGGCACGCGAATCCGAACATCAGGCCCTGGTCGCCCGCCCCGCCCTTGTCCACGCCCATCGCGATGTCGGGCGACTGGTTGTCGATGGTGGTGACGACGGCGCAGGTGTGGCTGTCGAAGCCGTAGTCGGCGCTGTCGTAGCCGATCTCACCGATCACTTTCCGCACCAGCTCGGGAATCTCCACGTAGCCGCGGCTCGAGATCTCGCCCGCAACGACCGCGAGGCCGGTCGTGACCAGCGTCTCGCAAGCCACGCGGCTCAGCGGATCCTGCGCGATCAGGGCGTCGAGCACCGCGTCCGAGATCTGATCGGCGATCTTGTCGGGGTGACCTTCGGTGACGGACTCCGAGGTGAAAAGGTGACGGGAAGCCATGCGTACGTACTCCTCGCGGTTCGCGATTCCTTGGTGTGAGTACTCGAGCGATGCGCGCCACCGGGCAGTCGCATCCGCCATTTCGCGCCGGCCTCGGGCTGATGTGCCGGCTTTTTGGACCGATGCCCCGCTTCCGGCGGACCGGCGGCGGCGCGATCGGGTGCTGCGGTCTAGCGTGGCGGCTCGGCGAGACGCCGCTTGAACGTGTCGATACTCGCGATCGGCGTCGGATCCACGCCGCCCCGCATCGCGAGCCAGAAACTCAGATAGTCACTGAACTGCACCAGCGACGCGAGGCGCGCGATGCGGCTCTCCCCGCGCGAACTCACCTCGTGCACCGCCGCACCCTGCTCGCGCGCGTAGTCCGCGGTCAGCGTCAGGCGGCGCGTCACCTCGGCCGTGTCCTCACGGTCGTGCAGGATCAGCACCGAGGCCAGCGCATGCACGGCCCCCGGCCTCTCCCATCCCACGATCTCGTTGTGATTGAGCTCGGGGACCACGGCTGAATGGCCGAGCAGCTTAGCATTTTCGTTGAGCTGATTCCTCACCCGAGTCGCCACCGCGCCAAGCCGCTCGGAGGCCGCGTAGGTGAAGATCATCCGCCCGTGCAGCGCGGCGGCCAGCCGGCGCGCCGGGTTTGCGGGCTCCTTCGCATCCGGACCGAGCGTCGCATTTCCCTGGCGCAGCACCGCCGCGGCCTCGCGCCAGTCCGCAGCCGGATCGTCCACCCAGCCGAGCGTTGCCAGCAGGTGGGTCAGAGGTACCCACGAGGCAAACAACGCCGCGCGGGGTGGCGAGCCCCCCGGCATCCGTGCAAAGGCGACCCCGTCGCGCTCGCACGCCTCGGCCAGCGCGCCGCCGGTCGTGATCGCGACCCGCGGGATGCCGCGCATACCCGCTTCGCGGTAGAGCGCCAGTGTCTCCTCGGTGTTCCCCGAATATGAGGAGAGCACCGCGATCGAGGCGCGCCCGACGCACGCGGGCCAGCGGTACTCGCGCACCGTGAGCAGCGGCCTCGGCAACCGGTCGGAGTAAAGCCCGGCGCACAGGTCGGCGCCGATCGCCGAGCCACCCAGCGCACCGACCGCGACCAGATCCGGCGCGATCGGCACGTGCCATCGGTGTGCCGCGGACCGCGCCAGCGCTTCTTCGATCTGTTCGGGCTGACCCATGATGCGCGCGAGCATGCCCGAGGCATCCAGCGCGGCGTACGCCGGCTCGAGCGGACTCACGCCGGACTCCGTTTCGCGGTGAGCGCGGCGGCCAGCACCGGATCGAGCTTCTCGGCGAGCAGCGCCTTGACCGCGTCGGCCGACGGCAGCTCGAGCGTGCGCTCGGCCACCGCACGCGCGTCGGCCATGGTCACGCTGCGGATCGCGAACTTGACCCGCGGCAGGTCGAATCGGGTCATGCTCAGCTCGTCCACGCCGAATCCCATCAGGAGCACCGCGGTGCGCGGGTCGCCGGCCATCTCGCCGCACACGCCGACCCATCGCTTCGCGCGCCGCGCGACTCGCACCGTGTGCGCGATGCTGCGCAGCACCGCTGGCTCGAGCGGCTCGTACAGATGTGCAAGGCGCTCGCTGTCGCGGTCCATCGCCAGCGTGTACTGGGTGAGATCGTTGGTGCCAATCGAGAAGAACGCGGAGTGGCGAGCCAGCACGTCCGCCATCCACACCGCGCTCGGCGTTTCGATCATGATTCCGAGCTCGAGATCGCGGTCGTAGGCGTGGCGGGCGCGGTCCAGCTCGGCGCGCGCCTCGTCGCAAAGCTGGCGCGCGCGCAGCAGCTCGCCTTCGCTCGAGACCATCGGGAACATGACGCGCATGCGTCCATGCGCACTCGCCCGGTAGAGCGCGCGCAACTGAGCGCGGAACACCTCGGGGTGATGGAGCGCGAAGCGGATTCCGCGCCAGCCAAGGAACAGGTTGGTCTCGTGGGTCATGCCGAGGTAGGAAGCCACCTTGTCGCCCCCCAGATCCATGGTGCGGAAGATCACCGGGCGGGGGCTAAGGCGCTCCACCACGTGGCGGTACGCCAGGTACTGCTCCTCCTCGCTCGGCAGCGAGAGCCGGTTGAGGTAGAAGAATTCAGTGCGAAACAACCCGATCCCATCGGCTCCCGATTCGAGCACGCCGCCCACCTCGCCCGGCTGCTCGATGTTGACGCCGAGCTCGATCCGGTGACCGTCGAGCGTGGTCGCGCTCTCGTTCAGGATGCCGGCCAGCTGCCGGTCCTCGAGGTCGAGTCGCTCGCACTCCTCGGCGTAGAACGCGCGCTCGCGCTCTCCGGGGTTGAGCTCGAAGCGGCCGCGGAATCCGTCGACCGCGCCCGTGTCTCCGTTCTTGACGTGCTGCATCACGCCGCGAGCGCTGACCACCGCCGGGATGCCGCGGCCGCGCGCCACGATCGCGGAATGCGAAGTCCGCGAGCCGACCTCGGTGACGAATCCCGCCACCCGGGTCCGGTCCAGCACCGCGACCTCGCTCGGCGGAAGGTCGTGGGCGACCACGATCGAAGGCTGCTGCAGGGTCTCGAGTACGCGCGGGCCCCCGCCCACCAGGTGGCGCAGCACGCGCCGCTCGACGTCGAGCACGTCCGAGCGTTTTTCGCGCAGGTATTCGTCCTCGAGCTTCCCCAGGTGCGAGGCGACGCCCGACATGTACTTGCGGAACGCAAAGCCGGCGTGGTGCCGGTCGCGGCGGATGCTCTCCTCGACCGCGCGTTTCAGCTCGGGATCGTCGAGCATCATCAGGTGCGCGTCGTAGATTCCGGCTTCGGTTTCGCCGAGCTCGCGCGCGATGCGATCGCGGATGCTGGTCAGATCGGCGCGCGACGCCTCGATCGCGACGCGCAGCCGCTCCAGCTCGGCGTCGATCCGGTCCTCGGCGAGCGGCTCATCGCGCACCGCGACCTCCTCGGGCTCGTAGCGCACGATCGGGCCGATGCCGATCCCGGGCGAAGCGGCGATTCCTTCGAACGTCACGGCTCCCCTCCGAACTTTCCTTCGACCAGTGCGGTCAACGCGGCGATCGCCTCTTTCTCATCCGGACCCTCGGCGCGCACCTTGATGGTGCTGCCCTCTTCGGCCGCCAGCATCATGACGCCCATGATACTCTTGCCGTTGACCTCGAGGTCGTCGCGCGACACGAAGATCTCGGAACGGAACTTGGCGGCAGTCTTGACGAACATCGCGCAGGCGCGTGCGTGGAGCCCCAGCTGGTTGCGGATCAGTAGACTCGCTTCGGTCAACACGGCCTCGCTTTTCGCAGAATCATCGCCACCATGCCGCGATCAGACACAGTGCGCCCACGCCGAGTGCCCACTCGGTCGGCGAAGGCCGCGGCCGCTGCGCCACGATCAGGCCGAGCCCGAGTCCGGCACTGAGCGTCGCCTGAAAGACGACCGGCCGCGGATTTCCGCCCGGCACCAGCAGCACCGCCACCAGCACTCCGACCACCACCGAGCCCCCCAGGCACAGCAACCGAGTCAGCCGATCGAGCTGCGCCCGCCGCGCTTCGCTGACCACGGCCGGCCCTTCGCGATAGCCGAGCCCGACTCCCGCAAAGCGCAGGCTCTGATGCACTACGTTGTAGCACAGCCACATCACCAGCGCGCCGCGCCACGTCCCGCCCAGCGCGAACAGCACGCCCAGGCACGCGGCAAGCGGACGCAACGTGAGCCAGAACAGCCGGTCGCCGAGCGCTGCGAGCGAGGCGCCGAGCACGCTGCGCACGCGCAGCATGCCGATGGCGTCCGGCCCCTCTCCCGCGGCGCGACGCTCCTCGAGCGCGGCAACCGCGCCGAGCGCGAACGATGCGAGCGTCGGCTGGGAGTTGAAGTACGCGGTGTGCTCGGCAAGTCTCGCGCAGCGCTCGTCGTGATCCGGATACAGCCGCCGCAGCGCGGGCCCCAGGCTCCATGCCCAGCCCAGCCCCTGCTGACGCTCGTAGTTCCAGGTCGCCTGCAACAGTGAAGCGCGCAGCGCCATGCGCGCCAGGTCGGACCGTCTGAGGCGCGCCATGCTAGGGCGTCCCCACCATCAGCGCCAGCCACGCGCCGATCAGTGCGATCCCGAACAGCGCCGCGCGCGCCAGCCGCCGCTGCACGAACGCATTGAGCAGCTGGGCGAGCCCGAGCCCTAACCACAGCGGCTGCGCCAGCGCCCACGCCCTCGCCAGGTGCAGCGACTCTGCGGCGACCACGCCGGACAGGCCCCATAGCCCGAGCCCGAGCAGGACGGCGACGTACGCTACACCGACCGCGAACGACAGGGCAACGCCGGCACCGTGCGCCGCACCGAGCGCGCCTTCGCGCCCCGCGAGCAGCTCGGCTTCGCACCAGCGCGCCAGCCCTTCGTTGCTCCGGCGCTGCCATTTGAGGAGCGGCACGCCGCCGACCGCGGCCAGCATGCCGGCGATCACGCCGACCACCGCGCAGCTCTCGCGATACATCTCGAACGGCTGGTGCGCGGAGAGCGCGAGCGCGAGCCCGGCGCCGACGACCCCGCCGGTCGCGTAGTCCTCGGGCGTGCGCGCGCCGAACGGAAGCGTGCTGGCCGCGAGGATCTGCAGCACGACCCCGACTTCGATCGCGACCCGCCAGTCTCCCCACAGGAATCCGAGGATGGTGGCGGTCGCGAGCGGCTGCGACAGCAGGGTCTGCGCGACTGGCGTGGCGTCGAGCGCCGCGACCCCGCCGAGCAGCACCGTGCCGAGCAGCGCGAGGTTCACGGCTGCCGCCCTTCGAGGCGTGGCTCGAGCGTGAACAGCACGCGCCAGGCCTCGCCCGGCGCGAGATCCGCTTCGAACGTCCAGCACGTCTCGAGGCCCTGGAAAACCTTTTCGGCGCCACGCTCCGAGAGCGAGACCGTCTCGATCGGCGCGCGGCGCAGCTCGGCCGGGCGATCGACCGCGACCTCCAGCCGCCGTCCCGCCCATGCATCCACGAATGCCGCACGCCGCACCGCCTGATGGCACGCGCTGGCCGCAAAGTGGGGCGGCTGGGCTTTGGCCCCGTCGATTTCAATCCAGCGATCGGGCGCCTCGGGCACGTGGAGCCCGAGATTCAGCGTCACCTCGAGCCGGCCGCGGCGTGCGCGCGTCGCGGCCAGGACCAGCTCGATTTCGAGCACGCCCGAGCGCGCGCGAAAGTGCTTGGTCAGGGCCGGCGCCTCTCCTTCCACGCAGGCGAGGCTCACCGCATCGGGGGCGCCGGGCCCGAACGTGAACGGGCGTATGCGCCACGAGAACTCCTCGGCGCCCTCGACCCAGCGCTCGAGGAACGAATCACGCGTGCCCTCGTCGTACTTCTCGATCAGCTTTTCGAGCCCGGGCTCGGTGAGTCGGATGGCGCCATGAATGGTCGCGCCCTCGCCGCCGCCCACCACCGCTCCGCGCAGCGCTTCGTGATAAGCCTCCGGTCGGCGCGCCAGCGTGTCGCCGTAGTTCCAGCCCGCGCGCCGGTCGTCGAACGCCCACATCGCGCCGCCGCGCGAGGAGATCCACGCGGCCAGCTCGGGCGTCTCGAGCAGCGCGTCCTCGGTTCCATCCAGATCCAGATCGCCGCGCTCGACGTGCGGGACCGGCGGCGCGGTGAAGCGCTCGGCGGCGATCAGCTCGTGATAGAGCGCCGAGCGCAGCATCGGCAGGTACAGTCCTCCGAACACTCCGTGCCAGTAGGGACAGTTACACTGCGAGCGCCACAGGTGCCGCCTCGCCTCGCGCCACTCGGCGTCGCGGAGCGCGAGCGATTCGATCCGGCGCGAAGCGCGCAGCATGCGCTTGTGGAGCCGGTTCGACTCCGGATATCGGGTGAGGAAGCTGCGCCACTGCCCGCCGCGCACCAGATCCGCGGCGGCCGGGCCGAAGATCGGCTCGAGCGCGGCAGCCGCGTGCTGGTGGCGCCGCTGCGCCTCGGGCTTGAGCGCCCACTCCTGCATCTCGTGATACGAAGCCTCGGGCAGATAGGCGAGGCCGAGCGGCGCGTGGTGTGCGATCGTCTCGGAAGGCGTGCGCAACTCGATCCACGGATTGGCTTCCAGCATCTCGGCGAACCGGTCGAGCCAGCCTTCCTCCCAGACGCGCTTGCGCGTGCCCGGCCAGACCCCGAATTTCTCGCCGTCATCTCCCAGCACCGCGATGCGCCCCGGCCCGCCGGCCGCGACTCGACGCATCAGCTCGAGCGTGGCGTCCGGTGGCTCGAACGGGATCGCATAGCGCAGCTCGCGATGGATCGGGAAGACGCGCAGCGCCTTTCCCTGATCCTCGGTCAGAAACGTGCCCCACAGCTCGTCGCGCTCGAGCCCGGCGCCGGTGAAGTGGGCGTCGTCCACCGCGGTCATCGTCATTCCCGCCTCGACCAGGGTCGCGGCGAGCTGCGGCTCCCAGACGCGCTCGGTGAGCCAGAGGCCGGTTGGACGCTGGCCCAGCTCGTCCTCGATCCAGTCGCTCAGCGCCCGGATCTGCGCCACCCGGTCGCGCTCGGGGATCGCGGGCAGGATCGGCTCGTAGAAGCCCCCGCCCCACGGCTCGACCTGGCCGCGCGAGACCAGCGCGCGCAGCCGCGCGATCAGCTCGCGCCGGTGCGCCGCCATCCATTCGAGCAGCGGGCCGCTGATGTGTAGCGCCAGGCGCACGCGGGGGTGGCGCTCGAGAAACGCGAGGAACGGCGCGTAGGCGTCGTCGCACGCGCGGTCGATCACGCCGTCGAAGTTCCCGACCGGCTGATGGTCGTGCACGATCAAGACGAGGGTGACGGGGTGCACGGAGCCAGTCGAACCCGGTCTGGGGTTCACGCCAGCGTCGGATCGAGCGCGCTCAGGGAAAGCGCGCGACTCGCCGGCACGTCCTGCACCTCGAGCGCCACGCCTCGCGCGAGGAGCGCACGCGCCCGCTCGCGGTCGGCGGCATCGAGGTAGACGTACTCGTTGACCTTGTCCTTGCCGGGTGAGTAGTGGAGTCCGCCGAGGGTGAACATCGGAATCGTGGCGCCGGCCTCGACCAGCGCGAGCGCGGTCGCGAGGTCGCGCACCACCAGCATGCCGGGGGCCGGTTCGAGCGCGGCGGCAGCATATCCCGCGGCGGCCTCGGCGGCGGTGAGCACGCGCACCTCGATGCCGGGCGCGGCGCTCGAGAGCAGGTCGCGCTCCCAGGCATTCGCCGCCGACAGATCGTCCACCACCCACAGCCGGCGCGGGCGAAGGCGCTCGCCCCATGCGATCACCACCTGACCGTGAATCAGGCGATCGTCCACGCGATGATTCAACCAGCTCATGCCGTCTGGCCGCGTTGCAGACGGATGCTTTCCTGTCCCTTCTTCTGAAGGCGCTCGGCCAGCTCCTGCAGCCCATACTGCTCGCGATTGTGCAGGTAATCGAGGAGCGTGGGCAGGTTCAAGCCGGTGACGATGATGAGCTCGCCGCGAGTTCCCGCAGCGGTCGGGCGGCGCGCCGCGGCCATGCCGCAGATGTGGCACGAGCCGCCCCAGAAATCGGTCAGCACCAGCCCGCCCTCGCTCCACCCTTCGGTTCGCTCGACGATGGCCTGCTCGAGCGTCTCGCGCGATTCGCCCTCGTTGGAGAGGACCTCCACGTTCTCGATCGAGCCGTATACCGTCTCCGCAGCGCGCAGCAGTGCCGCGGCCAGATCGGCGTGCATGACCAGCAGCGCGGGAACGCGGGGCATCACATCCCTCCCGTTCCGTGCGCAGCGTCGTTTTCGAACCGCGATCTCATTCCGTATCCTCTCGCACCCACGAGCGTGCGGCGCTCTTGCGCTTCATCAGCTCGATCAGGTGCTGATTCAGGCGTTCGGCCGGCGAATAGCCGCCGGTGACCTTGACCAGATAGTTCAGCGCGATGACTTCCGCGATGACCGTGATGTTCTTGCCCGGCGTGATCGGCACCTGCACCAGCGGAATCTCGACCCCGAGCACCGAGGTCTTGCGCTCGTCGATGCCCACCCGCTCGTAATCCTCCTCCGCCGACCACTCCCTCAGATTCACTTCGACCTCCACGCGTTTCTGGAGGCGGATCGAGCGGATCCCGAAGATCGCCTGGACGTCGATGATTCCGAGGCCGCGGATCTCCATATGGTGGCGCAGCAACTGATTCCCGGACCCGATCAGCACGTCGCCGTGGCGCTTGGTGATGGTCACGACATCATCCGCCACCAGCCGGTGGCCGCGCTCGACCAGGTCCAGCGCGGTCTCGGACTTGCCGATCGCGCTGCGACCGGTGAACAGCAGCCCGCATCCGTACACGTCGACCAGCGAGCCGTGCACGGTGTGCGCGGGCGCGAACATGTGATCCAGGTACAGGGTCAGCGAGTGGATGAACGGCGTGGTGCTCTGCGGCGTGCGCAGCACCGGCACCTGGGTCTGGTTCGCGCGCTGGATCAGGTAGGGCGGAACCTCGAGGCCTTTGCACACGACGATCAGCGGCATCGAGAACTGGAACAGCCGGTCGATCGCTTCGCGCACGGCCTGGGGCGGAAGCGATGCGAGATAGGTCAGCTCGGTCTGGGCGAGGATCTGGATGCGCTCGGGAAGGAAATTCTCGACGAATCCCATGAGCGCCATGCCCGGGCGGTGGATGTCGCTGACGGTGATCTCACGCGAGGAAGCGAGCGACTCGGTGAGCTGCTCCAGCTGCAGCTCCTGCTGCTGATCTTCGAACAGGCGCGCCACACTCAGCGTCTGCACGCGGCGTCATTCCTCCCCAGCGTGGCCGGCGGTCGATTCGGACTGGCTTCCGCCTTCGGATTCGGGCGTATTGTCCGCCCACGTCTCGCCACTTGGCCCCTCGCGCTTGCGGTCCACCCGACGGTCCTTCAGCCGGCGCAGCTGCTCCTCGATGTGATCCGCGGTCAGGTCGATCGCGGCGCGCGGCTCGGTCGCCTCTTCGCGGCTGACCACGTCGTGATGGTTGAGCTTGAGCGTGACCTCGGCCGAGTAGCGGTATTTCTCGCAGCTGACGATCAGATGGGCCTCGCGAATGTCCCTCGCGAAGCGCTGGAATTTCTCCATGCGGTGCTCGGCGAACTGACGGACATCCGGATCCAGCTCGCAATGCCGTGCGGTGATGTTGATCAGCATGTCCCCCCCTTCCCCCGCCGCCGGCCCAGGCGGTCGCGGCGCAGCGCCCTTCGGTGCCGGCCCGCGCGTCCCTCGTCGATCAGGCGACCCGCCGGCGGAAGCGTGCCGGCAGGATGCTGAGTTGTTCGCGGTACTTGGCGACCGTGCGTCGCGCGATACGAAGCCCCTTCTCGTGAAGCAGCTCCGCAATGTGCTGGTCGGAAAACGGTTCCTTCTTGTCCTCCTCCTCGATCAGTGTCCGGATGATGTCCTTGGCGGTCCGGGCCGAAACATCTTCGCCGTCCTCGGTCTCGAGTCCGCTCGAGAAGAAGAACTTCATCTCGAAGACGCCGCGCGGCGTCTGTGCGTACTTGCCGCTGCACACCCGGCTCACCGTGGACTCGTGCATGTCGATCTGCCGCGCGACCTGCTGCAGGGTCAGCGGCCGCAGGAATGCGATCCCCTTGTCGAAGAAGTCGCGTTGCTCTCGAATGATGCAGCTCATCACCTTGATCATGGTCCGGCGCCGCTGCTCGATGGTCTGGATCAGCCAGCGTGCCGAGTTGAGCTTGCCCTGGATGTATTCGCGGGTCTTGGCCTCGCCATCGGTGCAGTCGGCCTTCTTCTTGTCGCGCAGCACGCCCTCGTAGGCCGAGGAGATGCGCAGCCGCGGCACGTGCCGGTCGTTGAGCAGCACCAGGTATTCGTCGTCGATCCGCTCGACCAGCAGATCCGGCACCACGTACTTGGGATCCTCCGCGGAAACTTGGAGGCCCGGACGGGGATTGAGGGTCGCGATCGCGTCGGCCGCCCCCTGCACCGCTTCGACTGTGCACTTGAGCTGACGCGCGATCTCGGGGAAGCGGCGATTGACCAGGTTGTCGAACTGCTCGTAGATCAGGCGCCACGGCAGTGAGTCCTTGAGGCCCTTCGCCTCGAGCTGGATCAGCAGGCACTCGCGCAGGTCGCGCGCGCCGACTCCGACCGGCTCCAGCGCCTGGATCACGCGCAGCACGCTCTCGCACTCTTCCGGGCTGCGCTCGGTCTGCTCGGCGACCTGCTCGAGCGGAGTCGCCAGCCAGCCGCGATCGTCGAGCGATCCCACCAGGAATTCGGCGAGCTGCATGGTCGCGTGCGGCAGCTTCAGGAAGTGCAGTTGCTCGAGCAGGGACTCGGCCAGCGACGTGCGCGTGACCTGCACCTTCTCGAGGAACTCGGTGGCCGCCTCGCTCGCGGGCACGTAGGTGCGATCGAGGGCGCCATCCTGCATGTAGTCGCTCCAGTCGATCGGATCCTCTTCGGTCGGATCCTCGCTCTCCTCGTTCGCCTTTTCCTCAGGCGAATCCTCGGAGGCCAGATCGTCGCTTTCGGCGACTTCATCCACCTCTTCGAGGAGCGGATTCTGCAGGATCTCCTGCTTGAGGATCTGCTGCAGCTCGATGGTCGGCACCTGGAGGAGCTTGAGCGCCTGTTGCAGCCGCGGCGTCATGATCAGCGCCGGGCGCATGCTGAGGTTGAGAGAGTGTTTCATTTCCATGGTGGCGTTTCCGTGGTTAGAGGCTGAACCGCTCGCCCAGATAGATTTCGCGCGCTCTCGCGTCGTTCGCCAGTTCCTCTGCCGTTCCCTGCAGGAGGATGCGCCCCTCATACATGATGTACGCCCGGTCGGTGATGCGCAGAGTCTCCCGGACGTTGTGGTCGGTGATCAATACCCCGATGCCTCGGTCCCGCAACCGCCCGACGATGTCCTGGATCTCGGACACCGCGATCGGATCGATGCCGACGAACGGCTCGTCGAGCAGCATGTAGTGCGGCTCGCGCGCGAGCGCCCGGGTGATCTCGACTCGACGCCGCTCGCCGCCCGACAGCTTGCTGGCGAGACGGTCGGCGAGGTGCGTGAGATTGAGATCATCCAGCAGCTTCTTCAAACGTTCCTCGCGCTCGGCATTCGAGAGCAGCATGGTTTCGAGCACCGCCAGTACGTTGTCGCGAACGCTGAGCCGCCGAAAGATGCTCGGCTCCTGCGCCAGATAGCCGAGGCCCATGCGCGCCCGGCGATAGACGGGTTCATCCGTGATGTCCCGTCCCTCCAGAACAATCCGCCCTTCTGCAGGACGGAGCAAACCAACGATCATGTAGAACGACGTCGTTTTGCCGGCGCCGTTGGGCCCGAGCAGCCCGACCACCTCGCCGCGCTTCACCTGAATCGTCACGTCGCTGACCACGCGCCACTTTCCGTAGTAGCGCACCAGATGCTCTGCGACGAGGCCGTCCCCACCGATGTCGGGCGCGGCGGCGCTCACTTGTTGGCTCCGCTGCCGATCGCGCCGCCCGAGCTGGTGCGCACCGTCGCATTGACCTTGCGCTTGAACTCGAAGTGGCGCAGCTCCGGGTCGCTCTCGAATCCATACCCGGTCAGCACGTCTCCGCCCCGTTCCACCCTCACGAATTCGTCCGAAACGATCTTCTGGCTGCGGTTGAGGAAGCGCATCGACTGGGTCGACATGCGCGTGCCTTCCGCGCTCTGCAAAACCACGTTACCGCGGGCGATCATGTCGTGGGTGCGTTCGTTGATCTCGCCTTCGCGCGCGGTCAGCTCGGAACTCTTCTTGCCCTTGGTGTCGAAGAAGTCGACCCGCACTCCGCGCGCGGTTGTCACGTTGCGGCTGGTGAACGTGGCGGCGTAGCGGGCGTAGAGCGTCCACTGAACGTTGCCCTGATCGGTCTCGGTGAGCACGAAGTCGCTCACCTCCTGGTCGGGCAGCTCACCGGTCGAGGCGGTGGGGCCGACCGAGCGCTGGCGTCCGCAACCGATCACCATTGAGAGCGCCAGCGCCATCGCGGCGAAGCGCACGACCGATCGGTGCCAAGCGTGGGAAAGTCGCATGAAGTCAATCCGGGCTGGGGGACCTGGGTGTCGACTGAATGACGATACCCACGCTAGCAAAGGGTCGTTGGAGCCGCAAGCACGCGCTATGCCAGAACCGTGCGAACGGCACCGCACAAGGGTTATCGGGGCTTCCGTCCGGGAACTTGACGTGCGCGAAGCAGGCCCCGACGAGCGAGCGACGGACTCCGACCCGAATCGGACGGAGCCCGACGACTTTGGATGGCTCTATCCGGCCTGAGAGTCGAACAACTCCGGGTGCCGGGCGGCGAGATTGGGGTAGGTCACACGCCCTGCGTCGATCCGCGCTCCCGCCGAGAGGGCGTGCTCGATGGGTTCGCCGCCGTCCACGATGTGCGCGACCTGGGCGCCACGCGCGAACAGCGCGTCCGCGATCAGACGGCGATGACACTGCTCGGGCCGCGCCTCGGCGCACATCAGGGCAACGCGCGCGGTCGAGGCGAACCGCACGATTTGATCCACCTCATCCTGGAAAACCGCGCCCAGCATGTGATCCGCGTACCCGCGAAACGCCACCTCGCGCAGCGCCCCGTTCTCCGAGTCCGCGCGCGGCTCGCGCATCCCTCCGAGCGCCTCGTGATGCGCGTAACGGAGGCCGGACGCCTCGAGCGAGGCGCTCAGGCGCTCGCCATTGAAGTGCGGGTAGCGTCTGGAGCGTGGCCAGCGACGCACGTCCGCCAGCAATTCGATCGAAGCGCCTCGCAGCAGGGCCATGAACTGATCGAGGGCCCGGTTCGAGTGCCCGACCGTGAACAGACGCACACCCATTTCTACAATCTCGCTCAGCCGCCGCGCAGGCAGTCGTGAAGATGAAGGACCCCGGTCGCCTTGCGCGCACCATCCACGACGACCAGAGCGGTGATCGGGCCACCCGGGCGCTCTTCCATCGCGCGCACCGCGGCCGCAATCAGCGCGTCGCTGCCGATCGTGGTCGGCGTCGCGTTCATCACCTCGCGGGCGCTCAGCTTCCAGGGATCCGGATGCTTGACCAGGATGCGCTTGAAGTCGCCGTCGCTGATCACGCCGGCCAGGGTGCCGTCGCCATTGACGACCGTGGTCATGCCAATCCGCTTGTTCATGATCTCGAGCATCACATCGTGCAGCTTGGCGCCGAGCGCGACCTGCGGCAGCGCATCACCCGAGTGCATCAGCTCGCCCACGCGCCGCGATGCGGCGCGCCCGAGGACTCCTCCCGGGTGCAGGAATCGGAAGTCGTCGGGTTGAAAGCCGCGGCGCTCGAGCAGCACGACCGCGAGGCAATCCCCCATCACCTGGGCGAGCGTAATGCTGGTGGTCGGCGTCAGGTCCATCGGGCACGCCTCGCGCAGCGGGCCGGTCACGAGCGCGGCCGCGCTCTTCTTCGCGAGCGGCGAGGTCTCGGTCGCGAGGATGCTCACCAGCGGAATGCCGTGGCGCTCGAGATACGGCAAGAGCGCCAGCAGTTCCTCGCTCGCCCCGCTCTTGGAGACGAACAGCGCCACATCGCCCGGGCTGAACAGTCCGGCGTCGCCGTGCAGTGCGTCGGCCGGGTGCAGGAACACCGCCGGTGTGCCGGTGCTGGTCAGGGTCGCCGCGAGCTTGTGGGCGAGCAGGCCGCTCTTGCCGACGCCGGCCACGATCACCTTGCCCCGGCACGCGGCGAGGATCTCGACCGCGCGCACGAAGGACTCGCCGAGCCGCCCTTCGAGCGCGGCCACCGCGGCCGCCTCGGTGCGAATCACCTCGCGCGCGAGATCGAGCGGCGGACGGCTCATCTGGCCTCGTAGCGCGCGAGGACCTGGTCCCACACGCCGTTGTGCTTCAGCACGACCTCGACCACCTCGCGCACCGCGCCAAAGCCGGCGCGCGCGCGGGTCACGCTCTTGACCAGCGGCAGCAACTCGGGCGCCGCGTCGGCCACCGCGATCGGCCAGCCGACTCGCTTGAGCATTGGAACATCCGGAAGATCGTCGCCCACCATGACGCACTCGTTCCAGCGCACGCCTTCGCGCGCGAGCACGCGCTCGGCCACCGCGACCTTGTCCTTGATTCCGAGGTAGTGCTCGAGCCTGAGATCATCCATGCGAGCTCCAACCGCAA
Organism: Candidatus Eiseniibacteriota bacterium; assembly: GCA_031370785.1. Classification (GTDB taxonomy): domain Bacteria; phylum Eisenbacteria; class RBG-16-71-46; order RBG-16-71-46; family RBG-16-71-46; genus DATJGS01. The sequence continues at coordinate 19,080 of JANMQY010000014.1, read as the reverse complement.
TCGAGGCCCGCCCCGAGATCACCACCGGCAGCACTCCCAGCTCGCGCGCCCAGTCGAGCGCGAGACCGTCGCGCACCCAGAAATTCCGGAAGTCGCCGGTGGAGGTGAAGCCGATGACGCCGTCGGTCAGGGTGCCGTCCACGTCGAGGAACAGGATGCGCACCGGATGCGCGATCGGCGCCGGAGCGCCGCCGAGAGTGCCCGGCTCAGACATGCGCGCGGCCGCCCGCGGCGTCGCGCACGCGCACCGCCTCGTCGAGGAAGGCAGCGGCCTCTTCCAGCGGAAGCTGGGTCGCGACATCGCTCTTCGCGTGCGCGGGGTCGGGATGGGTCTCGAAGAACAGCCCATCGACTCCGGCCGCGATCGCGGCGCGCATCAGCGGTCGCGCGAAGCGGCGGTCGCCCTGGGTCTCGGCGCCGCCCGGGCGCTGCAGACTATGCGTGGCGTCGTAAACCACCGGCCACCCGAGATCGCGCATGATCGCGAGGCCGCGCATGTCCACCACCAGATCGCCGTAGCCGAACGTGGTGCCTCGCTCGGTGAGCAGGATCTTCGTGCCGCCGACCGCGGTGAGCTTCTCGACCACGTTCGCCATGTCGGCGGGCGCGAGGAACTGCCCCTTCTTCACGTTGACTGCGCGGCCGGTCCGTGCTGCGGCCTCGAGCAACGCGGTCTGCCGGCACAGGAAGGCCGGGATCTGCAGCGCGTCCGCCACCTCGGCCGCCGAGGCGACCTCACCGGTCTCGTGCACATCGGTGATCACCGGCACGCCGACCTCACGCCGGACGCGCGCCAGGACCCCGAGCGCGTCTTCTGGCGCGAGCCCAGAAAATGCTTTAGCGCTCGACCGGTTCGCCTTGCGGTAAGAGGACTTGAAGATGAACGGCAGGTCGCGCGCGGCGCACAGTTCCTTGAGCCGGGCGGCGACGGTCAGGCACAGCTCGGCGCTCTCGATCACGCATGGACCCGCGATCACGAACAGGCGCGGGCCGCCGACCTCGGCGCTGCCGATCGAGAACTTCTTCACGCCGACCGGTGCACGCGGGAGGGCTCCGTCTCCGCGTCGGAGGGCGTGTCGGGGATCTCGGCCGCGGGGTCGTAGCGGTCGTTCCCCAGCCGCGCGCGGCGGCGCTCGAGCGAAGCGCGCACGAAATCCTTGAACAGCGGATGCGGCTCGTGCGGTCGCGACTTGAGCTCGGGATGGAACTGCACCGCGAGGAACCACGGATGGTCGGGCAGCTCGATGATCTCGACCAGCTCGCGGCCGACGCACTTGCCCGAGAGTACGAGCCCGCGCGACTGGAGCTGCGCGGTGTAGCGGTTGTTGAACTCGTAGCGGTGTCTGTGACGCTCCTCGACCTCGAGTTTCCCGTAGGCGCGCGCGGCGAGACTGCCCTCCTTCAGCGAGCACTTGTAGGCGCCGAGCCGCATGGTGCCGCCCTTGTCGGTGATGCCCGACTGATCTGGCATCAGGTCGATCACCTTGTGTGCGGTTGCAGCATCGAACTCGCTCGAGTTGGCGCCTTCGAGCCCGGCCACGTGCCGCGCGAATTCGATGGTCGCGACCTGCATGCCGAGGCACAGGCCGAAATACGGAATGCTGCGCTCGCGCGCGTACTCTGCCGCGAGCACCTTGCCCTCGATGCCGCGCTCGCCGAAGCCGCCCGGAACCACGATGCCGTCGACGTCCTCGAGGAATTCGGCGGCGCCCTTCTGCTCGACCGCCTCACCCTCGATCCAGCGCAGCTGGACGCGCGCGCGGTTCGCCGCGCCGGCATGCACGAACGCCTCGATGATGCTCTTGTAGGCGTCGCGCACGTGCGTGTACTTGCCGACCACGCCGATCACGCAGGTCTTCTCGGGATGCTTGACGCGCGAGACGAAGTCGTCCCACGCCTTGAGATCGCAGTCGCCCGCATCGAGTCCCAGCTCGCGGACCACCAGCGTGTCGAGACCGCCCTCGTGGAACATGTGCGGCACTTCGTAGATCGAGCCGACGTCGGTCGCGCCGATCACCGCCTCGGTCGGCAGGTTGCAGAACAGCGCGATCTTCTCGCGCAGCTCGGAGGTGAGCGGCGCTTCGCTCCGGCACAGCAGCACGTCGGGCTGGATACCGATCTCGCGCAGCTCCTTGACCGAGTGCTGGGTCGGCTTGGTCTTCATCTCGCCCGCCGCCTTGATGTAGGGCACGAGCGTGACGTGGACGAACAGGGTGTCGCGCCGGTGCTCGAGCCGCAGCTGGCGCACCGCCTCGAGGAACGGCAGCGACTCGATGTCGCCCACCGTGCCGCCGATCTCGACGATGTGCACGTCGGCCTGGGTCGCGAGCCCGAGGCCCATGATGCGGCGCTTGATCTCGTCGGTAACGTGCGGGATCACCTGCACCGTACGCCCCAGATAGTCGCCGCGGCGCTCCTTGGACAGGATCGAGTCGTACACCTGGCCGGCGGTGACGTTGTGGCTGCGCGTGACCGAGATGCCGGTGAATCGCTCGTAGTGGCCCAGGTCGAGGTCGGTCTCGGCCCCGTCGTCGGTGACGAAGACTTCGCCGTGCTGGAACGGCGACATCGTCCCGGGATCGATGTTGAGGTAGGGGTCGAGCTTCTGCAGCGTCACGCGCAGCCCGCGGGCCTTGAGCAGCACGCCGAGCGACGCCGCGGCGATTCCCTTGCCGAGCGACGAAACCACGCCACCAGTCACCACCACGATCTTGGCCACGATCGACCCTCCAGGTCCTGGAACTGATGCTTCGGCCACCACTCCGTGCGGCCGACCCTGCTCTCTCACCCGCTCGACGCCCCCAGACCCAAAAACACGACGCGCCGTCCCGGATAGTCCGAGACGGCGGCGACATCGAACCCATGCCGGCTCAGCACGGGACTGCAAACTAGCACAGGTTTGCGGTGGCCGCCATCACGCCTGGCGCAGACTGGGCAACTCGTTCTGGAACGAGTTTGCGGGGCGGATGCGACAACTGGGCCCGGGGCCAGTCTCTATCCTCGCGGTCCCCGCTTGGCCAGCGCCGCCATCTGCTCCGGAGTGTCCACGCCCGCGAACGGCCGCGAGCCGAGCACGACCTTGATCCGCACGCCGCGCTCGAGCGCGCGCAGCTGCTCGAGGCGCTCCGCTTTCTCGAGCGGCGAAGGCGGCCACGCGGCGAACTCGAGCAGGAGATCGCGCCGGAACGCGTAGACGCCCGCATGGCGCAGCGCCGGCCCGCCTTTCGAAGCGCCCGCCAGGTCCGCGCGGCTGAAGTAGAGCGCGAATCCCTCCGCGTCCACCACCACCTTGACCACATCTTCCGAAGCGAGCACTCGCGCATCCGGCTCGTGGTGCGCGATCGTGCCCATGCGAATCTTCGGGTCGCGCTGCATCGCCTCGATCAGGCGCGAGACCGCCTCGGTCTCGAGCTCCGGCTCGTCACCCTGAAGGTTGAGGACGATCTCGGCCTTGGGGCGCCTTTTCGCAACTTCCGCGACACGGTCGGTGCCGCTGGTGCAAGCCGGGGAGGTCATCTCGACCGTCGCGCCCCATGCGCGCGCCGCGCTCGCGATGCGATCATCGTCGGTCGCGATCACCAGCTCGTCGATCCCCTTCGCCGCGCGCGCCCTCTCCCACACGTGCTGGAGCATGGGCCTGCCCCACAGCATCGCCAGCGGCTTGCCGGGGAATCGCTGGGCCGCGAAGCGCGCGGGGATCACGGCGAGGACCGTGGCTCCTTCACTCACGCGAGATCCGCCCGCAGGGCATCACGTTCGGAGCGCCTTGCAAAGGCGCCGCGCGCGATCGCCCTCGTCACGCACCCAGCTCCGCGATCATCTCCGCCACGTCCTTCCCGCTCTTCTGGAGCGCGGCGGATTCTTCGGGGGTGAGTTTCAGCTCGATGATCTTTTCCACGCCTTTCGCGCCGAGGATGATCGGCACGCCGATGAAGAGGCCGCGCAGCCCATACTCGCCCTCGAGCAGCACCGAGCACGGCACCAGGCGCTTCTGATCGGTCAGGATGGCTTCGACCATCTCGACCGCGCTCATCGCGGGCGCATAGTAGGCGGAGCCGGTCTTCAGGAGCTTCACGATCTCGGCGCCGCCGTCGCGGGTTCTCTGCGCGATCGCGGCGATTCGATCGGCGCTCAGCAGCTCGCCGAGCGCGATCCCACCGACCGTGGTGAAGCGCGGCATCGGCACCATCGAGTCGCCGTGTCCGCCCAGCACCATCGCGTCGACGTCTGCCCCTGAGACGCCCAGCTCCATCGCGATGAACGCGCGCATGCGCGCGGAGTCGAGGATGCCGGCCATGCCGATCACCCGACTCTTGGGGAAGCCGGTGACCTTCCAGAACAGGTGCGCCATCACGTCGAGCGGATTGGTCACGACCACGACGGTGGCGTTGGGCGCGTTCTTCTTCACGGCTTCGGCAGCGGGGCGGATGATGTCGGCGTTGGCCTTGAGCAGATCCGAGCGCGACATGCCGGGCTTGCGCGGGAAGCCGGCGGTCATCACCACCACGTCGCAGCCCTTGACCGCCGCCAGATCGGTCGCGCCCTCGACCCTGCCGCCCTTGTGCCACAGTGGCGCGCTCTGCTGCATGTCGAGCGCCTTGCCCTGCGGCATGCCTTCCATCTCGGGACGGTCGATCAGCACGACGTCTCCGAGCCCGCGTTCGGCGATGTACAGCGCGGCGCTGGCGCCCACGTTCCCTGCGCCGATCACGGCGACCTTGTTCTTCACCACACCCTCCTTGGAGTCGAGTTCGGTCTGCAAACGAAACGCCGCGCCTTCGGGAGTTCATCCCCTGGGGCGCGGCGCCGGTCGATAGGAAGCTGCTAGTTCTTCGCGGCCGCGTCCGGTGGCAGCACGTGCACCTTCCTGCGGGTGCCGCGGTAACGCGTGAACTTCACGTCGCCATCGATCATCGCGAACAGGGTGTCGTCGCTCCCGATCCCGACGTTGAGTCCCGGGAAAATCTTGGTTCCGCGCTGACGCACGAGGATGTTGCCCGAGAGCACGTGCTGTCCACCGAAGCGCTTGACGCCAAGGCGCTGCGCGTTCGACTCGCGGTTGTTTCTGGACGAGGACTGACCTTTTTTATGAGCCATGGCGCGCCCCTAGACCTGGATTCCTGTCACGCGGATGCTCGTGAGCTCGCTGCGATAGCCGCGCCGGCGGCGATATTCCCGCCGGCGCTTGAACTTGAAGATCCTGAGCTTCTCGCCGCGATGGTGATCGATGACTTCGGCGGTGAGGCTCGCGCCCTTCACGTAAGGCTGGCCCACCGTGATCTTGTCGCCGCTCGCGACCAGCAGCACATTGGGAAACGTGAGCTTGGCGCCCGGCTCGCCCACCAGGCGCGCCACTTCGAGCACCTCGTCGGGCGTCACCCTGGTCTGAATGCCGTTGATGTTGACGATGGCGTACATCGGCGGTGCGTCTCCGGATCTCGAGAATGGGTTGGGCGGCAATGCGTTCCCGCCATCAAGCCGGGGGATGCACGCCTCAGGGTGCCACAGGAACCGAAGTTTTTATCACGCCGGCGGAAGAAGTGTCAAGGCGCGGGGCCGAGTCGGCTCGGTTGCCGCCGGGACATGTGCCGATTCGCTTGCGTCGCCGGTGCCCGGGGCCCGATGGTCGGGCCGTTCACCATCCGAATCGGAGGCTTTCATGCGACGACTGAAGTTCCTCGTTCCCTTCGCCACCGGCGCGCTGCTCGGCTGCGCGACTGGCGCCCCGCCCCTCTCTTCGGGCCCGGCGGACGTCTCGAACTCCATCGACAGGTACGCCCCGCCGCTCGATGCCTCGACTGCGGATCCTTTGATCCTCGACCGCACCGATCTGCGCCTGGGCACCACGGTTCAGTTCCATCGCCTGCCCACCGCTTCGGAATTTCACGACGCGCTGCAGGTGCCGCTGGTCCAGCACGTGGTGATCTCGCTCGCGGAGTGGCCGGCGAACATCGAAGCGCTGGCGCCGCTGGCTGAGAGCTCGATCGAGAGCGATGTGATCGTGGTGTTGCCGGGCTACCCGCCGAGTCGCGCCGCGGCTCAGGTGTGGAGCTACCTCTCCGTGCCCCTGCGCCTGGTTCTAGTGGTATCCGGCCCGCCGCCCAGTCGTGGCGTGATCGACGACCTCAATACCATGCGCTCTCTGGAGCGCGTGATCGCGCAGATGAACGCACCGACTCGCGCTGGCTTCGAGCACCTGCAGCGCCCGCTCAGTTTTCGCAAGCTGATCAACTGAAGCGCTGCTTGCGCGGCTCCATCCGCCTCGACGATTTCAAGCGCAAGGCCCCCCGCGATGCGGGGGGCCAGCGCAATCGTCGCGTGAATCCGGATTACCGACAGGATTACTTCAGTCGCACCAGCCGCTGCACCTTCGTGCTTCCGCCGGTCTCGAGCTTCGCGAAGTAGATCCCGGCGCCGACCGCGCGCCCCTTCTGGTCGACACCGCGCCATTCCGTGCGGTGCATTCCGGCGGCGAAGGAGCCGTCGGCGAGCCGGACGATTTCCCGGCCAGCCAGATCGTAGACCGCCAGCCTCACTTGTCCGCGCGACGGAATCGAGAACTCGAGACCGGTCATTTCGTGCGAAGGATTCGGACTCGGCGCCGCGAACATCACACCCGGCGCACCACCCCCGAGTGCGACAGCGTTGGTGGCGGCTTTCGTGCGGAAGTCCATCATCGCCCGTCCACCCAGTGCCGGGCTCAGCCACGGCGTCCACGGGAAGTACGGCTTGTGAGGCGCCCGGACGCGCAGCTGAAGCGCGTAGTCCTTGTTCGGGGCGAGTCCGGTCTGGAGATCTCCGATCATGCCCGAGGCACCGCCGGCCCCCGGCAACACCTGAACCCAGGTGCCGACCTGCCCCTTCAGTACCGGGCCGCCGCCGGTGGTCGGAGTCAGCCGGTAATCGAGCCCGAGCACACCCGTACCCGCAGCGGTGCGTCCCTTCGCGCTCAGGCGCACTCGGTCGGTCTGATCGGTGGTGCCCTGCGGCGCGACCGGCGTGGTGGTCGCAAGGCTGCGCCGGATGAGCGTGAACCGGTCGAGCCCGTAGTCTCCGTCGCGCAGGTTGCCGAGGAACTGAGAGACCCGCCCGTCATCGCCCGAGACGATGTCGGCGGCGATGGCGCTGATCGCGAGATCGCCGAAGCCATCGCCGTTCACGTCGCCGACGCCCGCGCCCGCAAACCCGAACCAGTCGCCGGGAAGGTCGCCGTTGCGCGTCCAGAACGGGATCGTGCTGCCGAGCCCCGAGTAAACGAACGCGCGACCCGCATCGGAAGCTCCGAGGACGTAGGAGCCGACCAGCAGATCGCTCGCGCCGTCCGCGTTCACGTCGCCTGCGCTCGAGGCCATCCAGCCGAGCTGCCCCTCGGTCTCGTCTCCATTGATGGTCCAGCCGGAGGTGGTGGCGAGGCCGCTCGCCGAGCCCAGGAACACCTTCACCTGGCCCGCGTGCACGAGAGACGAAGTGAAATACGGAGCCCCGATCGCGACATCCGAGAAGCCGTCGCCATTCACATCGCCCGGGCCCGCGATGCGCGAGCCGAAGCGGTCGTTGCCTGCGGCGACGAGCACGAAGTCGGGCGTCTCGTGCACATTGACCAGGTCCCCGAGATAGACGAGAACGCGCCCGGCATCGACGAGGCCTCCACCGTGACCCGGAGCATCGTACTGAGGCGCGCCGATCGCGATGTCGCTGTGCCCGTCGCCGTTGATGTCGCCGACTCCCGCCACGGCTTCGCCGAGTTGCTCGCCGATCTGGGTCCCGATGAAGACCTGAGAAGGCGTGGTAGATGGACCGCCCGGCCCGCCGAGGTAGAGCTGCGCGCGGCCGGCGCCAGCCCCGCCGCCGTCGTCGGTCGGCGCGCCCACGAGGAAATCGGCGTAGCCGTCGCGATTGACGTCGCCTGCTCCCGCCACGCTCCAGCCATACAGCGATCCGGTCTTGCCCGACCCGGTCCACGCGGGCGTCGCGGACATGGCGCCCGCCGCGCCGTAGAACAATTTCGCTTTCGCCACTCCCGGCTGCCCGACGAGAACGTCTTCGTAGCCGTCGCCGTTCACGTCTCCAGCCCCGGCCACACTCAGGCCCTGGCTTCCCGAGCTCACGTCGCCGAATGCAATCCAGCTGTAGGAGGCGTCGAGGCCGAGCGCGCTACCGAGGAAGATGTAGGCGAAGCCGAGATCCTGATCGAATTCGCTGGCGTCGTAGCCCGGGCAACCCACGATCGTATCCGCGTAGCCATCTCCATTGACGTCGCCCGCTGCGGCCACCGACCAGCCGACGTTCTGCTGGAGCTGGGATCCGAACGTGGTCCATAGCGCCGTCAGCTGCGGGCCATCCGCGCCGCCGCGATACAGCACCACATGGCCCTCGGTGTTCTCGGGATTGGTCCAGCCCGGGCCGCCCACGATGAGATCGCTGAAGCCGTCTCCATCCGTATCCCCGGCGGTGCCGACGCCGGAACCGAAAGCCTCGTTGGTCTGCGTGCCGTCAATCTCCAGAGCGTTCGTATAGATCACGGTCGAGCCGCCGAACTGAACCCACACCGCTCCCGACGCCACAGCCCCACCATTGACCCCTGGCCCGGACACGACGAAGTCCGCGTAGCCATCGCCGTCCAGATCCCCCGCTGGCGCGACCGTCGCTCCGAACTGGTTGTTGGTGCAACACCCGCCGATCTGCCACAGCCAGGGCATGGCCAGTGAAGCCCCTCCTGCGTAGGCGTACGCCATACCCATGTCGAGAATGGTGCCGCTGTCGACAGACGGCGCGCCGATGACGACGTCCGAGTAGCCGTCCCCATTCGCGTCGCCCGCGGTCGAGACCGAATAGCCGAAGCGACCGTTGGGCTCGGGCCCGATGAGGGTGACATCCGGGGGCGTGAACGTGCCGCCCAGACCGGTGGAGCTTCCGAGGTAGATATAGGCGCGACCGGTGTCGTAGTCGGGTGCGCCCGCGATCACGTCGTCATAGCCGTCGCCATTCACGTCACCCGCGGTTCCGACCGACCAGCCGAGATGGGCGTTGGCCGCGAGACCGAACACGCAATAGGAGGCGCTGTTGCCGGTCGTCAGGCCGGCGGGCGCGCCGAAGTAGAGCGAGAACCCGCCCGAGCCGGTGCCGTTGCAGCTGCCCGAGGGATTGCCGACCACCACGTCGTCGTAGCCGTCGCCATTCACGTCGCCCGCGCTGCCGACCGAAAAGCCGAACGGGCCAGCCGAGCTGCTGACGGTGAAGAAGGTGTTCGGATTGCCATTGGACCGGCCGTACCAGACCTGCACGAAGCCGTTTCCCGGAGAGCCGATGTTGCCGTAGCCGATCACAAAATCGCCGTACCCGTCTCCGTTCACGTCACCGAGAGGGGCGAGCTTGGGCCCCTGGGTGAATCCGGTACGGGACCACGACGGAGCCGTGGAGAGTCCGCCGGGGCCACCCAGATAGAGGTAGACCCAGCTCGTGCCCGAACTCCCGCCCTCGGCGCTGACCAGCACGTCGCTGTAGCCGTCGGCATTGACGTCGCCCGCGGTCACCGCGGACGAACCCAGCTTGCGGAAATTGGCGTTCCCCTCGACGGCCCAGCCCGAGGGATTGAGCGATTCCGCGGCGAGAGGCGAGGCGGAGCGGCCCGCCTCCGCGGCGAGCGGAGCGCCAGAACGGCCAGCCACGGCGGACGCAGCGACGGAAGCCGGATGCCAGACTGCGACCGGGGCCGCGGCATCGGATCGCGAGCCGGATGTCAGCGCCGCAAGGGTGAAGAGGACTGCGAGGGTTGGGCGCATGACGTTCTCCTTTGGCTCGGGATCCGGCTTTCGCGGTGGTCGCGGCCGCCGGGAACGGCGCCGCGTAATGATCCCGCTGGGAGTAACGCGTAAGAAATGACCGCAGAGGCTCATGCTTCCGTTCGCAGAGAACGAAAAAGCCCTCCGGGCGTTCAGACGCCCGGAGGGCTTCGGATGCATGCGGCGGTCCAGAGGGCTCGGTAACAGTGCTCGCTTCACATCAAGAAATCAACGATTGAAACGATTCCGACTGCGTCTTCGTTACGTTCCCGGCACCGCTCCCACCACCTGCTTGGTCAGCTCGTGCTTCATCTCGGTGAAGACGCGCATCTGGCCGCGCTTGAGCTGCGGATCGTCCTTGAGGTCGACCTTGAGCTTGAAGCGCTTCTCCAGCTCGGCGAAGCGCCGTCCCTCCTGCTCCACGAAGAACAGCGCGACTTCGGGCGCGACCCGCACCGTGACGCGTTTCTCGCTGCCCATCGCCGCCACCCGGCGCATGGCGCGCTCGAGCTTGACCAGCATGGTCTCGGGGCTCGGCACCTTGCCGAGGCCATCGCAATGCGGGCAGTCCTCGGTGTAGTAGTGGAGCAGGCTCGAACGCTCGCGCTGGCGGGTCATCTCGATCAGCCCCAGATCGCTGACCGCGAACGCCTTGGTGCGCGCGCGATCCTTGCGCAATTCCTTGCGGATCTCGTCCAGCACCGCGCGCTTGTTGGCTTCGATCTCCATGTCGATGAAGTCGACCACGATGATGCCGCCGATGTCGCGCAGGCGCAGCTGGCGCGGCACCTCCTTGGCGGCCTCCATGTTGGTGCGGAAGATGGTCTCTTCCTGGTTCTTCTTGCCGGTGAACCGCCCGGTGTTCACGTCGATCGCGACCAGCGCCTCGGCGTGGTCGATGCAGATGTAGCCGCCCTTCTTGAGCCACACCTTGCGCTCGAAGGTCTTCTCGATCTGCGGCTCGATCGCAAAGGCGTCGAAGATCGGCTCGCGGCCCTTGTACAGGATCACCCGGTCGCGCAGCTCCGGGGATACCGCCTTCAGGTAGGCCTGGATCTCGGCGAAGGAGTCCTTGTCGTCGATGAACACCTCTTCGACGTCGTCGGTGAACAGATCGCGGATCAGACTCGCGGTCATCTCGAGCTCGCGGTGCACGACCGCGGGCGCCCGGACCGAAGCGGCCTTACGCTCGACCTTCTGCCACAGCTTGTGCAGGTGCTTGATGTCGGCCGCAAAGTCGGGATCACCCTTGCCCTCTCCCGCAGTGCGCGCGATGAGCCCGACCCCCTTGGGCTTCTGATCCGAGATGATGGCCTTGATCCGCTGGCGCTCGGCGCGATCCTCGATGCGCCGCGACACGCCCACGTGCTCGACGCCGGGCATGAGCACGCAGAAGCGTCCGGGCAGGCTGACCTGGGCGGTAACGCGCGGGCCCTTGGTGCCGATCGACTCCTTGGTGATCTGCACCAGCACTTCCTGGCCCTTCTTCAGGCTGTCTTCGATCTTGGGCACCGGCGCGCGCCGGCGGCGGCCCTTGTCGCCGCTCTCATCGAGGTCCGAGATGTCTTCGAGGTCGGTCAGCGACTCGGCCAGATCGGAGGCGTGGAGAAAACCGGTCTTGGGCAGCCCCAGGTCGACGAAGGCGGCCTGCATCCCCGGGAGCACGGCATTGACCCGGCCCTTGTAGATGTCGCCGACGTGGCGGCGCTGTTCGACACGCTCCACGAACAGCTCGGCGAGCTCTTCATCTTCGAGGATGGCGATACGGGTTTCGTAGGAATCGGCGTTGATGATGATTTTCTGTTTCACGGGGGCTTCCTGTCGCCCCGCGCGACGTCGTTCAGATGCGTGCGCCCAGAAGCACCAGAGGCGTGAGCCGCTGTCCGCTGGAGTCGGTCCACAGCGCGGTCCGTTCGATATCCACGGTCCGGGCGTCCTGATCCGGGATCAGCAGGGCCACCACTTCGTCGGGGCGAACCTGGGCGCGCACGGTGAAGCGCAGATGCGCGTCCAGAAGCGTTGCCCCGTCCTCGCGGTGGGCCTCGAGGGCGACGATCGAAGGTCGAGCGTCGAATTCGCGGGTCTGAGCCTCGCTCTGCCGGCGCACGAGTACGTGCTCCCGCTGAAGCAGCCAGATGATGCGCGCCTCGAGAACCGCGAGCAGCTGCTCCGGCGTCACGCCGGCCTGCTCGAGGAACGTCCGGGGGAACCTCACCCGGTACGAGGCGCCTTCGAGCTGACTCATGAGCGAAGGCGTCTTGAAGAGAATGGGACGGAAGTCGAGTACCCGAAGTCCCACAGGCAGCGTCGCGTTGAGCCTCTCGGTGAGGTCCACGGCGGGCGGCTGCGAGAACTCCAGGTCGAACGCTTCGGCCCGGGAACGGTATCCCAGCGGCAGTGGCGGCCCGAACGACATTTTCAAATGCGGGTGATGCCCCTGGGTGAAGCCCAGCGGAAGCCCGGAACGGCGCAAGGTGCGCTCCCAGGTCCGCATCAGATCGAGGTGCGAGGTGAAGCGCATCTCGATCCCCTTCTCGAACACGATTCGGAAACGGGTGCTGGTGGCGACGCCCGGCGCGCTGGACCGGCGCGAACGTCGGCCGTAGGCCGGCGCGGGCAAGGCGGCATGCGCGCGCTCGAGATCGAGCGGCGCGTGCGGCTGCTTGACCCACGGCCGTTGCGGGCACTCGACCACGCCGCACGAGAAGCAGATGTCCTCGAGGCGGCAGTCGTCGGTGATCGCCGCCTGGTCCGCGCGAACCTTCTCACGCACCAGGAACTTCTTGGTGACCGGGGACTGAACGACGTCCCACGGCTGAGGCATCTCGGTGGAGCGCTCGATCAGCTGGCGCTCGGCATCGATCCCGAGGTCATGGAACACGTCGAGCCAGGTCGCGAAGCGCAGATGCTCGGTCCAGGCGTCGAACCGGCAGCCGCGCCGCCATGCCTCTTCCACCGCAAGGCCGAGCGTGCGGTCGCCGCGCGTGAACACACCTTCGAGCAGCGAGGTCTCGGCGTCCCGGTACTTGAGCGTGACCGGCTTGCCCTTGACCGCGTCGCGCAGCACGCCGAGCCGGCGGTTGAGCTCGGCGGTGCTCACCTGCTCGGCCCACGCGAACGGGGTGTGGGGCTTGGGCACGTGCGGCGAGACGCTCGCGGTGATGCGGAAACCCTTGTTGCCTTCGGCGCGCGCGCGCAGCAGCGAGCGGTGCGCCAGGTCGAGGATCGCGCGCAGATCGTCGTCGGTCTCGCCGGGCAGGCCGCACATGAAGTACAGCTTGGCGCCGGTGTAGCCCTCGCGCGCCGCGGTGCCGACCGAGTTGAGCAGCTCTTCCTCGGTGTGGTTCTTGTTGATGACGTCGCGCATGCGCTGGCTGCCGGCTTCGGGCGCGAGCGTGATCGAGCCCTTTTTCTGCGCCGCCATGCGCCGCGCCACATCGACCGGCAGGTTATCGGGCCGGGTCGAAGGCAGCGAGATCTGGACGCGGGTCGGGCACAGATCGTCGGCGAGCGCGTTCACCTGCTCGACGATCTGGGTGTGATCGGTCGACGACAGCGAGATCAGCGACACCTCTTCCATGCCAGTCGACTGAAGGCCGCGCAGCACCTCTTCCACGACCTGTTGCGCGGGCTTCTCGCGCACCGGGCGGTTGATCATGCCGGCCTGGCAGAAGCGGCACCCGCGGGTGCAGCCGCGCATGATCTCGACCGAGAGCCGGTCGTGCGTGATCTCGCCGACCGGCAGCAGCGGAGCGGCCGGGTAGTACTCGGTCTTGAGCTCCTTGACCCACGCCGAATGCACGCGCGCCGGGAAGCCGGGCCGCGGCTCGGGAACCAGCCAGCCTTCGGTGGTCGCGTGCGTGATGTATCCCGAAGGCACGTACACCCCGGGCACGTGCGCGAGGCGGCGCAGCAGCCGCTCGCGCGACCACTCGCCGCGCTTGGCATCGCGCGCCAGGTTCACCACCTGGTGGATGACCTCTTCCCCATCGCCGATCACGAACGCGTCGATGAATTCGGCCATGGGCTCCGGGCTGAACGCCTGGGCGCCGCCCGCGATCACCAGCGCGTGACGCTGGTCGCGCTCCACGCTGCGCAGCGGCAGGCCGGCCAGATCCAGCATGTTGAGCACGTTCGTGTACTGCAGCTCGTACTGGAGCGAGAAGCCGATGATGTCGAACGCATCGGCCGGCGCGTGCGAGTCGAGCGAGAACAGCGGGATGCCCAGCCGTCGCATCTCGGCCTCGGCGTCCGGCCACGGCGCAAAGGTGAGCTCCGCCGCGGTATCGGCGCGCCCGTTCAGAATGTGGTGGATGATGCGGATGCCGATGTTCGACAGCCCGATCTCGTAGGCGTCCGGGAACGCGAGCAGGACCCGCACCTCGGCCTCGGCGAGCGGCTTGCGCGGCACGTGCAGCGCGTTGCCAAGATAGCGGTTCGGCTTGGAGACGCGCGGCAGCAGCTGGTGCTGGATCCGCTCGGATACTGCCGAAGACATGGTCAGAATTACTCCCACGAATGGGGCGAGCCGCCGGGGCTGATCGGCGGCAACGTCATCGAATCGTTGCGGTTCAAGGTGAGCGCGCCAGGCGCGAGGCCGCAGGGTTCGAGCGGCGAGAAGCTAACACACCCGCAAGACCGCGCCAAAACTGCCCTTCGGGCCGCCTCGGGCGCGCCGCGCCTTCTGCTATAGTGCCGCGCCGAACTTCCGCCCTCCCGCCTCGAGGACCTCAGGAAGACAGTCGCAATGACGCCTTTCCGCCGGATCGAGAACCCATTTCCGCCTCAGCGCCGACGTCCGAGCGCGGCCCGGAGGGGCTGACCATGGTCGACTTCGCCGCCGACCGCGCTTCCGGCTCGAGCGACGTCGCGCTCGCGTTCCTGGATGAGCTCGACCGCTGGGCCGCTCAGGACACCTCGAGCACTCCCGCTGCCTTCCGGCAGGCGCTGTTCGCGAAGCTGCGCGCGGCGCAGGCCGCCCAGCCCTCGCTCGCACTCATCCATCAGCTCGCCGCGCGCGCGCTCGATGTGATCGAGACCGGCATCGCCCGCGGCGATTCGCCGGCCGATCTGCGCGCGCATCTCGCGCTCTCGTGCGACGCGGAGCGCGAGGACCTGCGCAAGGCGCGCGAGGCGGTCGCGGAGCAGGCCGCGTCGCTCGTCACCGAGCGCGAAGGATGGATCGCGACGCTGTCGAGCAGCGCCGCGGTCCGCGACGCGTTTCTCGCCGCGCACCGAGCGGGCCGCAAGCCGCGCGCGCTGATCGGCGAAGGCCGGCCACGTTTCGAAGGCCGCGCACTTGCCGCCGCGCTCGCCGCCGAAGGCATCCCGGTGTGGCTGGTCGTGGACGCCGCGCTTCCACTTCTTCTGTCGCAGGCCAGCATGGTGTGGCTCGGCGCCGACGCGGTCACCGAGCAGGGCGTGATCAACAAGATCGGCTCCTTCGCCGCCGCCCTGGCCGCGCGCGAACATTCCGTCCCCGTCTACGCACTCGCCGAGCGCCGCAAATTCCTCCCCGCAAACACCGGCGCTCTGCGCATCGTAGAAATGAACCCCGACGAGGTCTGGGAGGCGCCCACTGAAGGCGTGCGCCCACGCAACGTCTACTTCGAGCTCGTACCGATGCCGCTATTGCGCGGCGTGATCGTCGAAGACGGTGCCCTTGGCGGCACCGAAGCCGCCGTCACGGCCCAGGAACGCGCCCTTCCCGACGCACTAGCCGCCGAACCCTGATCCTCGGGCCTGTCGTCGGGGGGCGGGGTGCCCGATGGCGAGTGGGGCCAGGAGCGGTGAGGTCTTTTGGGAGGGGTGGGCGACGGGGGTCCCCGCGAGTCATCGGGCACCCCGCCCCCGCGAGCCCCCGGCTCACTGGGCTCGGCCGCGTTCAGCAGGTGCGGATCTACGAAGCAGAAGCTCAGCGCTTCCGTCTCGAGCGAGCTCTCCAGCCCGGGCCGAAATCGGGTGCGGACATCGGGATCGACTGGCGAAACCCACGGTCCTGCGGGACGCCACGCGCACTCGGGGAGCCACATCCCGCGCGGTGCGCGCCCGAAATGACGCCGGTGCGCGCGGGTGGCCACACGCACCTGTCGCGACACCGCCCGCTCGCTGCCCATGAGCGGCAGGTAGGCATGGGTCGCGGCGCTGGTCACGATCTCGATCGCGCCGCGCTCTTCGAGGCGCCGGAATCGCGCGACCAGGTTCGTGCCTCCGGCTCCGAGGAAATCCTCGAGCGCGCCGCGGTAGAACGCTTCCCAGCCGGCGGCGCGTTCGGCGAGCAGGGTGTCGCCGTCGTGCACGAACCGGGCGTGATCCTCGCGCGCCGCCTCATGCTTCTCTTCGAGGAAGCGCCTGAAGATCTCGGGGAACTCCGGATCGGCGAGCTGTTCGCACAGCACCGGCGTGAGGCTCAGCGTGAGAGCCGCTCTTCCGCCGCGCGCGACGCGGCGTTCGAGCACGCGCAGCAGCGGCAGATACGACTCGGCCGCGGCCTCGCACAGCCAGTCCGAGCCGTGCGGCCAGCGGCCGTGCCGGATCACATAGGGAAGGTGGGTGTGAAGGACGAGTGCGAAGGCGGCGGCCATGCGCCCGCGCTCAGGACTTGAAGCCGAGCTCTTTGCCGCGGGGTGGCTCGCCCGGAATCTTGATCGCGCCGAACTGGGTCTCGTAGTTCTTGAGATTCTGCTCGAGTGCGAGAAGCAGTGACTTGGCATGTTGCGGGGTGAGGATGACGCGCGCGTACACCTTTGCTTTGGGGAGGCCGGGCAATGCGCGTGCGAAGTCGAGGATCACCTCGGAAGCCGAATGGGCGATGAACACCAGATTCGAGTAGATGCCCTCGGCCTCGCGCTCGCCGAGCTCCACCTGGAGCGGCTGCTGGTTCTGGGGGTTTTCCACGATCTGGCTCCTGTTCGCACCCAATCGGAAGGCCCCGCATGAAGCGACGGAAGGACGGAAGGCGGGGCGGACAGCTCCGGACGTTAGGTGGCCGCAGAGCCTAGGGTCAAGCGGAAAGCCGGGTTAGCCGCAGGACGGGGGCTCGCAGCGAGATCGAGCACGCGCAGCCGACCGACGCAGGAGGATGGCACATGCCTTGCCGCTGTAGTTGCCCGGAAAAGTCCTGCCATTTCCTATTCTCCCAGGGAGACTCGAGTGGAACCCCAGCGCTCCTCAGACATCGATGCGCGGCCTTCCGCCGTGTCCGCCGCGCACGACGGGCCGCTGAATGCCGCCGCGCTGCTCGCGCGCTTCCTCGAAGCCTCCGTCGAGCCCGAAGCGCTCGAGCGCATGCTGGTGTCGCTGGCGGTACATCCCGCAGGCGCAGGATGCGCGCACGCACATCTGATGCGCTTCAACCCGGACCGCGAGCGCCTCGAAGGCGCATGCGTGGCCAGCGCGGTCGTGCCGGCCGCTTCGCTCGAGCGAAACCTCGAGTGGGCGCGCTTGGCCAAGCCTGCGCCAGCGGACGCGGCGCGAGTCGCCGAGTGGCAGGCGTTCTCGGCATTGCCGACCCGGCTGAGCGGAGCACCGGCGGAAGCGTGGCGGGGCGGCGGGGCATGCGTCGGCGCCCCCGGTGACGCCGAGTTCCCGTGGCGTGGCGCGGCCTCGGTCGGCGCGGTGCTGCTGCGCCGCGGCCTGCGCGCGCACGCGCTGCTGGTCGGAGAGTGGCACGGAGTCGAGGAGAGTCTGGCCGGCGCCGGGCGCCTCGAATCGCTGGCGCGCACGGTCGAGGCGACCTGGGACGCGCTCGATCCGGCGGCCGAAGCGCGGCGTCGCGCGCAGCATGCCGAGGCGCTCGGCGAGTTCGTGCGCGCCGGGGTCTCGTCGCTCAATCTCGCCGAGGCGCTGCATCTCGCGGCGCGACTCGCGGTGCAGGGCACAGGCGCCCACGGCGCGGCCGTGTGGCTGGCCGGCGCAGCGGGCACGCGGCTCGAAGTCACGCACGGCCCGGTCGGCCAGCGTGAGCGCATCGGGCGCGTACTGATGCCGCTCGCCGAGGAAGTGATCCGCACTCTCGAGCCGCGAGTGCTATACGGGCCGGCGGAGCGTGGCGCGGTGGCCGGGGTCGAGCTCGACGCGTACGCGGTCGCTGCTCGGCCGCTGCTCGCCTACGGGCGCGCGCTCGGGGCGCTCGCGCTGTATCACGGGCATCCGCGAATCGGCGAGGCGATGGCCACGTTCACGCGCATGGATCTCGATTTCCTCGGCGTGCTGGCCGACGTGCTGGCGCTGGTCCTCGAGCAGGCGAGGCGCGGCGAGGAAGTGCAGCGTGCCGAGCTGGCCAATCACGAGCTGCGCGCGCGGGTGCGGCGCGAGGAGCGTCTCGCCTCGATCGGCGAGCGCGCTTCCCGGGTCGCGGCCGAGGTGCGCAATCCGATCGCGTCGATCGGGGCGTTCGCGAGGCGGGTGCACCGCGAGCTCGAGGAGGGCGACCCGCATCGCGAGTACCTCGAGATCGTGATCCGCGAGAGCCAGCGGCTGGAATGCCTGTTCGGCGAGCAGGTCGAACACGCCGCGCTCCAGCCGCTACGCCTGAAGGTGGAGAGCCTGAACGCCGTGGTTCAGGACGTGCTGCGCCAGTCCGGCGAGATGCTGGTGCGCCGCCGGGTGCGCCTGCTCAAGCGCCTCGATCCCGAGCTGCCCGCGCTGCTGATCGATCCGGAGCGCATGCGCCAGGTGCTGCACAACGTGCTCAAGAATGCGCTCGAGTCGGTGCCGATCGGCGGGCGCATCCGGGTGGAATCACGTCGCGCGCATCCGTACGTGGTCGTCGACATCGCGCACGACGGCCCGCACGAGCCGGGAGATGCGCTCGAACGGCTGTTCGTTCCGTTCGCCACGCGTCCAAACGGTGCCGCCGGGCTCGGGCTTGGCCTGGTGCAGCGGATCGTGCGCGAGCATGGCGGCGAGATCCGGGTGCGTAGCGAGGCGGAATGGACCACGATCGTCTCGTTCACGCTGCCGATTCCCGACAATCAGGACCGCAGGCAGAAGAGCGCGGAGCGACGCCAGTCGCGCGCGGATCGACGTCACCGATTCCCCGACGCGTAGCGCGCCCGCGGGTTGACGCCCGTTCGCGGCGCATGTTAATCCTGTGCGGTCCTGAGGCCCGTCCGCTGCAGTTCGGGTGGCCCTCGCGCGCGTTACCGTGCGACCCTAGCTCAGTTGGTAGAGCACGCGACTGAAAATCGCGGTGTCGCCAGTTCGAATCTGGCTCTCGGCACCATCACGGTGCGCGCAGCAACTCCGAGCGGAAGTGGCTCAGCTGGTAGAGCATCACCTTGCCAAGGTGAGGGTC
>JANMQY010000132.1:0-25630 GCA_031370785.1 Candidatus Eiseniibacteriota bacterium | reverse complement strand
CACTTCCAGGCGCGCCTCGGCCACGCGGTAGACCCACCGGGGCAGCGGGTCTTCCTGGAATTCCTCGAACGTGGCCTCGCCCGATCCGTGCTGGAACGCCTCGGCGGACTCGGGCAGCCACACTTCGCGGCCGCCCAGCTCCATGCCCAGGCCCGGCGACATCCACCCCCCAACCGGCCCCGCGCCGGCCACCGGCACATAGGCGGCGTGCCACGGTCTCACGGGGAAGCCCGCCAGGCTAAGGTGGGTGCAACCGCCCCGGCCGTCCGCCAGGAGAAAACTTCTCTGCAACGGACGGTCGGTCATGAAGCCTCCCTAAATCGCCTCGCTGATGAGCTTGGACTGGAGGAAGAGCAGCAGGTAGTCGCGGCCGCCGGCCTTCGAGTCGGTGCCGCTCATGTTGAACCCGCCGAACGGGTGCGCGCCCACGATCGCGCCGGTGCACTTGCGGTTGATATAGAGATTGCCCACGAAGAACTCGCGCCGCGCGCGCTCGATCTTGTCCGGGTTCTTCGTGTAGACCGCGCCGGTCAGGCCGTACTCGGTGCCGTTGGCGACCGCGAGCGCCTCGTCGAAGTTCTTCACCCTGGTCACGGCGAGGACCGGGCCGAAGATCTCCTCCTGCGAGATCTTCGCGGTGGGCGCAATGTCCGCGATCACGGTCGGCTGCACGAACCAGCCTTCCTCGCCCTCGACCGGCCCGCCGCCCACGATCAGGCGTCCGTCCTTCTTGCCGGCTTCGATGTACGACAGGATCTTGTCGCGCGAGGCGGCGTTGATCACCGGGCCCATGTAGATGCCGGCCCTGTCGGGCTGGCCGACGCTGAGTTTCTCGACCTGCGCCTTGAGCTTCTCGAGGAACGGCTCGTACACCTTCTCGCTCACGATCGCGCGCGAGCACGCCGAGCACTTCTGCCCGCCGAAACCGAACGCCGAGGCGGCCACGCCCTGCGCGGCGGCGTCCACGTCCGCCTCTTCGTCGACGATGATCGCGTCCTTGCCGCCCATCTCGGCGACCACGCGCTTGAGCCAGATCTGTCCGGGCTGCACTTCGGCGGCGAGCCGGTTGATGCCGATTCCGACTTCCTTGGAGCCGGTGAACGAGACGAAGCGCGTGCGCGGATGGCGCACCAGCGCGTCGCCCACAGTGGAGCCGCCGCCGGTCACGAAGTTGAACACGCCCGCGGGCAGCCCGATCTCTTCCATGAGCAGGAAGAACTGCCACGCGATCGCCGGCGAGTCGCTGGACGGCTTCACCGCCACGGTATTGCCGGTCACGATCGCGGCAGTCGCCATGCCGACCAGGATCGCGAGCGGGAAGTTCCACGGCGGAATGATCGCGCCGACGCCGAGCGGCAGGTAGACCAGCGCTCCCTTCTCGCCGGGCAGCGGTGTCACCGGGTGTGCGCCGTCGTAGCGCAGCATCTCGCGCGCGTAGAACTCCATGAAGTCGATCGCTTCCGCGGTGTCGGCGTCGCCCTCGGCCCAGCTCTTGCCGACTTCGAGCACCATCCACGCGGAGAATTCGTGGCGCCGCTCGCGCATGCGCCGCGCCGCTTCGATCAGGTAGGCGGCACGCTCGGCCGCGGGCACGCGGCTCCACGTCGTGAATGCGCGGTCGGCCGCCTCGATCGCCTGCACCGCCTGCTCGCGCGTGCCGGACTGGAAGCGCCCGATCACCTGCGAGGGGCGCGCCGGGTTGATGGAAGCGAACGTGCCGCTTCCCTTCAGGCGCTCGCCACCGATCACCAGCGGGTGCTCCTGCCCGAGCTGCGCGCGCACGCTGTCGAGCGCCTTCTCGAACGCGGCCTTGTGTTCGGGCCTGGTGAAATCGACGTAGGTGGTGGGCGCGTATTCGGGCAGCATCCGCGCATCCACGGCAGGCGGTGCGGATCGAGTGAGGGGATTCATGGGGTCCTCCGCATGCGGCGTTGGCGCCGATGCAGCGAGAAGAGTTGGGATGGGTTTGGTGCCGGGCAGTCTAGCGCAGGCGCTCCGGGCCCCCAAGCGGGCGGCCCCGCGGGGCGCTTTGGCTTAACGCATCAACAGCAGCTTGCGCGTGGCTTCGAACGCTCCGGCTCGCAGCCGGTAGAAGTAGACGCCCGCCGGTAACGAGCGCACTTCGCCGAACCCCGGTGCGAAGGAGACCGCGTAGCTTCCGGCCGGCTGCTCGCCGCGCGCCAGGGTTGCGACGCGCTGGCCCTGCAGATTGAAGACCTCGAGCGCGACCTGCGTGCGAACCGGCAGCGCGTAGCGGATCACGGTGCGGGCGCTGAACGGATTGGGAGTGTTCTGGGTGAGCCCGAATGCGAGCGGCACATCGGCCGACGCCGGCGCGCTCGCCACGCCCTCTCCCGTCACGCGCACCGTATGCGGGCTCGCGGGATCGTCGGAGACGAAGGTGACGGTGGCGGTATCGCGGCCGAGCGTAGAAGGCGAGTACACGATGCCGAGCGAATCCGAGCCGCCCGGGGGCAGCGTCATCCAGGTGCGTCCGATGCTGACCGCGCCGCGATCGCTCGAGATCCACGAGATCATGATCGGGGCATTCCCGGTATTCGCGATGTGCAGTGTGTCGGCGGCCGCGCTCCCCACCGTGACCTGGCCAAAAGCGAGCAACGCCGGAGAAGCCGCGAAATGAGGCACGGTGATCGTGAACGGCGCGGCGCTCGAATCGCGCGCGGTGCCGCTGCGCTCGCGCACACGCACGCGCGCCTGGGCGGTGGGCACGTTCGGGAGCGTCCATGAGTAGAGTCCCGACGATGCTGGCACGCTGTCGGCGAGCGCGGTCCATGCGCCGGGCGCGCTCTGCCAGTCGATGCCGACCGCATTCACCTGCGCGCTCTGCCACTGGATCCAGCGCGTGGTTCCGACCTGCCACCTTTCGCCACCCACCGGCGAGGTGAGAGTGAGCCGCAGCGTGTCGCTGGCCGCACCGGCGAGCGGAATCTGCAGCGCTGCTCCCGGCGCGTTGCTCGGCGCGGTGAGCGTCGCGCCGTACTGCACTCCGAGCGTGGGGCGGAACGTGACCCCGATCGTGTCGCTCTGACCTGCGGCGAGGCTCAATGACGTCCGCCCGAGCGTGAAGCCGGTGCCGCTCAGGCTCAGTGGCCCGATGGTGAGCGGGCCGGTGCCGGGGTTCGAGAAGCGCAGCGTGTCGAGCGTGGCCGAGCCGACCGGACGCGTGCCGAAGTCGAGCGCCGCCGGGTTCACCGCGATACGCGGCGCCGCGATGGTGAGATTGACGCCTGAGCTGTCCGAGGGGGATCCATCCCACTGATCGCGCACCCGAACGCGCACGGTCGTGCTCGGTGAGTCCGGCACGGTCCACGCGAAGCTGCCGAGGTGGCCGGGGACATCGGCGAGCGTGCGCCACGCATCGGCCGGTCGCAGCCGGTACTCGACGCGCACGACCGCGATGTTGGTCGCGCTCCACGCGATCTGTCGTACCTGGCCCGCGGTCAGCGTCTGAGCGCCGAGCGGGGCTTCGAGATTCAGGTACTGGGAGTTGTTCATGGGAGTGGTGTAGGACGGTCGGAGTTTGTAGATGCCACCGCTCTGCACGGCAAGGATCGTGGCTCGATCGTACGCGAACACCGCGTAGTTCGATCCGAACAGCGTGTAGGAACTGAAATTCGCTCCGCGATCGGTGGTGATGAAGCCGCTCGAGCCGCCAAAGACCGCAAAGGCTCCCACGGTCGGGTCGTCGCGCGCAATGTCGGTGCCCCACGCCGACTGCGTGGTGGTCATCTGGGTCCAGGTTGCGCCGCCGTCCTCGGTGATGGACATGCCGCCGGTCGGCCAGTGCGATGCGAAGCCGAGGCGATTGTCGAGTCGCGGGCAGGTCATCATCGGCACCTCCGCGCTGTCGGACAAAGAGTCGTCGGGCAGCGGATAGCGGAGCGCGAACGTCACGCCGCCGTCGAGCGACTGCCAGATCGCTCCCTGTCCGATGCCGGTGACACCGTCAGCGACCCACACGTTCGCGTTGTCGCCCGGGACGATCTGGAGATCGCATGGGCTGCGGAAGCCCGGGCTGGACAGCGTGCTCCACGTGGCGCCGAAATCCAGCGAGCGGTAGAGATTTCCGTCCTCGGTTCCGAACAGCAGCGTGTCGGGATGGTCGACGTTCATCTCGAGCGGCACGCCGTATTCCGAAAACACCGAAATCTTCGTGGTGATCCACGTGTTGCCTCGGTCGATGGACCGGAGGATGCGCTTGCTGGAGCCTCCGGTTCCTGCCGCAGCCATCACCATGATGTTCGAGTCCCGCGGCGAGACGTAGAAGGCGTTCACCCGCGACGGAATGTACGTGCCGTCCGACACCGAGCCCATCGTCCGCCATTGACCCCCGCGGTCCGGGCTTCGGTAGAGCGAGCTGCCGAGCGCGGCGTAGAGCACCTCGGGCCTCTGGCGATTGGCTGCGATGCTGCTTCCCCGCACCAGAGCGGTCGGAGTCTGGTTGAAGAGGAGCGTCCGCGGCCAGTCGCTCGACTCCGCGGTGGCAGGCGTGAGCGCCCAGGTTTCGCCGCCATCCGAGGTGGATTCGAGCGCACGCGATCCGTGGCCGCAGGCCCAGCCGTGCGCCCCGGCGAAGAACAGTGCATGCACGCCACCGAGGATCGGGTGCTTCATGAAGCTCCACGTCGCGCCGCTATCCGGCGTGACGCGCATGAAGCCGCCGCCACCAAGCACGATCACGCGCGACGGACTGTCGATCCACACCCGGTGGATGTCGGCCGGCACCTCCAGATTGAGGTCGATCTGCATCCAGTGCACGCCGTTGTCGAAGCTCTGCAGCGCGACACCCTGCTCGCCTCCGATCCACACATACGCGTCGAGCACGTCCACCGAGAGCAGGTTCGAAGTGGTGGGCACGCTCACCGGCAACCAGGTGGCGCCACCGTCGTCGGTGTGCATCGCGACCCCGCCCTCGCCCACCGCCCAGCCATGGCGCGCATTGCGAAACCGCACCGAATTGAGCTTCGCGGTGGTTCCCGAGGCGAGCGTGGTCCAGGTGCCCCCGCCGTCGGTGCTCTTCGCGATCCTTCCGCCGGCGCCGACCACGAACAGCACCGAGTCGGTCGGCATCTGGAGCGCGCGCAGCGCGGGAGCGCCCGGGAGGGCCTTCACCGACCACGCTCCGCCGCTGTTCACGCTGCGCCAGATTTTGCCGCTGTCGCCGACCACGACGACATTGAAGTTGCGCGCCGCGACGCCGCGCAGGGCCTGGGTGCCCAGCGTGCCGAGCGTCCACGAGGCGCCGCCGGTATAGGAGCGCAGGTACTGGCCATTGTCGCCGAGCGCCCACACGTCGACCCCGTCCTGCGAGAACACCTCATTGAGGCCTTGCGCCGAGGCGCCGCGCGGGGCGAGCGGGGCGAGAAGCGCGAAGGCGACGAGCAGGCGAACCAGGGTGCGGATTGGGGAGTTCATTCAACTCCAGCCCGGCCTCGATCAGCGAAGCCGTGCGATGGTTTCGATTTCGGCGATCGCCACGTTGCGCCGATGGGTCGAGGGTCGAGGGCGTATTTCCAGCACGTCCGCGATGACACCGCCAACTTCCACCCGGACCGGCCCCGCCGTCGGCCGGGGCACGCCCATCCGCCGGATTTCACGGCCGGCGAGCGAGAACACGACCTCGCAGCCTTCATCCGAGGCGTCGACGAAGGCAGCGATTTTGGGGCCTAAATCATAGAAGACGAGGGTGCGTACTTCAATGGGGTTGGACCAGGCGAGGCGCGCGACCGGCTCCCCGTCGGCGGGCGCGATCCACGCGACCCGGTCCGGATCTCCGCGCGTCCGGCGATCGATCAGCGCGCGGGCACCCGCGTTACCGGCGCGCGCCGCGCTCACGAACGCCACCGCCGAGGTCGACGCGTTGAACCACTCGGCGAGCGCGTTGTTGAGCGGAACCTCGATCGCGGAATGCCCGGCGTGGCAGCCCACGCACTGGGTCCCTCCTCCGGCACGCGCGAAGTTGAAGCCCGAGACATGGGCCGGGTCGTGCGCGCTCATCAGCACGCGACCCGCGCTGTCCACCAGCTGCTCGAACATGGGCACGTCTCCGGGCAGGTCGTGCTCGTGCACTCCTCCGGTGCGATCGACCGGAACCTCGCGTACCAGCGCCATGGTGTCCGCGCGGGCCCCTGCCCCGGTTTCGGGCTCGAGCGCTGCGAAAAACCGGATGCGCACTCCGGTCGCGAGCCGCGGTGCGTCACGGATCGGGGCGTCCACCGGCGCATTGGCAAACACGTTCAGGCAGTCGAATCGAAACGTGTGCACGTCTTCGCGAATCTGCTGGAGCGCTTCGGTCGGGCCGCGTTTGGTCGTCGGCAGCAGGCCCCTGCCAAGGACGCGTGGCGCGGCGCGCCGCACGATCGGCGCCGGGTCGAGCTCGGCGGTGCCACGCAGATCGAGCACGCGCCGCGGGGCGCCTGCCCGGCCCGATGCTGCATCCACCGGGAGCAGCCAGAGTCCGAAGTCGCCACGACCGCTCACGTCGCGGGAGAACAGGAGCCTGCCTTCGGGAAGCCAGGCCGGCCCGCACGCCGAGGAGGAATCGCGGCCGTAGCCTGCGAGCGCGCCCCCTGGCTCGAACGGCGGCGTGAGCCGCGCGAGGCGCTGGATGCCGTAACGCCCTCGCGCGTGCACCAGCGTTCGATCGGCCGCGCGCACCGCGACGATCCCGCGCACGGCATCGATTGTGGGCTGGTACGCCATGGTCGCGTCGCGGTCGCGCGCATCGCCCGCCGCGAGCCGGATGCCGCTGCCGTCCGGCTGAATGCTCACCGCCTGCCACAGGTCGACCTCTTCGTTCGAGATTGCGAGCGCCGCATCGCTCGTGACCCCGCCCGTGACGAGATTCGTGGCAAGGAAGCGGTTCGCCCACCAGCGCGCATACACGATCCGGCCGTTCGATGGATCCACAGCCGGCTCTTCCGCGCCGCTGCGCTCGGCAGTGATGCGCTCGGGCTCGCCGCCCTCGAGTGAGACCGCGTAGAGGTTGGTGACCGCGACCGCGGCCGGCTGGGCGTGGTGCGCGAGGCGGGTGGATGCGAAGGCGACTCGGCCATCGGCGAGCCACACCGGATCGAAGTCGCGCGCTCCGGAAGGTGGTTGGGTCAGCGCGCGCAGCCCCTGCCCGTCGCGTCCGACCACGTACACGCGCCATGCGCTATCCCTCGCCGGCGTGCCCGCGAACGCGATGAGCTGTGCGTCCCATCTCACGCATGGATCACTGACGTCGAACAGAGCGTGCGGCGGAAGCAGCGCGTGAATCCGGCCATCGCGCTCGCGCACCAGAAGCCGGCCCCCGGGCGCGAGCGTGCGACCGAGCGGCCCGAGCCCTGGCACGAGCCCTAAGTCCGCACCAAGCGGGATCGCGCGCGATACGAACACCACCGGCGGCAGAGACGTCGATGGCGCGAGACTCGGCGAGGCACCAAGCCCCCCGGCAGTGATGAGGGCAAAGGCCGCGATGCGCCGTACAGCGCTCACCGGATCAGCATCACGCGGCGCATCTTCTCGACCCCACCGGCCAGCAGACGGATCGCGTAGAGCCCCGCACGCACGCTGCGCCCGTCATCGTCCGTCCCGTCCCAGGTGGGCTGATAGGTGCCCGCGGTCCGCTGCGTGCCATCCTCGATGCGGCGCACCAGGCGACCATTGAGGTCGAAGATGACGAGGCGCACCACCGCGTCCGACTCGAGCGTGTAGGAGAGGTTCGCGTAGCCGGGCGCCGGGGACGGATAGGGCTCGGCAAAGGTGACTCCACCTCCGCCCGGCAGTGGCGGCGAGCTGGCGTTGTACACGATACGGCGGATCTGCCCGGTGCCATTCTGAGGAACGGTGCCGGCGAACTGTCGCACGTACCAGAGCGCGCCTTCCGGCCCGATCAGGTAGTCGCTGACACCTCCGAACCCCGTGCCCCAGTCGGTCGCGTTCGGCTGGCCCGGCTCCCGCGCCGCGAGCGACCACGTCGAGCCGCTGAGCTGGATGCGGCGCAGGAATCCCTGGTAGTAGTCGCTGAAGAAATAGTCGCCCTGATAGCCCGCCGGAAATGAGGAGGCCGGCGGCAGCGACGAGCGATAGATGCCGGCGCTGATCACCGCGGCGGTGAACCCGGCCCGGTCGTACGAGAAGATGGGTGCGACCGGAGCGATCGCGACGCAGCTCGCCTGTAACACTGCCGGCCCCTCGAAGTGCGGCCAGCCGAAGTTGAGCGGGCCGGTCGTCGCATGATCGATCTCCTCGTAGCGACTCTGGCCGACGTCGGCGATGAACAGGTCGCCGTTGGTCGGATCGATGTGAAACCGATAGGGATTGCGCAGGCCGTACGCGTAGATCAGGCGCGTGTTCGCGTTGCTCGAGCCGACCTGCGGGTTGTCGGACGGCGTGATCACGTCGAGCGACGGCGGACCCCCGGGCCCGCCCGGCAGGTTGTTCACCTCGAGGCGCAGGATGACGCCGTGCAGCGTGCTGTCGCCCTGCGCCAGGCAGCCCTGCGCGTCCTCGCCCATGCTGTCGTAGAGCTTTCCGTCGGGACCGAAACGCAGCGTTCCACCGTTGTGATTCTCTGCAATGTCCGGCAGGGAATTGATGAGATCGCGACGCGACGCAATATCGATCGAGAGCGCACCGTTTCCGGTGAACGACAGGTCCCCGGTCACGGCGTAGCGCGAGATGCGGATGGTGTTCGCGGGCGTCAGTTCGTCGCAATGGAGGTAGACATAGGGCTGAGCCGGCCAGAGAGGGTCCACCGCGATCCCGAGCAGGCCCTGCTCG
The DNA here is from genome assembly GCA_031370785.1 of Candidatus Eiseniibacteriota bacterium. Classification (GTDB taxonomy): domain Bacteria; phylum Eisenbacteria; class RBG-16-71-46; order RBG-16-71-46; family RBG-16-71-46; genus DATJGS01. Next base: position 16,843 of record JANMQY010000132.1, on the reverse strand, counting down.
TCGCCCGCGGTCTGAACGTTGTCCACCGTGCACACCGGATCGGTCACGGAAAGAGCGCCGTCCACCAGCAGCCGGATCTTCGCGCTCTTCTGCTCGATCACCAGCAGGCGGCGGCTGTCGACAAAGGCCATCCCGACCGGGAAATCGAGCGCACCCGCGACCAGCAGATCCGAGAATCCGGTGGGGAGCGAAGTCTGAGCGGCGACCGGGCGGGCCGCCGTCACCGCGCTCAGTGCGGCGAGAAGTGCAAGGATCGCGCGGACGCGCAGAGATCGGGCGCACACCGGACAAACGCCGAACATGGCGTCAGCGTACCAGCATGAGGCGCCGGCCCACGACTTTTCCGGCAGCTTCGAGCCGGACCGCATAGAGCCCCGAAGGGGCCAGGCGACCCTCATCGTCCTTTCCGTCCCAGGTCGGCTGATGCAGGCCCGCGGGCTGATCCGCGTTGATGAGGTGTCGCACCGCGCGCCCGCTGAGATCGAACACCACGATGTGAACCTGAGCCTCGATCGCAAGCGTGTAGGGCAGCGTGGCGAACCCGGGCGCGGGTGAGGGATAGGGCTCGGCGAAGTTGACCACCGCGACGCTTCCACCCCCACCTCCACTTCCCTGATGGACGATGCGGCGGATCTCGCCGGTGCCCGCGGCCGGAGTCGATCCCGTGAACTGCTTGACGTACCAGAGCGCGCCGTCGGCGCCGAGTGCGTAGTCGCTCACCCATTCGAAGCCAGTTCCCCAGTCGGTCGCGTTCGGCTGCCCGAGCTCGGGGGACGCGATCGACCAGGTGGATCCGCTCAGGTGAAGGCGGCGCAGAAAGCCGGCGTAGTAGTCGCTGAAGAAAAAATCTCCGCGATGGCTCGCAGGGAATGCGTTCGACGCGAACGGGCTGGAGCGATACACGCCGGCGGCGATGCACGCCGCGGCGTCCTGTGCGGTGCGGTCGTACCAGTAGATGGGGCCGGTCGGGTTGTCGGCCGGGCACGAGGAGCCGTACAGCGACGGACCCTCGTAATTGGGCCAGCCGAAGTTGAGCCCGCCGCTCGTCGCTCGATTCACCTCTTCGTAGGTGACCTCGCCGACGTCCGAGATGTACAGGTCGCCGGTCGGTTGATCGATCTGGAACCGGTATGGGTTGCGCAAACCGAACGCGTAGATGAGGCGCGTGTTCGCGTTGGTCGAGCCAACCTGCGGATTGTCCGAGGGCGTGATCAGGCTGAGCGCCGGCGGACCGCCCGCGCCACCCGGCAGGTTGTTCACCTCGAGGCGCAGGATCACCCCGTGCAGCGTGCTGTCATCCTGCGCCATGCAACTCTGCAAGTCGTCGCCGATGCTGGCGTAGAGCTTCCCATCGGGACCGAAGCGCAGCGTGCCGCCATTGTGCTGGTTCGTAATGTCGGGCAACGTATTGATGAGGTCGTAGCGCGAAGCGACATCGATCGAGAGCGCTCCGTTCCCGGTGTAGGACAGATCGCCGGTCACCGTGTAGCGCGAGATCCGGATGGTGGTCGGGGGCGCGAGATTGTCGCAATGGATGTAGATGTACGGCCGCAGCGGCCAGCCCGGATCCACCGCGATCCCGAGCAGGCCCTGCTCGTAGCCCGCGGTCTGGACTTCGTCCACCGTGCAAACCTCGACTGGCGCGAGCGCGCCGCCCACCACCAGGCGGATCTTCGTGCTCTTCTGCTCGATCACGAGCAGGCGTCCGTCGGGCAGGAACGCCATCCCGATCGGATAGTCCAGGCTCCCGGTGACCAGCAGATCCGAAAACCCGACCGGCAACGAGCCCTGTGCGCCGGCGAAACGCGGCAGCGCTGCGGCGCAGATCAGGGCGAGCGCCAGCGCGGTCAGGCACGGTCGCGCCAGCGGGTGGAGAGTGTGAGGCGGGACGCGACTGTTCATCAGAGCTCCCGAGTGCGGTAGTCCGGCGAAAAGATAGGTGCGTTTCAACTCGAAGAATCCGTGGAAGTCTGCCGTGCCGCGACCGCGACGGTCAAGGCGCGCGGACCGCTCTTCGGCCCCGACGAGAGCCGGCCACGCCCGAAGAATCGAACATGGCCGCCGGAAGCCCGCGGATCTCGCCGCAGGTTGACGCTGTGGATGTTCACGTACCACCTGCCGGCGAACAGCTCCGCGACCTGCGCTGCAGTCAGAGCCTCGACGGACTGAATCGTGGTCCAGTTGCCATCGAAAGTATCGGATGTGGCGCCCGGTTCCGGAACTTCGCCGTTCGCGCCGTTGAGGGGGGACTCCGGGTAGGGGTTGCTCTGAAATTGGCGGCGCCGCATCGTTCGCCTGAGCCACTGCGTCTCATGAACGCCCCAACTCAGGCCGCACAATTTTGCGCTTCTGGACACGGCGCTGTCAATCGGAGACGCATGAATACTGTCCGAAACGAGCGTCCCTTCAGCGCCGCGAGACTCCGCGCGCGCCCTTCGACCGCAGCCGACGGCGAACGCGAGGCGGTCTGGACCTCTCAGCTTGCGCCGTTGGGGTAGCGGGCCAGAGCCAGCTCGGCGATCTCGTTGATCAGGTCGGCGTAGGACTTGCCGGCCTTCTTTGCGGCCATCGCGAATTCCGCGGTCGGAAGCAGGTAGGGATTGGGGTTCACTTCCAGCACGTGCAGCGTGCCGTCCGCGGCCAGGCGGAAGTCGATGCGACCGTAGTCGCGCAGCTCGAGCGCCTGAAACGCCTGCACTGCCGCGCTCTGAACGCGTGCGACCATCTCGTCGTCCAGATCGTCTGGGAAGAACGGACGGGTGGTGCGGTAGGCCTCGGTGTCCTCCTCCCACTTCACCTCGCTGCCGGCAATCTTCGGAGTTCCCTCCGGCAGCTTGGACAGGTCCATCTCTACCACCGGCAGCGCCATGGGCCGGTCGGTGCCGAGCACGCCGACGTACAGCTCGCGGCCCTCGATGTACTCCTCGATCAGGGCCGGGGTGTCGAACTCGGCGTGGATGTAGTCGATCCGCTCCATCAGTTCCTTGATCGAGCCGCACACCGCCCCGAACTGGATGCCGATCGAGCCGTCCTCGCGGGCCGGCTTGACGATCACCGGGAACTGGATGTCGTGGGCATGGTCGGTGCGCCCGCGGTACACGGTCGCGAAGTACGGGGTGTGGATGCCGTGGAAGGCGAAGATCTTCTTGGCGAGCGCCTTTTCCTGGGCGAGGTAGAGCCCATGGGCGCCGGCCCCGGTGAACTTGCGGCCCAGCAGCTCGAGGTAGGCCGCCACGTGACTGTCGAAGCTGTCGTCCCCGGCAAACGACTCGACCAGGTTGAAGATCAGGTCGGTCTCGGTCTTTGCCAGCTCGGTCAGGCTCTCGGGGCTGCCGTCGATGCGCAGGAATATCGGGCTGTGGCCCTTCTTCTTGAGCGCCTCATAGACCTCCTGAACGTCCTCGTCCGGGGACTTGCGACGGGGGCGTGAGTCGCCTTCCCGAGTCTCGTCCTCGTCCCACCAGAAGTCGTAGAGCACTCCGATGCGGAGCTTCGCCATGGGCGATCCTCGCCTGTTGACCAGTGACGCCCCCGTCCTTGGGGCACGCTCAACCCTGAACGAACCTGCCGCGTGTAAGGTAATTCATCGCGAGGGTGGTTCCATAGGCCGTAAGTTCGACCAGGTAGTCCGCCTCCCTCCCGGTCCGCGCGTGCAGATTGTGCTCGCGACTCGTTCGAATCATGCGCTCGACCAGCGCGCGCACCAGCGAACGCCTCACTCCAGTCCAGAACGTGATCTTGTCGATGAGCAGCTCGCGATGCTGTTCGATCATCTCCCACGCCGGGCGCACGTGCCTGAGCCGCCCGTGGAACTTGAGGAACAGGTCCGCGAGATCGCGCTCGAGCGCGACGTTGGCCGCCGCGCCGTTCTCCCGCATCCAGCGCCGGTAGAACTGCTCGACCGTGAGCTTCATGTCCTCGACCGTGATGTCGAAGTCGCCGCTCGAGACCAGTGGATCCTGCTCGCGCACGCGCCGGGCAATGCGGTCCACATAGAGAAGCTTGGCCAGCGCCGGCCAGCCGCGGTAACGTGCGCGCCAGTTGGCGCGCGGTGTGAGCCACACCGCGAATGATTCGGCGAAGTCTTCGTCGGGATGCTTCTGCGCGTACCAGCCCGCGAGGTGGCGCACGTACTTGCGACTGAACGGCAGCGGACGATAGTGGTCGCGATACCGGCGGTTGTAGGGACCGAACAGCTTGCGCCACTCGGGAGTCGCATACAGCTTGTACGCGTAGTTGAACGCATGGCCCGCCTCGTGGCGCAGATACATCATGATCTCGCGCTGGTCTTCGAGGCCGTTCATCGAGCGCTCGAGCCGGGCGAGCTTCGGATCAGCGAGATAGAACGGGATGCCGATCACCGGCTGGCCGTCCGGGCAACCCCACTCGTCGGTGAGATAGCAGATCGGCTTGAAGCGCTTGATTCCCTTGCGATCCAGTTCGTGGTAGAGGCGCAGGACGAAGCGCTCGACGGGCGAGCCCTCGAGCCTGAGGCCCAGCTGGCTGATCCGCTTGGAGAGGAGATCGCGTACGTCGGGTGGGGTCTTCTCGAACTCTGACACGGCGTCATGCTAACGGGCCTCGCACTCCAGCCTCAAGCCGCCCTCTGCCCCGTGGTCGGCGCGGGTACGGCAGGCGGTCAAGCGCGGGCAAAATGACCGCGGCCGGCCGGGAAAACGCCTCTCTCGTGCCGGAACCTGTGTTAGAAGAGGAACCCATGCCGCGCCCGGGTCATCCAAGGCGCGTCATGTCTCCAATGGATCTCCTCGACTCGCGCGATCACGCGGGAGCTGTGATCCTCCCCAAATTCCGTTTCACGGCGATGCGCCTCTGGCGTTCGCCGGAAAGGAGTGCTTCGTGAAGCGACTTCTGCTGGTGGCTGTCACCGCAGCATCACTGGGTCTCAGCGCCACGCTCGCTGCCGCAGAGCCGAAGACATTCACCATCGACCGCGCGCACACCGAGGTGGGTTTCAACATCCGGCACTTCTTTACCAAGGTGCATGGGCGCTTTACCGACTTCGACGGCACCATCGTGTACGACCCCAAGGCGCTCACTGCCTCGTCGGTCGAAGTCACGATCCGCGACTCCAGCATCTCCACCGGTGTGGATCGTCGCGACGGACACATGCGCACCCAGGACTTCTTCTGGGTCGAGAAGTACCCGACCATCACGTTCAAGAGCACGAAGGTGATCCCGGGCAAGGACGACAAGCACTTCCAGGTCGCCGGCGACCTGACGATTCGCGGCATCACCAAGCCCGTGACGCTCGACGTCGAGTTCCTCGGCATGGGTCCGGTGGACATCGGCGGCAATAGTCTCGGTCTCCAGGCCGGGTTCGACGCCACGACCACGGTCAACCGCAAGGACTTTGGGATCGTGTGGAACAAGACCGTCGATCAGGGCGGGGCGATGCTCGATGACAACGTCGAGCTCGTGCTCAACGTCGCCGCGTTCGCTCCGGGCGACAAGCCGGCGGCGAAGAAGTAAGTCCGGACATCAAGCGAACGGCCCCCCGATGGGACTCCATCGGGGGGCCGTCGTGTTTCGGTCGCGCTACTGGCCGGACGCTGCGCTCGCCTTGGTCGTGCTCGTGTCGGGATGAGCGGCCTCATAGGCCGCGATCTTGTCGCGAAGGATCTTCGCGTCGGCGTCGGCCTTGAAGTGCTCGAGCATTACCAGCTGCTCGCGCGCTTTTTCGGGATGGCCCATCTCGAGCCACGCCTCTCCCACGTACTCGCGAGCCGGGGTGTAGTCGGGCTTGTACCCGAGGCACTGGTCGTAGGCCGCGAACGCCTTGTCGTAGTTGCCGAGCTTGCGATACGCGAAGCCGATCAGGTTCCACGCCTCGTGATAGCGCGAGTCGAGGCGCACCGCCGCCTCTCCGCTCTCGGCGGCCCGGCGGAATTTCTTCTCGGCGTCCTTGTTCTTCTTCGCCTCGAGGTCCTGCTTGGCCTTTGTGATCAGGTCGTAGGCCTCGGCGTATAGCGACTGGGACTTCTGGCGCCTCTCGGCGGCAGCCGCCGCAGCCTGTTCGGCGGGCAGCGAGGCCGGAGGCGGCAGGTTCTGGGTCGAAGGCGCGGCAGGCGGCGCGGGCGAGCTGCCTCCGCTCATCGAGGCGAGCGCGGCCGCTGCGCAGAGAACAGCCGCGAGCAGCACGGTCGAGATGACACGAAATCGCATGACGTTTCCTCGCAAGGGTGAGGTGGAGACGGTCAAGGACTGGTTGGGATAATGGTCCCAGCGCGGATGATTCTGCCCGGTCGCCGCGACCAACGCCAGCGCCGATCCAGTCCTTTGCGAAGGCTTGTCGCGCTCACGGCCAGCCCGCAACTTGTCGGGGACCGGGGTGGCCGGAACGGTTTGGGCGACTCGGTTTGCCTATGAAGGCTCAGGCGCTGCGGCGGAGCTCTTCGATGAGCGGACGCGGCGAGGCCTTGAAGAAGCGCGGACTGGATGCTCAGCGCCCGGACGTCAGGCTCGGGCTGTAGTCGCCGTGCTCCAGAAACCCGATGGTCTGGTGGTTGACCGAGACCGCATCGGCCAGGGCCCGGCGCGTAAGGCCCCGTTCCGCACGCAGGACCGCCAGGCGGTTGAAGATCCGGGCCTCACCGTGGGTCGGGGCTCGGGAGTGGCCGCATTGAGCTCGGCTGAAATCCCCTAGCAGTCGACGTACTTCCAGTTCCGGATCTTCCCCTGCGACATCCATTGGATCGCCTGTCCCAGCCGCCGCTCGCGAGTCTCCTCGCGCTTGCTCTCGGTGATCCAGTCGACGTATTCGCGCTTCTGGGTGGGACTGAAACTCTCGAACGCGGCCGAGGCCTTGCGGTTCTTCTTCAGAGCCGCCTTGAGATCCGCGGGCACGACCAGCGGCTTCTTGGTCTTCGGCTTCGCGCGCACCACCTTGACGCCTTCGTCGTTCAGCCTTGCGGCCAGGCGCACATAACCGGTGATCACCTTCTTCGAAGGCAGGTCGGAGAGTCTGGTGATGCGACCGAACTGCCCCATCGCCTCCTCGCCCTTCCCTCCGTTCTGACCGACGACCAGCAATCCCTTCCAGAAGCCGAACGTGCAGTGCTGCTTGAAGGCGGCCATTCCGCACATCATGCCCTTGTGGCCAAAGTGCGGAGAGCTCCACTTCATGGTCTCTTCGATCTCAGGAACCGCGTCGTGAACGACCTCCCGCAGGTACCTGAGAATCGGCTGCGCGAAATCGGCGGACTTCGCGATATAGGCGTCCACTCGACGATCTCTGGATCCCATTCGTCCCTCTGTCAGACCTCGAACTTCTCCGCTTCCCATACCAGTCCCAGCTCACTCGGCGGCGCCATGTAGCCAAGCAGCGCCGAGGAAGCGACCACCGCCGGGCTCGCGAGATAGCCTTCGCCGCCGACCCCCATGCGGTTCGTCCAGTTGCGATTGAACGAGGTGATCGCGCGCTGGCCGCGCGTCAGCGCATCCGGTCCCTGCCCGAAACACGGGCCGCACCACGACTCGCGCACCTTGCCGCCCGCGGACTCGAACACCTGCGCGATGCTCTCGCCGTTCAGGCGCGCGTCCGGATTTCGGATCTGCTTTCGCACGCCGCCCGAGCCCGGGAAGATCACGAACTCCTTCGCCGCCTTCTGGAATCCGAGCGCGCGCGCGGCATGGATCACGAGCGCGGCCTGCATCAGGTCATCGTAGCCGCCATTGGTGCACGAGCCGATCATCGCCTTGTCGAAGGTCAGGTGCTCCCTCGCGACTTCGTCGGCGGCGAACGCATTGCCCGGGCTGAATGGCTTGGCGATCATCGGGATCACGTCGCTCAGATCGAGCACTTCGTCGATCTCGTACGCGGCCTCCGCGCCCGGCGCAATGCGCGGATAGGGCAGCTTGCTCATGCCCTTCGCCTGGTACCACGCGGCAGTCACTTCGTCGGCCGCGAAGATCCCGTTCATCGCCTCGGCCTCGGCCATCATGTTTGCGATGGTGTTGCGGTAGGCGATCGGCAGCTGGCGATCGTGGTCCACGAACTCGACCGACATGCCCTGCGACTGCTTGGCGCCCCAGCGCTTGAGCAGGGCGAGCACGATGTCCTTGCCGCTCACCCACGGCTTGAGCTCGCCGCGGAACAAGACGCGGCGCTGTTTCGGCACCGTGAAGTAGATGTGGCCAGTCGACCAGCCGAACCCGAGCGTGGTCGAGCCGACGCCGATCCCGACCGCGCCGTACGCGCCGTAGGCGCGGCTGTGCGAGTCGGCGCCGGGGATGAACTGCCCGGGCATCACCAGGCCCTGCTCGGGAAAGTAGAAGTGGAAGATTCCGTCGCCCGGCGTCGCGTAGTAGGGCCGCTCGATGCCGTGCGCCTTCGCGAACGCGCGCCCGATCGAGGTCTGCCGCTCGTCGGCCTCGAGGCCGGTGAACACGAAGTGGTCGTTCGCGATCGCGATCTGGCGCGGAAAGATCGCCTCTCCGCCGGTGATCTGGTTGAAGGTGTGAATCGAAAATGGCGCGGTGCCGTCCGAGGCCGGCAGCAGGTCCGCGTAGACGCGCAGCGTCACGCCCGGCCGCACCTCGGCATTCTTGTCGACGCGATGCGCCCACACGATCTGCTCGGTCGTGGTCATGCGCCGCGCGGTGGCCGGGTCTGCCCAGACGATCTCGGGTCGGGTCTCGACACTCTTGCGGAATTCACGACGGCCGAGCGCGAAGATGCCGCCGCTCCTTCGGATCTCGTCCTCCTTGCCGGTGAGCGGCACCGGGTCGTAGGAGCGGTTTCGTGTCAGGTTGGTGAGGTGGCGAGTCGCGGGATCGAATGCGAACTCATCCCCTTCCTGCGCGTCGGCCACCGCCTCGGGGCTCTGCACCACGTGCAGGCCCAGGTTGAACGCATTCCTGCGGAAGATGTCGCCCATGTTGTTGCCGCATACCACGACCATCTCGAGCCCGGCTTCCTCGGCCACACCCTTCAGTCCCGCCGGGCTCATCTCGCGTGAGCTGCCGATCGCGAAGCGATCCCCGGCGACCAGGAATGTTTCGCCGCGGTGAACGCGCGCGCGGAAGTCGGGCATGAGGAATCGGAACGAGCCGGCCTTCCAGCGCTCGTCCAGCGTCTCCAGGCTCTCGGAAACGCAGTCCGCGGCGGGCGTGATCTGGTCGGTGTCGATGGCATCCAGCTTCTTCCCCGGCACCTTGGGATCCCAGAAGATCAGGGCCTTGCCGCGGATGGTTCGCCCCGCGCTCTCGACCGCCGAGTCGTCGGCGCGCGGGCCGGGCAGCGTTTCGAGAGTCTTGCCCGGCTTGAGACGTGCGGGCTCGATCTGGTGCATGCGTGGACGCTCCGGGTGCTACGGGTGCGGGTCGACTGCAGGTAGTGACATGCTAGCGACTGTCGCGCGAAGGACGCAAATGCCGCGGAAACTGGCACCACTGATCGTGAGGCATGTCGCTGCGACCTCCGCGGCGGGCCGGCCGACGCCATCATTCCCTGTGCCCGAGACCGCTCCGGACCTGATTCGCGCCGATTGGCCGGCTGCCGCATCGAATGGGTTTTCGATCCCAAACGGGCACCGTTGTCCCGGGAGGAACCCATCCGTCACCGCTTGCTTCGTCTGGTCGGCGTCGGCGCGCCCGAGCCGTATCCACAGGCCGAAACCTCGACTCACGACGAGTCCCACTTCGACCCCGCGTCGCCTCACGACCACCCGTCCCTTCACGACCACGCGTCGCAACGTGACGATGCGTCGCTGCACGACGCGTATTCGCGCGCGGTCATGCACGCCGCCGAGCGGGTGAGCCCGGCGGTCGCATTCATCGAGGTCGAGCTCGCGCCGGGCAAGGAAGGCGCTCGTCGTGGTCCGGGGGGTGGCACCGGCTCGGGCTTCGTGTTCACGCCCGACGGCCTGATCCTGACCAACAGCCACGTGGTCAGCGGCGCAAAGAGAATTCACGCCACGCTGCCGGACGGCCAGCGCTTCCGCGCCGACCTGGTGGGCGACGATCCGGACACGGATCTGGCGGTGATCCGGGTCCGCGCGCAGGGCCTTCCCTCGGTCGCGCTCGGCGATTCTTCCGAGCTGCGTCCCGGGCAACTGGTAATCGCGATCGGGAATCCCTACGGATTCCAATACACGGTGACCGCCGGCGTGGTGAGCGCACTCGGCCGCTCGCTCCGCTCGAGGTCGGGTCGGCTCATGGACGGCATCATCCAGACCGACGCCGCGCTCAACCCCGGCAACTCGGGCGGACCGCTGGTAAACGCCCGCGGCGAAGTGATTGGCGTCAATACCGCGATGATCCTGCCCGCGCAGAACCTGTGTTTCGCGATTCCCGCCAACACCGCGCGGCACGTCGCCGGGCTTCTGATCCGCGACGGGCGCATTCGTCGCGCGTACCTCGGGCTGGGAGGGCAGAACGTGCCGCTGCCCAAACGCGTGGCTCACGCGCTGCAGCTCGCGATTCCGCGTGGCATTCTCGTGGTCACGGTCGAAGCCGACAGCCCGGCGGCGCGGGCCGGGGTGAAGGAGCGCGACATTCTGGTGGCACTCGGCGATCAGGCCATCGGCGCCGTGGATGACCTGCATCGGCTGCTCAGCGAGGACCGGATCGGGGTGCGCACCACACTCACCGTGCTGCGCGAGTTCGCAAAGCTCGGGCTCGAAGTGATCCCCGAAGAATCGCATCCGCCAGTCAACGCCTGATGACCGGTCGGCGTGAATCAATTGTCCTTTCCGGCATTTGATTCACGGAACGGCATGCTTCCGAAGCGGCCGCAGCGAAGCGGGAATCGGACGAGCGCAGGGTCGAACACTCGAAGAGCGCTTGAATTCTCATGCGAGTCGGAGCACCTTTGTCACCCCTGACGCGATGAATGTGGATCGGGCAGAAAACCCTCCGCTCCCGCCGTCGCGCCACCAGATTTACGCCGGGCAGTTCGACTCGATCGTGATCCATTGCGGTTGAGGACGTGCCAGACACCTTGCAAGTAGCCGCCGCTGCCCGGCGGTTCTTTCGCGCTCCGCGCCCCTCCTGGTTGCGGAGCGCAAGTTTTTGCTGGGCGGGGTTCCGGAAGCGCGGTGGATTCGCGATCCTGGGCGCGGCCAAGGTGAATCTGGCGCAGCTCAAGACCTCCAGCGATTCCGCGCACGCGCTGATTGGTGAGTACATGCGGGCGAACTACAGCGGCCAGACGGAGTCACTGCCCGGACTGCTCTCCTCGCTGCTCGATCAGCTCGAGGCCAGGGCTGCGGCGGAGAATCTGCCGCTCAACCGCGAAGCCCTGAAAATGGTGCTGCTGCGCTCGCTCACCTCGAATCGCACCGCGAGCACGCGTGAGGTGCAGACCGCGCTCCGGCAGGTGGCCTGAGCCGCTGACCGAAGCGCGGGGAGCGCGGGTCCTACTTCGCTCCTCCCATCTGCATCCCCTTCAGCAGCGTCAGCACATGATCCTTCATGGCCGCGTCCTGCACCGCAAGGTTGAGCACGCCATCGATCATGGTCGTATTCTTCGCGATCCGTAGCATGACGTCCTGCGCCGCGGCGCCATCGTTCAGCACCCGGCCCACGACGAAAGCCCGCCCGCTCTCGTTTCCGAGCAACTGGTCCATCATCCGGCCGGCCAGCACGCTGTCCGCGGCAATCGACTCCATCACCTGAGCCTGCGTGTCGGATGCAGATAGCATCTGCTTCACCTTGTCGCCGCAGCCTGCCGAGAGCGACGCGCACAGCGCGATGACGAGGTACAGCCCCCACCCTGCCTTCCGCATGATCGAAACCTCCGTTCGAAGCGCGCCCCGCCGTGGCGGCGGAACGAGGACGAGAAGCGAATCGCGGCGCTCGGTGCTCACACTGCGGGCGGCTTCCTGAGATGCCAGTCGGTGCGCTGCTGGTAGACGTTCCCGAGCCGGACCAGCTCGAGCTCGGAGAACGCCGGCCCCATCAGTGCCATCGAAGTCGGCAGCCCGTTTTCGCCAAATCCGGTGGGCATGGCGAGCGCGGGCAATCCGCACAGGTTCCCCGCGGGAATCAGCGGTGGCCCGCCGCTCACGCCGGGGTAGGCGTCCTCGAAATTCCGGTCGGCCGGGTAGGCCACCGTCGCCCGCCCCGGCGAAGCGATCACATCGAACGACTCGAAGACCTTCGCGACCGCGCGACGCATCGGACGGCGCAGGCGCATGGCCTGCAGGTAATCCACCGCGGGGATCAGCGTCGAAGCGTAGCCGCCGTGCCGGTCGGAGGGGCACCTGAGCTCCTTCACGCGTCCCGCTTCGATGAGCTCGAGGAATGCGCTCGCGCCCTCCGCGCCCACAATCGCTCCGACCGCGGGGCCCCACGGAAGATCCGGCCACTCGACGTCGCGCGTGATCGTGACCGAAGCGCCCAGCGCGCCGAGCGCGCTCTCGAAGTTCTCGCGCACCGCCTGCTGCACCTTCTCGACGCAGCCCTTGGGCACGCCGACGCGCATTTTCGCCCGCGGCGGCGCGGCGCGTTCGACATAGGTGAAGCTCCGATTCGCGCTGCTCTCGTCCAGCGGATCGTGCCCCGCGATCGCGGCGAGCACCAGCGCCGCATCGTCGGCGCTGCGCGCCATCGGGCCGAGCTTGTCGAGCGTCCAGCACAGCGCCATCGCGCCATGCCGGCTCACGCGTCCGTACGTCGGACGCAGCCCGGTCACGCCGCAGTAGGCGGACGGGGTGAGGATCGAGCCCGACGTCTCCGAGCCGATCGCGAACGGGACGCAGCCCGAGGCCACTGCCGCACCCGGCCCGCTGGAAGATCCGCCGCTCCAGAACCTGGTGTTCCACGGCGTGAGCCCGGGCCCCGTGAACGAAGCGTCGGCATGGTTGTAGCCCATGCCGCCCGCCAGCTCGACCATGGCGAGCTTGGCGACCAGGATCGCTCCCGCCATGCGCAGGCGCTGCACCACGGTCGCGTCGTAGTCGAACACCTGGTCGCGATAAGGCGCCGCGCCCCACGTGGTGGGAACGCCGCGGGTCGCGAGCAGATCCTTGACCCCGAATGGAATGCCATGCAGCAGTCCGCGATATCGGCCGGCGGCGATGTCGCGTTCGGCCTGATGCGCTTCGTTCAGCGCGGACTCGCGCATCAGCGTGACCACCGCGTTGAGGCGGCGGCCGGTCGACTCCAGGCGGTCGAGACTGGTTTCAGCGAGTTCGACGGGCGAGAGCTTCTTCGCGCGGATACGCGCCGCAAGCTCGCGCACGGGCAGGAACAGCACGGCCGGATCGCTCATGCGCGCCTCAGGGTTTGAAGATGAAGTCGGGTTCGTCGCCGTTCGCGAGCCTGGAAGCGCGCAGGCGCTTGCCGCCCTCGATGCGTCCGTCGATGTCTTCGGTGACCTTCTTCAACTGGTCGGCGTCGAGATGCTGGCCGTAGCGGCGCTGGATCACCGAGGCCAGCGCCTTTGCGTCCTCCGAAGGAGGCTTCGGCGCCGCGGCGGCTTTCGCAGTGTCGGGCGGGGCGGGTGAGGTCATGCCGGACACCGTCTTCGCGGTCTGCGCAAGCGCCAGCGCAGGAGTGACTACGGCGGTAGTGAGCCCGGCAAGGCCGACGCGCCTGAGGAATTCGCGGCGGTCGGGAGACGAAGGTTCGCGCTGCTCGGCCATGCGTGCCTCCGGGATCGGGTAGGGCGGAAACGCAACGGCTGCGCAGCCTAGCACGGCTGACACATCGACTGCAGCACCACGAGCGTCAGATCGTCCGACAAGGGCGCTGCTCCGCGGTGCACGCGAACCGCATGAGTCAAGCGCTCGACCAGTCCATCCGGCGGCATGCCGTCCGCGCTTTCGAGGATCGAGCGCACTCCAGCCTCACCGAACATCGCCGCGTCGGGCCCCATCGCCTCGGTCAGCCCGTCGGTGTAGAGCAGAAGCGTGTCGCCAGGCGAGAGACGCGTGCGCGCGACCCCGAATCGTGCGCGCTCGATCACGCCCAGCGGCGGCCCTCCCCCATCGGCGAGCATTTCGATCGCGCCATCCGAGCGCTTGAGGAACGGCGGGTTGTGCCCCGCCGCCGCGTACTCGAACTCGCCGCTGGCGGGATCGAGCACGGCGTAGAAGGCGGTGATGAACTGACCACCCGAGACGCTATGGATCAGGTCGCTGTTCAGGCGCGCGAGCGCGAGGCCGGGTTGCGCCAGCGCCGAGCGCGGTCATCCGCGAGCCGAGGTGCCGGCCGGGACTCGTGCTACCGATACATCGACTTCACGGCGCCCCAGGTCCGATTGCGTACCGGCGTGAAGGCGCAGTCACCGACTTGCGCGCCGTTGTAGGTTACGAACCGGTTCTGATCGGCTCGTACGAGGCTTCCAAAGGTGATGGGGCCAGTTGGCTGATGCAGCCTTATGTACCTCAGCTCGATGCAGGCCGCGGTCGCGCACCCCTCGCAGCTTCCGACGCCGATCGATTTCGCGTGATTGATGAGAATCTCGAAAGCGTAGTATTCGAGGCTCGGACTCGTGGCCACCGTGTCCTCGGGTGGCATCGCGGCCACCGCGCGGATCCGCGCCATCCTTGGGTCAGGACAGCACAACGGGTTCAGGTCGAGTTGAGCGAATCCCAACGCGTTGCTCGTCCATAGCTTTGTGCACGCCGACCGCCCCACGAACTGGAGTGCGGCTGAGATCGAACTCGCGCGACAGCCACCGGTCTGCATCTGCCACCAGGACGGGACCGAAGGCGCCGCGAGAGTGACGTAGATCTCACTCTCCACCGCCTGGAGCGCGGTCACTCCCGGCGGCGGTATGAACGAGGAGACCAGCGACAGGGATCCGGTATTGGACGCGCAGTCGTTGGTCAGTCCGGTCACGCCCGATCCACCACGAAGCGGCGAACAGTCGTTCCAGTACAGATTGATGCCCTCGGCGCGTGCGACGGATGCACTCGCCGCCACCACGCCGATCGAGAGGCACACGGCCAGTACAATTCTCATGGGAGCACCCTCGCGACGCGGCAGCGCGCCTGAAGGCGCGCCGTCCGCAGGCGTTTCAGGCGTTCGCGAGATTCCTCAGCACGGTCTGGAGGATCCCGCCGTTGCGGAAATAGTCTACCTCAACCGGCGTGTCGAGCCTCGCGAGCGCGTAGAAGCTCAGCACCGATCCGTCCTCGCGCCTGGCCTTCAGCTCGACCCGCATGCGGGTGGTGAGCTTCCCTGAGAGGCCGGCGATGTCGAACGTCTCGCGCCCGCTTAGACCTAGGCTCTCCGCGGTCTGACCGCTCTCGTACTGGAGCGGCAGCACGCCCATGCCGACCAGGTTCGAGCGGTGAATGCGCTCGTAGCTCTCGGCCAGCACCGCGCGCACCCCGAGCAGCAGTGTGCCCTTGGCCGCCCAGTCGCGCGAGGAGCCCGCGCCGTACTCCTTGCCCGCCAGCACCAGCAGAGGCGTGCCCGTGGCGCGATAGCGCTCGCTCGCATCGAAGATCGAGGTCTGCTCACCGCTCGGGAAGTGCACGGTCACGTTGCCTTCGCTTCCTGGAATCAGCAGGTTCTTGAGCCGGATGTTCGCGAACGTGCCGCGCACCATCACGAGATCGTTGCCGCGGCGCGAGCCGTACGAGTTGAAGTCGCGCCTGGCGACGCCACGTGATTTCAGGAACGCGCCGGCCGGGCTGTTCTCGGCGATGTCGCCGGCCGGCGAGATGTGATCGGTCGTGACCGAATCTCCGAGCATCACCAGCACGCGCGCACCGCGGATGTCGGTGAGCGGCTTCGGCTCCAGGGTCAGCCCCTGGAAGAACGGCGGCTCGTGGATGTAGGTCGAAGCTTCGTCCCACGGGAACAGCGTGCCCTCCCCGACCGGGATCGCGTTCCAGCGCGGGTTCCCGTCGAACACGTTCGCGTACTCGCTCTGGAACTGCTCGGGCTTGAGCGCGCGGCTCATGGTGTCGGAAATCTCCGCCTGGCTCGGCCAGATCTCGCGCAGGTAGACCGGCTTGCCATCGCTGCCGGTGCCGATCGGGTCGTTGATCAGATCGATGTCCACTGTGCCGGCGAGCGCGTACGCCACCACCAGCGGCGGCGAAGCGAGGTAGTTGGCCCGGGTCAGCGGATTGATGCGTCCCTCGAAATTCCGGTTGCCCGACAGTACGGCCGCGGCGACGAGATTGGCCTCGGTCACGCCGGCCGCGATCGTTTCGGGCAGCGGACCCGAGTTGCCGATGCAGGTCGTGCATCCGTAGCCAACGATGTTGAAGCCGAGCGTCTCGAGCTCGCCGAGCAGCCCGGCGTCCTGGAGATACCGGGTCACCACCTTGGAACCCGGCGCCATGCTGGTCTTGACCGAGGACCTGACCCTGAGGCCGCGCGCCACGGCCTTCTTCGCCAGCAGGCCCGCGCCGACCATCACGCTCGGGTTCGAAGTGTTGGTGCACGAGGTGATCGCGGCGATCACCACCGCCCCGTGGCCCAGCGTCTCGCGGTGCGCGTTGACCGCGATGCTCGCGGTGCGCGCGAGATCGCCGGCGGCGAGCCCGTAGCCGCGCTCCCTGACCGGCGTGACGAGGCTTTTGCGGAAGGCGCCCTTCATGTCGCGTAGCGCGACCCGATCCTGCGGGCGCTTGGGTCCGGCAAGGCTGGTCTCGACATCGTCGAGGTTCAATCCGAGCGTTTCGCTGAACGAAGGCTCGGGCGCCGTATCGGTGCGGAACATTCCCTGCGCCTTCGCATACTGCTCGACGAGCTTCGCCTGCGGGGCGCGGTTGGTGCGCTCCAGATAGCGCAGCGTTTCGTCGTCGACCGGGAAGTAGCCCATGGTCGCGCCGTACTCGGGCGACATGTTCGCGATGGTCGCTCGGTCGGCGACCGACATCGCCGAGAGGCCCGGCCCATAGAACTCGACGAACTT
>JANMQY010000071.1:0-3222 GCA_031370785.1 Candidatus Eiseniibacteriota bacterium | reverse complement strand
ACGGTCGCGATCAGCCGGTTGCGGTCCACCGGAATTCCCGAGGCCGCGGCCACGTGTGGATCCTGGCCCATCGCGCGCAGCTCCTGTCCGAGCCGGGTGCGCTGGAAGAACAGGTTGAACGCGCACACCAGCGCGATGAGTCCGATCGACACCGCCGGAACGCGCACCTGCGAGCCCTGAAGCGTGATGCGCACCTTCACCAGATCGTCGATCGCGTACTGCATGTTGTAGAGGTCGATGGTATTGCGCAGCCCGAATCCCTGCGGCAGCAACATCGCCTTCGCATGCCATGGGATCACGCTGCCGATCGCGAACAGGAAGATCAGCTGATACGCGCCGTTCGCGAAGAACCCGGCGATCAGCCCGGTCACCATCTCGCGGCCCTTGGCGCGATTGAACAGCAGCCCGGTGCCGAGGCCGAACAGGACCGCGAGCGGCACGGCGACGACCGACGCCATACCAAACGCGGCGATGCCGCTCAGTCCCCAGTACGTCACGAGAATCGCCGCGATCTGTCCGGCCATCGCGCCGAGCACGATCCCGAAGTTGAGTCCGAGCCCCGCGAGAATCGGGATCAAGAGCGCGGTCACCAGCACCGCGTTGCGCGCGAAGCGCGCGAGCATCTCGCGCACCAGGAACTCGGGGCTGATGTGCGCGACCAGGATTCCGAACACGCACAGCAGCGCGAACAGCAGCGGCACCGCGGCGTGAGCGAGCCGGTCGCGGAACGTGGTGCGTCGCGCCGCCATCAGCGCTCCCGCCGGGTGAGCGCGTAGAGAATCATCCCGTTCTGGATGATCAGGCGTGCGGTCTCGGAGAAGTCGCCCTGGATCACCTGGCTCGTCACGGGAAGCGCGACGGTCAAGATGCTCTGGAACAGCACGGTGCCGACGATGACGTGGCTGAGCGTCGCGCGGTTGACAGCGGCTCCGCCGATCAGCAGGCACGCGACCGCGGGGAAGGCCATCAGCAGCGGCGCCGTGTAGAGCTGCACGAATCCGAACGACTGGCAGAAGATCACGATGCCGAGCGCGGCGAGCACGGTCGAGAAGGTCGTGGCCTGGATGCGCGTTCGCGCGTCCGAGATCCCGGCCGCGCGCGCGAAGCGCGGGTTGCTGCGCGCAGCACTGATCGTGAGTCCCGCGCGCGTGCGGAAGAACAGGCCGACCAGCACGCACAGCAGCGCGAACACCGCGAGCGTCCCGGTCGGGATCGTGACTCCGGCAATCGAAAAAGCGCCGAGCTTGTCGAGCAGACGATCGTAGGCGTTGGTCAGCGTGAGCGTGGTGCGCAGTCCGTGCCCGCCGATCGCCCACACCAGCTGGGGATTGTGGAACGGCGCCATCGTCCAGAAGATGCTCATCCCCGAGACGATCGAGAACCCGAGGTAGGTGCCGACCATCATCTCCTGGCCGCGCGTGCGATTGAGGAGCCATCCGTACGCCATCCCCACCGGGGTGGCGAGCGCGGTGCCGATGAGCGCGGCGAGTCCGAGCCCGCTCCAGCCGCCCATGTCCGCGTTGAGCGTGATCACGCAGCCGAGCAGGCCGCAGATGATGCCGAGCGGAAGGCCGAAGTTGAGCCCGACGCCGCCCTGGATCGCGGGCAGCAGGGCCAGCACCAGCACGCCATTGCGCGCGATGCGCAGCACGCAATCGGTGATCAGCCCCGGCATGTCCATGTGCGTGCCCCACGCCGTCCCGAGCAGCAGCAGCAGGAACAGGCCGATCATCAGGCGCGGGAAGCCGATCTCGCGCACCTGCTCGAGCACTCTCGCGAGCAGCGGGGCCGGCGCCTCCTCGGCCTGCGGACGCGTCTCAGACATGCGGGCCGACCTCGCCGGCCATCGCCATGCCGAAGGCGGCATCGCTGGCATCGGCCGGCAGAATCGCGACGATGCGCCCGCGATAGACGATCGCGACACGCCCGCACAGCGCGCGCAACTCGGCCAGTTCGGAAGAGGTGACGAGCAACGTCATGCCCTTCTCGCGATTGAGCGTGCGCAGGATGTCGAGCACGCGCTGCTTGGCGCCGACGTCGATGCCGCGCGTCGGCTCCGAGACCAGCAGCGTGTCCGGCTCGAGCGTCATGGCGCGCGCGAGGCACACCTTCTGCTGATTGCCGCCCGAGAGCCGGCGCACGTGCTGTCGCGGGCTGGTGCAGCGCACATCCAGCGCGCGGATCATCTCGCGCGCGTGATGGCGCACCGCGCGGCCATCGAGCAGGCGCAGCGGCGCGATCGGGCCCGGAAGCAGGAACCGGTTCTGCGCCTCGACCGCG
The DNA here is from genome assembly GCA_031370785.1 of Candidatus Eiseniibacteriota bacterium. GTDB lineage: Bacteria > Eisenbacteria > RBG-16-71-46 > RBG-16-71-46 > RBG-16-71-46 > DATJGS01. The sequence goes on along the minus strand of JANMQY010000071.1, from coordinate 942 downwards.
GTCAACACGATGTTCAGCTCGATGCTCTCATCAGGCAGGATCCCGACGCCGCGCCGATCCTCGGAGACGAACGCGAGCCCGGCGCGGATTGCCGCGCGAGGATCGTTGAGCGGGTAGGGCGCGCCATTCTTGAGCACGGTGCCGCGCGTCGGATAGAGGCCCATCAGTCCGTTCGCGATGCCGACCTTGCCGTGGCCGGCGAGCCCCGCGACGCCCAGCACTTCTCCCTTCTCGAGGCGCAGGCTCACGCCTTCGACGCGTTCCCCTGGCATGTCCACGATCAGGTTCCGCACTTCGAGGGCCGGGACGCCGCTCGCGTGCGCCGCGAAATCGCGATGCATCACCACCGCCGCGGGGCGGCCCACCATCATCTCGGCGATGTGCTCGACCGTGGTGTTCTTCGGATCGAGGTGGCCCGCGACCTCGCCGTCGCGCAGCACCGTGATCTCGTCCGCCACCGCCAGCACTTCATCGAGGCGGTGCGTGATGAACAGGATGCCGAGCCCGTGATCCGCGAGCCGGCGCATCACCTGCAGCAGCTGCGTGGCCTCACTTTCGGTCAGCACCGCGGTCGGCTCGTCGAAGATCAGGATCTTGAGGTTCTTCTTGTCCACCTCGCGCGCGATCTCGACGAACTGCATGTGGCCGACCGGCAGTCCCGCCATTGGCATCCACTCGTCGATCGAGAGCCCCACCTGATCGAGCGCCGCGCGCGCATCCTTGCGCATGGTCACGAAGTCGAGCGACTCCAGCTCGGGCCCGGCGATGCGCGACAGCAGGTTGGGCTTGGTCGGCTCGCGGTTGAGCTTGATGTTCTCGGCGACCGTGAAGCCCGGGATCAGCATGAACTCCTGATGCACCATGCCGAGTCCGGCACGCATCGCGTCGGCCGGCGAGCTGAAGCTCACCGGAGCGCCGTCGATCACGACCTGGCCGCCGAAG
>JANMQY010000070.1:0-5432 GCA_031370785.1 Candidatus Eiseniibacteriota bacterium | reverse complement strand
ACGGTCGCGATCAGCCGGTTGCGGTCCACCGGAATTCCCGAGGCCGCGGCCACGTGTGGATCCTGGCCCATCGCGCGCAGCTCCTGTCCGAGCCGGGTGCGCTGGAAGAACAGGTTGAACGCGCACACCAGCGCGATGAGTGCGATGGACACCGCCGGGACGCGCACCTGCGAACCCTGAAGCGTGATGCGCACCTTCACCAGATCGTCGATCGCGTACTGCATGTTGTAGAGGTCGATGGTATTGCGCAGCCCGAATCCCTGCGGCAGCAGCATGGCCTTCGCATGCCACGGGATCAGGCTGCCGATCGCGAACAGGAAGATCAGCTGATACGCGCCGTTCGCGAAGAACCCGGCGATCAGCCCGGTCACCATCTCGCGCCCCTTCGCGCGATTGAACAGCATCCCGGTGCCGAGGCCGAACAGCACCGCAAGCGGCACGGCGACGAGCGAGGCGAGACCGAACGCCGCGATGCCGCTCAGTCCCCAGTAGGTGACGAGGATCGCCGCGATCTGCCCGGCCATCGCGCCGAGCACGATCCCGAAGTTGAGCCCGAGCCCCGCGAGAATCGGGATCAAGAGCGCCGTCACCAGCACCGCGTTGCGCGCGAAGCGCGCGAGCATCTCGCGCACCAGGAACTCGGGGCTGATGCGCGCAACCAGAATCCCGAACAAGCACAGCAGCGCGAACAGCAGCGGCACCGCGGCGTGAGCGAGCCGGTCGCGAAACGTGGTGCGTCGCGCGGCCATCAGCGTTCCCGCCGGGTGAGCGCGTAGAGGATCATGCCGTTCTGGATGATGAGGCGCGCGGTCTCGGAGAAGTCTCCCTGGATCACCTGGCTCGTCACCGGGAGCGCGACGGTCAGGATGCTCTGGAACAGCACGGTGCCGACGATGACGTGAGTGAGCGTCGCCCGGTTGACCGCGGCTCCGCCGATCAGCAGGCACGCGACCGCGGGGAAGGCCATCAGCAGTGGCGCGGTGTAGAGCTGCACGAATCCAAACGACTGGCAGAAGATCACGATGCCGATCGCGGCGAGCACGGTCGAGAAGGTGGTGGCCTGGATGCGCGTCCGCGCATCCGAGATCCCGGCTGCCCGCGCGAAGCGCGGATTGCTTCGTGCGGCACTGATGGTGAGTCCGGCGCGTGTGCGGAAGAACAGGCCGACGAGGATGCACAGTAGCGCGAACAGCGCGAGCGTTCCGGTCGGGATCGTGACGCCGGCAATCGAAAACGCGCCGAGCTTGTCGAGCAGGCGATCGTAGGCGTTGGTCAGGGTGAGCGTGGTGCGCAGGCCGTGCCCGCCGATCGCCCACACGAGCTGCGGATTGTGGAACGGCGCCATCGTCCAGAAGATGCTCATGCCGGAGACGATCGAGAACCCGAGGTAGGTGCCGACCATCATCTCCTGGCCGCGCGTGCGATTGAGGAGCCACCCGTACGCCATCCCAACCGGCGTCGCGAGGGCGGTACCGATGAGCGCCGCGAGTCCGAGCCCGCTCCAACCGCCCATATCCGCGTTGAGCGTGATCACGCAGCCGAGCAGGCCGCAGATGATGCCGAGCGGCAGGCCGAAGTTGAGCCCGACGCCGCCCTGGATCGCGGGCAGCAGCGCGAGCACTAGCACTCCATTGCGCGCGATCCGCAGCACGCAGTCGGTGATCAGGCCCGGCATGTCCATGTGCGTGCCCCACGCCGTCCCGAACAGCAGCAGCAGGAACAGGCCGATCATCAGGCGCGGGAAGCCGATTTCGCGCACCTGCTCGAGCAGTTTCACGAGCAGCGTGGGCGGCGCCTCTTCGGCCTGGGGCCGCGTCTCAGACATGCGGGCCCACTTCGCCGGCCATCGCCATGCCGAACGCGGCATCGCTGGCGTCGGCCGGCAGCATCGCGACGATGCGGCCGCGATAGATGATCGCGATCCGCCCGCACAGCGCGCGCAGCTCGGCCAGCTCCGAGGAGGTGACGAGCAGCGTCATGCCCTTCTCGCGGTTGAGCGTGCGCAGGATGTCGAGCACACGCTCCTTGGCGCCGACGTCGATGCCGCGCGTCGGCTCCGAGACCAGCAGCGTGTCCGGCTCGAGCGTCATGGCGCGCGCGAGGCACACCTTCTGCTGATTGCCGCCCGAGAGGCGGCGCACGTGCTGGCGCGGGCTGGTGCAGCGCACATCCAGCGCGCGGATCATCTCGCGCGCGTGATGGCGCACCGCGCGGCCATCCAGCAGGCGCAGCGGCGCGATCGGGCCCGGCAGCAGGAAGCGGTTCTGCGCCTCGACCGCGGTCAGCACGATGTTCAGCTCGATGCTCTCATCGGGCAGAATGCCGACGCCGCGCCGATCCTCGGAGACGAACGCGAGTCCGGCGCGGATGGCCGCGCGCGGATCGTTGAGCGGGTAAGGCGCGCCGTTCTTGAGCACGGTTCCGCGCGTCGGATAGAGGCCCATCAGTCCGTTCGCGATGCCGACCTTGCCGTGACCGGCGAGCCCCGCGATGCCCAGCACTTCGCCCTTCTCGAGGCGCAGACTCACGCCTTCGACGCGTTCCCCGGGCATGTCCACGATCAGGTCCCGCACTTCGAGCGCGGGGACGCCGCTCGAGTGCGCCGCGAAATCCCGATGCACCACCACCGCCGCGGGGCGGCCGACCATCATCTCGGCGATGCGCTCGACCGTGGTCTGCTTGGGGTCGAGGTGGCCCGCGACTTCGCCGTCGCGCAGCACGGTGATCTCGTCAGCCACCGCGAGCACTTCATCGAGGCGATGCGTGATGAACAGGATGCCGAGCCCATGATCCGCTAGCCGGCGCATCACCTGCAGCAGCTGCGTCGCCTCGCTCTCGGTCAGTACCGCGGTCGGCTCGTCGAAGATCAGGATCTTGAGGTTCTTCTTGTCCACCTCGCGCGCGATCTCGACGAACTGCATGTGTCCGACCGGAAGGCCCGCCATCGGCATCCATTCGTCGATCGAGAGCCCGACCTGGTCGAGCGCCGCGCGCGCGTCCTTGCGCATGGTGACGAAGTCGAGCGACTCGAGCTCGGGGCCAGCGATGCGCGACAGCAGGTTCGGCCGGGTCGGCTCGCGGTTGAGCTTGATGTTCTCCGCGACCGTGAAGCCCGGGATCAGCATGAACTCCTGATGCACCATGCCGAGCCCGGCGCGCATCGCGTCGGCCGGCGAGCTGAAGCTCACCGGAGCGCCGTCGATCACGACCTGGCCGCCGAAGCCGCCGGTCTCGCGGATCACGGCCATGCCGAACAGCACGTTCATCAGCGTGCTCTTGCCCGCCCCGTTCTCACCGACCAGCGCGTGGATGGTGCCCGGCTGGACCGTGAGCGACACGCCTTTGAGGACGCGGACGCCTTCGTATTCCTTGGTGATCTCGCGCAGCTCGAGTGCCGGAGTGCTCACGGTTGGCTGGGCGCGGCGGGGCCGCGGGTGTGGGAGCGCATGAGGCCGGCGAGAATGCCGGGACCGGCTGCGATGCGCAAGGGGAGTTGGGTGTGCGCGGTGGGCGTGGGCTCCGGCGTCCCGCGCCCGCGGTGATCGTGTGCCGCCGTCAGGTGCGCGGCGGCGCGAGGCTCATTGCTTTTCCCGCCGCATCGCCAGCGGATTCATGAAGATCGAATACGAGTGCCGCCGCTGGTCCTTCAGGCCACTGTCCTGCCATTGCGGGAACTGTCCGTAGTCGTAGCGCACCCCGGCGAAGTCCCCGATCGGAAGCGCGACGCCGAGCCCGAACGTCCCGCCGTCGATGTCGTTCGCCCGGTGCTCGATGTGTCCGACGCGCATCGACAGCACGTTGAGTATCGTCAATTCCCCGCCCTGATGATTCAGGGTGCTTCCCGCGATGAATCTAGGTTCCACCACTTCACGGTCGATGGCGAAGGTCACCGCCACAAGCGGCTGGATGGCTCGCATGAGCGAGCGGTGGAACCACGAGCCGGACGAAGCCGAGGCGGGCGGGCGATGGACCGCGACACGCATCGCCACGCCGTCCCGCGTAGTCCGGGACGACGCGACTTCGCCATCGTAGTTGATCTCCGCGCGCCCGTAGCTCGCGTCCAGCGCGATACGGTTGCCACCCGGGGCGCCTGCGTCGACTCCGCCGCGCAGCAGCAAGCCGCGATCGTGTGCATCGTAGGACTGCTTGAAGAGCCCGGGGCCAAGATCGACATCGGTGTGTTTGCTCGCATAGCCGAACGCAACATCGAAATGCTTTGCGATCTCGGGAAGTTCATCGCCGCTCAGCGCGAGCAGGGAGCCGGCGAGGTTGGCGAGGCTCACGCCGATGCCGAACGCTTCGACGTTCTCGAACGCGGCAAACGTGCCGGTCGGATTCCCGCTCGGATCGGTGCCCTCGGTCGAGCCGTAGTCGAGGCGGAGGCCGCCCATTCCGCTGACGGGACTTCCTGCCGTCTCGATGCCGACGCCCCAGTAGGCGAGCGTGGCGCGCTTGGTGGTGAATCGCACGTCCGGCGAGAGTTCCGGAATCAGCCGGGTGTTGCTCCACTGCCACCGCACTCCATCGTAGTAGCCGAGCAGCGCGGGGTTCGCCCAGTAATTTGGCTCGGCGCTCCACGAGACCGCGCTGCTCGCTCCTCCCATGCCGGCGGAGATCACCGAGGGATCGATATCCAGGCTCCTCTGCGCCTGGACGCGCGCGGCGATCAGGAGTCCCGACAACATCATCAACGTGAAGACCTGTGCGCCCACCAGACGAGCGAACATGATCGGCCTCCGCTTCCCTCGCGCGCTTCGAGCTAGTAGATGATGTGCTCGAGCACGACGAGCCACTGGTTACCCTTCGGGTCGTACTTGCGAAGCTTGACCGGACCGCCGGCCTCGGCCTCGATGTACTTGCGCACCGTGGTCGAGTCCTGGAAGTCGGCCTTCTTGTCCACCGCGTCCACCAGCAGGTTGGTGAACGCGCGGATGCAGACCATGTCGACCGGCTGGCGCCACGTTCCGAAGTGGCCGCTCACGCCCAACTCGGCGATCTTGCGTTTGATCTCGCCATTGATCCAGTCCATGTCGCCGGCCTTGTCGGGCGGGATCGAGAGGCCGAGCGCAGCGGGATATCCGGCGGTCGGAGCGGGCACGTCCTGCTCGACGAAGTAGCCGGCCTTGGCCTGCACCAGGGCCTTGATCAGCGGCTCCTGCATGCCGTCGTTGGTGGTGTAGAAGGCGGTGTCCTTGCCCAGGCGCTGCAGCTGCCGCGGCACGTCTTCGAGGACGAACTGCTGTGCTGCGGGCAGGCCGCCTTCGGCCATCGGATCGGTCGCGGTCACGAAATAGAACTTCACGCCCTGCTTCTGAGCTTCCTGCTTCATGATGTCGCGGCGCTGCGCGAGCAGCAGCTGCGACATGTGACGCGGGAACGAGTAGTGCACGAAATTCTTCGCGCCCATCGCCTTTGCTTCATCGATGATCGTG
>JANMQY010000034.1:0-7204 GCA_031370785.1 Candidatus Eiseniibacteriota bacterium | reverse complement strand
CCCGCGAACACGTCAGCACCGGGTTCCTTGAGCACGGGCACACTCTCGCCTGTGATCGGGGCTTGGTTGACGGCGCTGGTGCCGGCCGCGACAACACCATCGAGCGGCACGCGCTCCCCGGGGCGCAGGATGAAAGTCGCGCCTACGGGGACCGTCTCGACGGACATGTCCGCTTCGCCCGTGGGCAGCTTCACTCTTGCCGTGGGCGGGCTTAGGTCGAGGAGCGCGGCCACCGCGCGCCGCGCGCGGCCGATGCTCCATGCTTCGAGTGCCAGCGACAGGGCAAACAAGAACGCGACTGAAGCGGCCTCGAACCACTCGCCCAGCACGATCGCCCCGACTATCGCGACCGCCATCAGCAAGTTCATGTCGGGCCGCAGTCGGACGGCGGAGAGCCAGGCTTTGCGGATCACGAATCGCACACCGCAGAGAATCCCGAACGCATACAGGACGATCGCGACGAAGGGCACCGCGTGTCCGTGCCCGAGTCCCTCGCGCCCGAGCGCCTGCACGGGACCACCGGCCATGATGGCGTGGGTTGAAAACCCTGCAGCCGCGAGGATCCCGCTCAGGATCATGAAGAGGTTGCGCTCGCGACGGTCGTCGTGCATCTGGAGCCCGGTCGATGGCATCGACTCCTGAACGATCTCCGCGCGCATACCGGTACGCGCCACCGCGGCCATGACGGTGGCGATCGAGATCGGTGCATCCACGGTCATCGTGCCACCCAAGATGTCGAAGGACAGGCGTTCCGCTCCACCGACCGCAGGGCCGACTTCGCGGCGGAGTACAGCCACCTCCTCCGCACAGTCGAGCCCGTGAACCTTGAGTCGCAGACTGCCCGACCCTGCGGTCATCGATGCTCCTCTCTCGCGCGATTCACCCTCAGATCGCCTCGTCTCCCGACTGTCGGCTACGGATGCTCACGACGCTCTCGACCTGGGTCACGAATACCTTGCCGTCACCCTTGCGACCAGTGTGAGCACCGCGCAGGAGCGCCTCCACAAGTCCCTCCACGTCAGGATCGTGGCACAGGATCTCGAGCTTCACCTTAGGGGTGAAGTCCACGGCGTAGTCGGACGCGTGGTGAGGGTAGCTCTCGTCTTTCTCGCGCCCGAATCCTCTCACGTCTGACACCGTCAACCCATGTACATGGGCCTGGCGCAGTTCATGGAGTACTCGAGTGATCATGAACGGCTGAATGTATGCCTCGACTCGCTTCATGGATGGCTCCTTAGAACTCGACGTCCCGCCGTTCAAGCCCACGGTAGAGGACAGGGAGCAGAAATAGGGTCAGCAGCGTGGAGGTGACGAGCCCGCCTACGACCACCGACGCCAGTGGGCGCTGGATCTCTGAGCCGGGCCCGGTCGCGATCAGCAAGGGAATCAAGCCCAACGCGCCGACCAGCGCCGTCATCAGCACGGGTCGCAAGCGCAGCTCCCCCCCGCGCAGGAGGGCATCCTCCAGCATCGCTCCCTCCCGTCGGAGCTGGTTGAAGTACGACACCATCACGACACCGTTCAACACCGCGACGCCGAACAGGGCAATGAACCCCACGGAGGCGGCAACGCTCAGGTTCTGCCCGGAGATGAAGAGCCCGACGACCCCACCGATGAGCGCAAACGGGATGTTGAGAACGATCAGCACGGCGTTGCGAAGCGACCCAAAGCTCGTGAAAAGCAGCAGGAAGATCAACAGAACGACCAGCGGCACTACGATCGAGAGTCGCGCCATCGCGCGCTGCTGATTCTCGAACTGTCCGCCCCAGGTGACAAAATATCCGCTCGGCAGGGCAACTTCGCGCCCGACGGCACGCTGCGCATCAGCGACGAACGAGCCCATATCCCTGCCGGTGACGTTGCACTCGATAACGATCCGTCGCTGACCGTTCTCGCGACTCACCTGAGCAGGACCCTCGAGCACGCGGATCTGGGCGAGCTGGCTGAGCGGCACGCGCTGACCGTCCTCGGCGGTTACCAGCAGATGCTCGAAGTGCGCGGGGTCGGAGCGAACGGCCTCCGGAAACTTCACTACGACCGCGAAGCTCCGTTGTCCCTCGCGCATGATTGTGGCCTCACTGCCGCCAATCGCCGTCTCGATGATGGCCTGAATGTCGGCGACGTTGATCCCATAACGGGCGATGCGCTCGCGGTCGATGTCCACATCGAGATAGGCGGTTCCGGCGGTGCGCTCTAGATTCACGTCGGCCGCGCCCTTGATGCTTCGGATGACGCGTTCGACCGCCTCGCCCTGCTCGCGCAGGATGTCGAGGTCGTCACCGAAGATCTTGATCGCGATTTGCGCTTTGACGCCTGAGACGAGCTCGTCCACGCGCAGCTGGATGGGCTGCGAAAAGCTGTAGGACATTCCCGGAATGCCCTCGAGCTTTGCGCGGATCTTCTCGACCAACTCCTCTCGCGTCCTCGCCGACTTCCATTCCGAGCGTGGGCGCAAGTTGGCGATCACATCGCTCACCTCGAGTCCCATCGGATCGGACGCGATATCCGCGCGACCAGTCTTGGACACCACCGTGATGATCTCGGGAAACGAGCGCAACGCACGCTCGACCTCCAACTCCATTCGACTCGACGTCGAGAGCGAGACGCTCGGCAACCGAAAGGTCTGGAGCCCGATCGCACCTTCGTCGAGCGGCGGCAGAAACTCACGGCCGAGTCGCGTGAACAGGATTCCACTCACGACCAGCCCGGCCAGGGCGAGGATCACCGGCACCTGCCAACGCTTAAGACACCAGCGCAGCGCCGGCAGGTAGACGCCCTTGGCCCGAGCAACGAGCCACGTGTCGCGTTCGGACAGGTGCCCCTTGAGCATGAACGTGGACAAGACGGGGACGAGAGTCAACGAGAGCACTAGCGAACCGGCAAGCGCAGCGGCGATCGTGAAGGCCAGGGGCGCAAACATCTTGCCCTCGAAGCCTTCGAGCGTGAAGAGCGGCAGGAAGACCACGGTGATGATCGAGATACCGAAGACGATCGGCCGCGCAACCTCGAGCGAGCTCTCGCGCACCACTTCGACAATGTTGCGCCTACCGTGATCCTCCGCCAGGTGACGAAAGATGTTCTCGGTCATCACCACGGCCCCATCTACGATCATGCCGATGCCGATGGCGAGCCCACCCAAGGACATGAGGTTGGCGGAATAACCGAAGGCGCTCAGCAGGATAAAGGCAACGAGTGCCGAGAGCGGCAGCACGAGTGTCACGATCAAGGCGCTGCGGAGATTGCCCAGAAACAGAATCAGGACCACGAGGACCAGTACGCCGCCCTCGAGAAGGGCTTCCGCAACGGTGTGCATCGCGCGATCCACGAGTTCCGTGCGATCGTAGAATGGCACGACCCGAACGTCGCTCGGCAGTGCCTTTCGGACCATGGCGAGCTTGCTCTTGACGGCTGCCACGACGTCTTTGCCGCTCGCGCCCTTGAGCATCAGAACGATGCCCGCCACTGCCTCGCCCTTGCCATCGCGCGTGACGAATCCTTGCCGCGGCTCTGGGCCGATCGTCACATCGGCGATGTCGCGGACAAAGATGGGGGTGCTGCCGCGATGTGTGACGACGATTCTGCCGAGGTCCTCCTTCGACTTGGCGAGACCAAGACTGCGCACGACGTACTGCTCGCCGCTATGTTCGATGTATCCACCACTCGCGTTGGCATTGTTTTCAGCGAGCGCCTCGAGGACATGGCGCAGTGTCAGGCGATAGCTGGTCAACTGCTCGGGACGCACGAGCACCTGATACTGCTTCACCAGACCCCCAAAGCTGTTGACGTCGGTCACCCCAGGAACGCCGCGCAGGATCGGGCGCACGACCCAATCCTGAAGCGTGCGCAGGGCCATCGCGTCCCGCTGGGGACTCTCCAGCGTGTACTGGTATACCTCGCCAAGCCCGCTTGAGATCGGCCCCAACTCGACATCCACGCCGGGCGGCAGCTTCTCTCTCGCCTGCTGCAGGCGTTCGAACACAAGCTGTCGCGCAAAGTACGTGTTGACGTTGTCCTTGAATACGACCGTGACTACCGCCAGCCCGAGCTTCGAGAGCGACCGGACTTCGGTGAGTCCCGGGAGCCCGCCCATGCTTACTTCGACGGGGTACGTCACGAGCTGTTCAACCTCGATCGGCGCCATGCCGGGTGCTTCTGCGAGGATTTGAACCTGAACGTTGGTGACATCGGGGAAGGCATCGATCGGCAGCTCACTGAGGGCCTTGGCGCCGAATCCGATCAAAGCAAGACAGCCGAGAATGATGAGCAGGCGCTGGCGAAGCGCGAAGGTAACGAGTCCGTTCATGTCGTTACTCCTCGCCTAACTGGCGCTTGGAAGCCTGCGATTTGAGCAGGAATCCGCCGCGGGTCGCGATGCGTTCTCCGGCGCGCAGGCCGCTTAGGATCTCCGCACGGTTTCCCCCCAGCGACCGCACTTCCACAGGGCGAGTCACGAAGGTGGAGTCCGTGAGCGCGACGTACACGACCTTGGAATCGTTTGTCGACTGGATGGCGGCTTCATCGATCACCAGGGCCCTACGCGTCGAGCCGGTCGCGATGCGGGCTGCGACGAACATGCCCGGCCTGAGCTGCAATCCTGGATTCCCGACCTCGAGGCGGACATCGAGTGTGCGCGTGGTCTCCTTGATCGAGCCTTCCAGGCTCACGATGCGGCCGCGGAAGACGAGACTCGGAAACGCGGTGGCGCTGAGCGTGGCGAGCTGACCGACATGCAGTCGGCCGAGATCGCGCTCGTAGGCGTCAACCACCGCCCAGACCTCCCGGAGATTCACGATTCCAAAGAGGTCGGTGCCCGCCGGAACCTGACGGCCCGTACCGGCCCCGACTTCGGTAACGACGCCCGTGATCGGGCTACGCAGTGGCAGGCTTTGAATCGCCTCGTGGGTTCGGTGGAGTCGTTCGAGGTCCTCGGCTCCGGCCCCGAGAAGCTCCAATCGCTGGCGCGCTGATCGTGCGATGCTTTGAAACTCGCCCGCCTCGCTACCGACTGCCTCCGCGCGTTCGTGAGCGAGGAGGTAGTCACCCTCAGCCGCCAGGAATTCCGGGCTCTGCAGCGTGGCGAGTACCTGACCCCGCGTGACGTGGTCTCCGATCACAGCCTGAACGGACTGGATCGTGCCTGAAAGACGTGTCGAGACGTGCGCGAGATTGAGCGGCTTGGCTTGGATCTGTCCGCTTACCATGACGGTGTCCGCGAGCGGCTGTTCGTCCAGTGTCTCCACCCTTACCTCGCCATTCGAGAGACTCGCGGCGGGGAGATGGATGATCGAGTCGGGTGCAGCGGCTTCCGTGGACTCTTCCCGCTTTTGTGTGCCGCAACTCGTCACGGCCAACTGTGCGAGGAACACGACTGGGAGCAATAGTCGATGCAGCTTCAGAATTGATCGCATGTCCGCGTTCACTCCGCGACCGCAAGGTCGGTCAGGGCGAGCTCGTAGTTGAGCAGCGTCCGGATGTATTCGAGTTCGATCGAGCGGAAGGTCCGCAGGGTCTCGAACAGTTCGAGTCCCTCGATCTGGCCGGCCTGATAGTTCTGGATGGCGGTACGAATCGCGTCGGAAGCGTCGGCCAGCAGCACACGATCGAATTGCTGCACCTGACGCTCGGCGCTACGGGCCGATTCGAACGCGTTACGCAGTGCCGTATCCACGCCCCGCTCCGCCTCCTCGAGCCGCGCCTGGGCGCTGCCCCTCGAGGCGGTTGCCTCGCTGATCCGCGCCCGACGGTCGGTCCAAGGTAGGAACGGCAGCGAGAACGCGACTTCTCCGCCGAGCCCGGGGCTGTCGGCGCCCGGCACACGATCGAGCCCCATACTCAGCGATGCAGAGGGCAGTAGGCCGTTGCGTGTGAGCGCTATCTGAGAATCACCGCGTTCGACTTGGAGGCGAGCCGCCCTCAATCGTGGTCGAGCCTCCGCTGCCCGTCGAAGGACTACCTCGAGGCTGTCGGTGAGGGGCACATAGGTGAGCGTGTCGGCCGCCACGATCGGCTCGTCGGGTGCCCGAGCCATGAGCGCGTTGAGGGCTCGCTGTTCCGCGCGCAGGCCGCGGCTGGCCTCGATAGCATCGTTCTCGATTCGTATACGTTCCGAACGGGCTCGCAGAACGTCGAGATACCGGGCGCCTCCGGTCCGAAGCCGCACGGTCACCATTTGTTCGAGGTCTCCCGCGGTCTTGCGCAGGCTCTCGAGGGTTCGGATGCCAAGCGCACCGGCCTGCAGGCGTCGGTAGGTGCGAGCGACATCGCCACGGAGCTTGAGTGCGAATGACTCTTGCGTGGCCTCCGCGATGGCTACCTCGATACGGGCAACCGCCCGGACTCGGGCACGCCCTCCCGGGACACCGAGATCCTGAGAGAGCCGGACGGCCGTCTCATGCTCATCGCGGCTCACCGGTGTGCCGCGCTTTCCGGCCTCGTAGCTCACGCTCGGAGCCTCGAAGGCTCCAGCTTGCCGGAGCCGGGCCTTCGCAGCCTCAACGTCCCGACTTGTTGCCCGGATTCCGGGGTTGCTCGCGAGAGCCCGCGCGACGCACGAATCGAGGCTCATGGACTGGGACTGCGCCCGATCAGGAGCAAAGAACAGGCCCGCACACACGCCGAGGCAAGCAACCCCGAGGCCCAGGTGATGCTGTCGAATGTAGATATAGAACGACTGGATCAAGGGAACGCTCCTCCGCTGGGCGAGTGAAAAGCTCGGCCTCAAATGGAACGGCCGCGAGGACCAATCGGTCTCGCGGTCGCACAGCGGAGAAGCTCAGTTGCGGAGGATGGTCGTCCGGGAGGGGGCGGAAGCGGAGGGCAGGCCCGCCCCAGATGCCGAGCGCGCGCCCAATGCAACCGCGGGCGAATCGGCATAGAGAGCAGCTGTGAGGAGCGGGGCGGGCAATGAAGTCTGGGGGCCGACACCGCGACCACGACCATGGGTTTCACTCAGCACGTGCGTACCGACAGGAACGTCGACGCAATCACCGCAGCATGCTGCGGTAATCTGAGGTCCCGCGTCCTCCGACGAACGCGCGAGATGAGATGGATTGCCCACACAGTGGCCATTTTCCATCTCGATCGCCAGGTGCCCATCTGGGGCAACGCAGAGCACGGCCCGATTTCCGCTCGCAGGGATACCCACGAGGATTAAGACCATGAGATAGAAATAAGTGGCGAAGCGGAGGAACGGGCGCATGCGCAA
>JANMQY010000017.1:0-5762 GCA_031370785.1 Candidatus Eiseniibacteriota bacterium | reverse complement strand
GCGCCGTCGCCTGCGAGCAGCACGAACCGTGAATTCCACTGGTTGTACGCGTACTTGATGAAGCGCTTGATGGCGTAGGCCGAATGGCGTCCGCCGTTGAACTCGTCGTAGATGCCCTCGGCCGGCGCGGCCACCACGCTCATGCCCTGCGCGATCCGCATGTCGATGAGCGGCTGCATCTGGGTGCGAAACGCCTCGGGCACGATCAGCAGGTAGTCGCCCGAGGTGTTGTTCTCGAAGGCGTAACGCGTGACCGCCGTGAAGCGATCGCTGGACGGATACTTCGGGATGTTGAACATCACGTAGCGCCGCTGCACCCCGGCGGTCGAATCCTGCATCCGCAGCGCAAACGAGAACGGGGCGACGGTCTCGACCCTGAGTCCGGTCACGCGCCTCGGATCGAGCGGATCGGTCACGTCGTAGGCCCGAATGCCGGTCGTGTCCTGGAAACCGGTCGCATAGATCTCGAAGGCGGCGTTCGTGGCCTGGGCGCTGTTGCAGGTCAGATAGCCGGAGAGCGCGCGATACCTTCGCCAGTAAATGACGTCGAACCAGTCGAGTCCCGCATTGGTGCGGTTGTTGATCAGGGGATCGGGAGGGGACAGGTTTTCGTTCTTCCCCCAGAACACCATGTGATTGTAGCGGCCCTCGCTCAGCGCCGAACCGGTCACGCTGCTCGGGATCGTGATGTCGCTCTTGCCGGCCCAGAAGACCGTGCTCGAATCGAACAGCGAGCTCAGCTGTCCGAGCCGGTTCTGGACCGCGCCGAACACGACGTGCTGATCGCCGGCCCGGCCCATGAGCCGGATCGAGAACGACGCGGCGTGGGTGGTGTCGAGGTGGTTGGTCTCGAACATCACCGTGTCCGGCCGGACGTAGTAGAACATCGCCCCGGTCCAGCCGTAGCGGGCCTGCAAGGTGTCCGCGGGGAATCCGAGGATCGATGCGAAGTTCCCCTCGAAGCGCTGCGTCCAGGGATAGGACGCGAGCGGGGTGAGCCCGGTGCGGGATGGCGTTCCGTCACGGGCGCCGATCCGCAGTCCCGCCCGGCCACGCACGCGCGTGGCGTAGACGATCTCCGCGTCTCCCCACACCCGCTGCGGCAGGGCAGTGGTGCCCGATCGCGTGGCCCAGTCCTGCACGTAGACCAGGATGCGATCGCCCGAGTCGAACACGTTGTTGGAATTGGCGTCGTCGACCTCGATCGGCAGCTCGAGCGTGGCGTAGGGAGGAGTCTGGTTCTCCAGGAACTCGTGGCGGTGGACGCTCACCTCGGAGATCGGAACCAGGGCCGGATAGTTGCGCGCGGCCAGCTCGTCGTAGTCGAGCGCCCACACCCCGGTCGAGTCGATCCTGACCCGCACCTCGGGCTCCGACTCGTCGAAGGCGAATGCGACCTGCGAGCCGGCCGGGCGAACGGTGCGTGGGCCGAACAGCGATGTGCCGCCGCGCGCGAGCGGCGGCTCGCTGCGCCACGAGCGGCCCTGCTCGTAGTTGAGCACGGCACCGCGCAGCACCGGCTCGAAGTAGCGGTCCTCACCGCCTCGTGCGAGGGCGGCTCGGACCGGCGCGCCCGAGAAGTTGACGCGAACCGTGAGCGTGCGATGCACGCTCAGGCGCCGCGAGCTCTCGTCGAAGCGGAACGGATGGATCTCGACGGCGATCACGCGCTGGCGGCGGAACGTGAACGGCTCGCCGAGCGTCACGTCGGAAGCGGGCCATGCTCCGCCCGTGAGCGGCGCGACCGCCTCGATCGTCGGCGTGGCCTCTTTCATTCCCGGATCGAGCCGGAAGCCGATCTTCTCGCCGAGCGCGATTGTCACGCCTTCGCGGCTCTCTTCCGCGCCGGCGCTGATCACCTGGGCGCTCGCGCGCGCGCCGTGAGGAATCGCAATGAGCGCGCTCGCGAACGGAAGCTGGGGACGGCCCGGAATGTCGAGCAGTCTCAGGCCCGGCGCGTGCACCTCGATCCGGCCATCCGGGCCCGGCGCCGAGAGCGAGTACCCCTCGAGGTCGAAGCGAAGGGTGACACCGTGCTCGTCTGCGGCGATCAACCGGACGCTGTCGGCCAGCGCCGGGACGGCGCACAGAAGCGCGCCGGCGACGATCAGCCACAGTCGAGACACCGCATGAACCGGGCGCATGAGCGGATGAGTCTACGGATGCGCGCCGAAGCCGGTCAAGCCGGGGCCGGTCGCGGGTCGGGACGTCTGTGAGCTCTGGCAGGGGCGTCGGTGGAGATGGGTCGCCAGCGGCATGCGCGGTCCTCGTGAGACGATGAATTCGCTACGGACGGGTGATAGACTGCCGCGCCGCAACGCGCGGCGCCAGGTTCCTGAGGTGGAGTCCCAATGCTCGAATGGCGAAAGAGTCCTGAGCTTCTGGTGCGGGTGGCGCTGGTGCTTGCCGTCGCGCTCGTTCAGGGTCCGGGAGTCGCGAGCGGCGCGGTGGCCGGCCGCGCGCTCCTTCCCGACAGCGTGGTAGCCCGGGTCGGCGCTACCCGCAGGATCACGATCTCGGATTTCCATCGTGCCTGGACTCAGGTCGATCCCCCCTCTCGACCCGACTCTCTTACCCCCCAGACCGCCCGGGGGTTTCTCGATCTTCTGATCGGCAAGGAAGTGCTGGCGGAGGTCGCCTTGGGCCACCCCTGGCACTGGTCGCCGATGGAAAGCATCCAGACCGTCGCGATGGTGGACCGCATGGTGATGCGCTCCGAGCTGGACTCGGCGCTGAGCGTCACGCGTGCGGAGCGCGCCGCGCTCGGCGACACCGTGCGCAGCCTCGATGTGCTCGGAACGGTCACCCGCGATTCGCTGGTGGCGAAGCTCGGCGCGGTGTTCGACGACTCGCTGGCGGCGCGGCTGGCCCGGAACTGGGCGGCGATTCCGCGCCCTTCGCGCGACTCCTCGATCATGTCCCAGATCCGCGTTCTGGGAGTCATGCCCAGGGTCCCCCCGGCCGACACCGGGCTCGTGCTGGCCCGCACTTCGGAAGGCAATTTCTACGTGAGGGATCTGATCGCAGCGTGGGCAAAGATCGATCCACTCAAGCGCCCACGCGTCTCGACCGCCTCGCACATCGAGGACCTGGCGCGCAACGGAATCTTCGAGCGCCACCTGAGGCGCGACGCGGCGCGGCGCCGCATCGAACAGTGGCCAGAAGTGCAGTCGGCGCTCGCGAAACAGATGGAGTACCTCGCGGTCTCTCACCTGGTGGCGCGCGAGGTGTACGCCACGCTCGTGCCCGATTCGATCGCGCTCCAGAAGTACTATCGCGATCACATCGACGAGTTCGGTCTGCCGGCGCTCGCGCGCATCATCCGGCTCGATGTGCCGAGCCGCGCCGAGGCCCTGCGCATGGCCGGCGAGCTGCATGATCCGGTCCGCGCCGAAACCCTGGTGGTGCGCGCGCTCCGGCGCGGCGCGAACTACCGCGCCGAAGTCGGCGAGGAGTCGGACAGCGTGGCGTTCCGCCGGGCGTGGCGCGCCGGGGCCGGCACCGTGTACGGCCCCGATTCGACCGCCCTCGGCTGGGAGGTGGTGCGGGTCGAAGAGCTCAAGCCCGCGCGCCGGCGCGCGTACCACGAAGTTCCGATGATGGTCGAACATTCGTGGTACGAAGACGAGGGCGAGCTGCGCATGCAGGCGCTGGTCGATCGCGAGCGCCGGCGTGCGCGCGTGGTGATCAATCCGGTTGCGCTCCGGCGCCTGACCGAAACCGGACATCGACCCGACTTGCCTTGACGCCCTTCGAGGGCTCCCCGTAGACTTTTGCGCCGCCGTCCGCTCCCACTCGGCTCGCCGCGCCGTCAGATCCCATCCGGAGAACGCATGAATCGCAGAGCCATGAGACTCCCCCGCGTCCTGCTGTGCTTCCTCCTCATCGGCACTGCCGCCACGGCCTCTGCGAAAGAAGCGACGCCAACGGCGGGCAAGGTCGCGGCACCTGCGAAGAAGGCCGCGGCACCGGCGAAGAAGAGCACGGCTCCCGCGAAGTCCTCCGCGGCGAAGGCGCCGGTCCACAACACGCCGGCCCCGGCCTTCTACGGGAACGAGGACCGCTCGCGCTACCTGCCGGACAGCACGGTGATCGCCCGCGTCGGCGATCGCACCTTCCGGTTCAGCGACTTCATCAGGGAGTACTTCTACAGCTTCGCGGAGTTCCGCCCGAAGGCCGACAGCCTCGGCCGTGTGGAATTCCTGAACACCCTGATCAACAAGAACGTACTGGGGCTGGCCGCGAACGAGATCCAGCCCCCGCTCACCTTCGAGGATCGCGCGCGACTTCGCGAATTCAGGCAGCGGGTGATCAACAACACGCTGTTCCGGCGTTACGTGGTCGATTCGATCCAGATCTCCAAAGACGAAGTCCGGCGCATCTACGACCAGTACAAGGTCAGCATCAACATCCGCCACATCCAGTTCGAGAGTTTGGCTCTCGCCCAGCGGGTGCGCCTCGACCTGATCGCGGGCCGGATCACGTGGAAGGACGCGGTGAAGCGCTACAGCCAGGCCACCAGGGATCGCGGCCCCGAGGGCGAGCTGGGCTGGGCCCCGCGCATGGCCATCCGCACCGAGCTGGCGGATGCGATCTACCATCTGCGGCCCGGACAGACCTCGGAGGCATTCCTCGATGAGGACGGGGCCCAGGTGGTTCAGGTGATCGAGCGCAGGCCGACCACCCCTCCCGCGTTCGAGAGCGTGCGCCAGCGGATCGAGGAGGAGCTGCGCAAGCGGCAGGCGGACATGCGCTCCGACCGCCTGCAGACCATGCTCGCCGAGCAGATTCACGTGACCTACGACACCACCAACGTGAACTTCGCGCGCGTCCATTTCGTCCAGCCGACGAAAACGAGTCAGAACGCCAAGGGCGGGCAGGTTCTGGAGATCGACGAGCACGTGCCCGAGTTCACGCCCGCCGACACTGCGCGCGTGGTCGCTCGCTTCGATGGCGGGAAGTTCACGCTGGGACAATTCGTGGCGGCGTACGGCGCGATTCCGGCCGTGCGGCGGCCGTACGTCATTGATCTTCCGGCCTTCACCATTCAGGTGCGTGGCTTCGTGCTCGAACCCTACCTCGAGACCTATGCGATCGCGCACGGCATCGATCGCGACACGCTGGTGACGATGCAGATGGCCGAGCGCATCGAGCAGATGCGCGCCGAGCACGTGGTGCAGGACTCGATCGAATCGAAGGTGTTCGTGAGCAGCGACGACCGGAAGCGCTACTACGAGAAGCACAAGGCCGAGTTCCAGACGTACGAGTCGCGTGACTTCGCGCTGCTGGCATCTCCGACGCGGTCCAGCGCCGATTCGCTCGCCGCACGCCTCAGGGCGGGCGAGCGCGCCGCCGACATCCTGCGCGCCGATTCCGTGGCGGGCGTCCTTCGCGGCTCGATCCAGACCCGCACCGAGAACGATCACGGGGTGATGCAGAAGCAGCTCTTCCAGGAGATGCACGAGAAGCAGGTCACGGTCGAGGGTCCGGGCGGTTCCGACAACGCCTACATTGTCGCCCAGGTGCTGGCGGTTCGGCCTCGCCGGCAGATGAGCTACACCGAGTCCGAAGCGATCATCGACGAGTCCCTGCAGAACATGAAATCCGAAGCGCTGCTCAATGCGTTTCTCGACCGGCACCGGAAGAAATACCGGATCGAGAGCCATCCCGAGCTGGTGATGAAGATCCGGCTGATCGATCCGACGCTGTAGCCCCGCAATCACGCGAGGGCGGCACCGACACCGGTGCCGCCCTCGTCGTTT
>JANMQY010000011.1:0-1754 GCA_031370785.1 Candidatus Eiseniibacteriota bacterium | reverse complement strand
GCGGTGAAGCGCATCTTCCTCTTCGAGAAGATCGCCGAAGAGTTCATGACGAAGTTCACCGAGCGTGCCCAGAAGGAGTGGAAGATCGGCGATGCGTTCGCCGCTGACACGAAGATGGGTCCGCTTCACACCGAAACACAGCGCAGTGAGGTCGAGGCCCAGGTCGCCGACGCGGTGAAGCGCGGGGCGAAGGTGCTCGCCGGCGGCCAGCGCCCTGAGGGCGCCGAGTTCGCGAAAGGCTGGTTCTACCCTGCGACCGTCCTCACGGACGTGCCGGAGGATTCGCGCATGGCCACCGAGGAGGTGTTCGGGCCGGCCGTGCCGCTGTTCATCGTGAAGGATCTCGACGAGGCGATCGGGAAGGCGAACTCCTCGATCTACGGTCTGGGGTCGTCGATCTTCACTCGCGACATGGCCAAGGCTCGCAAAGCCGCCGAGCAGCTCGACGCGGGCTACACCTGGGTGAACGACATCCAGATCGCATACGACCAGCTACCGTTCGGTGGCGCGAAGCAGTCGGGTTTCGGCAAGGAGCACGGCATCGAGGCGATCGAGAGCTACACGGAGAAGAAGTCCGTGGTGCTCGGATCGGGGTAGGAGGCGGACGTGGCGGACGCGCAGGTTCTGCTCGACGAGGCACGCACGCTCGGGCTCTTTCGGCCGCAGGCACCATTCGAGGTGCATTGCGCGAACTGTCACGCGCGACTCGACGGACGCGGCGACTGTTCCACCTGCGGGCTCATCGGACGCTCCGACAGCGAGCTGAGCAAGCGCGCGCAGGTCGATCCCGCCGGAACGACGAAGCTCCTGCAGGGCGCCATCGCCCGGCGCAAGGCCTACAAGCCCGCCGGCCGGGAGAAGTCAGCCGAGCGCTAACACAGCGGTACGCAGGCGCGGCCACTACGCCGTGAGCGCGGCCTCCACGGCGCGCGCGAGATCCTCGTCGCTCCACTCCAGCGCCTGGCCATTCCGCTGGGTCCCCGGCAGCACCAGATATGCGATGTCGCGCGCGGCCCGCTTTGGGTCGCGCAGACGTCCCTCGCGCTCCATCTGCTGAAATTCATCGGCACGCGCGAGGTCCTCGCTGACCATGCGGCGCAGCCGCTCCTGCATCACCGTGTCGATCGGACCGGGGTTGTACGCGACCGCCGTCACACCGGTGCCCTCGATCTCGAGCGCGAGACTGCGCGTCATCTGCACGACGCCCGCCTTCGCCGCGGAGTACGCCGTCCATCCGCGGCCCGGGCGCGTGGCGGCGGTCGACGACACATTGATGATGCGGCCGGAGCCGCGCTCGATCATCCCGGGAAGAACGGCGCGTGTCGGCATGTAGGTGCCGCCGATGTTGATCGAGATGTTTCGCAGCCACAGCGCTGGGTCCGACCGCGCGAGGGGCGCCAGCGGCTCGATGATCCCTGCGTTATTCACGAGGATCGACGCTGGCCCGACCCATCGCTCGGTGGCGAGCACCAGCTCCTCGACCTGACGCTCATCAGCGACATCGGCGGTCTGCGCCAGGGCATGGCCCCCCGCCTTGCGGATCGTCTTCACCACCTCGTCGAGCTCAGGCGCGTTGCGCGATGCCACGACAACTGAAGCTCCCCGCGCTGCCAGCTCTTCAGCCACGGCGCGTCCCAGCCCGCGGCCTCCCCCAGTCACGACGGCGACCTGGCCTTTCAAAAGGGTCATGGGCGTCGAAGGATAGACAACTACCGCGCCGCCTTCGCGCTCAGCGTCCCCGCGAACGCACCGGC
>JANMQY010000005.1:0-8250 GCA_031370785.1 Candidatus Eiseniibacteriota bacterium | reverse complement strand
TCGGCAAGTCGGCGATTCAGAAGCGCGACGACCTGGGAGCGCGAATTCTCGGGGAGATTGTTGCGGGTGGGGAACAGCTTCTGGGTGGAAGGCGCAATCGTCGGCATGACGGGTCTCCAGATCGGGCGTGAGCCGGATGAGAATCAGGGAGTCGACTGATCCTCGGCGCGGGCCGCGGCAGTTCGAACAACCGTGGCGCTAGATTGCGCCTCGCCCGGGGCGATTCGCCATGAGTATTTGGGGCGCGCGCCGGCCCGGGCGTGCACCAGATCCTGCTGCCACTGACCGTCCCGGGTGCGGCGTGCCAGCGATGGAAGCGGTTTCCGGCCCGTCACCAGCTACTTCGCGGTCTCGGCCAGCAGCTCCGCGAGGTATTGCTTCCAGACCGCCGCCCAGGTGTGCGTCCCGTGACCGCGCGTCTGATCGCTGATCGGCAGCACGAAGCGCCCGCCCTTCACCTTCTGGATCTCGCGCTCGGCGATGCCGCGACAGCGGTCGAGAACGTGACGGCGGGGAAGAGTGCGAGGAATGGGAACGTGCTGCGATGGCACTGCACGTTGGGCCTCCTTTGCCGGTGGAATGACAGGTTCCGTTTGGAGCGAACTGCGCTGCGCGGACGCGCTTATCCGTGGGCGGAGATTGTAGGCAGGCATTCCTTCCAAGCAGGAATTACAAATATCGGCAATCGCCCAGGGAGCGACTCGACGATCTCGCAAGGCATTCCAACCTGTTACGCCCGGCCCATCTTCTGGCACGAGGGATGCCTTGGTGGAATACTCCTGCCGAGAAGGGATGGGCTGTCGACCTGAAGTCCTAACGATCGCCTGCTCTTCGGCAAACTCATCACTCCCGGAGGGTCGCATGTCGGTGTCTGCGGCGAAACAGACCGCCGATTCGCTTCAAAAGCCAGCGGATCCGCTTCAGAAGCTCGATGCGGCTGTCGTCGCCAGTCCTCCGGTACGACGCTATCGGGCCGCCCTCTTTCAGACCTACGTGCTCGGATCTTCGGCGGTGTTCATCACACTCGCCGTGGTGGCGCACTACGTGGCGTACTTCCCGATGGACCTCAGAATCACGCGCGCCCTTCAGAGCTATCACGGTCACGCCTTCAGCCAGCTGATGTACTTCATCAGCTGGATCGGGTTCATGCCGCAGGTCGACGTGATCGGCGCGGTCGCGGTCATCGCGCTGTTCGTCACCGGTCTCAAATGGGAGGCGGTTTCGGCGCTGTTCGCGGCGGCCGGCATCCTGGTCGGCACACTTACCAAGATCGTCGTCTATCGCCCGCGGCCGAGCGCCGATCTGGTTCAGGTTCTCGGTCAGCTGCCGAGTTCGGGTTTTCCCAGCGGACATGTGCTGTGCTTCACCTGCTTCGCCGGGTTCTTCGCATTCCTCTGCTACACGCTGCTCAAGAAATCCATGCTGCGGACGGCCCTGATCACGTTCTTCATCGCGCTCATCGCGCTGATGGGTGCCTCCCGCATCTACGAGGGCCAGCACTGGTTCAGCGACGTGATGGGTGCCTATCTGCTGGGCAGCCTGTGGCTCGCGCTCACGATCAAGTTCTATCGCTGGGGCAAGCCACGGTTCTTCGTCCACCAGCCCCTCGCTCCCGAGACGCCCGTCGCCAAGGCCTCCTGACGATGTCATTTACCAATCGTGTCGAATCGACCGCCGAGGCCCTTCCCCGCATGGGAAGGAGCGCAAGCACTGCCGGCGCACGGTCGTGGATCGAGCGACTGGTGCGCTTTGGTTATGTCGTTCGCGGCGTGCTCTACATGATTCCCGGGCTGCTCGCCGTCCGGCTGGCCTTCGGCACCGGGGGCGGAGAGATGACCGTGACCGGGGCGATCCGCACGATTGGCCACCAGCCCTTCGGCCGCGTGCTCCTTGTGGCGGTCGCGGTCGGGCTCGCGGGTTATTCGCTCTGGGGATTGATCCGGGCGGTCTTCGATCCGATGCGCAGGGGCAACTCGCCCACCGGGATCCTGCAGCGACTCGGCTATGCGACCAGCGCAATCGCGTTCGGCGGGCTGTTCGTCGCCACGGTGCGGTACCTCGGAAGTGCATCGCACCACATGTCCGAGCCCCGCAACTGGACACCGAGCGTGCTCGCCATGCCGCTCGGAGGATGGATCCTCGGCGTCTTCGGCCTGTGCTGGATACTCGGAGCCGGCATCGTTCAGATCTCAGTTGGATTGCGCGGCGCCTTCCGCAAGGATCTCGAGCTCGAACGCATGACCTCCATCGAGCGGCGCTGGGCGGTGTCGCTGGGCCGCATCGGGATCGTCGCGCGCGGAGTCGTGTTCACGATCATCGGGATGCTGCTGGTGGCCGCGGCCGTGAATTCCGGCTCTCACCGCGCCGGCATGGATGGCGCATTGATCGAGCTCGCGCGTCAGCCCTTCGGCCAGGTTCTGCTCGGCGCGACCGCGCTCGGTCTGGTCATCTTCGGTTTCTATTCCGTGATGTGCTCCCGCTGGATGCGCGTGCGTGTCGGCGGGAACGGGCACAGTTCGCACGCACCTTCATCCTCCTCCGGTTGAGGCCGACAATGAAATCTCGAGAAGAACAATCACCGCGCAGCCTGCTGAAGACGCTGCGACGCAAGCAGGGCCAGCACCAGGTCGTCCTTGCCAAGGTCGAGAAGACCGTGGCACGACTGGAGCGCCGCAAGGCCAAGCTCCAGGCCATCGAAGCGAGGATCGCGGAGCTCGAGCATCGGTTGTCCGAGCCGCGCAAGCAGGGCAAGCCCGACACGGATGAAAGCAAGGGGCTCCGGCACGCCCGGCTCATCTTCAATCCGACTTCGGGCCCGGACGACAAGGACAACGCCGAACGTCTCAAGCAGATCGTGACCGCACTGCGCCAGCACGGGATCGAGGCGCACATCGGGCTCAAGACCTCGGGCAAGATGGCCCGGCATCTTGCGCGCCAGGCGGCGCGCTCGGACCATTCGCTGGTGATCGTCGCCGCTGGCGACGGCACCATCGAAGAGGTCGCCTCGCAGCTGATCGGAACCCGCTCGGTGCTCGGCATCGTCCCGATCGGCACCATGAACAACCTCGCGCGCTCGCTGGGTGTGCCGCTCGACATCGATGCCGCCTGCGCTCTGATCGCGATGGGCACGACGCGCCACATCGACGTCGGTCGCGTGTTCTCCGATGACAAGCCGGAGGCACGCTACTTCCTCGAATGCGCGGGTGTGGGCCTGAACGCGATCGGGGCAATGATCGGGCAGGATTACGAGAAGGGGCGCTGGTGGTCCCTCCGCAATGGGCTTCGCAAGTACTTTGAGAGCAAGCCGGGCACGATACGCGTGGAAATCGACGACACCACGATCGAGGCCACGACCCGAATGGTGACCGTCTCCAACTCGCCGCTGATGGGCAACAACATGCTGGTGGCGCCGGGAGCCAAGATGGACGACGGGTGGCTGGACGTGTGCCTCTACGACGGCATGGGCGACGCCTCACTGGCGAAGCACTTCATGGCCGCATCGCTCGGGACGCCGGAGGAGACCAGGCTGTACCGGGCTCGCAAGGTGCGCATCATCTCCTCCGAACAGCCGCTGCTTTCCAATAGCGACATGAAGATTGCGCCGGAGCAGCCGGTGGTCGAGATCGAGATCGTGCCGAAGGCGCTCTCGATGATCGTCGGCAACGGGATCGGACTCAGCCTGCCGGTCGAATCGGCTCCCGCTGCCGCGGCGCATGCCCCGGAGGCACCCCACACCAACGGGACCGTCAAGACGTCGGACGAAAAGGTTGTCGTGCCCTCGGAGACATGATCTCCCGCATGGAATCCTGGCGATGGTAGAACCGGCGAGCGTTCCGGCGCGGATCGTGCACGCGGGCAGGCGCAGTCGTTCCCGCCGTCACCTTCTGGCTGGCGCAGTGGCGGGCGCCATCCTCGCCTTCACGGGTCTGGCCGTGTACGCGAATCGCGTTCCGTACTCTCCAGTCGACCTGACCATCATGCAATACGTGCAGAAGCTGGACGGCTCCTGGTTCAACGTTCCGCTGCACGGTTTCAACGTGATCGGGTTTCCGCCGCTCGTCGGCCTCGTCTACGGAACGCTCGTCCTGCTGATTTTGCTTTCGGGGCATCGCAGGGAAGCCGTGGGGTGCGCCTTCGCCCTGCTCGGTGGCATGGGCCTCAACTTTCTCACCAAAGCGCTCGTCGATCGGCCGCGACCGCCGATGGACCTGGTCCACGTCGAGCATTCGATACCCAATTCCTCCTTTCCCGCGGGGCACGTCTTGAACTTCTCGGTATTCATGGGATTCCTGTGCTACCTCGCGTCTACACGACTCCAGCCGTCGTGGGGCCGGAACGCGCTGATGGCAATCCTGATCGCGTCGATCGCATTGATGGGTATTGCCCGAATCGATTCCGGCGAACACTGGCCCAGCGATGTGCTGGGCGGTTATCTTCTCGCGGGCATCTGGCTGGCCGTGACCGTGGAGTTCTACCGCTGGGGATTGCGCAGGGCACGGCGCGGAAGCGTTCCTCATTCCGGGGAAGACCATGAGAAAGCGCGTGTGAACGACATCGTGCTGAGCGGCGGATCGGATGTTCGCCGCAGCCGTATCGAAGGGGACTCCGGTTCCATGCCCTCCGTGCTCGTCCTGATCCTGCTCGCGACCGCAGCCTCGTTCGTGCGCCCGGTCGAGGCGACCGCGGACCAAACCGCGACACCGATCGCAGCCGCGGCGGCGATCGCCGCCACCGCCTCGCCTGCCGATACCAGCGACCTTGGCGCCACATCGGCGCCGCCGTGGAATCCGCCCCGGGCGATGCCGCGGCGACAGACCTGGGAGCAGGTCGTGCTCGTGCCCGGGCGCATCGTCTCGCTGCCGCTCTCGGGGATCGGCTACGTCACGCGAATCGCAGCGCTTCACGTCGAGGACAGCGGCCTGATTCCGATGGCCCCGCGCGCGCCTCAGGCGCCGCCCCGGCGCAT
The DNA here is from genome assembly GCA_031370785.1 of Candidatus Eiseniibacteriota bacterium. GTDB lineage: Bacteria > Eisenbacteria > RBG-16-71-46 > RBG-16-71-46 > RBG-16-71-46 > DATJGS01. Next base: position 3,284 of record JANMQY010000005.1, on the reverse strand, counting down.
GCTGGTGCTCCAACTGCCGGGGCTCGGGGACCGGACCGGGCTGGGCGGAGCTGCCGAGCTCCGAATTCCCACGGCCGCCAGCCTGCCCCACCTGAGTGCGCGCTACGCCGCCACTCTCCTCAGGTACAACAGCACGCTGGTGGGCGCATCGCTCGGACCGATCGCCGTGCAGTACGGCTTCGACTGGCGCCCGCAGGATCAGTTCTACGGGGTTGGGACCTCGACCTCCGAGGACAGTCTCTCCGACTTCGGCGCGCAGGATGAGTGGGTTCGCGGAACCTTCCGCTGGGGAACGAGCCCCGACTCGGTCCACGCCTATCCGAAGCTGAGATTCAGCGCCTGGGGCGGTCCGCGGAGCCTGGTGACCCGGACCGGTCGCGATTCCAAAGAGGTGTCATACGAAACGCGCTTCCCCGCCCTCGGCTCCGCCACGCTCGACCGCCGCGTCGAACATCTGGTCTACGGCGGAAGCCTGTCCGGCGACTGGCGCTCGGGACGCCCGCACTGGGGCCACGGCGGTCGGCTGATGCTCGGAGTCGAGCGGTACGACGCTCCGGTCAAGGCGCTGGCGCTGCACTCGAGCCAGTTCGATGGCGCCCAGTTCACTCGCTACTCGGTCGAGACCGAGGGAGGCGTCTCGTTCATGCGCGATCCGCGGACGATCCGGCTGATGGTGCGACTGACCGACCAGACGGTTGGATCGGGGCGGGACCACTTCCTGCTTTCCGACATGGCGCGGCTCGGCGGTCGCGACGGCCTGGCGGGCTTTCGCCCCGGGCGATTCCACGATCTGGACATGCTGCACACGAAACTCATGTACGTCTTTCCGCTCGCGCGCCTGTTCGAGTTCGAGGTTCATTCCGAGTGGGGCGCCGTGTACCCAGACATCTGGAAGGACGCCAGGCTCAAAACGCTCAAGAATTCCTGCGGCCTCAGCCTGCGCGCGCGCAGCGACGCCGCGCCGCGCGGTGCGCTGGGCTTCGATGTCAGCTCCGAAGGAGTACGCATTCGCTACGCACTGGGAGGGGTGGAATGAGAAGCACGGTCATGATCCTGGCGGTCGTCGCGACGCTCGGGGGCAGGAACGCGCTCGCGGCCTCGGACTCCGCGCCGCGCGATTCCGTCAAGCCGCCCGCGGAGCATCCGTATTCCTACGCCTACGACATGCTCGACAACAGCCTCGTCCGGCCCGCGACCCGCGTGCTGGATGTCGCCCTGATCGCGCGCAAGATTTCCGGACATCCACGCGAGGCGGCCAACGTCGATGAGCAGGACCAGGTCCGGCAGCCGAGCACGTGGTGGCAGCCGCGCATCGGGTTCCGATCGGTGACCGTCGAGCAGATGTTGAAGGGACCCGGACCGGGCACGGGTCCCGCGCCCGGGCGATGGACGGTCTCGAATGGCAAGGACCAGGGCGTGACGCCCGGATTCCAGGTAAAGGATTCGAAGGGCGACAAGTTCCTCATCAAGTTCGATCCTCCGGGCTACCCCGACCTCGCCAATCCGCTCGGCGTCATCGGTTCCCGGCTGCTGTGGGCTGCGGGCTACAACGTGACCGATGACGCGGTCTCCTCGTTCCGGCTTGAGGATCTGGACGTCGGAAAAGATGCGACCTACACCGATACCCATGGAAAGAAACAGAAATTCACCAGGGAGTACCTCGAGAAGCTGCTCTCCAAAGTCGATCGTCGCGCCGATGGAAGCTACTCCTGCCTCGCGAGTCGTTTCCTCAAGGGCAAGCCCCTCGGTCCATACGAATATCGCGGCCGTCGCCCGGATGATCCCGAGGATCTGATTCCACACGAGCTGCGCCGCGAACTGCGCGGGCTGTGGACGATCTGCGCGTGGCTCAATCATGCCGACAGCCGCGGCCCGAATTCCCTCGACATGTGGGTGACCGAGAACGACCGCTCGTTCGTACGTCACTACCTGATCGACTACAACGCGATCCTGGGCGCGGGCGCCAATGGCAACCGCGCGTATCAGACCGGATTGGAGTACTACGTCGATTTCGGTGTCATGGGGAGCCACCTGCCGACGCTCGGACTCACGCCGTTCCCGTGGGAGCATTCGGTGGATCCACATCTGCCGTCGGTGGGGTTCGTCGAATCGAAGGTGTTCGATCCCGTCGGTTGGCGTCCGGACTATCCCAACCCGGCGTTCGACGATCGCACCGAGCGGGACATTCGCTGGGGCGCGAAGATCGTCGCCGGCTTCACCGACGATCACATTCGTACCGCGGTCGCGGCCGGCCACTACACGGATCCGCGCGCGACCGAGTACATCACCCGGGTGCTGATCGAGCGTCGCGACAAGCTGGTCCATCGTTGGCTCGGCCCGAACTATTCGCCGATGGCGATGACCCGGTGAAGAGCACCATCCGATTCTTCATTCGGCCCGCGTCGCGCTACCTCGCGGCCGCTGCCGCGGCGGTGATGCTGCTCGTCGGCTGCGCGACCATGGGGACTCTGAAGTACGTGCCCCAGACCGTCTCTCCCGTAGGCAGCGATTCGAGTGTGGTGAACCGTGCGGAGCGGGGCAGAACGCTCGGTCCGCTGCGTCCCCTGTTCGGCGACACGCTGATCGGCCTCATGCCCGGCACCGCGGACTCCACGCGCCGGTACCTGGGCCGGCTGCGCGATGGCTACACCTCGGACACGCTCAACATCATGCTTTTTGGCGACAATCGCCCGGGCTGGCGCGCGGCGCGCCTCGCGCCTGAATACGACACGATTCATCGCATGATCTCGTCGAACCCGATGAACATCCTGCGCGGGCTGGTCACCATTCCGTGGGCGATTGCCAAGGGATTGTGGCCGGACCTCGCGCTGATCCGCGACATTCCGGACAAGTTCCGGAACATGCCCGTCTACAGCCGGGAAAAGGAAGTGCTCAGCGCGATGCTGGCCAAGATCGACTCGCTGAACGCGCACGGCCAGACGGTCTCGGCCGTCGTCAACTCCGGCGACCTTGTCGACGACGGGCGGTATCCCGCGCACTGGGAGCGCTTCCTGCGAATCACTCAACCGCTCTCCTCGCGCGTGCCGTACTTTCCGGTCGCAGGCAATCACGAGCGCACCGATGCGGTGCAAGGCGTCGAGAACTGGCGGACCGCGACCGGCCTGCCGGTCGGCGGAGATCGGCTCTACTACTGTTTCGATACCGCGGACGGGTGGCTGCGAGTCATCGCGCTCGACACCAACCCGATCGTCGACCCCGGCAAGCGCTGGTCGCGCGAAGTGCAGATCAAGTACTCGGAGGAGGAATTCACGTGGCTGGTGGAG
>JANMQY010000143.1:0-13222 GCA_031370785.1 Candidatus Eiseniibacteriota bacterium | reverse complement strand
GGCGCGAAGAGCTTCCACCTGCTCGAGGCGCTGGCGGCCACGACCGCAGAGACCATTCTCCAGCGCTTCCAGGTGCGCCGGGTGAGGGTTCGGATCGCGAAGCAGAACCTGGGATGGACCACCGGTGGCCGCGCGGTCATCGAGGTGGTGCGGGAGCGCGCGAAGTGAGGGCATTCGTCGGGCTGGGGTCGAACCTGGGAGAACGCGAGGCCATGATCCGGCTCGCGCTCGACGACCTGGCGCGCCTGCCGCAGACCACGCTGGTGCGCGCCTCGTCGCTCTACGACACCGAGCCGACCGGGGATGTGGATCAGCCCAACTTCCTGAACGCGGTCGCTCAGCTCGACACCGAGCTGACCGCGCGCCAGCTCCTGTGGAACCTGCTGCTCATCGAGAAGCGGCTCGGACGCGTGCGCACCCAGAAGTGGGGCCCGCGCACCATCGACCTGGACCTCCTGCTGTACGGCTCGCAGGTCGTCGAGGAATCCGATCTGAACGTGCCGCATCCCGAGCTGACGCGCAGATCGTTCGTGCTGGTTCCGCTGGTGGAGCTGGATCCGTTGCTGGTGCATCCGATCACCGGCGAGACGCTGCTCGACCTTCTGTCGCGGCTCAATACCCGGCCGCCGGTAAAGCGCGGTACCCGGCTCTGGAACTAGGATGGCGGATAACCGCTACGTCGTCGTCGAGGGCGTGATCGGGGTTGGCAAGACGAGTCTCTCGAAGTTGCTGAGCGAGCAGCTTCAGGCGCGCCTGGTGCTCGAGGAGGTGGAAGAGAATCCGTTCCTCAAGGATTTCTACCGCGACCGCCAGAGATTCGCGTTCCAGACCCAGATGCACTTCCTGTTCAGCCGCTACCAGCAGCAGCGCACGCTTCGCCAGCTGGATCTGTTCAGCGAGCGCATGGTTTCGGACTACCTGTTCTCCAAGGACCGGATCTTCGCGGGGCTCAACCTGTCGGACCGGGAGCTGGCGCTCTACGACAAGCTGATCGGCTGGCTCGAGCTCGACGTGATGAAGCCGGACGTGGTCGTCTACCTGCAGGCGAATCCCGACACGCTGATGGAGCGCATCGCCCGCCGCGGGCGCCCGTTCGAGCGCGACATGGACCGCGAGTACATCCGCCAGCTCAACGAGGCCTACAATCACTTCTTCTTCCACTACCTCGAGGCGCCGCTGCTGGTGGTGAACACCAATGCGATCGACTTCGTCAACAACTCTGAAGACTTCGAAGACCTTCTCAAGCGCATCGTGTCGCACCGGCAGGGCACGGTGTACTACGCGCCGATCGAGCGGGGGAGCACGCCATGAGCGTTGAAAAGGGCGGGGGAGTGCGCGCGACGCAAGGCCCGCGCGCCAAGATCACCGCGCCTCAGATCATCGAGATGAAGCGCCGCGGCGAGATCATCACGGTGGTGACCGCCTACGACCACCCGACCGCGCGGCTCGCGGATCAGGCGGGCGTCGAGATCCTGCTGGTCGGCGACAGCGTCGGCACGGTGGTGCTCGGCTATGACAGCACGCTGCCGGTGACCATGGACGACATGCTCCATCACACGCGCGCGGTCTCGCGCGCCAGGCCGAGCGCGATGGTGGTCGGCGACATGCCCTTCATGTCCTACCAGGTGAGCGCCGAGCAGGCGATCGCCAACGCGGGGCGACTGGTTCAGGAAGGCGGCGCGGACGCGATCAAGCTGGAAGGCGGCGAGCGCGTGGTCGAGGCGGTCAAGCGGATCGTCGAAGCCGGCATTCCGGTGATGGGTCACCTCGGATTGACGCCGCAGTCGGTGCTCGCCTTCGGCGGCTACAAGGTGCAGGCGCGCGGCGAAGCGGATCAGGAGCGCCTGATGCGCGAAGCGACGGCGCTTCAGCAGGCCGGCTGCTTCTCGCTGGTGCTCGAGGGCATTCCCTCGCGGTTGGGCGCCGCGGTGAGCCGCGAGCTGGCGATCCCGACAATCGGGATCGGCGCCGGCCCGGGCTGCGATGGACAGGTGCTGGTGAGCCACGACCTGCTCGGGCTCTACCTCGGCCACACTCCCAAGTTCGTGCGCCGCTATGCCGAGCTGGGCGATGCGACCCGCGACGCCTTCGAGCGCTTCGTCGCCGACGTGCGCGCGCGCCGCTTTCCGAACGAGACGGAGTCGTACTGATGGCAGCATCAAGGGCGTCGGCCCCCCGGCGCCCGAGCCGGGCAAAGGTCAGGATGCGGACGGTGCGCGCAGTGGCGGCGGCGCGGCGCGCGACCGGCGCGTGGCGCGCGCGCGGACTGCGCATCGGATTTGTGCCGACCATGGGCGCGATCCACGCCGGACACCTGTCGCTGATCCGGCTGGCGCGCGCGGCTTCGGATCGAGTGGTGGTCAGCGTGTTCGTCAATCCGCTGCAGTTCGGTCCGGGCGAGGACTATCGCGCCTATCCGCGGCCGCGCCGGCGCGATCACACCCTGCTCGCCGCGGCCGGCGCGGACCTGCTGTGGGAGCCCGGCGTCGCCGATCTCTATCCGCCCGGGGACAGGACGCGCGTGAGCGTGGACGGGCTCGATGCGGTGCTCGAAGGCGCTTCGCGACCCGGCCACTTCGAAGGCGTGTCGACGATCGTGCTCAAGCTGCTCAACGTGGTCGCGCCGGATGACCTGTGGCTCGGGCAGAAGGATGCGCAGCAGGCGCGGCTCATCGAGCAGATGGCGCGCGACTTATTTCTGCCGGTCAGGGTGCACCGCGCGCGCATCGTGCGCGAAGCCGACGGACTGGCGCTCTCGTCGCGGAACCGGTATCTGTCCCGTGAACAGAGATCGAGCGCGGTCGCGCTGTCGCTCGGGCTGGCCGCCGCGCGGCGCGCGCTTCAGGACGGCGAGCGTTCGGCGAACCGGCTTCGCGCACAGGTCCGGAAGGTCTGGCGCGATTGGTCCGGCGTGGAGGAGGACTACGTCGCGGTGGTGGATGCAGAGACGCTGTCGCCGGTACGCAGGGTCAAGGGCCGCGTGCTGGTCGCGGTCGCGGCGCGGGTCGGGCGCACCCGCCTGATCGACAACTTCGAATGGGAGCCTAGATGAGCTCGTACTCGCATCCCGGCGTGGCCGCGCTGGTGCTCGCCGCGGGACAGGGCACGCGCATGAAGAGCGACCTCGCCAAGGTGCTGCATCCGATGGCCGGGCGTCCGCTGCTCGGCTACGTGCTGCAGACGCTCGACCAGCTCGGCGTGGGGCGCCAGATCGTGGTGATCGGGCACCAGCGCGAGAAGGTGCGCGCCGCATTCCCCGACGATGATCTCGAGTGGGTGGTGCAGGCCGAGCAGCGCGGCACCGGGCACGCCGTGCTGGTGGCCGGAAGCGCGCTCGAAGATTTCGCGGGAACCTTGCTGGTGGTGTGCGGCGACACGCCGCTGCTGCGCGCCTCGACCCTGCACGGCCTGCTGGCCGCGCACGAGGCGAGCGGCGCGGCGGTGACCGTACTCTCGATGCGCCTGCCCGATCCCACCGGCTACGGACGCATCGTGCGCAGCGGGCCCGCCGAGCCGGGAGTGCCGGGGGCAATCCTCTCGATCGTGGAAGACCGCGACACCACGCCCGAGCAGAAAGCGATCGACGAGGTGAACTCGGCGATCTACGCATTCGACTACCCCGAGCTGGTCACGGTGCTGTCGGGGCTGACCGCGCACAATGCGCAGGGCGAGTACTACCTCACCGACACGGTCGCGCTGCTGCGGCGCGCCGGCCGCGTCACGTCGGTGGTGTGCGCGCCCGACTACCGCGAGCTGCTGGGCATCAACACCGTGGAGCAGCTCGCCGAGGCGGAGCAGATCTACCGTGAGCTGGACCCTTCGGGGCGGGGGCGCTGAGGTGGCGATCGACAGGCTGTGGGCGCCGTGGCGCATGGAATACGTGCGCAAGGCATCGAAACCCGCCGGGTGCCTGTTCTGCCGCGTGCGCCGGGTCCGTGCCGACCGCGCGGACCTGGTGCTGGCGCGCACCCCGCACGCGATGCTGATGCTCAACCGGTTTCCCTACAATCCCGCGCACCTGATGGTGGCGGTCGGGCGGCACGTCGCGCAGTTCCGCGACCTGAGCCCGGCCGAGCGCGAGGCGCTGATTTCGTTGACCGCGCTTGCGGAGCGGGCGCTCGAGGCGGAATATCGCCCGCACGGCATGAACTACGGAGCCAACGTCGGCGCGGGAGCGGGCGCGGGATTTCCGGGGCACCTGCATCTGCATCTGGTCCCACGCTGGAACGGCGACACGAACTTCATGTCGGTGATCGGCGAAACCAAGGTGCTCCCGGAATCGCTCGGCCGCACCTGGTCGCGCCTGCGGGCCGCGATCCGCGCGATCGAGCGTCCGCGGCGTATCGGGCGGAGCACCGGTGGCAGCAAAGGCTAGCCGCGCCGGCCAGTTCCTGGTGTGGTTGCTGGGAGCGGTGGTCGCGGCGCTGGTCGGCTCGGTCGTATGGGCGCATTTCGTGCCTCATCCGACGCCGAATCTGGGCGGACCGAAGAACCGGGTGATCCGGGTGCAGGTGCTGAACGGCTCGGGCGAGGGCGGCATCGCCTCGCGCGTCGCCTCGTACCTGCGCGACGGAGGATTTCAGGTGGTGGAAGTGAGGAACGCCGACCGCACCGATTACTTCGCGACCCTGGTGGTCGCGCGGCGCGAGGATGCCGCGGCGGCGCGTGCGGTGTCCCGATACCTGGGCGGCCCGCCGGTGATCCGGCAGGCGTGGGGTCTGGATCTGGCGGACGTCACCGTGGTGGTCGGCAGCGATCGCAGCCGGTTGCGGCTGGAATAGGCCAAGGCGAGGAGGCAGACGTGTTCGGTCTCGGTGGTGCGGAAATGGGAGTGCTGTTCCTGATCATCCTGCTGGTGTTCGGGCCGAGTCAGATCCCGAAGATGGCGCGGGGGATCGGGCAGGCGATGCGCGAGTTCCGCAAGGCGCAGCGCGAGATCACCGACGAGATCAACCGCGACGATCCGCCGGCGAAGCCGCCCGACAACAAGCCGCTAGGCTAGTTGCCCGAGGTTTCGCCGGCGCGCAGATCCTGCACCTTCGCCTTGTCGCGAAGGTCGCTGAGGTAGCCGCCGAAGAAGCTCTGCTGGCGGCGGGTGAGGATCTCGCTGCTCAGCGTGCCCTTGAGGCTGTCGTACATGGCCGGGTTCGCGGCGATCCGCCGATCGGCCCGCACGAAATACCAGCCGTTGACCCCGTGCAGCGGTCCCAGCACCTTGCCCGTCGGCGCCGCGAACATCGCGCCCGTGATCTCGGGCACCGCGAACAGCCGCGGCTCCGGAGTCGCGCGGTTCATGCCCTTGACCACGATCGGCGTCACGCCCTTCTCATTCGCGGCCTGCTCGAGCGACTTGCCCTTGGCCAGCTCTGCAGCGATCGCATCCGCGCGCGGCTTGTCGGCCAACACACGCTTGTCCATCTCCGCCAGCTCGCGCAGTCGATCGGCGATTTCCTCGCGAGGCGGCGCGCCGGCGGCGTGCTTTCCGGCCACCTGAGCGACCACGAACTCATCGATGCCCTCGAAGACGTGGCTGACCGCGCCCTGCTTCGCGCTGATGCCCCAGTCCGCGACTTCGGGCACGGTATAGAGCTGCTGCGGCATGTTGCTGAGGTCGTAGAACGGCGTCTTGATCGTCGCGAGCCCGGCCTCGGCCGCGGCCTTCCCAAGCCCGCCCGAACCCGCGCGATTGCGCAGCTTCTGCAGGGCCTGGTACTGGTCGCGCAGCGAGTTCTCGTTGGGGCGAACCCGCACCACGATCTGCGCGATGCGCATTCCGCCGGTCGGCGCGCCCAGAGCGGGCGGAAGGCGCTCGATGTACTTGAGGATGATGAACCGGCCGCCGTCCTGGAACGGATCGCTGATCTGTCCCGGCTGCATCGCGGCAACCTGCGGCGCGAGCTCGGGACCGAAGTCGTTGGGGGTGAGCGGGCGCCCAATCTCGCCGCCCTTGTCGTTGCCCGGCCCGTCCGAATAGTCGCGGGCCAGCACGCCGAACTCCTCGCCCTTACGGGCGCGGGCGACCAGGCTCACCGCCAGCTCGCGCGCGACCCGCACTTCCTCATCGCCGAACTTCTTGGGCTGGATGAGCAGCTCGAGCTGGGTGCGGGCGGGGGCGCTGAAGCGGCCCTTGTACTGGTCGTAGATGTGCTTGAGCTCGGCATCGTTCGGCGGCGTGACCTTGGCGGTCATGTCGGGCACGAGCTGGATCACGGTGGCGTCGAGCTTCTCGTAGCGGTCGCGATACGCCTCGCGTAGCTCCGGCTCGGCCAGCTTGATCGACGAGAGCAGGCGCTCCTGGAGCTTACGGATCGGCAGCTGCTCGCGCATCATCTCCTCGACCGGAGCCCAGTTCTGGTTCGGGTCGCCGAGCGCGGCGCGATACTTGTTCGGGTCGAACTTCCCGTCGGTCTGAAACGCCGGGAGCGTGGCAACGGCCTGCGGCGGCGAGGTCTGGATCGCGATCTTGATCTCCTCGTCCTTCGCCGAGAGCCCCTGGTTCTTCGCCTGCTCGGCGAGCAGGCGCTGCGTGACCAGCGTGCGCCAGGTCTGCAGCTCGATCATCTTGAGGTCGCGCTCGGCAGGCTCGTTGCCGTAGTTGCGCTTGAAGGCCTCGCGCTGGTCGGCCAGCGCACTCTGCCAGTCGCTTCGCGTGATCGGCAGACCGTTCACGGTTCCGATCGCGCCGGTGGCCTGGGCCCGCATCGAAGAATTGAGGCCGGCACCGAACAGGAAGATGAAGCCGCCGATGAACGTCGCGATGGTCACGATCGCGATCGCCCACCAGAGCATCTTGACGCGCTTGCTGCCGCTGCGCAGAACTCGAAGCATTCGTTACTCCAGGCGGCTCGAGAAGCCGTTCTATGGTCGAAGAGAAGGATGTGTTTGGAAAGCGACCGGGGAGTCTAGCAGCCGCGTAAAGGCGAAACAACCGCGCGGCCGCGTCCCGGTCCCATCGAAATTCCGCACCCGCGAGGTCGGTGCGAGCGGCTATGATGGAGCGTGACGCCGCACCGGTGTTACGTCTTTGTCGATCTGTTCACCCGCCGTTCGGGAGTGCTCATGCGCAGCGATGCCGTCAGCCGCCACGCCGAGACCGAGCCCGCGGCGCGCCCGGACCCCGTGCCCGAGCTGGTCCTGGATGCGCTCGAGCAGGGGGTGGTCGCGCTCGACCGCGAACGGAAGGTGATCTACAGCAACCGGCGGATCGAGGAGCTGCTCGGGCTCGAGGCCGGGGCCCTGATCGGCATGCCCGGCTCGCGCCTGTTCCCCGGGGCCGAGGCCCGCTGGCTCAAGGGCGCCTCGCGCGAGCCGCGCGACTTCAAGCTCGAGGCCGAAGGGCGCCAGCTCACGCTCAAGGCCGAGTCCCTGCCGCTGCGAGACGAGGACGGCGAGGTGGTCGGGTCGGTCGTGCTCGGCGAAGCCATCTCGGAGACCGAGGACGGCGAATTCCAGAAGAAGATCGACCGGCTGGTCTCACTCGGCGAGCTTTCCGCCTACGTGGCCCACGAGATCCGCAATCCGCTGACCGGGATCCGCACCACGGTCCAGTTCGTGGGCTCCAAGCTCAAGCCCAACGACTCGCGGCGCGAGGACCTCGAAGACGTGATCAAGGAGCTGGACCGGATCGAGCAGATCATCACCGGACTGCTCATGTTCGCGCGCCCTCCGGCCGCCAAGCCCCAGCCGTGCGATCTCCATCCGATCCTGGACAAGACCCTCGATCTGCTCGAGCTGCAGCTCGGAGACGCCGAGGTGAAGCTGGTCCGCGACTACGACGACGACGTGCCGCAGGTGGTGGTGGACCCCGATCTGACCCAGCAGGTGTTCCTGAACCTGTGCCTGAACGCGGTGCAGGCCATGCCCGAGGGGGGCGAGTTGCACGTGGCGACGGCGGTGCGCCGCTACCGGACGCGGCGCTCCATGATCGACGTCTCGTTCCAGGACAGCGGGGTCGGGATCCCGCGCGAGCTGATGGAGAAGATCTTCGACCCGTTCTTCACCACGCGCTCCATGGGCACCGGGCTCGGGCTGCCGATCTCGGTGCAGATCGTGCGCGACGTGGGCGGCGTGATCACCGCCAAGAACAATGCGGGCGGCGGTGCTACGCTGCGCGTCTCGTTCCCGGTGCCGGCCGAGCCGTCGGGCAAACCGGAGGAATGAGCCCTCGATGCGACTGACCGTGCTGGTGGTGGACGACGAGCTGCTGATCCGCAAGTCGCTCGCCAAGGTGCTGCGCGCCCGCGGTTATCAGGTGGACACCGCGAGCAGCGGGGCCGAAGGGCTGGAGAAGGCCTCCGCGCTCCATCCGCAGGTCATGATCCTCGACATGCGCCTGCCCGACGCCGACGGACTGTCGGTGCTGCGCAAGGTGCGCCAGATCGACCCACTGCTGCAGGTGATCATGATCACCGCCTATGGCGACGTGCCGGTCGCCTTCGAGGCGGCCAAGCTCGGCGCCGTGAACTTCATGCGCAAGCCGTACGAGATGGAAGACATCGAGCTGGCGGTCGAGGCCGCCGCGATGGGCTATCGCCAGGCGAACGAGCTGGACCTGTACCGCCGCCAGGCGTGGCAGGACTACTCGGGCGAAGAGATCATCGGTCGCTCGGACCCGATCGAGCAGGTGCGCGACGTGATCGAGAAGGTGGTAAAAAGCATGGCCACCTCAGTGCTCATTTCCGGCGAGAGCGGAACCGGCAAGGAGCTGGTGGCCCGCGCCATCCACTATCGGAGCGATCGGGCGCACGCGCCGCTGATGGAGGTCAACTGCTCCTCGTTCCAGGAGACGCTGCTCGAAAACGAGCTATTCGGCCATGAAAAGGGCGCATTTACCGACGCCTCGGAGATGAAGAAGGGGCTGGTCGAGCTGTGCGACGGCGGCACCCTGTTCCTCGATGAGGTCGGGGACATGTCGCTGCCGACCCAGGCGAAGCTGCTCCGCTTCATCGACTACCGCAGCTTCAAGCGAGTCGGCGGCTCGCAGGACATCGCGGTCGACATCCGGATCGTGGCCGCCACCAACAAGGATCTCGACGCCGAAGTGCGCGCCGGGCGGTTCCGCAGCGACCTCTACTTCCGGCTCAAAGTGGTGAGCATCCATCTGCCGCCGCTGCGCGATCGCGACGATGACATCCTGCTACTCGCCCGCCACTTCCTGGCCGAGTTCGCTCAGAAGTTTCAGAAGGCGTTCACCGACATCGCGCCCGATGCGATCCCGCTGCTCTCGACTTATCGCTGGCCCGGAAACGTTCGCGAGTTGCGCAATCTGATCGAGCGCGCCGCGCTGCTCGAGGATGGCGAACTGCTCGAGGTCGAGCACCTGCCGCGCGAGCTGACCGGTCGACGCGTCGCCGGAGATTCGGACATCGCATCGCCGACGCTCGCGCAGATCGAAGCCGATCACATCAGCGAAGTGTTGCGACTCACCGCGGGAAACAAGAGTCGCGCGGCGCGCATCCTCGGAATTTCGCGCCAGGGTCTGATCGAGAAACTTCGTCGCCTCCGACTCGAGGAAGACCCAAGTCGTCAAGTCTCTTGACACCCACAAATTTCTGGACACTCGCGGGCAATTGATTCATTCGCAAGCGCTTGCGTAATGAAATCGCAGTAAGCCGCAATAAACTTGACGGTTACGGGGTTTATCCACGCGGCTTTCCACGCTTCTCCACAGAGCTTCGCGCGCTCTCGTAAATTACTAATCTAATTCGACACATCATCTTGCGAGCAGAATCCAGAGACCTCGCGGCCTCGTGGCATAGCTGCTGCTTAATCCTGAATGCAAGGCCACGCGAAGCACTCGGGTGCTTCGCGCGCGGGCCGCAAGGGCCGCAGAGAACGCGGCCGCCAACGACGTCCTGGCGGGGTTCGCTCCGTCGCATCGAGTTCAGAAATGAGGAGGTGATTCGTAATGGCTGCCAAGAAGAAGGCTGCGAAGAAGAAGGGCACGAAGAAGAAGGCTGCGAAGAAGAAGAAGTAACCATCTGGACCTGGCACGTCCTCAGGGGATTGGTCGGCTCCACGTCGGCCAATCCCCGATTGTTTAGAGGGGCACTGGATGTGCCGGACGAATCGGACTCGCGATCTGCCGCGTTCCGCGGTGACGACGAGTCTCGCCTGGGGGCTGGGGGCTTTGCGCTAGGGCTGGCTGTTTTCCTCCAGTTCACTGCGGCGGCTCGCTCATGGAAGAGCGAGCCGTTCGCCTCCCACGCACTGTCATTCCGGTCGTGACCCGCGTGATATAGTTCGCCGACCTTCCTTCATCCCACAAGGCCGGACGACCTCACGCGAGGCATCCTTGAACGACCACGACCATCGCGGGGCGACGGTCATTCGCATCCGTGGCGCCCGGCAGCACAACCTCCAGAACATCGACGTGGATCTGCCGCGCGGCCGCCTGAGCGTGATCACCGGCGTCTCGGGCTCAGGGAAGTCGTCGCTGGCCTTCGACACGCTGTATGCCGAGGGCCAGCGACGCTACGTCGAGTCGGTCTCGACCTACGCCAAGCAGTTCCTCGATCGTCTGCCGCGGCCCGATGTGGACTCGATTACGGGGCTCACGCCGGCGGTCGCGATCCAGCAGTCCGCCAAGACGCGCAGTGCGCGATCCACGGTGGCGACCGCCACCGAGCTGCACGACTACCTTCGCCTGCTGTTCGCGCGCCTGGGCACGGTGCAGTGCATGAACTGCGGCCGAAAGGTCGCGCCCGACCGCCCCGAAACCATCGTCCGGGAAGCGGCCGGCTGGCCTGAGGGCGAGGCGCTGCTGGTGCTGGCGCCAGTCAGGCTCGCGGCGGGACTCACCTGGGAGGAACAGGCCGCCCACCTGCTGCGCGCCGGGTTCACCCGGATTCTGCTCGGAGACGAGATCGTCGCTCTGGACCCGGTGCCCAAGCTGCCGCGCGCGACCAAACAGGTTCGAATCGTGGTGGATCGCTTCACGTGGAAGGCGACCGAGAACGCACGCCTCGCCGAAGCGTGCGAGCAGGCATTCCGGCGCGGTGAGGGAGTGCTCGAGCTCAAGCGCGGCTCGGCAGACGTCGAGCGCCGCAGCGAGCGCTGGGAGTGTGGCCGGTGCGGTGCAGCCGCGATCCAGCCCGAGCCCGCGCTGTTCTCCTTCAACAGCCCGCTCGGGGTGTGTCCGACCTGCCGCGGATTCGGGAACGTGCTCACGTTCACGGCGGACCTGGTGGTCCCCAACCCCTCGCTCACGCTGCGCGAAGGCGCGATCAGGCCGTGGGCCGGATCGTGGAAGAAGATCGCGATGCCGAGGCTCGAAGCCTTTGCGAAGAAGCAGGGCATTCCGCTCGATATGCCGTGGAAGCGCCTCGGCGCCGCGCAGCGGAAGATCCTGCTCGAAGGTGGCGAAGGATTCCGCGGGGTGATGCCATTCCTCGAGCGCCTGCAGGCCAAGTCGTACAAGGCCGGCAACCGGTTCCTGGTCAAGGCCTACCAGACCGCGCTCCCGTGCGAGACCTGCGGCGGCGCGCGGCTCCGTCCCGAGGCGCTGAGCGTGCGGATCGCAGAGCGCAACATCGCGGAGGTGGTCGCGCTCACCGTGACTCAGGCGGCGGCATTCATCGCCGCGCTCGACTTCAGCGCGCTCGAGCGCGAGATCGCGGGGCCGGTGCTGGATGAGCTGAATTCCCGGCTCGGCTTTCTCGAGCGCGTGGATCTCGGCTATCTCACGCTCGATCGCCTGACCCGGACCCTTTCCGGAGGCGAAGCGCAGCGCATCGAGCTGGCCAACGCGCTCGGCGCCAACCTCGCCGACACGCTCTACGTGCTGGACGAGCCGACCGTCGGGCTTCATCCGCGCGACACCGAGCGCCTGATCTCGATCCTCGAAGAGCTGGCCGGGCGCGGAAACACGCTGGTGCTGGTCGAGCACGAGCCCATGATCATGCGCGCCGCGGATCATCTGCTGGACCTGGGGCCGGGCGCCGGCCAGCTCGGTGGCAACGTGCTCTACGCCGGGCCCGGGGGAGAAGCCTTGAGCGCTGCCGATTCCGAGACCGCGCGCTATCTGCGCGGCGAGAAGCGCGTCAGCCGCGCGCGTCGAGGCGGCGTCCCGAGCGGCTTCGTGAGCGTCGAAGGCGCCACGCACCACAACCTGCGCGACGTGAGCGTGCGCTTCCCGCTCGGGCGGCTGAGCGCGGTCACCGGCGTCTCGGGTTCGGGCAAGAGCAGCCTGGTCGAGGAAGTGCTGTATCGCGCCGCGCGGCGCGCACTCGAGGGCCGCGAAGAGGAGCCTGCGGGGGCGCATCGCGCGGTGCGCGGGCTCGAGTCGCTGCGCCGGATCGCGATGGTGGATCAGACTCCGATCGGACGCAGCCCGCGCTCGTGTCCAGTGACCTACATGGGTGCGCTTTCGCCATTGCGCGAGATCTTCGCGCGCCAGCCGGCGGCGCTTGCGCGCGGCCTGCGCGAGGGCGCGTTCTCGTTCAACACCCCGGGCGGGCGCTGCGAGCAGTGCGAGGGCGCGGGGCTGGTGACGGTCGAGATGTTCTTCCTCGCCGACCTGCTGGTGCCGTGCGAAGCGTGCGGAGGCGACCGCTTCCGGCGCGAAGTGCTCGAGGTGCGATTCCGCGGGGCGAACATCCGCGATGCGCTCGACATGACCGTGGACCAGGCGTTCCAGCACTTCGCGACCGAGCCCAAGTTCACCCGCGCGTTGCACCTGTTGCGCCGCGTCGGGCTCGGCTACCTGCGGCTCGGCCAGCCGGCGACCCAGCTTTCGGGCGGCGAAGCTCAGCGCCTCAAGATTGCGCGCGAGCTCTCGCAGAAAGGCGAGGGCCCGACGCTCTACCTGCTCGACGAGCCGACAGTCGGCCTGCACTTCAGCGACGTCCAGCGGCTGCTGGAAGTCCTCGACGATCTGACCGCCCGCGGAGACACGGTGATCGTCGTCGAGCACAACCTCGACGTCATCTCGAACTGCGACTGGGTAGTAGATCTCGGCCCCGACGGCGGCGATCGAGGGGGAAAGCTGGTGGTAGAGGGTCCGCCGGAGTCATTGCTCGAAGCTCCTGACTCATGGACCGGCCGATTCCTGCGCCAGCACCTGCAGGCGACCAAATCGGCGTCGGCTGGCGCCTGAAACCTCGCTTCGTTCGAGCGTGTCGTCGGGGGGCGGGGTACCCGATGACTCGCGGGGACCCCCGTCGCCCACCCCTCCCAAAAGACCTCACCGCTCCTGGCCCCACTCGCCATCGGGCACCCCGCC
>JANMQY010000131.1:0-4338 GCA_031370785.1 Candidatus Eiseniibacteriota bacterium | reverse complement strand
TGCAGACCTTGCCCGGTCCGCCGGAACCCGCCCTCCAGCTTCTTCACGCTCGCGCACTCGCGCGCACCGGCGCCACGCAAGCAGCCAGGATTGAACTGGAAGCCCTCGCCGCGCGCCTGGGCCCAACGGATCCGGTCGGCGCCGGCGCACGGCAGACACTTGCCACGCTCTCCACTGGGCGAGAGCAACCCAGGTAGTCGCCGCGCTCGGATCCGAAACCCGTCGCAGAAAAAAGACGAGCGGCCCGATCTCGCGATCGAGCCGCCCGCTTCGTCTCGCAGCCTGCGTCGTGCGCTACTTCTTTCCTGCCGACGCCATCTGCCCCATCCACTCCTTGCCGCGCTTCTCCATCTCTGCCTCGCTCAGGTTTTCCTTGCGGGTCGCGATTCCCCACTTGTGCCCGAACGGGTCCAGGACACAGCCGTAGCGGTCGCCCCAGAACATGTCGGCCGGCGCCATCACCTCTTTACCGCCCGCGGCGATTGCCTTCTTGAACATCGCGTCACAGTCCTCGGTGTAGATGTTGAGCGAGACCGGTGTTCCGCCCAGGGTCTGCGGCGAGACCGCGCCCATTTCGGGAGCCTCGTCACCCATGTAGATCTTGCTGTCGCCGATCATCAGCTCCGCGTGCATCACGCTCTGACCATCGGGTCCGGCCATGACACTGAGCTCCTTGGCGCCGAATGCCGTCTTGTAGAACTCGATCGCCTTCCTCGCGCCCTTGACCACGAGGCCCGGGGTTACCGAGTGCTGTCCTTCGGGGATTGGCTTCACGTTTCCCATGACATTCTCCCTGCTGCCGCTCCGAGGGTGCGGTGCGGGCAGCATGTCGCATCCATGCATGAAGTGATTTGCGCCGGGCGTCCATTTGGTCCGGCGGTCAGCGGGGTAGCAGAAGGCTAACTCCGCTGCCGGATTCAGGCCACCTATTCCTCGCGTCGCTCGGCGCCGCTGGTCATGCGGTCTCCCGCGTTCGTGGGTTGTCGCCGCCACAATCCTCAGGCACAGTCCGCACATGGCTAGCGCCGAAGCGGAACGGCTCGCCGAAGACGCGCGTCGCGAGAAGAACTGGAAGCGCTGGGGACCCTACCTGTCCGAGCGACAATGGGGCACGGTGCGCGAGGACTACTCCGACGGCGAACACGTCTGGGAGTATTTCTCGCACGATCATGCGCGCAGCCGCACCTACCGCTGGGGCGAGGACGGGCTGCTCGGGATCACCGATCGCGAGTGCCGGTTGTGCTTCGCGCTCTCGCTGTGGAACGGGCGCGACCCGATGCTCAAGGAGCGCCTGTTCGGGCTCTCGAACAAAGAGGGCAACCACGGCGAAGACGTGAAGGAGTGCTACTTCTACCTCGACGCCTCGCCCACGCACTCCTACCTGAAGGCGCTCTACAAGTATCCGCAGGCCGAGTTTCCCTACCAGCAGCTTCGGGAGGAGAACGCGCGCCGCGGCTATGCGGACCGCGAATTCGAGCTGGTCGACACCGGCGTGTTCGATGGCAATCGCTACTTCGATGTCTTCGCCGAATACGCGAAGGCCGCTCCCGACGACATCCTGATTCGCGTCACCGTCGCCAATCGTGGACCCGAAGCGGCGCTGCTTCACCTGCTCCCGACGCTGTGGTTTCGCAACACGTGGTCGTGGGGGCGCACCGGGCCCGTGTACCCGCGCGGCCCAACCCTGCGCGCCGCGGGCGAGGGGCGCATCCTCGCCGACCACGCGACCCTCGGTCGATACGTGCTGGCAGTCGAGCCCGGGCCTGATGGCGTGGCGCCGCCGCTGCTCTTCACCGAGAACGAGACCAACGTGGAGCGCCTGTTTGGCGCCGCGAAGCGCACGCCCTACGTGAAGGACGCCTTTCACGATCGCGTCATCTGGGGAAAGGACACCGCGGTCAACCCGACGCTCTCCGGCACCAAGGCCGCCGCACACTATCGGCTGGAAGTGCCGGCCGGAGCTTCTGTCACGGTGCGACTGCGCCTGAGCGCGCTCGAGTCCGAGGACGCCGCGACCGGTTCTCCATTCGGCGCCGAGTTCTCATCCACGCTCATGCGCCGCCGTTCCGAGACCGACGCGTTCTATCAGGAATGTATCCCCGCGACGCTCACCGAGGCCGAGCGTCGCGTCGCGCGTCAGGCCTATGCCGGGCTGCTGTGGACCAAGCAGTTCTACTACTACGTGGTCAAGGAGTGGCTCGAAGGAGATCCCGCGCAGCCGCCGCCGGCAGAACGGCACGCGACAAGGCGCAACGCCGACTGGCGGCACCTGCACAACCGCGACGTGATCTCGATGCCCGACTCGTGGGAGTACCCGTGGTACGCGGCGTGGGACCTTGCGTTTCACATGATTCCCTTCGCCCAGGTCGATCCACTCTTCGCTCAGAATCAGCTCGTGCTCTTCCTGCGCGAGTGGTACATGCACCCGAACGGCAAGCTCCCCGCCTACGAATGGAGCTTCGACGACGTCAATCCTCCCGTGCATGCGTGGGCGGCCTGGCGTGTGTACAAGATCACTGGCTCACGGGGGAATCGCGATCGCAGGTTTCTCGAGCGCGTGTTCCACAAGCTGCTCATCAATTTCACGTGGTGGGTCAACCGCAAGGACATCTCGGGAAACAATCTGTTCTCCGGCGGATTCCTCGGGCTCGACAACATCGGCGTATTCGATCGTTCGAAGCCGCTGCCGGGCGGCGGTTATCTCGAGCAGGCCGACGGCACCGCGTGGATGGCGTTCTACTGCGGCACCATGCTGAGCATCGCACTCGAGCTGGCCGCGGAAGATCCGGTGTACGAGGACGTGGCGTCCAAGTTCTTCGAGCACTTCGTGGCGATCAGCGACGCGATGAACAGCCTGGGCGGCAGCGGGCTGTGGAACGAGGAGGACGGCTTCTACTACGACCAGCTCCACCACGACGCGCAGGTGGTCCCGATGCGCCTGCGCTCCGCGGTCGGCCTGATTCCATTGCTCGCATGCGAAGTGCTGGAGCAGGAGGTCATCGACCGCCTGCCGGGATTCCAGAAGCGCATGAACTGGTTCCTCGAGAACCGGCGCGACCTCGCCAGGCACATCACTTGCATGAGCTCGGACGACGGCGACGGCCACGGGCACCGGCTGCTGGCGATACCCTCGCGCGCGCGCCTCGAGCGCGTGCTGCGTGTGATGCTGGACGAGAACGAGTTCCTCTCGCCGCACGGAATCCGTTCGATGTCGCGCGCGCATCGCGAGAAGCCTTTCGTGTTCGACGCGAACGGAACCGAGTACAAGGTCTCGTACGTCCCCGGCGAAGCGGACACCGGGTTGTTCGGTGGGAATTCCAACTGGCGTGGCCCGGTCTGGTTCCCGCTCAACTACCTGATGATCGAGGCCCTGGAGCGCTACCATCACTTCTACGGCGACTCGTTCAAGGTGGAGTACCCGACCCGCTCCCGACGGCAGGCGACGCTCGGCGAGGTGGCGGCGGATCTGGCCACGCGGCTGACCACTCTATTCCTGGATGAGGGCAAGGGCAGGCCGTGTCACGGCAGCGATCCGCGATTCGCCGCGGACCCGCACTGGCAGGACCTCGTGTTGTTCCACGAATACTTCGACGGCGACACCGGGCGCGGCGTGGGCGCTTCGCATCAGACCGGCTGGACCGCGCTGGTCACCCGCTGCCTCGAGAAGCGCGCCTTCTCGCGCGCGAAAACTGGCGCGCGCGGCGTGGGCGTGGCGGCGAAAGCGATCGTGATCGCGACGGCGCTGGCGCTGAGCATCGCGACGGGCACAGGCGTGACGCGCGCCGATCCGGCGCCGGGGGATCGCGCGGCGAAGGCCGCGGCGCTGCGCGCCGCAAAGGCGCCGGTGCCGATGACGGCGCGCGAGCATGCCGCCTTCGATCATCTGGAGTTCGATGCGATTCTGCGCGAAAGCGTCCACGATGGCCTGGTCGACTATGCGTCGATTCGTACAAGGCGCCGGGCGCTGCTCAACGCCTACCTCGACCGGCTCGCCGGCACGAAGCTCGACGCGCTGTCGCGAGAGGAACAGCTCGCGTTGCTCATCAATCTCTACAACGCGACCATGATCCGCGCGGTGATCGACTCGCTCAGGCCAGGCTGGGATCCGTCGGCGCACAATTTCGCCGTGTTCGATGCGCCGCTGGTGCGCTTCGCCGGTGACACGATCTCACTCAACGCGCTCGAGCACGACGTCATTCGCCGCAACTACCGGGAGCCGCGCGTGCACGTGGCGCTGGTGTGCGCGGCGCGGTCCTGCCCACCGCTCCTGCCGCGCGCGTATCGCAGTGCGGATCTCGATTCGACGCTCGCTGGGAATCTCCGCCGCTTCGTGCGCGA
>JANMQY010000127.1:0-1743 GCA_031370785.1 Candidatus Eiseniibacteriota bacterium | reverse complement strand
CGAAGACGACGAGCGCGCCGTATGCGAGCGCCCAGCCGAGCACGATCAGGAGGCCGCGGTCCGCCTCGGTTCCCTGCCAGCGCAGCATCCTCGCGACACCCCAGATCAGACCCGTCGCCGCAAACAGCGCGCCCAGCGGGCCGAGTGAGCGGATCAGGAAGAGGACCGGCACCCAGATTGAGACATTTCGTTGATGCACCGACTGAGCGGTGAAGGTCTGCGCCAGCCCGAAGCCGAATTCGCGAGGGCTGAGGATGGCGAAAGGCACGCTCACCACGAACAGCACCGCGAAAACCACGATCGGGAGCGCCACCTGCCAGGCGGCAATCTTCGAGGTGGCCCCGGCGCGGATCGAATCGAACAGACGCGCAAGTCCCGGCGGGCGGGACGACGATGCGGCAAGAAGTGGGGCGAGCATCAGGCCGATGAGTCCCAGGGCGCCCAGCCATTTGCTGGCCGTCGCCAGGGCAAAGCACGCGGCCGCAGAAACCGCGACCGACATCCGCGGGCGGGCCGCGAGCGCGCTCAGAGCGAGGAACCCCGCGAGCATGAAGAGCACCTGAGCCGCGTTGGGCTTGGCGAGCGCCGAGATGTCGATCAGGGTGCGATCGAAGGTCGCGAGCGCCGCGGCCAGCAGGCCGGCCCAGTCGCCGCCCAGGCGCCGCGCCAGCAGCGCGACCACGAGGATCACTCCGAGCCCGAACACCAGAGAGAGAGTGCGAACGCCGATGAGGTACTCGCGCCACGTGCCATGCCCTGACGCGCGCAAAGGTGCTTCCACGATCAGGCTCAGCTCGTAGAACAGGCTCGGATATTCAAACGCGTGCGGGTTCAGGGTGTGCTTGTGGAGCATGCCGGTCGAGAGCCGGACATTTTCCACCTCCTCGATGCTGAATGCCTCGGTCAACCGATAGGAATCGGAAGCCACGGGCACGAGCGGCAGGCGAAGCGCGAGGGCCGCCGCGAGAAGCAGCGCGAGCCCGATCCCGAAAGCCCGGCTGAAGCTCTCACCTCGATGAACGGGGAACGCCACGGCCGCTTCCTCACGGAACGCATCCTTGGCCGGCATTCGATGCCGGCGGGTCATCAGCGCAGTGGTCGATGATATCAGCCGCGTGCACTCCGGCACATGTCGCTGGCCCTTCGGCTGGTCAGCTCTCGCGAGCGCGTGCTAGATTCGCTCCGTTTCCATGCCTCGCGGCTCGTTCCCGTTGTTCCAGGGTCGCCGAGGCCATCCACCCCAGAGGGAACTCCGTGAAGCAGATTCGCCAGTTCCTGAGCAACGGCGCGCTCGAAGCGGGCGAAGTTCCGATGCCTTCGGTCGGGCCGGGTGACGTGCTGGTGCGGACGCACTACTCGTTCGTGAGCGTCGGGACCGAGAAGATGAAGGTCACACAGGCGCGCATGAACCTCGCCGAGAAGGCGAGGGAGCGCCCGGACCAGGTGCGGCAGGTGCTGCAGACGCTTCGGGAGCAGGGCTTCATGCCCACCGTGCGCAAGGTGCAGGAACGTCTGAAGGCGCCCGCGACGCTGGGCTACAGCGGCGCCGGCACGGTGGTCGAGGTGGGCTCGCAGGTCGATGAGTTCGCGGTCGGCGACCGCGTGGCCTGCATCGGCGAGGGGCTGGCGACGCACGCCGAGTACAACGCGGTGCCGCGCAACCTCGTGGTGCCGGTGCCGCCCGGGGTGAGCCTCGAAGCGGCCAGCTCCGGCGCGATCGGCGCGATCGCGCTCCAGTCGGTG
>JANMQY010000126.1:0-26490 GCA_031370785.1 Candidatus Eiseniibacteriota bacterium | reverse complement strand
CCGCGCACGGAATCCGGCAGCGTCACGGACTTTTCGAACGTGCCCCTGCAGCCGGTTCCGCAGGTGGCGGTGGTCCACGTCTGAACGATGACTCTGCCGCCGGCGTCGCGCACGCGCAGCCCGACCTGGGCCTCGAATACGTTCGCCGTGCCGCGCACCAGCACCGGCTCTCCAACACTGCTGCCGGGCACCGGCTCGAGCAGGACCACTGGCGGATCCTCGTCGAACGGAGCGAAGTCCGGAAAATCGTTTCGCGTGAGCGCCATCGAGACCTCGAGGCCTTCGCCCGAGAACGTCGTCACGGGCTGCCCTTCGAGCCACAGCCGGACACTGCGCACACCGCGCACCCGGGTGAGCGTGTACACGAGCTGTGCGAGGCGCATGCGCACGGCCGTCGAGCCGCCACCGGACTCGAAATCGCGTGAGAGATCGACGGTCGCGATCGAATCGCGCACCGTGATGCCGAGCAGACGGCTTCCCGCCGGAACCGCACTGGCGAGGCCACGAGCACGGTCCTCAGCGTCCGGTCCCGCCAGCAGCGCCAGCATTGCGCCACGCGCCAGACCGGAATCGGGATCGAGGTACCGGGTGACCGGCACGACACGTTCAGCCTTTGCGTCGCCCCAATAGATCGACAGCGCTCGCAGGCCATCCGGCGCGAGCGGCGCAGGCGTCTGCGTGGGCTGGGTATCGCCCGCGCTCCGCCTGTCTTTAGCGCAGCCGGCGATCAGCATCACTGCCAGCAGGGTGAATGCGGCCGGCCGTGTCCAGCGATGGCGTCGGTTCCGTTGCGTTCTCATTGTCGATGGTCCTCTCTGAGTCGGCGAGTTGGTCTTGCGCGCGTCAGCGCCGGGGAATTCTCGCGGCGACCACCGGCACCATCCACGCCGCGTAGCGCTTCGGGTCCCGGATGTTCGCGATCATCTGATCGAAGCTGCCTCTGGCCTCGGCGGTGGTGAATCGCGTCAGCTCGGAGATCGACTCGACGTATCCGTCGCGCCACGCTTCCAGAATCGACGCAAACGTCTCGCGCGGCACCCGCAGCGTGTCGACGATGATGTAGTCCACCGTGATGTCCTCGAGCCCCAGCGCAGCGAGATGTCGGCAGGCGTTTCGACCAATGAAGAGATCCGTGTTGGTGGCCAGGGCGAAGCGACCCGCCGTCTCGTGCCAGAATTCGCGCGGGTCGTGGGCACCGCCGGTCTCGAAGTGAAGCATCCCGTAGTCCTCCGGGATGAGATGAAGCCGTCCCCCGGGTCGCGTCACGCGCGCCAGCTCGGCCAGCACGCGCTCTGGGAACGGAATCGAGTGAAGGACGTGACGGCACACGGTGAGGTCGAACGTCCCGTCTTTCGCGGCCAGCTCGTAGATGCTCTGGTGCTCGAACGTAAGCCGCGGGGCGAGCCGCGCGTAACGTCGACGCGCGAGCTCCAGGTGATGGTCGAGGATGTCCACCGCCAGCACCTGGGCCTGCGGAAACAGTTCGGCCAGACGCGAAGCGCCTTCACCGGTGCCGCATCCCGCGTCGAGGACGCGGATATCCGGCGCCAGCCCGTAGCGCTGGAGAAGAGGGGTCTCCTGCGGCCAGATCGCGCGCGCCTGCGCGTCGAGGTTACGCACCATGGACTCGTCGGCCATCTGCTTGTGCTGGGGATTCAGGTCGGTCACGTCGCGAATCTCCGGAGGGCGGGGTTTGGTGAGCGTCAGGGCGGATGCAGTCTAGCCGACCACGGGGGGCAATGCCCCGATCTGGGGTGCGAAGGAGCAACCATCCGCAGCCGCTCAGCGGGTCAGCCGGTGGTGCCGTGAAGGCACACCGCTGCCTTCGGACGCCTCTGTAGGGTACATTTGGCCGATGGCGCCGACCGCTGACATGCACTCTTCGGTCTTTCCCGGCGTCAGGCTCGTCACCTTGAGTGAATGTGGGCACTTCTCGTACCTCGAATGCCCCGATGAGGTTCACAAGGCAGTGGTCGAATTCCTGGACGCGACTCCCGGATCCAAACTCGCGTGAAGCCGGAAGACCCGCAGCCCCTCGGACCCAAGCGCGGCGTGGGGAAACCCGCGGCCTCCCCGGGCGAGACGCTATTCCTTCCGCACGGACATGGCGCGCAGAAGCCGGAATCCCGCGCCGCGTGGACTCTGCCGCCACACCTTCAGGATCAGCTCCCCCGGCGCCTGCGGGCCATCGCGCTCCTGTACTCGTCGGCGTTCTTCCTTGCGGATTTCGGGTCCTCCGCCCTGATGGGAGGGCTCTCCGAGAACTTTCGGATCCCGTCCCACTGGATTCCGACCGCGGCGTCGATTCTGATCGGCATCGTGGTCGCGGCGCTCGCCTCCAGTCCGCGCATATCGTGGCGCGCCAAGTTACACCTTGGACTCGTGTTCGAAGTCCTGGGGAGCTACGGCATCGCGCTCGCGATGTACACCGGGGCGGAACAGTTCGCGAGCACGCCGATCGTCTTCTTCATGCTCGGGCCGTCCTGGGTTGCGATCTGGATGATCGTCTACTCGATCGTGGTGCCCGCGCCACTCGGGAGGGCGCTTCTCGCGCTCCTCGCCTCGGCATTCGCACCGGCCGTGGTCATCGGGTACTCCATGCAACACGCGGGGCTGCACGTCTTCACGCCCGGAATGTTCTTCCTCCACTATGTCTTTCCCTACCTCATCGTCGTCGGTCTCGCGTACGGGGGCACTCGCATCATGGTCACGCTGGGTGCGGACGTGTCTCGTGCGCGCGAGCTGGGGAGCTACCGGCTGATCGAACGCCTCGGTCAGGGCGGCATGGGGGAAGTCTGGAGGGCGTCACACCAGCTCCTCGCGCGCGAGGCGGCCATCAAGTTCATCCGGCCATCATCGATTGTGGGGTTGGGCGCCGCCGAAACGAAAAGGATGCTTCAGCGCTTCGAACTCGAGGCCCAATCGACCGCGTCGCTGACCTCCGCGCATACCATCGATCTCTACGACTTCGGTGTCTCGGAAGACGGGACCTTCTACTACATCATGGAGCTGCTGGATGGGCTCGACCTCGATTTGCTCGTCCGCCGGTTTGGACCGTTGCCTCCCTCTCGCGTGGTACACCTTCTGTCACAGGTGTGCGAATCGCTCGGGGAGGCACACGAGAATGGACTGATCCACCGCGACGTGAAGCCTGCGAACATCTATGTCTGCCGCTCCGGCGTTCGGCGCGACTTCATCAAGGTGCTGGACTTCGGGCTGGTCGCGGATCGGCGGCCGGGGGCGACGTCGGACCTGCGCCTCACTCTACCGGAGCATGTGATCGGCACGCCGGCGTACATGGCCCCCGAGGTTGCTCTGGGTCGGGAGCTGGACGGCCGAAGCGATCTTTACGGACTTGGCTGCGTTGCATACTGGCTCTTGACCGGGCGGCAGGTGTTCGAAGGTTCCAGCGTTCTCGAGGTCGTTTCGAAGCATGTGAACGTGGAGCCAGACCCACCGTCGCGTCATTCTCCCGGAGAGATGCCGCGGGAACTCGACGCTCTGATCCTGCGCTGCCTGGAGAAGTCGCCGGAACGCAGGCCGCCCAGTGCCCGGGATCTCGCGCGCCTGCTGAGATCGGTCCCTCTCGAGGACTCATGGAGCGAGGAGCGCGCGGAGGCGTGGTGGGGCGAGCACATCTCGGTGGGACTCGGCGAGCCACCGGGCATTCCGCGATGACGCGCGAAGGGCGCCCATGCGTGGATCGGGCCGTACCACGCGTGCTAGCCTCATGCGGTCCCTGAACCAGCCGGTTGAGATTGCGCCAGCGTTACGTCCCGCCACGGAGAAATTGCCCATGAATCCGAACAAAGCATTGTGGGAGAAAGGCGACTTCACTCGCATCGCTTCGAGCATGCGGGCCAGCGGTGAAGCGCTGGTCGGCAGGCTCGGCATCTCGAAGGGGATGAAGGTCCTCGACCTCGGTTGCGGCGACGGCACGACCG
This sequence comes from Candidatus Eiseniibacteriota bacterium, assembly GCA_031370785.1. GTDB lineage: Bacteria > Eisenbacteria > RBG-16-71-46 > RBG-16-71-46 > RBG-16-71-46 > DATJGS01. The sequence goes on along the minus strand of JANMQY010000126.1, from coordinate 22,546 downwards.
CCCTGCCCGCTGCCCGGCTCGGCGCCGACGTGCTCGGCGTGGACATCGCCAGCAACCTCGTCGCGGCCGGCAACGCCCGAGCGCAGGAAGCGGGCCTCACGAACCTGCGCTTCGAGGAAGGCGACGCCTGTGAGCTGACTGGCCTGCGTGACGCGAGCTTCGATCTCGTCGTGACCATCTTCGGTGCCATGTTCGCGCCGCGGCCGTTCGACGTGGCCAAGGAAATGGTGCGCGTCACGAAGCCCGGTGGACGCGTGGTCATGGGCAACTGGATCCCGGGCGACCCGACGCTGGTAGCTCAGATCCTCAAGATCAGTTCGTCGTACTCGCCGCCGCCACCCGAAGGCTTCGTGAGCCCGATGACTTGGGGGATGGAGGATAAGGTGGTCGAGCGCTGGACCGCGGCGGGTATCCCCGCCGAACGGATCGCTTGCGAGCGGGACACGTTCGTCTTCGCCGCCCCTGTGCCGCCGTCGGAATTCCTCTCGTGGTTCCGCAACTACTACGGCCCGACCATGAACGCCTACGCTGCCGCCGAGGCGAATGGCCGCGCGGACGAACTGCATCGCGAACTGGACGCCCTGTTCAACGCGCAGAATCAGAGCGGAGACAAGACCACGACCAGGATCCCGGCGACATACCTCAGGGTGACCGTGAGGAGGTAGGCGGGCGAGGCGGGCGCGTTCCTCGTCTTCGCACGACAACGCGTAAGGGAGAAGAAACAATGCAGAAGCGCAAACTGGGAAACAGCGGTCTGGAGGTGTCTGCCATCGGGCTCGGCTGCATGGGAATGAGCTTCGCCTACGGCACTCCGGAAGAACGCGACGAGCGCGAGTCCATCGCCACCATCCATCGCGCCATCGAGCTGGGCGTCACGTTCTTCGACACGGCCGAGGCGTACGGGCCCTACACCAACGAGGAACTGCTCGCCCGCGCGCTCCCGGGGAAGCGCAATCATGTGATCATCGCGACCAAGTTCGGCTTCAGGTTCGACGAAAAGGGCGCCATCGCGGGCACGGACAGCCGGCCCGCGCACATTCGAGAGGCGGTCGAGAGTTCGCTGCGCCGGCTGCAGACCGACCACATCGATCTGCTCTATCAGCACCGTGTCGATCGCACAGTGCCAATCGAGGATGTCGTCGGAACAATGGCCACGCTCGTGCGCGAAGGGAAGGTGCGACACCTCGGCCTCTCGGAGGCCGGCGAGCAGACCATTCGCTGCGCGCACGCCGTGCATCCGATCGCGGCGCTCCAGAGCGAGTACTCACTGTGGGAGCGCAATCTCGAGCCGCGCATCATCCCATTGCTACGCGAACTCGGCATCGGCCTCGTCCCGTTCGCGCCGCTCGGCCGCGGCTTCCTCACGGGATCGGTGAAGCGTGCCGAGGAGTATCCGGAGGGCGACTACCGTCGCGGCGATCCTCGCTACCAGGGTGAGAACTTCGAAGCCAACATGCGCGCCGCATCGGCGGTCCGAGAGCTGGCCGCGCGGAAGAGCGTGACGGCCGGGCAGATCGCGCTCGCGTGGCTGCTGCACAAGGGCCCGGACATCGTGCCAATTCCCGGTAGCAAGCGTCGACAACACCTCGAGGAGAACGCGGGCGCAGCAGCCGTGTCGCTCGGTGCCGAAGAGATGGCGGCACTCGATGCTGCGCTCAGCGCTGACAAGGTATCCGGGCCGCGCTACAACAAGGAGCGGATGGCGTCGGTGGATCGGTGATGCGCCGACGCTCAGGTGAGTGAGGAGCGCATGGAGCATGGCACTCGCACCCGGCACTGGCACGGCGCCGCCCCGACGACCGCGATGACGCACATCGCCGTTCAGGAACAGCTCGACGGGAAGGCGGTCGACTGGATGGAAAGGGTCAGCGACGAGCAATACAGCGCGAAGTGAACGAGGAGCGGCCATGCGAATCGGTACGGCAGGAGGCAAGCCATGACTAGCAAGAAGATCTGGTTCATTACCGGAGCAGGCCGCGGCATGGGAGTCGATATCACCAAGGCCGCTCTCGCCGCCCGCTACGCGGTCGTAGCGACGGGCCGGGACACGAACGCCGTCGCGAAGGCCGTGGGTGTGTCGGACGACCTGCTGGTCGTCAAACTGGACGTCACGAGCCGCGCCGATGCTGAGGCGGCCGTTCAGACCGCTTTCGACCGGTTCGGCCGAATCGACGTGCTCGTCAACAATGCTGGCAACTTCAAAGCCGGCTACTTTGAGGAGCTGACTCCGGAGCAGATCGAGCGCCAGCTGGCGACGACCCTCCTCGGCCCCATGAACGTCACTCGCGCAGTCCTCCCCGTCATGCGCAAGCAGCGCTCGGGCCACATCATCTCAATCTCGTCGACCGCGGGCCTCCTCGGCTTCGAGTTCTGTTCCGCGTACGCGGCGTCGAAGTTCGGCATCGAGGGCTGGATGGAATCGCTGCGCCCCGAGATCGCGCCGTTCGGCATCCACACGACCATAGTCAACCCGGGGTTCTTCCTCACCGAACTCCTCACGAAGGAATCTACGGCCTACGCCGAGCTGTCCATCGAGGACTATGCAAGCCGCACGGCGGAGCAGCTCAAGTTCTGGCAGTCGCAGAACGGGCAGCAGTCCGGCGACCCCGCCAAGCTTGCAAAGGCGCTCATCACGATTGCCAGCCAGGAACCCCCACCGGTCCGCTTCATCGCCGGCGCCGATGCCATCGCCGCCGCCGAGCAGAAGCTGGCCGCTCTGAAGGAACAGATCGACGCCAATCGCATGTCCACCTCGCTCGCTCTCGACCATGCCGCGCCCGCCGGAACCGCAAGGTAGGCCATGCGAATCGGCATCCTGGGCTCGGGGTTGATGGGAGGGAAGCTCGGCACAATCTTCGCGCGAGCCGGGCATGAGGTGATCTTCAGCTACGCGCGCAGCGAGCGGAAGCTGAAGCGGCTCGCGCGTGAAGCGAAGGCGAACGCCCGCGCAGGCACACCGGCTGACGCTGCACGGGAATCCGACGTGCTGCTACTGGCCGTGCACTGGTCCCGCGTAAACGACGTGCTGAAACAGGCGGGGAACCTGTCGAAAAAGATCCTCATCACCTGCTCGCTGCCAATGAGTGTGAACGACTCGAAGCTCGTCATCGCCAACGCGTCGTCGGGTGCGGAGGCGCTTGCCAAGAAGGTGCCGCGGAGTCGGGTCGTCTCCGCGTTCGGCACTGTGCCCAGCGAAGTGCTGTTCGAGGTGTTCAAGGCCAGGCGTAAGGCGAAGCGACCGTCGCTGGTCTACTGCGGAGACGATCGACGCGCGAAGAGTGTCGCTGCCGAGTTGATCCGCGACGTTGGGTTCGATCCTCTGGACGTCGGCCCGCTACGGATCGCCCGGTACACTGAACCATTCACGATTCTGATCGCACGACTCGCCTACGACGGTGATCGTGGTCCGGAGATGGCATATCGCTTCGAGTGGTTCGGGAAGTAAGGGCATCCGATGAAACTCCGTCTGTTGCTGTCGTCCTTGCTTCTCTCGATTCTGCTAGCGCCTCTCGCACCCGCACGGGCGAACATCTTCTCTCCATCGGGCACTCGCACATCACCGCTCGATGAGATGACCAACGACGGTCGCCCGACGCCAGCGGGGATCGCCATGCTGCAATCCCACACGCGTCACCGCGCGGCGCGCGTCTGGGTCGGTGACACGCGCCTCGACATCCGTCGTGTCCGTGTCGACTCGCTCGGGATCACTTTTCTCGACGCTCCGCGAAGGGATCAGCGCCCGGGCGGCGCACTCGTCACACCGGACCACGCCGCCGACTCGAGGACCTCTGGCTCCCTCGTCCCGTGGACCACCATCGATCGTTTGGAAACCAAGCACTCCTACCTGTGGCACGGCATTGTCGGGGGGCTGGCCCTCGGAGCCCTCGCCACCGCGCTTTGGTCCGACTCGCTCCCCTACGAGCCGGGGGCTGCCGCCATCGTCATTGCCATCGCCGTTCCACCCACCGGTGCGCTGCTCGGCGGCGTGGTGGGTGGCTCGATCACCCGCTGGCGGCACGAATGGCCTCCCGCGAGTCGATCGTCGGCGAGTACTCACTGACGTCGGGAGGCCTGTTCCACTTCAATGGGGTGTGCTGCCGCGCGTCCCCGCTACGAGCGGTCTGGCACTTGCGGTAGATTCCCGCTTCATGAAAGTCATCGTCTGTCGCCGTTATGGCGCGCCGGAGGCTCTTCGGTTAGAGGACGTCGAGAAGCTGACTCCGGGGGACAGCGAGGTCCTGATCCAGGTTCGAGCGGCTTCGTTGAATGCTTACGACTGGGGTCTCATGCGGGGCCGGCCTCTATTCACTCGAATGTTCCTTGGCCTGCGCAGGCCCAGGACCCGACCCGGTCGCGACGTGGCCGGACGAATCGAGTCCGTGGGCCGGAGCGTGACCCAGTTCAAACCCGGCGACGACGTCTTCGGGCTGTGCCGCGGGTCCCTGGCCGAGTATGCGTGTGCCTCAGAATCGTGGCTGGCCGCGAAGCCCGCGAACGTTTCGTTCGAGGAGGCGGCCGCCATTCCCCTCGCAGGGCTCACGGCCTTGCAGGGCCTGCGCGCAGGGCGGATCCAGCCCGGACAACGCGTTCTGATCAACGGCGCGGCCGGAGGCGTCGGAACGTTCGCGGTGCAGATCGCCAAGTCGTTCGGCGCCGACGTGACCGGCGTCTGCAGCACCAGAAACGTGGAGATGGTCAGTTCCATCGGAGCTGACCCGGTAGTGGACTACACGCGGGAGGACTTCACGCGGAGCGTGCAGCGCTACGACTTGATCTTCGACCTGGTGGCAAATCATTCGTTTTCAGCGTGCCGACGCGTGCTGAGTCCCCAAGGGATCCTCGTTGCGGCGGGTGTCGGCGGAGCCGACGGGCGCGGGTTTGGCCGCCGGATGGGCCGCGTGTTGACCGGGCTGCCGATCTCGCGATTCGCAAGTCAAAGGATGGTCCTTTTCGTGGCGCGGCTGAAGCAAGTGGACCTGGTCACCCTGGGCCGACTGCTCGAGTCAGGGAAGGTGACGCCGGTCTTCGACAGCCGTCATCGTTTGAGCGAGACATGCGAAGCGTTCCGCCGTCTCGCCGAGGGACACGCTCGCGGAAAGATCGTCGTCACGGTGGATCAGAACTGATGAATGGGCTCCGCGTTGCGTTCCTGAAGATCGCAGCCCTCTTCTCGTTCTGCGGAGGGCCGCTCCTGGTCAGCGAGCGGCTGAAGCCTCACTTCGGTTCGCAAATAGCGTTCCTGGTGACCTTCGTCCCGGTAGGGCTCATGTTGTTCGGGGCCCTTTTCCTTGAGGACGATATTGGGGATCGCGTAGCGCGGGTTGCAGTGTGGTCGGGACGCCAGGCCCTCTACGTCGTCGTGGCAATGCACGCCTATGCCGTGTGGTGCTTCGCGCATGGGCTTCGCGTGCCCGAGCAGTATCGGCTGTCGAAGCTGGGTCTCACCCTGCGCGACCCGGCCCAGTTCCTCGAATCGCAGCCCTACATGTTCGCCGTGTTCACGAACGACGAGGTGGCCCGTGTGGCGGGCATGGCGAGGCACGCGGCGCCATCCCGTAGACAGCATGGGCAGTGAACGATTGGGCGGCACGAACCGGAGCCATCACCGAGTTGCGAAACGAGTCGGCGTGACGTTCAGGTCGCGAGGTGTGCGCGCGCTCGTGCTGCTGCAGATGGACGAGATGGACCGGTTGTTCGCGGTGTGGAGGAAGGCGAAGCGTCTGGGCGTGAAGCTACCCGTGACGCGTGACCCAGCGTACCGGAGTGTCGACCTGCTGATGCGCCATCCCTTGCGCGCGTGCCGGGGCTACCTCACGTGGCTCTGTGAGGTGCTGGACCGTCCCGACCCCCGGGTGCCCGATCCGCCGGAACCCGAGAAGGTAGCCGCACAGGGCGCGGCTTACTTGAAGGTGCTCGCGAAGGCCTGGGAGAAGCACGTGGCGTGGATGCCGACAAAGGGGCTCTACTCGGTCACCGTCTACACCTCGCGTTGGGGCGCGCCCATGACCGTGGAAGCCATGTTCGAACACGCGGTGGCGCACCCGATGCGGCACCGGCTCCAGCTCGAGGAGCTGATCGCGAAGACGCGCAAGCGCCGGTGAAGGCTGTGCTTCTCACTCGACGCTGGATGCCTCAGCGATGAAGCGCGCGGCAGCGCTTGCAGTGACCGCCGTCGTGTTGCTCGCGGCGTGGCTCGCGTTCCGTCCCGCGGGGCGGCCCCGCCCGCGTGACGCCGGGAAGACCCGAGCGGTGGCGACACCGATCGTCGATTGGTATCCCGAGCACACAGACACCTTGCTCGAGGCGCGGCTGCGAGCCATCGCGAGTGGCGCCCCCGGGCTCTGCTCGATCATGGCGAAACACCTGGGCAACGGTACCGTCGCGCGCGTCAACGCGAACACCCGCATTCCGCTGCTGAGCGTGGTCAAGCTGCCCGTGGCCGTCGTCGTGCTCTATGGAGTGGACCACGGACGATGGTCGTTGAACACACCCATCACACTGCTCGCTCACGACATGCATCCGAGGGGAGAGCTCGGCGATCGCTACCCGCGCGGGGGAGGCCCGGTCCGCCTTTACAGGCTCCTCGACCTCATGACCACGCGAAGCGACAACAGCGCGGCGGATGCCCTGATGCGTCTCGTCGGCGGTCCGCTCGCCGTGACCGCGTGGCTCGAGCAACACGGGATTCACGACCTGCGCGTCGACCGCACCGAGCGAGGTCTTGGGGACGATTGGTACGGATTGCCCGCCGGCGCCGATACGATGGGGTCCGCGGAAGAGATCCGAGAGCTGCGCGCCGGTGTCCCGGACGCGAGTCGCGACAGCGCTGCGCAGGCGATGCTGCTCGATCCGCGCGACACGGGCACGGCCGAGGCCTGCGTCCACCTGCTCGAACGTCTGTGGCACGGCGAGCTGCTGTCCGCGGCGATGACCGATACGCTGAAGTCGGTCCTCGCGCGTTGCAGGACGGCACCTCATCGATTGCCGGCGCTCTTGCCCAAGGGTACGCACGTCGCGCGCAAGACCGGCACGGGCGGCACGTCGAGCGGGGTCACCGTGGCGATCAACGACGTCGGCGTCATCCGCCTTCCGAACGGCGGCGACGTGGCGGTCGCCGTCCTCGTCGGGGGGCCTCGCGGCTCGGTGCGCCGAGCCGAAACGCTGATCGCGCGGGCCGCGCGCAGCGTGTTCGATGCGTGGAGCCTGCCTGACTCCGCCGGACGCCGGTAAACCGTGGTGAAGAACCTCAGCTTGGACACGCCATTCGCACTGCGGCGATGGCTGCGCCGTTGAACAGCGCGCCCACGACGAACGTACGCTCGTCCTTGCCGTGCGTCGACACTGATCGGGCCGGCACCGAAGTAGACGATGAGCAGCGCCCCGCCAAGCAACCCGAGATTCTTCATGAACATCACGAGCTGGAGCTGCCCTCGGCGGACTCGATCGACACCCCGACGGGAATCGCCATTGCCGCGCTCGCCTATCCGCTCGCCAACCTCGTCCACAAGGGTCTCGGCCACGGCGGCGCCGTGCTCCTCCTCGGCGCGCGACCGACGATGTTCAACGCGATCCTCTTCAATCATGACGAATCGACGGCGTCCGCCACTGCGCAGCGCCTGATCTCGGCCGCCGGCAGTGTCGCGAATGTGCTCTTCGGCGCTCGTTCGGCGGGACGTCGCTGCTCGCCTGGTATCCGGCGTTGCCGCGACCCGCGGCGCCCGGGACGCCGGACACGCCACTCGCAATGGATCGGAGCCGCGCATGGATCGGGATGGCCGTGACGGTTCTGCTCGTGTTCGTGCTCGTCCTGGGGCCGGGCAGTGTCTTCTCGTAGCGCCTGCCTGTACCCTCGCTACATGGCTGTCCAACGGATGGACCACGTCGGCATCGTGGTTGACGACCTCGCGGCCGCGATCGAATTCTTCGTCGAGCTCGGACTCGTGCTGCAGGGCGAGATGCCCGTCTCGGGCCGATGCGTGGACCGGATCGTGGGGCTCGAGGGCGTACGGGCGGACATTGCGATGATGCAAACTCCGGACGGCAACGGACGACTCGAGCTCGCGAAATTCCATTCGCCGCCAAGCCAGGGCGACAACCGGCACGCGCCGGCCAACACCCCGGGTATCCGCCACATCGCATTGGCCGTCGAGGACATCGACGCCGTCGTTGCCGGCCTGCGAGCCCGCGGCGCTGAACTCGTCGGCGAGCTGGAGCGCTACAAGGACATCTATCGGCTCTGCTACGTCCGCGGCCCGGAGGGAATCATCATCGAGCTTGCGGAGCGGATCGGCTGACGGGTTCAGTCCGTTGTCGAGTCTCAGAGGTCGTCGCGTGATCTTCGGCGGGTGGAAAGTCTATCGGTCGTGAGCGACCGAAGAAAGGAGCCAGTCATGACCTGGAAGACGCGTGTTTCCGGCGTCGCACTCTGCATGGTTTTCGGGAGCTTCATGTTCGGCCTGGCAGGGGCCGCGGAGAGTGACAAGTGGCCCGGCACCAAGGTCGGTGGGCCGACTACCAAGGTTCCAGGCATGCCAGCCGTGCTCGCGAAGAACCTGGCGAACTTCGATGACCTCGACTTTCGCGTGTACACGAACCAGCAGTGGCAGGATCTCCACAAGTCCCATACCAAGGACGTCATCGTTCACTGGCCAGATGGCCACACGACGCAGGGAATCGAAAAACACATTGAGGATCTGAAGTACATGTGGACGTTCGCGCCCGACAATCGGATCAAGGAGCATCCGATCCGTTTCGGTACTCAGGATGGTCAATGGACTGCGGTCACCGGCTGGCTCGAAGGCACCTTCACCAAACCCATGGTTCTCGCGGACGGCAAGACCATCGAGCCGACCGGCAAGGCCTACCGGATTCCGATGGCGACCATCGGCCATTGGAACAAGGAGGGCATCATGTTCGAGGAGTTCCTGTTCTGGGACAACGGGGAGTTCATGAAGCAAATTGGGCTCGGCCAGTGAGGTCGAGTGGCGCGGCCTCCGCGAGGGGAGGATCGGCCGATCGATGGCTCTTCCGGTGAAGCGTCGGCACCAACCTGCACGGTCTCGAGCTGGTGCGAAACGGTCGCGGCGCCCGGGGTGGTGCACCTCAAGTTCACGAGGCGGTGAGAGCGCGTCGCGATCCGGTACGCGAGGTTGTCGGATGAGGCGGTGATGCGAGAGGTGGGAAGACTCATGTCCATCGGGCACTTCGGTAGGGGCTTATGACCAGCAAATCTCGACCGGCGAAGGGAAGGAGAGTGTGGTCTGGGATGCACGTGCTGATCGCGGTCGTGACCTTGCTTCATTTTGTCGGCTCCTACATCGCGGTCTCGCTTAGCGAGCCCGGCGCCGGCGAGCCCCCGCTAGTGCCAGGCGCGGAGGCCTGGAAGAGTGTCCTTGGCTTTCCTTTGGTGACCATCCACGACGCAATCTTCGGACCCTTCGGACCAGGGAACTACGGCTGGAGGCGGCTGGCCGTCCAATTCTGGATTGGCGGGAACAGCTTCCTCTGGGGCGCTGGAATCTTCTACGGCGTCAGGGGAGTCTTGAGGCTGCTTCGTAATAGACGGTAAATGAGGATCGCAGTGGCGACGGGCCCGCCGAACTCCTCGTCGTTGCCTCTAGGTGTGAAGTCTCAGGAGGTTGTTCACACTCGAGCCTTCGGAATCTGTCAACGACTTTGAGACACTGGCTTCATAGATTTACTGAACAGCGACTGTGAACTAGTGGCCTCGTGAGCGAACCCAATCGCCCCGACTGCGTCGTTGACGCCCGTCACTCCAGATCACCGGTAGAGGCTCTTAAGCCGTCCCCAGGTCGAGGTCTTTGTGGGCGTCGCCGTGTGGTGAAACTTCTGGATGCGGTGGTTGCCAAATTTCTCCGTGACGTATACGTCGCCGACGGCGTCCGTCGTCACGGCACTGGGCTGGTTGAACTGCCCATTGCCGCTTCCCAGCGAGCCCCACTCGCACGAGTAAGAGCCGGTGCTGGTGAATTTCTGGATGCGGAAGTTGTCGGCGTCCGTGACGAAGACGTCGCCGGCGGCGTTGGTCGCCACTCCGAGGGGATAGGCGAACAGTCCAGAACTGCTGCCATACGAGCCCCACTGGGTGATGTACGTGCCGGTGCCGGTGAACTTCTGGATGCGGTGGTTGTAGGTGTCCGCGACATAGACGTCGCCGACGGCGTCGGTCGCCACTCCGAGGGGATAGTTGAACTGCCCGGCGCCACTTCCGGACGAGCCCCACTGGGCGAGGTAGGTGCCGGTGTCGGTGAACTTCTCGATGCGGTGGTTGTACTGGTCCGCGACATAGACGACGCCGGTGCCGTCGGTCGCCACTCCGAAGGGATAGGTGAGCTGCCCATCACCGCTGCCGTACGAGCCCCACTGGGTGAGGTACGTGCCGGTGCCGCTGAACTTCTGGATGCGGTGGTTGAAGTTGTCCGCGACGTAGACGTTGCCGGCGGCGTCCGTCGCCACTCCCCTGGGATTGTTGAACTGTCCGTCGCCGCTGCCAGGAGAGCCCCACTGAGTGAGATAGGCGCCGGTGCCGCTGAACTTCTGGATGCGGTGGTTGCCGGTGTCCGCGACGTAGACGTTGCCCGCGACGTCTGTCGCCACTCCGTAGGCATCTTGGAACTGCCCACTGCCGCTACCGAGCGAGCCCCACTGGGTGAGGTAGGCGGGACACTGCGCCCCGACTGGCGCGGGCAGGATGGCTGCGAAGCCGAGGATGGCCAGCGTAGTCCAGAACAGCTTGAGCCATGAAGTCATGCGGTCATCCTAACTTTGGAAAGTCATCTCGACGGCACAGGCCGGTCGTGGCACGCGTTCGACCCGATGATTTCGCCGAGGCAAGGGGCGTGGGACGGCCTGTCCAGCGAGACTTTCATGCTACCACGCCCGATCGCCTCCCGGCGGATGCACGTCGTTCGGCGTGAACAGCCCGAGCCCGACATGATGGTGTTCGTGGTTGTACCAGCGGAAGAAGTCGGCTGCGAAGCTGCGCCCATGTTCGATCGAGCCGAAGCGCTCGGGGAAGTCGGGCCGATACTTCATCGTCTTGAACTGCGACTCGGAGAACGGGTTGTCATTCGAGACGTGCGGCCGCGAGTGGCTCTTGGTGACGCCGAGGTCGGCCAGCAGCAGCGCGACGGGCTTCGAGATCATCGCCGCGCCACGGTCGGCGTGCACGGTGAGCTGTCCCGGTACGATGCGCTGCCGCTCGCAGCTCTCGGCGATCAGCTTCTCAGCGAGCGCCGCGGACTCGCGCTGCGCCAGCATCCAGCCCACCGCATAGCGGCTGAACACGTCGAGCACCACGTAGAGGTAGTAGTAGGTCCACTTGGTGGGGCCAGCAGTCGCGTGATGTCCCAGCTCCAGAGCTCGTTCGGCCGCGTGGCGAGCATCTCGGGTGCTGCGTAGCGCGGATGCCGGAACTGGTCGCGCCGCTCGCGCACCTCGGCGTTCTCGTCAGCGGGGCAAGCGGATCGCAAGAAATGGGTAAGGGAATGGCCCCACGGGATCTATTCTCTGGTCCTGCGACCTCGAAAGGAGCTCCAGTTCTTGCGTCGGCGCCATCGTCACCTGGGACACAACCGCTACACCTGCAGCCACGAGACGGCTCTTCGTCTGAGCGCGACCACTCGCGTGAGAAAGAGGTCTTCACATGGCCGTTCCGAGAAAGATCCTGCTCTGTCTGGTTCTTGTCGCGCTTTCCAACTCGTTCTTTCAGCATGTTTCTGAAGCCGGGTTGATTCACCGGTACAGCTTCACAACGGATGCGTCGGATCCCGTGAGCAGGGCGGACTGACGGGTTCTTGCCCTCGGGTCAGCATTCAGCCCTGTGGAACCGCCGCGACGACCGCGGACGCCAGGTGCCGGCGGGTATCTATTTCTATTCGTTGAACGCGCGAGGGCAACGAAAGTCATCCCGGATGGTCGTCGAATAGGCACAGTCGCCGGCTCGTGGTTCGGCGGTCTGAGCGGCGGTCCCTACTCCCTACTCGGTGGTCACGGTTCTTTGGGGCGACATCGGCGACACCGTCTCCATCGCGAGCATGCAGCCTTCTATCCTTCAAGTGCTTGAGGCAGATTGACGCGATGCCGTTGACCGCAGGCACTCACTTGGGCCCCTACGAGATCCTCGCCCCGCTCGGCGCCGGCGGCATGGGCGAGGTGTACCGTGCGCGCGACCCCAAGCTCGGGCGTGAAGTCGCCGTCAAGGTCTTGCCCACCGAGTCGTTGCACGACGAAACGGCCCGCGCTCGGCTGCTGCGTGAAGCGCGGCTCGCGGCGACGCTCAACCACCCGAACATCTGCACCGTGCATGAGGTGGGCGAGGCCGATGGGCACGTCTACCTCACGATGGAGCTGATCGAGGGCCAGCCACTGAGCGACATGATCGCCGAGCGCCCCACGGGCTTTCCCATCGAGAACGTTACGCGCTACGGAGCGCAGATCGCATCGGCGCTGGCGCACGCGCATGAGCGGCACGTGATCCACCGCGATCTCAAGAGCTCGAACGTGGCGGTCACGGCGGACGGACGGGTGAAGGTGCTGGACTTCGGCCTCGCGCGGCGCGCCCGAGAATCGCCGCATGAAAGCGGCGCCACCCTGAGCATGGCGCTCACCGAGACCGGCGCGGTCGTTGGGACGCCGCACTATCTCGCGCCGGAGGTATTGCACGGGGGAATGGCGGACGAGCGGAGCGACCTGTGGGCGCTGGGGGTGCTGCTGCACGAGATGGCGAGCGGGACTCTGCCGTTCAGGGGAACCACGAGCTTCGAGCTGGCGTCGGCGATCATGAATGACATCCCGACGGGGCTGCCAGATCGCGTCCCGGCGGGGCTGCGGGCTGTTGTCGGGCGTTGCCTGTCGAAGGAGCCCGGGGAGCGCTACCAGCGAGCCAGCGAGGTGCGCGCGGCGCTTGAAGCCCTGCAATCGGGAGAATCTGCAACCACCGCGGCTCCCGCAATCAAAGCGTCGCGAGTTCTACCGGTCGCGATGACGGTGCTGGCGCTGGCCGCAGCGATCGTGGTGGTCTGGTATGTGCGTCGGCAGTCGGCGGCTTCTCCCGAACTCAAGCAGCGGCAACTGACCTCGAACCCCGCCGGCAACCCGGTGTTGACGGGAGATATCTCGCCTGACGGCAAGACTCTGGCAATCGTGGACCGCAGCGGTCTTTCGTTTCGTTCCATCGAGAGCGGCGAGAGCCATCCCATGGAACTCCCAGCGGGGTTGACGCTCGACTATCCGATTCCCCAGATCAACTGGTTTCCGGATGGGAGTCAACTCCTCGTCAGCGGTCGCATGGCTGACGGCCGGCCGGCCGTGTGGACGCTGCCCGTGGCCGGCGGCCGCACGCACAAGGTGCTCGACGATGCGTCGTTCGCGGTTCTCTCCCCGGATGGCACGCACATCGCCTATAAGCGGCGTGGGGTGCGCGGCTCTGAGATCTGGGTCTCCGGGGTAAGCGGCGAGGACGCCCGGCGTGTGACCGGCGACGATTCCAGTGGAGTGATTCCCGCGTGGGCCGTTTGGTCGCCGAACGGGAAACGACTGGGCTACGGCCGTGCCGACATGGGAGCGCAGACCCTCCGACTCGAAAGCTGTGACCTCGCGGGGCGGACCCGCGTCTTTTACTCTCCAGCGACCGACCGGCCCCTCCACTTCTATACGATCCCTGCGTGGCTGCCCGATGGACGGGTGGTCTTCGGCCTCACCGATCCGCCGCCCAACCAGCGCGACATGAACTTATGGTCGCTGCGGGTCGATCCGCGCTCGGGAGTTCCATCGGGGAGTCCGCGGCGTATCACCCAGTGGCAGCGCCTCGCGCTGGTGGAGCCCACCGCATTCTCCACGAACGGCAAGCGACTGTCAGTCGTCGTTCTGGAATACCAGAGTGACATTTACGTGGGACGTATGGCCGCGGCCGGGGCACTGCTTCAAGATATCCGACGTGTGACGCTCGACGATCGCATGGATATGATGCCGGCTTGGATGCCCGATGATTCGACGATCGTTTTCAGTTCCGATCGCAATGGCACGTTTGACATCTTCCGGCAGCGGATCGGCGCCGCCGTCGCGGACCCCCTGGTGACCAGCCCGGGAGACCAGTACTCGCCGCAACTGAGCCCAGACCGGGCGTGGATCCTCTATAGGGAGGAGGACGCGGTAGGCCCGGGTAAGGCCCCGGCGAACGGGCGACTCATGCGAGTCCCGGTCGCCGGCGGCCCCGCCGAGAAGGTGCTCGACGCCCAAGGCATCGCGTCGTTTCGATCTCCGCAGGCGACCGGAACGTCTCCCGTGCTCTGTGAGCTTCAGAACGGCTCCGCGATCTTCTCGGCGTTCGATCCGGTGCGAGGACGTGGCCGGGAACTGTCGCGCGCGGAAGGACACGAGCAACTGATGTGGGACCTCTCGCCCGACGGCTCGACCATCGCAATGGTCGTCCCGTCTCAAGATTCCATTCCGCGCATCCGCATGCTCTCAACGAGTGGTGCCCCGCCCCACGAAATCCGGCTCGACCGACCCGTCCAGATCGCAAACCTCGCTTACGGTTCCGACGGGCGCTCCTGGCTCATTGTCCAGGCCGGTGAGCAGTGGCGGCTCCTGCACGTCGATGCCCGCGGTCGGACGTCAGCTCTGATCCCACCGCAGATGTGGATGTACTCCGCGGCCGTCTCGCGCGATGGCAAGCGGGTCGCATACACGAGCAACACGGGTCAGGGAAACATCTGGATGCTCGAGGATTTCTGAGGCCATCGGCGACGAGACCGCGGTCTGGTGGACCGCGTGCACGCTTGATTTCACCGTTGAACTGAGTGCGCTATCTTGTGGCCTCGTGGCCCCGTAGCTCAGACGGATAGAGCAGCGGTTTCCTGACGAGGCCGGACGACAATCGAAGGAATTCGAGTCGAGCGAGTCAACGAACGTCGCGAGAATGTATTGCGAAGCGCTCCATCGGGATGCTGACGGTGGAGCGCTTCGTGTCTATGGACTGCGCTAGACTGCGCCGGACCTGAATGGACGATGAGACCGTAGCCACCGTAGCCGGCGAGAGCAGCGGTCTCTCGAATCGATGGGCGCTCTTCCGCACCGCTAGTTGCGGGTGGGAATGGCTCAAGGTTTGCGCGGCAGTACCAATAAGAGACCTACGGCATGGACGAGAACTACGCGCGCCCAGGTCCATCAGGATGGGGTGGAACGCTGCCCGCGCTGCGGCCGTGAGATGCGAATCGTCGCGTCCGTGATCGAGCCGGGGGCGATTGGGCGCATCGTTGCGCACTTCGAGCGCCGCGGCCACGACGCGCGCGGGACGGTCGACAGGCAGAGATCCGGAGCGCCAGTGGGAGTTCTGATCCTCGCGCATTGGTTCCCTCGTGACGCCGTGCTACGCTCGCGCGTCGTTTCGTCAGCCCATTCCACCACGTGGTGGGCCCTCCGATCCGAAATGGCGCATGCGCTGGTGCGCCTCAACCGACGCGGTCCCGCCTCAGAACCCCCTCGGGACTGGCCGTAGCCCGGATTGGAGCGAGACGCAGATGGCCGATCTGCTCGAACGCCTCCAAGAAGCGCTGGTCTCGCGCTACCGCATCAATCGCGAGTTGGGCGCAGGGGGCATGGCGGTGGTGTTCCTCGCGGAGGACCTCCGGCACCGCCGCCAGGTCGCGCTCAAGGTGCTGCGCCCGGAGCTGGCCGCGGAGATCGGCCCCGAGCGGTTCCTGCGCGAGATCGAAACCGCAGCGCGCCTGACCCACCCCCACATCCTGCCGCTCCATGACTCCGGCGAGGCGGGTGGATTCCTTTACTACGTTATGCCCTACGTGGAGGGGGAGTCGCTACGGGGGAGGCTCACGCGTGAGAAGCAGCTCCCGCTCGACGACGCGCTGCAGATCGCCCGCGAGGTCGCCGACGCGCTGAGCTACGCGCACAGCCGCGATCTGGTCCACCGGGACATCAAGCCGGAGAACATCCTGTTGCAGAGCGGGCACGCGGTGGTCGCGGATTTCGGGATCGCGCTGGCGATCACGGTGGCCGGCGGTGGCGCGCTGACGGCGACGGGATTGGCGCTGGGAACACCTGCGTATATGAGCCCGGAGCAGGCTGCCGGCTCCAGGGATCTGGATGGCCGATGCGATCTCTACTCTCTGGGCTGCGTGCTGTACGAAATGCTTGCGGGGCAGCCGCCGTTCACCGGGCCCACCGTCGAGAGTCTCATGTACCAGCATCTCTCGGTCGTACCACGCCCGGTGACCGATCTGCGACCAGCGGTACCGGGCTGGGTGGCGTTGGCGGTGCAGCGGGCGCTGGCCAAGACCCCCGCCGACCGGTTCAGCCCGGTCGCGCTGTTCGCCGAGGCGCTCGCCCACCGGGAATCGGCCGCCATATCGGCGGCCACGATCGTCGCGATGGCGCCACCGGCCCCGGCCATTCCGGTGCTCGAGCGCACCGCGATCGCCGTACTCCCGTTCCAGAACCTGAGTGCCGAAGGGCCGCATGCGTACTTCGCGGGCGGGCTGCACGACGAACTGCTGACCCAGCTCGCGAAGGTAGCGGCGCTCAAGGTGATCAGCCGGACCTCGGTGATGGGCTACCACGGCACGTCCAAGCCGCTCAAGGTAATCGCAACTGAGCTGGGGGTGGGGAGCGTGGTGGAGGGGAGCGTGCAGGTAGTGGGCGGACGGCTGCGGGTGACCGTGCAGCTGATCGATGCGGTGACGGACGCGCATCGCTGGGCGGAGCGCTACGACCGGAAGCTTGACGATGCGTTCGCGATCCAGAGCGAGGTGGCGCAGCAGGTCGTGGCGGCGGTGGGGGCTGCACTGACCAGTGCCGAACAGGGGAGGCTCGCGGCGGCGCCCTCGGCGAATGCTGAGGCCTACCGGTTGTATCTACAGGGGCGCGAGTACTGGACCCGCCCCGGCTATCTCCGTCAGAACTTTGAGCTCGCGCAGCAACTCTACGAGCGAGCGCTGGGGCTGGACCCCAACTTCGCGCTCGCGCACGCGGCAGTCTCGCAGGTGCATGGCGCGATGTACTGGTGGCGATACGATCCCTCGGTGGCACGAGCGACGCGCCAGCGCGAGGGAGCTGAAGCTGCACTACGGCTCGCGCCCGTCCTGCCACAGGCCCACGCCGCGATGGGCCTGTCGCACTACTGGGGCTACCGCGACTACCGCCGGGCGTTGGACGAGTTCGCGATCGCGCTCAAGGGACTGCCCAATGACGCCGAGCTCTGGTGGCGAATAGGGGCTGTGAACCGCCGGCTGGGAGACTGGAACGCGCTCTTCGCTGCATTTGAGAAAGCCGCGCAGCTCGATCCGCGTAGCGCAACGCTGTTCATGGATCTGGGCAATATCTATAATCGCTTGCACCGCTACGCCGATGCCGTCGGCGCGTTCGACCGGGCTCTGAGCCTCGCGCCGGACCTGCAGGACGCAGCGCTCCAGCGAGGAAGGACGCACGTTCTCTGGCTGGGGCAGCTCGATCCGCTGCGTGCGGCACTGAACCGAGTCCCAATCGACGCGGATCTCGAAGTTCCTAACCGTGCTGATCTCCTGCTCTGGGAACGGAACGCCGCCGACCTGCTGAATCTTGAGATCGCACACCCCGACGTCATCGAGGTGCAGGATCTCTTCCTGCCAAGCGCCCTGTACTCCGCCTGGGCGCACCAGTTGCGCAGCGACCACTCGGCGGCGCATGCGGCATTCGATTCGGCCCGTGCGCGTCTGGACTCCGCACTCCGTGAACTCCCGGACGACTGGCGCGTGCATGCGGCCCGCGGCATGGCGGTGGCCGGACTCGGGCGTTGTGACGAGGCGCTGCAAGAGGCCCATTGGCTGGAGCAATCGGTGGTCTATCGCGAGGACGCTTTTGACCGCCCGCTCCTCGCGGAGGATCGCGCGCGAATCCTCGCGCAAGCCGGCGACGCCGAGGCGGCTCTCGACGAGATCGAGCGGCTGCTGGTGGGGCCCTCTTTCCTCAGCATCCACACGCTGCGCCTCGACCCGCGCTGGGATCCGATCCGCGATCACCCGCGGTTCAAGGCGCTGCTGGCGAAGTACGGCTCGCAAACGGCCCGGTGATGGGTTTGCCCAAGCGTTGCATAGCGGTCACACCGTATCCCATCCGGCTTGCGCATGGCCCTGACGCGCATGATAGTCGCCCCCGTGGCCCCGTAGCTCAGACGGATAGAGCAGCGGTTTCCTGAGATGTACCGCTGACCGACTGCGGCAAGACGCTGCGCCCCCATCACCGAGGTCATGCGCGAGTGGGGCAAGCGGCACATGACGCGCGCCACGACGATGACAGTTGGTCCGGCAGTGGGCGGAAATCAGCAAGCGGCGGCGTCTCGTCGTCTGGCTCTCCTACAGGCAGGTCGGTACAATTGACGCTCATGCTTCCAGGCCCGGCTCCCTGCTGGGAGTCCCGAGATCGACCCACCCGTAAAGAGTGACCGAGCATGGCGGATCGACAGCAGAAAGCGCAGGAGGCACGGGAGGGCGAGCTCTTTCGGCTGCTCGCCGAAAACGTCCAGGACTACGCCATCTTCGTCATCGACCCGGAAGGCCGAGTGGAAAGCTGGAACCCAGGGGCCGAACGGCTGCTCGGTTATCGGGAAGCAGAAGTGATCGGGCATTCCATTGCCCTCTTCTTTACCCCGGAGGACATTGAGAAGGGCTTTCCCCAACGGGAGATGCAGCAGGCGTTGGAGCAGGGTCGTGGAAACGACGACCGCTGGCACGTCCGCAAGGACGGCTCCCGCTTCTGGTGCGGCGGGACGATGACGCCCTTGTGGGACGAAAGCCGCAAGCTCAGGGGTTTCGCCAAGATCATGCGGGACCGGACGGAGTGGAAGCAGAATCAGGACGACATCGAGGAGCAAGTCCGGCTCGCCGGCTTCATCAAGGACGTGGGCCTCGCCCTCACCCAGAGCGACGATCTCCCCGAAATGCTGCACCACTGCACCGAGGCGATGGTCCGACATCTGGATGGGGCATTCGCACGCGTCTGGACGCTCAATCCGCGGGACAACGTGCTGGAACTCCGGGCCAGCGCCGGTCTATACACGCATCTGGATGGACCGCATAGTCGGGTTCCGGTCGGCAAGTACAAGATCGGGGTGATCGCCCAGGAACGTCAGCCGCACCTGACCAACGCGGTCGAGAGCGATCCTCGTGTGAGCGACCGGAAGTGGGCCAAGAAGGAAGGTATGGTCGCCTTCGCTGGCTATCCGCTCGTAGTGGAAGACCGGCTCGTGGGCGTCATGGCGATGTTCTCACGCCACAAACTGTCGAACTCCACCCTCGGGGCCATGTCGTCGGTCGCCAACGGGGTTGCCCTAGGTATCGAGCGGAAATCCGCCGAGCAGGGTCGGCAGCGGGAGCAGGAGTGGCTGCGGGTGACGCTGGCCAGCATCGGGGATGCCGTCATCGCCACGGACCCCCAGGGCCGTGTCACGTTCCTGAATTCCGTCGCCCAGGACCTGACGGGCTGGAGCCAGGAGGACGCCCACGGGCGACCTCTCGCCACGGTATTCCACGTCCTCCACGAGCAGACTCGCCTTCCGGTCGAGAATCCGGTCATCGAAGTCCTGCGAGAGGGCCGCGTCGTGGGCTTGGGCAACCACACGGTCCTGATCGCCAGAGACGGCACGGAGAGGCCGATCGACGACTCCGCTGCCCCCATTCTTGATGCAACCGGCTCGCTGGCGGGCGTGGTCCTGGTGTTCAGGGATGTGACCGAACAGCGTCGGTCCGAGAACGAATTGCGCGCGAGCGAGGCCCGCAAAGCAGCGATTCTGGAAACGGCGCTGGACTGCATCATCACGATGGACCGCGAGGGCAAGGTGGTCGAGTTCAACCCCGCCGCGGAGAAGACGTTCGGCTACAGCCGGGCCGAAGTCGTTGGCCAGGAGCTCGCCGATCTCATCATTCCGCCCTCACTGCGGGACAGCCACCATCGGGGCATGGCGCATTACCTCGCTACCGGAGAAGGGCCGGTCCTCGGCAAGCGACTCGAACTCCCCGCCTTGCGTGCGGACGGGACGGAGTTCCTCGTGGAACTGGCGATCACGCGCATCCCGACAGACGGTCCGCCGCTGTTCACGGCGTATTTGCGGGACATCAGCGAACGCAGGCGCCTCGAAGAGTCTTTGCGAGCGAGCGAGGGAAGGTTCCGGGGGCTGATGGAACAGGCCCCGTTCAGCGTGCAGGTGTTTGCACCGGACGGGCGCACCGTGCGGGTCAATCGGGCGTGGGAGGAGTTGTGGGGCGTCACCCTCGACCAGATAGACGGGTACAACATCCTGGCGGACGAGCAGCTCGAGGCGAAAGGTGTTCTCTCGTACATCCGACAAGCCTTCGCCGGGGAGACGGCCTTCATCCCGGCGATTGAGTACGACCCCAATGAGACGATCCCCAACCAAACCCGACACCAGGATCCGGTGCGGTGGGTCGCCGCCGTCGCCTACCCCCTCAAGGACGACGCCGGGAAGGTCCGGGAGGTCGTACTGGTCCACGACGACATCACCGCCCGCAGGCGGGCCGAAGCCGCACTGCGGGAGAGCGAAGAAAAGCTGCGGCTGATGGCGGATACGATCCCGCAGTTGGCATGGATGGCAAGGCCGGACGGCCACATCTTCTGGTACAACCGCCGCTGGTACGAGTACACCGGTACCACCCCGGAGCAAATGGAGGGCTGGGGCTGGCAGTCCGTGCACGATCCGGACGTACTGCCCAAAGTGCTCGAGCGATGGAAGGGGTCGATCGCCAGCGGCGAGCCGTTCGACATGGTGTTTCCTCTCAGGGGGGTGGACCGACAATTCCATCCCTTCCTCACACGAGTCAATCCGCTGCGGGACGAGAACGGCCGCATCCTTTACTGGTTCGGGACGAACACCGATATCAGCGACATCAAGAGAATGGAAGAGGCGCTGCGGGATGCCGACCGCCGCAAAGACGAGTTCTTGGCGACGTTGGCCCATGAGCTGCGCAACCCGCTTGCCCCGATCCGCAATTCGCTTCAAATCCTCAAGATGCCGAGGGTCGATGCGGCGATGGTCCAGAAAACCAGGGACATGATGGAGCGTCAGGTCCACCACCTCGTCCGACTCGTGGACGATCTGCTGGACGTGTCGCGTGTCATGCGGGGAAAGATCGAGTTACGCAAGGAGACGGTGGAATTGGCCACCGTGGTCGCCCGCGCGGTGGAGACGGCCCAGCCGCTGATCGAGGTCCAGGGACACCGGCTCGAACTCTCCCTTCCGTCCGAATCGCTGCTCCTGGACGCCGACCCAGTCCGACTGGCCCAGGTCGTCGGCAACTTGTTGACGAACGCAGCGAAATATACCGAGGCGAACGGACACATTCGGCTGACGGCTCAACGAGACGGCGATCAAGCGGTGTTGCGGGTGCGAGACAACGGCATCGGTGTCGCACCGGACATGCTCCCGCACGTCTTCGAGTTGTTCGTCCAGGTGGACCCTGCTTCCACGAAGGCGCAGGGCGGGCTGGGTATCGGACTGACCCTCGTGAAGAATCTCGTCGAGATGCACGGCGGGACCGTCGAGGCGCGCAGCGACGGGACGGACAAAGGCAGCGAGTTCGTCGTGCGGTTACCGCTCATGGTTGACAAGCCTCGTCAGCCGAATGAAAGAGAATGCAGGGAACCGCAACAAGAGCCTGCTCGATCTTCCGGTCACCGGCTGCTGGTCGTAGATGACAACCAGGACGCCGCCGTCAGTCTCGCGATGTTGCTCCGGCTGCAAGGCCACGAGGTGCGAGTCGCGCACAACGGCCCGGCGGCGCTGGAGATGGCGCGGGGCTATGCGCCAGATGTCGTGTTCCTGGACATCGGAATGCCCGGCATGGACGGCTATGAGGTCGCACGCCGGATGAGGGAGCAGCCCGGCCTGGAGAACGTCGTGCTGGCGGCGCTGACGGGCTGGGGCCAGCAACAAGATCGTCGGCGAACGGCGGAAGCGGGCTTCAACCACCATTTCGTCAAACCACCTGAGCCGAAAGAGGTGGAGAGCGTGCTGGCCGAACTACCGACGCCAAAACCCTCGGGGCGCTCGAGCGGCCGATGAAAGGTGCCGGTGTCACGAGCGTTCGGTCCTACCGTAGTGGCCAGCAGCCCGAGACCGAAGCTGTCGTCTCCCGGGAGGATCTTGAACCGTTGCGACGGTTCGTCGAACCGGCGGCTCCCGAGGCGCGGCAAGCGGGCTCCGAAGTCCCTCAAGTAACGGAGCAGCCCGCTTGCGCCACCTGAAGCAATCGCACACAGTCGCCGGCTCGTGGCCCCGTAGCTCAGACGGATAGAGCAGCGGTTTCCTAAACCGCGTGCCGCTGGTTCGACTCCAGCCGGGGCCACCAACCTTTTCAGGGCAGAATCCGCTGTTCATGCACTGCCACGGGGCGTTCCGGGAAACCGGGGCGCCCTTCTTCACGCGTCAGGAGCGTCCATTTCGCGACTGGAAACGTCGCGGAACTGACGACCAAATGACGACCAGGCGTCGGTGCACAGACGCCGGCGTCGGCCTGGC
>JANMQY010000121.1:0-2079 GCA_031370785.1 Candidatus Eiseniibacteriota bacterium | reverse complement strand
CGAGGTCCTGCTCAAGCTGGGCCGCGGCGGCGCGCGCGTGACCGAAGCCCCGCTGGTGCTGCGCTACGATCTCAAGGAAGGCGCGAGCAAGATGAAGATGATGCGCACCATCTCGCGCTACTTCGCGCTCATCCGTCGCATTCGCAGCGAGTCGATGCCGCGCGTGGCATGAGCACTCCGGCAGCGCACTCCCCTTACCCGCTGCTCGGCCGCCTGGTCACGAGCCGCGCGCTCGCACTGATGGTGATCGCTCTCGCGACGCTGCTTCCGCGCCTCGCCGAGCTGCCGACCGCGCGCGAAGACCGCATCTCGCCCGACGGCGCCCACTTTCTGAACGTGGCGCGGTGCTTCGAGCGCGGCCAGGGCTTCTCGAATCCCTCCGCGTGGCCGGCATGGATGAAGCCCGACCGCCTGCCCATGCCGGAGACCTTCAAGGAACCGGGGTACCCGTGGCTGATCTCGCTCGCGGCGCGCGCCGGCGCTCCGCCGTTTCAGGCCGGGCTCGCGCTCTCGCTGCTCGCCGGACTCCTCCTGCCGTTCGCGATCTGGCTCCTCGCGTGCCAGCTCGATCCCGATCCGGCGGTTGCGCTGGTCGCGGGGCTGATGGCCGCCGGCAGTCCGCTGCTGGTCGACAAGTCGGTGAGCGTGCTCGTCGAATCGCTGTTCGCGCTGTTCATCGCGCTCACGTTCGTCGCCGCCGGCTGGCGCCTGAGCGATCCGGCGCGCGCCGCCCGTCCGTTGGCCCTGGACGCACTTACCGGGGCGCTGTTCGGAGCGGCGTGGCTGCTGCGCGCCCAGACTCTGCTCGCGCTTCCCGCGGTGCTCCTGCTGCTATTCCGCGGGCGGCCGGCGCGCCGCTCGCTGCCTGGGCTCGCGCTGGCGGGGCTCACTGCGCTGATCGTGCTCTCGCCCTTCCTCGCCCGCAATCTGCGCCTGTTCGGGGTGCCGTTCTACAGTGACGTGCCCGCATTCGGCCTGTGGCCCTACGTGGATCACATCACGTTCTCGCACGGCCTCGATCGCCCGGGCTCACCGATCGCCTATGCCCTGACCCACCTCGGCGAAGTGATGGGCCACGTCCTGTGGAGCGTGCGCCACTTCTTCTTCTCCGCGCTGCCACGTGAACTGTACGGAAACCCGCTGTGGGTTCCGGCCTTTGCGGCCGGCGTGGTGCTGTGCCTGCCGCGCTGGCGGGACTTGCTGTTCGCGTGGGTCTATGCGGGACTGACCGTGGGCTTCATTCTCGCGGTGCACTGGGACACCTACTACTTCACCAGCAACATGGTGGCGTGGTGCGTGGTCGCCGCCGCCGGCGCGGTGGGGCTGGCGCGGCGCATGGACCACGGCCGGCCCCGGGCGCTGGCGCTGACCCTGGTGATCGCGCTCTCGCTGGTCCAGCCGGTGCTGGTCGCGGTGCGCCGTCCTGCGTTGATCGCGGCGCGGGTGCCGGCCGAGATCGAGGCGGTGATCCACGAGGCGCCCGCCATGCGCGCTCACCTCGCGAAAGACGAGGCGGTGATGGTGGATTGCACCTCCTACTGGGCGTGGTTCATGGACCGCAACGCGGTGCACGTGGTGGTCGCGGACTCGACGCGCTTCCTCGAGAGCGTGCGCCGCCTCAAGGTGCGGTGGGCCGCGATCCCGACTGCGCTGCTGCCGGACTTGATCGCGCACTACCCGGATCGGCGCCTGCCCTCGATCCTGGTCGAAGACCACGCCGAGCGCGGCGAAACGATCTATCGCGTGGTGGACCCCGGCGTCCCGACCGGTTCGGCCGCGCCGGGCCCGCGTTGATCGTCTCGTCCGTCGTCCGCCTCTCCGCGTCGCGCACCGAGCTTCCACCCTCCGGCGCCTCGCATTCCGCAACGGACGTGCGGAATGCCCGGCCTTCAGCGGAATCGCGGCGGCGGAGCGCGCCAATCCTTGCCCGCGCATCGTTCGCGCTGATACACTTTTCGGCCGGACCTCACCGCATGTCTCCGGTCCCCTCGCTGCGCACCCTCCACCCTCCCGAATGCACCGCGAACTCAAACTGAGCGTCGTCATTCCCTGCTACAACGAAGAGGACGGAGTGCGCGA
>JANMQY010000107.1:0-73216 GCA_031370785.1 Candidatus Eiseniibacteriota bacterium | reverse complement strand
GGGCGGGTGGGGGGCGCGGTGTCCCCTTGCTTGGGGGGGGGGGGCCGGGCGGCGGGCGCTGTTCGGGGCGCCCCCCCGCGACGGCATGCAACTGGAGAATACCCGCTACCGATTGCGGGAGCGAACGACCTGCTTCTGCCGGTAATAGTTGCTGTTGTAGGTCCGGGTCGTCCGCCAGCTCTGCGGGTAGCTCCGCCACTGGCTGGCCGGCACCTGCTGGAACACGGAGGGGACGGCGCGCGCATCGATCGCGACGAACGTTCCGTTCAGTCGATTCGAACGGTACCAGTAACCGTTGTCGTAGATGTAGTACGACGAGCCGTAACGGAAGATGTCGTAGTCCTGACGATCGCGCTGACTCAGGACCAGCACCCGGGTGCCGGGCACCTTGACCCAGCGCGGATTGCGACTGAAGTAGACCTCCGGAGGATCGGGCGCGCTGGTGACGTCGTAATAGCCGCTGTCCTGGTAGTCGCGATTCTTGTTGTTGCCGTTGTCGTAGTAGGCCCAGCCGGACGGATAACTGCGCCACTCGGCTTCGGGCACTTCGTGAAGGGCGCCCGGCACATCGCGCGCGTCGATCGCGACGTACGAACCATCCCAGCGATTGGAGCGATACCAGTACCCATCGTTGTAGATGTAATATTTCGAGCCGTAGCTGAACATGTCGTAGTACGGACGCTCGCTTGCACGAACCATGAGCACGTTGTTGCGCGTCACCGTGATCCACTGCGGACGGTACTGGAACTCGACGCGTGGCGGCGACGGGACCCAGTATTCGCCGCGAACGTACGTGCCGTTCTGAGCCTGAGCCGCAGGAGCAGCGGTTGCCGCAGCGAGCGCGAGGGCCAGCGTCGGCAGCCATGCGTGCAGCTTCGAATGAGCATTCATGGTCTGTCCTTTCATGAATGAGATCCTCGGCCGTGTGCGATCAATTCCGGTCGGAGGGACGAGGCGCGCGTCTGCGCGCGCACATGCCCGGACAACGCCAGTGCAGGCGCGCCCGTGGCGGGCAGCGCCGGTACGAGCGTGCCCGGGTCGTGCCGCATCGCCAAATCCATGCCAGACCCCCAGGCTCAGGTCCGCGACCGGCGCAGAGTACGATCGAGAAATGTGCTAGCGCCCAGCGCGGGGTGGCGCGAGGGAAGTGACGGCCGGGCAGATTGTTCAAACGAGCGCGAATTCTTCAAATGTGAGGGTCGTGAAAAGCGCGAGGCCGAGTGGGAACCGCGCGTCGCATTCCGGGAGGGCGGGGCTTCGAGCGCGAGAACCGCAAGCGGAACGCTAGAGGCTCAGGACCTCGAGCCGTACCCGCGCGATGCCGGCACGGAGAAGCCCGAGCTTGCGAGCGGCCCGACGCGAGACGTCGATGATCCGCCCGCGCGCGAATGGACCGCGGTCGGTGATCGTGACCACGACGTTGCGGTCGTTCTCGAGGTTGGTGACGCGCACCCGCGCGCCGAACGGCAGCGTGCGATGTGCGGCAGTGAGGCGGGTCTCGTCGTAGGTCGAGCCGCTCGCCGTTGCGCGTCCGTCATGCTTGTGCGCGTAGTACGAGGCGGTGCCCACTTCGACCTCGCGCACGGCGACGCCCGCGCGCCCACCCGCGGTGGCGCAGCTGCCCGCAAAGATCAGGGCCGAGAGCACGATCACGAATGAGGCAGGTCGCATGGTCATGCAGATGGAATCGGCATTCACACCGTCCCCCTGAAGCGCATCTTCGCCAGTCACATGCGTGCGAATTGTGGCCTGGCGGCGCACCTCGGCTTGCCCGAGTCGTGCGAAGCATCCTAGGCTCGATCCCCATGCGACTCAATTCTGCGGTCCTCGGCGCGCTATTCGCGTTGTGCGCGTTCGCGCCGGCCATCGATTCGAGCGCGTCCGATCTGCGACCGCACCGGCACGACACGCTTCCGGTGCTCAGCGCCGAATCGGACGCGGGCGCCGATTGGATCGGCCGGCCGGCGCCCGAATGGAGCTTCGATCGATGGACTCGCGGCTCCCCGCGCTCACTCGCAAGCCTGCGCGGCAAGGTGGTGCTGCTCAGATGGTGGACCGACGAGTGTCCCTACTGCGCAGCGACCCTGCCCGCGCTCGAGAAGGTGAGTGGCCGCGATGCGGAGAATGGGCTGGTCGTGATCGGCGTGTTCCATCCCAAGCCGCCGCGCCCGGTGAGCGATCGTCACGTTCTCGCGGTGGCGAACCGGCTCAGATTCTCCGGGCCAATCGCGGTGGATGAGCGCTGGTCCACGCTCGAACGCTACTGGCTCGACGGCCATCCCGAGCGGAGCTGGACTTCGATCTCGTTCCTGATCGATCGCGAGGGAATCGTGCGATGGGTCCAGGGTGGCGGCGAGTACCATCCCGGAAACGATGCGCGCCACGCGCAGTGCGCGAGTCGCTATCGGGAGCTCGAAACGGCGATCGCCGCCGCGCTGGCCGACAAGGGGTCGCGCCACTAGCGAGTGATGCGGCGCGCCTTGCACGGGGCGCAGGATCGAGGACGGGTGCGGGCCCGCCTCAATCGCGAGCGAGTGCGGCGCGCACCTGGCGCGCGGCTCGAGGCGGGTTGCTCAGTGATACGAGCAATCGCATCAGCGCGTCGGGCTCCACCGGCTTCACCAGATGATGATCGAACCCGGCCTGTTCCGAGCGCTCCCGGTCCTCATCCATGCTCCAGCCGGTCATCGCGATCAGGACCATGTTTGCGCCCCAGGGCTGCTGTCGCAGCTGCCGGGCGACGTCATGACCGGTCATCCCCGGCAGACCAATGTCGAGCAGCATGACATCCGGGCGAAATTCCTCGGCCTCGGCCACCGCCGTGATTCCGTCGTACGCGGTGCGAGCGTCATTGCCGGTGAGGCGCAACAGCATCTGCAAGGTCGTCGCGGAGTCCCGGTTGTCGTCGACGACCAGGATCCTGAGCGACGATGGAGCCACGCGATGGCGATCGCGCGCCGCATCGGAGCCCTCGGCGAACTGCTCGATGAGCATCGGGACCCGGACCTCGAACTCGCTGCCCTTGCCGGGCCCTTGGCTGGAGGCACGCACGCTGCCGCCATGCATCTCGGTCAGGCGCCTGACCAGGGTGAGCCCAATGCCCAGACCCTGAGCCCGCTCCGTGCCGTGATCGCCCTGAGCAAACATGTCGAAGATATGAGGCAGGGCGCTGCACGTGATTCCGACACCGCTGTCCTTGACCTTGAAGACCACATCGCTTGCCTGCCGGCTCGCGCTCAGCTCGATGCGACCGCCGGCCGGGGTGAACTTGGAAGCGCTGTTGAGCAGATTGGAGACCACCTGGGCCAGACGGGTCAGATCGCCGTCGACGATGACCCGCTCCGTTGGCCCGCTCACGACCAGCTCCTGACCCCGGCCATCGATCAGCGGGCGGGAAGTCTCGACCGCCACCCGCAGGATCTCCGCGATCTCGATCGGCTGCCGCCGCAGCTCGAGCTTGTTGCCGGTGATGCGCGCGATGTCGAGCAGGTCATCGATCAGGCGCGTCATCTGTCCCATCTGACGCTCGATGATTTCGAGAGCCGTCTTCGATTCGGGCGTCGGTGGGTGCGCGAGCTGCAGGATCTCAGTGGCGTTGCGAATCGGCGCCAGCGGGTTTCTGAGCTCATGGGCCAGGACCGCGAGGAATTCGTTCTTGGACCGGTCCGCGGCAGCCAGCTGGGAATAGAGTCGCGCGTTCTCGATGAAGTCCACCGCCTGGCGCGCGCACAGGTCCACCAGATGCAGCTCGCGCGGGGACGGCCGATGCACGGTTCGGAACTGGGTGCTCAGCACGCCGACGATCGTTCCATCGCGAGTCATCAAAGGCGTGCTGTGAACTGCCCGAACGCCGGCTCGGCGTGCGATGTCCCGGAACGAATCGAAGATGGGATCGGTCTCGGAATCCTCGACGATTGTGCGCCGGCGATTCTAAAAGCATGTGCCGCATGCCGCAACGCCGGGGGGGATGCACTTCGAGGCTTCGAGGAACTCCTCCGTCAGTCCGACGCTGGCCCCTACGGTCAGGTAGCCCTTCTCCGGATCCCAAAGGGACAGCATCTCCGATGTCCGTGCCTTCGACCGCGAGCGCGGTGCGCAGGACTTCGTGAAGAATGGGCTCCAGGTCGCGGGTGGTGAACAGCCGGACGCTCATCTCCTGCAGGCGCCGGACGTCCTCGAGCTGCGCGGCAAGCTCGTCTTTCAATGAGACAAGGGCCTTCTGCGACTCCTTCCGCTCGGTGATGTCGCGCGCCACCTTGGAGGCGCCAATGATGTTGCCGGCGGTGTCGTGGACCGGTGAGGTGGTGAGCGAGATCTCGAGAAGGCGACCGTCCTTCGAGACGCGCTGGGTCTCGTAGTGATCGACCCGTTCCCCGCGGCGCAGTCGCGCGAGGATGTCGCGCTCCTCATCGAGCCGCTCGGCAGGAACGATCATCGTGATCGACTGGCCGATCGCTTCTTCTGCCGTGTAGCCGAAGATGCGCTCGGCCCCGGCATTCCACGACGTAATGGTGCCGTCGAGCGACTTGCTGATGATCGCGTCGTCCGAAGAGCCCACGATGGCAGCGAGAACCGCCGTGGCCTTTTCGCTGCTCTTTCGATCGCTGATGTCCACCAGCACATTCACGCCGCCGATCACCTTTCCGAACTCGTCGTGAATTGGACTCGCATGCGCGAGCGCAGTCACGCGCACACCGTCGGGACGCTCGACGACGATCTCGTGTCCGTTGAATTCTGCATCCTGAAGTACGGCCAGCGCCATCCAGCATCGGTCATGCTTGATCGGCGTTCCGTCGGGAGCGAATAGCTTGAAGGAACCGCAGAATCGATCCACGGGATCGTTCAGCTTCGGCTCACGACCCCACAGCCTGACAGCGGCCTGATTGAAATAGGTGATGAGTCCTTCGGCATCACAGGTGTACGAGCTGACCGGAAGTCGTTCGAGGAGAGAGCGGAATTGCGATTCATCATCGATCCAGGATGGCAAATGGGTGATGCCCGGAACGTTGCTTCTCATTGCAGATCTCCTCAGAACGGCCGAACGCCGAATCCCGTTCCCCTGAAAAGTTCCCAGCCCTCGTGCGGCCTGCACCGGAGGTGCAGAATTGCCACCCATCATTATCAACCAACTGCCTCGAATGAGTTCAATCTCGATCGAGAATACCCATCGGTCCTGTCAGGCATTGCCGTCACCCGTCGCAGCCTTGCGCTCCGCCGCGTTCGTTCCCCCGTGCAGGAGGAAGGCGATCCCGACCGCGATTGCTGCCCCTGCCAGTGGGCCGGCCAGGTAGATCCAGGCGGGGGGCATGGTGCTCCCGACCATTGCGGAAGCGAGCGCGCGCGCCGGGTTCACCGAGGCGCCGCTGATCGGCTGCGCGAACAGCGCGCACAGGGCGACCGTGCCGCCAACCCCGAGAGCGGCGTTCGCCCCGATCACCGAGTGGTGGGTCGCGGTCCCGAGCACCACGGACATGAGCAGGGCGGTGAGCAGGATCACCATGACCAGCGCCAGCCCGTCCGGCCCGTGAGGCAGCCCCAGGTGCTCGAGCCTGCCCAACATCGTCTGCAGCGTCAGCGCAGCCAGCACCGCACCCGTGAACTGTGCGATCCAGTAGAGGGGGACTCGTCTCCACGGGAACACCCCGCGCATCGCGAAGGCAAAGGTCGCGGCCGGGTTCATGTGGGCGCCTGAGGTCTCGCCGATCGTGTAGATCATTGCCATCACCAGCAGTCCGGCAGCGGCGGCACGCGCAACCGGGGTGACGACGTCTGGGGCGAATGCGGCGAGCATCGCACCGCCGGTCTCGACGAAGGCCAGGAAAAACGTCCCGAACACCTCGGCGCCCAGCTTCTGGATCTCGCTCGACTTCGGCCTATCCGCGTCGCGGCGATCGCGGTCCTCCATGCTCATGAAGGTCAGGAAGCTTCGTCGTACTCT
Source organism: Candidatus Eiseniibacteriota bacterium (assembly GCA_031370785.1). GTDB lineage: Bacteria > Eisenbacteria > RBG-16-71-46 > RBG-16-71-46 > RBG-16-71-46 > DATJGS01. The sequence continues at coordinate 67,278 of JANMQY010000107.1, read as the reverse complement.
TCGTCGGTCGGCAGAATGAAGCGGCGGCCGAAATCTTCCGGCGGAGCCATTTCGAGGTCCCAGCGACCGCGGCTGCGATTTCGATTGGAAACCCAGTCGACCGTGTCGATGGTCTCGTCATCCTCGTCGTCGTCGAGATCCAGCTCTTCGTCTTCCTCAATCTCGACGATCTCGAACGTGGTCTCGTCCTCTTCGTCTTCGCCACCGGTCTCGTCGGGAAGATCCCGCATCCGATTCGGGTCCATCTCGAATATTCTGGCCATGCCTTGCTCCCTGGTTTCGTGTGGGCTCGAGTTGCTGGTGGACTGTTCGGGCCCCTAAGCATGGTTCAGTCCAATTGGTATTGGAGTTCGAAGCCCGGTTCGCAGGAAGGATGCGGGCAGGGCCGGAAGACAAGGGGAGACAGAGCCTTGTGTTCGGCAGGCGCTCGCGAGGACCGGTGGGGACCACTGAAGGTTATCGCGTATCCCGGGGATGGGGCGGCGCCGGATTGCAGAAGTTGCAGACCAGAAGATTCAAGAACTGCGGTATCTACCGCCGGCCGAGAACCCTGCTGGCAATGCCGCGCCCGAAGTCGACCACCGGAGCCAGCTCGCGCGAAGCTCCGATCAGGTGCGCCGACCAGGAGTTCGAGGCCGGAACGGTACCGTCGTTGCGCAGCCAGCCGCGCCACGCGACCGGGCAGCCGACGCGACTGAGCGGGATCTCGTCGGCGACGAAGCCTTCGCTGCCGCCTGCGCTCACCAGCAGTCGCGGGCCGACCCAGATGCGACGCTCGTCCGGCGACTGCGGGCCGAGCCCGTACCAGGTGAGCATCCCGAAGTACTGCATGCGCTCCTCGCCGGCAGGCGGGGTGGCGCCCTGCGACCAGTGCCCGCGGCGGTCGAGCAGGCTCGCCCAGCTCTCGATTGCGCCGAAGTCCGCGCTCCCGAGAACGCAGGTGTCCTGCGCGGCGCGCTTCACCGCCCGCGCGAACGCCAGCATGGTGCGGGCCTCGCGAGCGTGGCCGATGGAGTCCAGCCGCGCAGCCTCGCGCGGGATGAACGCGTCGCTGTCGTTGAGCGCGAGCCTGAAGAAGTTGGTATAGAGGCGCTGCGTGCCGTGGATCGCCGCGAAGCGCCCGGCGCCGCCCTCGTCCGCCATCACCACTGGCTCGATCAGGACGCGCCGCCAGGCCTCGCGCGCGATCATGCGCTCCATGCCCGGAGCGGCGAGCACCCGCGCCTGCACCGCCGGGTTGTACAGCGAGTGGCTCCAGGTGGCGGCCCGGTAGCCGATCGAGTAGCCGGACAGCGTGCCGAGTATGGTGGTCGCAATCGAGACCGGCTTCACATAGTCGATCGTGGTCCGGTACAGCTCCTGGAACTGCTCGGGAAGCAGCGCGCGGGCGGTGGAGCGCGGAAGCTCGAGCCAGAAACCCTGGTCGACATGGCCGCGCACGTGAAGGGCGGGGTAGCGCGTGCCGCTGATCGCGCGGCGATAGTCGCGCCCGCGCGTCGGGGCCACGAAGCTGCGTGCATCGACGTCGTACTCCTGGAACACCCGGTTGCCCGCCGAGAGCTCGACCACGAAGTGGGCGACCGAGTCGGACGGCGTCTCGCGGTACGACAGCACGGTCATGTTCTCGAACAGCTCGTCGTACTGGACCGTCCCCGAGTCGGGGCGCATGCGCGTGCCTGCCCAGAAGCCTACTCCGCACAGCAGCAGAAACACCGTGAGGAGCTGGCTCTTGAGCATGAAGCCGGCGACCCGTACCGCGATCGATACGAGCTGAGACTTCTGAAGACGACGCTTCTTCACGAAATGCGCTCCGCGAATCGAGGTCTGCGACGAACAGGGCGGCGCCCCGGAATCTGCCCGGGAAGGCACAGATGCTGCGGAGTTATCGGCAGGGGGGAAGCGAGGCTTCAGCGCCGCATTGCTGCCCCGGCAGGGGCTACGCCTCGCGGTTGGGCGTGACCGAGCGTGCGATGGCCGGGGCGGCGGCGTCGGTTCCGGGCGCGAGGCCGCGCTTGAGGGCTTCGAGCGCCTCGGCCGGACTGTCCACGATGCGGAACAGGTCGAGATCCTCGGCGCTGATCATTTCGTGGCGCGTCAGCGCGTCGAAGTTGAGGATCTCGTTCCAGTATTTCGAGCCGTGCAGGATCACCATCACGCGCCGGTCGAGCTTGCGGGTCTGCGACAGCGTCAGGATCTCGAACAGCTCATCCAGTGTCCCGAAGCCACCGGGGAATGCCACGAACGCGCGCGCGAGGTAGGCGAACCAGAGCTTGCGCATGAAGAAGTAGTGGAATTCGAAAGAGAGTCCGTCCGAGATGTAGGGATTGGGGCGCTGCTCGTGGGGCAGCCCGATGTTGAGCCCGATGGTGCGCCCGCCCGCATCCGCGGCGCCGCGGTTCGCGGCCTCCATGATCCCGGGGCCGCCTCCGGTGCAGACCAGGCAGTTTTCCGCGGGGGATTTCGGCTCCATCGACCACTCGGTGACGAGCCGGGCGAGCTCGCGCGCTTCGGCGTACACGGAGCCCATCGGCCCATCCTCCCGAATCCTCGCCGACCCGAAGAACACGATCGTGTCCAGGACCTGGTGCCGGCGGAAGGCGCGAAGCGGGTGCAGGTACTCCGACAGGATTCGCAGGGGCCGCGCCTCGTCGCTGTCGAGAAAGCTGGGGTCGCGGTAGGCGAGCCGGGGTCGCGTGGCGGGGGCAGGCGTCTCTCTGAATTTCGTCAATCGGATCTCCTCGCCCGCTGGTTGCTCCGTCACTCCCGGCGCTGCTATCGTCCTTCGCTCCGAACGAAGAGAGTTGTCATCCAAATACGTCAGGCAAGCGACCCGTATCTGAAGTGTCCCGGAGACTCCCATGGCCAAGACGTTACCATCGGTGGCGATCTTCAATTCGAGTCAGGACACGATCGACCTGCTGAAAGTGACACTCGAGGAGCAGGGTTTCGCGGTCGCCTCGACTCACGTCTCCGACCTGAAGAAGGGTCAGGTGGACGTGTTCGAGTTCGTGCGGCAGCACGATCCCGACGTGATCATCTACGATATCGCGCTTCCCTACGAAGAGAACTGGACTTTCCTCAGGTTGCTCCAGTCCTCCGATGCGCTCAAGAATGTCCAGTGGGTTCTGACCACGACCCATCGCAAGCGACTGCAGGAGCTGGTCGGCAATCCTGGCGAGGTTTTTGAAGTCATCGGGAAGCCTTACGACCTCGAGCAGATCGTGGGAGCCGTCAAGGCCGCTCTGACCCGCTGACGAGCCCGCGCTCCATCTAGAGGACCCCGCTCTGGGTGCGTCCCTTTGCGAGTTCTGCGACGACGCTGATGAGATGGGCCGGCTCCACCGGCTTCGACAGGTGAAACTGGTACCCCAGCTCGAGCGATTTCCGCTGGTCTTCTTCGCGCGAGTAGGCGGTGAGAGCGGCGGCAGGCGTCAAGCCTCCCTGTTCGGTCGCGAGCAGCCTCACTTTCCGGATGAGATCGTAGCCATCCTCGTTGGGCATGCCGATGTCGCAGACCATCACTGCCGGACGAACTTTCGTGACGGCTCGCAGCGCTTCCGGTGCGGATCCGGCGGTCACCACCTCTGCGCCGCACGCTTCCAGCAGTCTCCTCATGTATTCCCGCGCGTCGTGTTCATCGTCCACCACCAGCACGCGCAGGCCGTCCAGGCGTTGCTCGCCGAGTGCAGCAAACGTTCTGAAAGGCGCGACGCCGGGTCCCACCCTCGGGAGCTCTTCCGACTGCACCGGCGCGGATGCACCCGAGAGCGGCAGGGAGACGATGAAGGTCGATCCCCTGTCGAGCCCGTCGCTCTCCGCCCGCACGAGTCCGCCGTGCATTTCCACGAGGCTGCGCACGAGCGACAGGCCGAGTCCCATGCCGCCGTGAGAGCGCGTCGTCGAGCCATCGTCCTGGCGGAATCGATCGAAGACGTGCGGGAGGAATGAAGGGTCGATTCCCTGTCCGGTATCGCGCACCACGATCTGGAGCCACGAATCGACGCGCTGCACGCGTACTTCGACTTCGCCGCCCCCTGGAGTGAACTTGATCGCGTTGGAAAGCAGATTCCAGATGACCTGCTGAAGCCGGGCGGGATCGCCGAAGATCTCGATGCTCTCGCGATCGAGCTGCCTGCGCAGTCGGATTCCACGATTCTCCGCGGCGGGGGAAACGATCTCGAGAGCCGCATCGATGATCGGCCCGATCGCGATCGGCCTGGCCTCGATGCGCATCTTGCCAGACAGGATGCGCGACATGTCGAGCAGATCATCGATGAGCTGCGACTGAAGGCGGATGTTGCGCTCGATGGTGCCCAGCGCCCGGGCACTGGTCGGTTCGTCGAGCTTTCCCGAGGCCAGCAGCTGGGTCCAGCCGAGCATGGAGTTGAGTGGCGTTCTCAGTTCGTGCGAGAGCGTGATCAGGAACTCGTCCTTGATCCGGTTGATCCGCTCCAGGCTCGTGCGAGCGGCCCGTTCGCGCTCGAGCAGATCGGTGTTTCCATCTTCGCGCGTGCGTTCGGTGACCTCACGAATGCGGGCGGCGATCAGAAGCTCGGAGCTCGCCGGAATCGGCGTCACGCTCATCTCGACGTAGAGCGGAGTCCCGTCGGCCCGGCGCGCAGCCTGCTCCCTGCGGAGGCCAGCCCAGGAGGCGGTGGGAGACGCCGGAGTGAGCTGTTCCTCGAGCTGAGCGAGATCCAGCCCCGGGAGGAGGCGGTCGATCGACTCTCCGAGCAGTTCAAAGCTCCGGTAGCCGAGCAGCTCTTCGGCCCGAGCGTTGATCATGCGGATGCGGCCCGCGCGATCGAAACCCAGCATCGGGTCCGGCGAGTGCTCGAAAAAGGTCAGAAACTCACGCTCGACGCCACGGCTTCCGATCGGCGCATCGGGGTGTCGCAAGATAGTCGAGGGCGTAATGGACTCCTCCACGCGGTCAGCGGAGTCAACCGGATCCATACGTGAGCGACCTAGCCTAGCATGTCCGCCCGGGCGCACGCCTTACCACAGGTTCGGAGCCGCTCGAGGTGCCCCTTCGCTCTGCTCTCGCGGGACCCACCGCGGCAAGGCTTCGCTGCCGAGCGGCAATACCTGCTAGACTTCCCCCATCCCAAACAACGGGGCCATCGCCCCTTCATTGAGACCGCCAGCCGGAGACATCATGCGAAGGCCCCCGAAGGCCACACGCAGTGCCGTAACCCTGTTGTTCGCTTCATTCCTGCTCTCTGCCGCCGTTCCCGCCCTCGCCGTGCCGCCCGGCAATGGCAAGCTGCAGATCATCCATCTGAACGCCGCGCAGGGGAATGCCGCGGTCCTGATCTCGCCCGAGGGTCAGGTGGCGATGTTCGACGACGGTTCGAACACCACCTTATGCACCAACTGCCCGAGCTGTGCCTCCGTGCTCTCGCAGCTGCAAGCCCTCGGCGTCACGAATGTGAAACTTCATTTCGCCAGCCATTACCACGGCGACCACATCGGCTGCATCAATGCGCTGCCTGGCATCACCATCGAGCAGGGCTGGGACCGGGGAGGCAGCTACACCACTGCCACCTACAACAACTACGTGAGCTATCTGGGCGCGAAGCGCCGCACGCTCACCAAGGGCCAGATCTTCGTGCTGGATTCACTCTCGGCGCACCCGGTGATCATCAAGTGCGTTGCGCTCGCAGGCAACGGCATCGCCACCACCGATGAGAATTCGTTGAGCGTGGTGATGAAGGTCACCTACGGCGAGTTCGACGAAGAGATCGGCGGCGACCTGGAAGGCATGAACTCTGGCAGCAATGTGGATGTCGAGACGGGCGTGGGACCTCTGGTCGGAAAGGTGGAGGTGTCGCTCGTGCATCATCATGCTTCCTTCTATTCCACCAACGAGAACTGGCTCAACGCCATCCAGCCCAAGATCGGCATCGTCACGGCAGGAAACGGCAACACCTACGGGCATCCGAGAATTGAGACTTTGACCCGCCTCCATAACCACGGAGTGCGCACGTACTGGTCCCAGCTGGGCGCTGGTGCGACACCGGATCCGACGTGGGACAAGGTGGCCAACGGTCCGATCCGGATCGTCGCGACCTGGCAGCCCGGGGGCGTGGACTCGATCTACGCCGCCGCGTACGCGGACACCTTCACCAACAGCGGCACCGCGGTAGATGCGACCGCCCCGAGCGTGGCCGTCGTTTCGCCCAACGGCGGCGAGAGCTGGCCCTCCGGCTCCGCGCAGTCCGTGACCTGGAATGCCAGCGACAACGTCGGCGTGACCTCGGTCGATCTCGACTACTCGGTGCATGGCAGCGCGGGGCCGTGGACCACGCTTCAGCATGGGCTCGCCAACTCGGGCAGCTACGGCTGGACCGTGGATGCAACCGCCTCGGACAGCGTGCTGGTCCGGCTGACCGCGTTCGACGCCGCGCTCAATCAGGCATCCGATCCCAGCGACAATCTGTTCCAGGTGACGCAATCGCCTTTGAGCGTTGGAGACGGGCCGCTTCGGTTCGCGCTCGCGACGCCGCACCCCAACCCTTCCGGTGGCCGCGTGGCTTTCCACTTCTCGCTGGCTGCCGCGGCTCAGACACGAATCGACGTGCTCGATGTGACCGGGCGTCGCGTGTGGGGGACGCAGCAGAACTGGCTCGAACCCGGCGCGCACCAGCTCTCGTGGGACGGCCGCGACGACCGTGGCAAGGCGTCGCTGTCGGGTCTCTACTTCGTGCGGCTCACCTCGGGTGGCAGGAGCCTGGCCGCGCGCTTTGTGCACCTGAATTAGGCGAGTCGTTCGCTGGCAGGTCGCTCATTCAGACTTCTTGAGCACCTTGCTCTCAATCTGACGGAACAGTCCGTCGGAATCGACGAAGCATTCCATCGCCGCGACCGTCTCCTCATCCTCGTCCTCGATTCCGAGATGTTTCTCGATTCGATGGACGATGCGCAGGACGTGCGTGAGTTCCTGTTCCTGATACAGGTTGACCTGGGTTTCGATCTCGTCGCGCATCGCGCTGAGGACCTTCTCCCGGTTCTGCGAGATCAGCACGAAGGTCGACAGGAAGATCGCCTCGAGCGACACGACCAGGGTCAGGAGCCCGAACGGAAACGGGTCGAAGGGCTCGAGCCCGGGGATCAGTTTCGTGTTCCATGCCACCCACACCAGGAACCACACGGCATGCAGATAGACGAATACCATGCTGCCGCTGAAGCTGGTGAAGAAGTCCGCGAGCTTCTCGCTCGCCTTTTCGGCGCGATGCGCCTCGCGTTTCATCGTCTCGAGGTTCTCGACGCCGCGGCGGAATCCCGGCAGCGCATCGGCCGCCGAGCTCTCATTCGCGGAAGGAGTGCGCGGGCGAGTTCCTTCGGCCATGCTCTTCCTCCTGATCAGTTGTTGAGGGGGATCATCGATCGCGAGGCGTACCCGGACGGCGCTTGAGCCTGCGCCGCGACACGCCGCGCCACGACAGACGAAATACTCGCACGGCTTCGCGCCAGACGGCTCGAAGGAATCGCCCGCCCCACAGTCCTGCCGAGACCAGGGCGCCGAACATCGCGACCACGTCGATGCTGGCACGTCCCTCGCGTTCCCAGTAGACATCGCGCAGGTTCAGCCACAGCGCGAATTCATCCAGCGTCAGCGCGGCGCCGAGCCCGTAGAGCACCGCCATGATCCGGCCGGCGATCACAGAAGAGTGCTTCTCGCCGGTACCGATCTGAATCAGCCAGCCATAGCCCACGCCCAGCAGCAGCAGGATTCCCCACACCAGGTGATGGACGTGCCGCCCGCCGAACGACAGATTGCCGAACAGGTCCGACCCGCCGTGAATGGAATGGGTGATGAGACGAGTGATCGCGAAGCTGACGAAGAACGAGAGCGAGGCGAGGAACAGGCGCTCGCGGCGAGTCTCCCGGAAATAACGGCGGTACAGAGCGCCCACCTTGCGGTGACGAGGGACCCTGGGTTCGCGCTCCGTGATCGCCATGAGAATCCTAGGGGGCGAGCGACGCCGATCGCGTGGCCGCCGCATGCGAAGGACGCCCGGGTCGTCGTCCGGCCTCGGGCGTCCTTCTGGTTCGAGCCTCATCCGCCGTCAGCACCCCGGCGAGCCTCTTCTTCAGATGCTCGTTGAATTCCTTCTGCTCATCGGCGGGGCTGCGCACGGATGCGAATGCTAGAGCGCGACGCCCCGAATTGCGAGTGATGTGCAATATCGCCCGGAATCATCGACGGCCGGCGTGCGCGCCAAAGACGCTCGGGCGAAAGAGCGAGACGTGTGCTATTGCGTCGCGGGATGGATTGTGAGCCCGATCGGAAGCGTCAGCGTGAGCGCGATCACGAGAGCCGCATAGCCCAGGCCCACCATCAGGCGCTTGGCGCGCGGGATGTCGTGATAGCCCGCCACCGGGTGGCGCCATCGCTGCCACATCGTGAACAGTCCGACCAGAAGAACGATGAGCAGCAGGGGCGACCGGGTGAGCACCAGCGCCCCGATGCCCAGCAGGTAGCCGATGATCCAGAACTCGCGGCTGAATGCGCCCGCGATGCGACCGCCGTCGAGCGGCGAGACCGGAATCAGATTGAAGAGGTTGAGGAGAATGCCCGCGTGCCCGAGCGTGATGAGCATGGGACGCTGCAGAGCGAGTCCCGCCGCGAGCACGGCCCACGCGGCGATCGAGCCTGTCACCGGCCCTCCGATCGCGACCTTGGCTTCGACGTAGGCATCGCGCGGCCGGCCTTTCATCGCGATGAACGCGCCGAGGAATGGGATGAACACCGGCGCACCGGCGGGAATGCCCTCGTGACGAAGCACGACCACGTGCCCCATCTCGTGCACGAAAATGAGCAGAACAAAACCAATCGCGAACGGCGCGCCCCACTGGGTGGCGTAGAGCACGATGCTGAGCAGCATCGTTCCGAGCGTCTTGAGCTTGAGCACGCCGACGAGGAGTCCCAGCAACTTGAGCTTGCCGACGAGGAACACGATTGACGCGCCCAGGCCGCCGAGAATCCCGTTGCGCGCGCGGTGGGAGGGGTGCGCGGAGTCGCCGATGGCTGTCCCGCTCGCCCTGTCACTTCCGGCTGCGGCACGCGCGGTGCCGGACGGCGTCGGCCCGGCGAGGATCGCGCGCAGGTTCTCGATGTGTTTCCGCTCTTCTTGTTCGGAACGCGGCTCGTTCATGCCGCGTGCTCTGGAGGGAGCCTGGGCGGGCTCGGAATCTTCCACGCCTGATAGATGACGATCGCGAGGAAGACGAAGTCCATGAGTCCGAAGCCGACCTTGAGTACCTTGATGAAGAGATCCAGATTCTGAGGAGGAAAGCCGACTCGGAACGCATCGCCCTTCTCGGCGAACGCCTTGTTGATGAAACTCATGTTCACGAGGTACGTCGCGCAGAGGTAGCTCCCCAGCGCGACGAGCACGGAGAGGATCTGGAGTCCCCGCGAGTGTTTGCCGCCCGCGAATCGCACCGCCCCCTGGCCCACGAGGAACCCGATCGCGACCGCGATCAATCCGAACGCGATGTGGGTGACGACCGTGAATCCCCACCACACCATCACGCCCACGATCCCACCGAGCACCGCACCAACGGTGGCGTTCACATAGTTGATGTTGGTGGACATGGCGGTGACGGCCTGCTCGAGCTCCGCTCGAAGCGACGCATAGCACGAGCGACAGAAGACGCGATCGCCTGCGGAGATGCGATCGTCGGGGCTGAGGGTCTTCCCGCACTGGGCGCAGGTTTCGGGTGCAATGATTTCGGAAGGTGTGCCGCTCGACGCTTCGTTCATGAGAAAGTCCCTTTCTCGAGGCTCGAACGAGCAGCGGCTATCGACGCCGTCACCCGCGGTCCGGGATGGAGTGAGGTCGAAGCACTGCGCGGAGTCTAAGCGCGGCGACAGGGGCGGGCAATCCCGTTCTGCGAGTCGCGGTGCGGACGCAAGCAGGGAGTTTCGCGGTGAGCTACGAAATCAAGCGAATCGCCTGGGTCTGGATCGCAGGGCTCGTTGTCGTCGCGGCCTCGCCGGGCACGACAACCCGCATGCTCGACGTCAACGGCATTCGCATGTATGTCGAGCTGCATGGCAGGGGTCCCGCACTGGTGCTCCTCCATGGCGGCGTCGGCAATGGCAGGCAATTCGACAAGCAGGTCCCTGCCTTTGCGAAGTCCTTCCGCGTGATCGTGCCTGATCTTCGCGCCCAGGGGCGGACGAGCGACGGCCTGGGCCCGCTCGATTATCACCTGATGGCCGAAGACGTCGCGGAGCTGCTCGCGAAACTCGGCGTGCGTCGGGCCGACTTCATGGGCTGGAGCGACGGGGGAGTCGTCGGGCTCGACCTTGCGATCCATCACCCGGATCTGGTGAGACGCCTCGTCACGCTGGGCGCGAACTTCGCGCCGGACGGCCTCAATCCGCCTGACGTCGCGTGGAACCAGACCGCGACCGCGGACAGTTTCGGCGAAGGCTCTCGTAAGGCGTACGAGGAGCTGGCGCCGGATCCCTCGCACTACCGCGTGGCGATGGGAAAGACGATCGCGCTGTGGCGAAACGAGCCGCATTTCACCAGGGCCGAGCTGGGTTCGATCCGCGTGCGCGTGCTCGTGATCGCCGGCGAGCACGACGTCGTGCGTCGCGATCACACCGAAGAACTGGCGCGTTCGATCCCGGGCTCGAAACTCTGGATCGTTCCCAGGGCGTCGCACAGCGTCATGCTCGAGCAGCCGGAACTGATCAACAGGCGGGTGACCGAGTTCCTGAAGCGCTAGTTCAGCGGCGCCGCACAGATCGCGGCGAATCGCTCGAGGTCGTCGAAGCGTTCCCGCGATGGACGCCGTCACCCGCGATCCGGGATGGAGTGAGGCCGAAACCTCGCGGGAGTCCAAGGGCCGCAGCGGGGTGAGGCAATCCAGTCGTTGCACACGCCGCCGCGTTTACCGCTGTGCAACTCGACGAGATAGTCGCGTCGAATGCAAAAAGAGCATTCGCATTGCGGGCGGAAGAAGTACCATCCAGGTCGTTCCGGCCGCGCTGTGCACCCCGGATCGGAGGACCGCGAAATGAATCGACCCCTCGTAGCGACGGCGCTTGCGATCACGCTCGCAGTCGCGAATGCGCCCCAGACTTCTGCGGGACAGTCCTTCGAAGAGCGAGATCTCGTTTCCGATGTCGCTGGCCGTGGCGCCCATCTCGACGCGAGCCTTGTCAATCCCTGGGGAATCACCGTCTGGAGCGGCCGGATCAGAGTCGCCAACAACCTCACGGGCCTGTCGACTGCGTATTCGCCCGGGGGAGTTCCGAAGACGCCCAATATCGTCATTCCGCCGGGTGGCAGCGGAAGTCCCACCGGCATCGTGGCGAACGATACCGAATCGAGCTTCAAGATCTCGGTGGCAGGCGTGACGGCGAAGAGCCGATTCATCTTCGCGAGTCAGAACGGATCGATCTCGGCATGGAGTCCCGAGGTCGATGCCAACGCGGCGATCCAGGTCGCGGCGACAACGGACGCGATCTACATGGGCCTCGCCCTCGGACACAAGCAGTCGGGGGCGTTTCTGTTTGCGGCGAATTTCCATGCGGGCACGATCGACGTTTTTGACAGCAACTTTGCGCCGGTGTCCTGGTCCGGAGCGTTCGAAGATCCGGATCTCCCCGATGACTACGCGCCGTTCAACATCGCGAATCTCGGCGGGCAGCTTTACGTCGCCTATGCGAAGCAGGACGTCGACAGGGAGGACGAGGAGGTTGGGGCTGGATTTGGCTATGTCAGTGTGTTCGACACGGAGGGTCATTTCCTGCACCGGGCGATCTCCGGCGGCGCCCTGAACGCGCCGTGGGGGATGGTGATCGCGCCCGGAGGCTTCGGAGACTTCGGAAACGCCCTGCTCGTAGGGAACTTCGGCGATGGCCGGATCAATGCCTACTCCGCGACGTCGGGCAACTTTCTCGGAACAGTCGAAGACGCGAACGGATTCCCGATCGAGATCGAGGGCCTGTGGGGCCTGGCGTTCTCGAAGGGATCGGGAGAGAACGGCGACGACGAGGACGGTGAGCACGGCGATGACGACGATGACGACGACAACGGCGATGACGGTGGCCATGGCGATCAAGGCGTGCTCGGTGTCCTTGGACAAAGCGGTGCGCCGGATTCCGAAGGACGTCCCACCCTCTACTTCGCGGCGGGCATCGACGATGAGGAACACGGGCTCATGGGAACCCTGCGACCGCTGCGAGGTGGCGATCACAATGGCAAGGGTAAGCACAAGCGCGACGCGCTGCGAGTCGTCACCCTTCGCGCGAACCCGGCGCGGCTGAATGACCCTGCGGGGGTCGATTTCAGCGTGAGCAGTGAGGCACCGATGAACGTCCGGCTGCAGATCTACGATGCGACCGGCAGGCTGGTCGCCGAGCCGGTGCGTGATGTCGCGGTATCGGGGACGATCGTCGCCCGTTGGGACATCTTCGACATCCGCGGCGCGAAGGTGAAGGCCGGCACCTACTACTACCGTGCGATCGGCGGCGGCAACGTCGCCCGCGGGCGGCTGGTCCTGCTGCCCTGAGCGTTGCAGCACCGATGCGCAACGGCATGCGAACGGCCTGAGCCATCAGAGGCTCCGGCCGTTCGTCTATTTGGCAGCCGCTACCGCTCGCCGCGGCAGATGGCGGCGAAGCGCTCGAGGTCGTCGTAGCGCTCCCGCCATGTCGTGTACATCACCGCCGTGACGCCCTCGACCGCATCGAGCCGCGGCAGCACGCCGTGGATGTCCTCGACGTTTCCGTCGTAGTAGCCCGCATACACCTGGCGATGCCCACGGCCCGCGAAGAATTTCAGCGAGGCATCGAGGCGATCGGGATTCCAGTTGACCACGACCACGTCGCGATCGAGCCCCTCCCACGAGCCGGCGAGATCGCCGCGGGCGAGGTAGTAGCCGGGCACGGCGTTGTGCTGCGGATCGAACATATCGTTCCACACGCACACCGCCGCATCGCCGGCGAATGCACGGCACGCGCGGACGTTTGCGGCGAGAATCGCGCCTGCGCTCTTCCCGCCGGCCTGGCAGGACGCGTCCCAGCCGATCGCACGAATTTCGTCGTGCATGAGAAGCAGGGTGCGCGCGCCGAACAGCTCGCGCACCCGCATGATCTCGGCCCGCTGTCGTGCAAGCACCGCAGTGTCCGACAGGCAGCACGCCACCTGCCCGCGCAGCAGCACCGCGGCGTGATACCACGACGCTCGAAGCTTCGTGCCGTCGGGCCGACGCACGTGGATGGCCGGCGGCTCGTGCCAGACATCGAACTGGCCCTTCCAGGGGACGTTGCCGAGAAGGGGATCCTGAACCGGATCGAAGGCGTGTCCCTCGGCCAGCCCATCGAACGAGAATGCCATGCCGGGTCGTCGCACCACATTGACGGGCCCCGCCTCGTCGATCCGCCAGCCTGACCAGTGAAGCGTGCTGCTGGCCCCGCGCGCGACCGAGAAGGACACGGTGACGTGCCGGTTCTCGAGCGAATTGAAGACCGCGTCGCGCGTCTCTTCCTTGCTGCCGGTGGGTGCCGCGATGCTCGCGAACGCCAGCTCGCGCCCGCCACCGGTCACGCGCAGGCGCGGCTCGCCGCGAAATCCCTCGCCACGCAGCCGGACCGAAACGTGATAGCAGCGGTACGGTGCGACGTCGACCTCGAACGCGACGCGCGACCTGGAGTCGGAGGGAATCACCGCGTCGCCCTCGCTCAGCTGCACTCCGGCGTCGACGCGATCGGGTCGGGCGGCGAGGGCCACCGGCGGATCGGGGACGATGCGTGCGATGCCGCCGCGGACCTCGAACGCCGCATCGCGCACCGGCAGCGACTCCGCGAGGTTCGGGTCCATCGCCAGCATGGCGCCATTGCCGCGGCCCACGAGGCAGACCCCGGGGACGATCTCGAGGTGCAACTCGGCGGCAAGCGCGCGCAACCGGCGCACGCGATCGAAATACGCCGGATCCTGCTCCGCGAGGCGCGCGAACTTGGGATCGACCAGCACCACTTTCGCGCAGCCGGCGGCGGAGGCGCGGCGCCACACCGACTCGGCGCGCGCCACCGAGACACTGTCCGCGAGATTGGCGCCCTGGTAGAGCCAGAGCTCACGCGGTACGCGCGTGCGCGCCTGCGACGCGCACGACAGCGCGACAGCGACGGCCATGATGAGTGCGGCAGTTCGGCGCAAGTGAAGTCTCCGGTGGGTCGGCGAACACCCGCGCAAATCCTAGAGCCGGTCTCGCGATTGGCCAAGCGGAGGCGGGCGGACGCGGGCGCTCGAGGCAATCACCGCGGGTCGGCGTGCGTCTCGCGTGCGTCCGCGCGAAGTTCTAGTATCCCGCCAGATCGCGATCGTCGCAGTTGCGTCTCATGCACCCAAACACGAACGAGGAAGGGCACCCGATGGCGGCGAAGAAGAGTGGTTCGGCAAAGTTGACTCGAAAGCAGCTGGTCGATTCGCTGAACGAGGATCTCGCGCGCGAATATCAGGCGATCATTGCCTACGTCGTCTACTCGCAGGTGCTCAAGGGCGCAGCGTACATGAACATCGCGGCCGAGCTCGAGGTGCATGCGGGAGAGGAGCTGCAGCACGCGCTGATCCTCGCCAAGCAGATCGACTATCTCGGTGGAATGCCGGCGGTGCACCCGAAGCCGGTCAAGGTTTCGGAGGATGCGAAGAAGATGCTTCACTTCGACCTCGACAACGAGACCGAGACTATTCGCAACTATCGGGAGCGCGTGCGCCAGTGCGAAGAGCTCGAGGAGTATGCGATGGCCGAGCAGATCCGGCAGATCCTCGTGCAGGAGCAGGAGCACCAGATCGATCTCGCGACCGCGCTCGGGATCGAAGTTCCGGACGCGTCCAAGGGGTAGTCGCGGGTGTTGAAGAGGGCCGCATGAGATTCCCTCGCAATGTCGGGCGCCGCCATGCCAACCGCGTCTCGCGCATCATCCTGGCCGGGCTGATGCTCCTGCTGTCTCCGGCGACAGGGCGCGCCGAAATCCCCGCGCTGTCGCGGCCGCTCATGACCGAGGACTTCCCGAGATCTCCGGCCGAACTCCCCGGCATTCTCGCCCGATCCTATTTCGAGGCGTATTTCGAGGGCGGCGAGTTCATCGGCGGCTCGAGCGCGGGCACGCCGAATCCGTTCCACGATCTCGGCCGTGGCCCCGGTGGACGCGCCGAGATCCTGGCCACGCGGCGTCGCTGGACCGCTCTCGCTGAAGCGATCAACGACGGCCGGAACGACGCAGACCCTCGCGAGTATCCCCAGCGCCTGGGACTGGGAGTCCATCTGCCCGAAGCGCGTGTGTCGCTGCTCGGGGCCGCCGGCTTCGGCCACGGCGAGCGCCAGGGTTTCGATCTCGAAGCGGAAGGTGCACCGTTGCGATGGACTCTCACGCACACCAGCACCGACATCGCGCTGCGGGTATGGCCGTGGATTCGGTCGCGATGGCCGCGAACCGGGCAGGCGATCGTCTCTCCTGCGATCGGGTTCGCGATCCAGCACGCGGTCGTGGTCGGCTCACAAGCGGAGATCGCACTCTCGGTGCGATCGGATCTGTCATCGCAGCGATTGCCTGTGTCCACTGGGCTGTTTCAGCTCGGCTGGTCCACGCGGTCGCGCCCGGTGTCCGGTGGGGCCCGCGATCCGCTCATGCCACCGGGCCCCGGAGAGAAGCCTCCTTCGAGCGTGCAATGGAACTGGTTCGCGCATCTCGGTTACGAGTTTCCGCTCGACTCGCGCGACATTGCCCGGCTGGCAGCGCAGGCGGGCCTGCGTTTCAACACACCCTGGTGAGGTCCCATGGCTGTCTCGGCCAAGACGATCGCTGACCAGACCACTGCCGTGAAGCAGCTCACCGCCTGGATCGCGAACCCGCTCACCCTCCAACGCCCGACCTATTTCGTGCCCGGGTGGCGCGACGAGGATGGCGCGTGCTGGACGCGCATGGAAGCCTGGGTCCGCGCCGTGTGCGCGAACGCGACGACCCATGCGCACTTCCTCCAGTTCCATGCGGTCGGCAGCGCCGATCCGCCGCAGTGGGAGGACTTCCTCGACTTCGCCGACGATGTCGCGCAGATGGTTCATGCGGACACCGACGCGACCGGGCAGCCCGTCGACTTCGTCTGCCACAGCATGGGAGGTCTGGACGTGTTCGCCGCGCTCACGCTGATCGGGACCGAGCCGGCTCTGACGACGCCGGTGCTGACCAATGCGCGCACCGTGATCACGTTCGATACTCCGTTCCGCGGGTTTGGCTCTGCGAGGAGCAAGGTCTTTCAGGATTTCGTGAAGAAGACCCGCAAGGATCCATGGGTTCTACTGCAGCTCGGCGCGATGGAGAAGGACTCCAAGCGAATCAGCGCGGTGTGGAATGCGCGCAACGATTTCCTTCGCAAACTCGAGGCGTTCTACGCGCGCGGCGCGGACAACTACGACGGGGTGCTCGAAGTGACGCACGACAGCGCTTCATTCGGCGATCCGCCGGACTTCGAGCCCGCGCTCAGGCCGCGCTACCACGAATACGTCGCCTACCGGGACACGTCGCACTCGGGACTTCCGAACGGCGTGACCAACGATCCGCGCGCGATCGTGGATACCATGCGCCTGCTGACGGGCGCGTAAGGCGAGGGAGCAGCCACGCAGGGCGGCCGCGAGGCATGCAAGGACCTGTAACAACCGCGCTCGCCGCATGGCGTCCGCTTCACGCTCGTGATCGCGCGGCGGCGATGGTAGTTTTCCCCGCGCCGGTCGAGTGGACCGGTCCGTCGAGACCGTCACTCCGGCATGGCGCCGCGCCGCGATCGAAGTGTATGTCATCGCGCTGTAACCAAAGAGGAAGCTTGCCAACTGGCGCAAGCCACAGGCAAGCGCGACACGTCGACCCGCGATGAGCCGGTCTCGCCCGGGCGATGTCGTTGGGACATGAGAATCTTCTGTCGGTCCGTGCCTCTCTCGCCCAGCGAAGGTACGCATTCCGGCCGAAAGCCGTCGAGATCTTGCCGCGCGCGCGCACCGGGTGATAGTCTCGCCGGCCGACAACGCGTGAGGCGGCATGGCCAAGTGGTAAGGCGAGGGACTGCAAATCCCTTATTCCCCGGTTCGAATCCGGGTGCCGCCTCCAATCCTCAGTTTTCTGTCCCTCGACCGAAGAATGCGCATCAACTGCGTGCTGCTGGTGAAACCCGACGAGCGCATCCTGTCATCAGCTGTAGCGTGAAACCGTCTCTTAGCTAGGGCTCCCGCCCGGAACCGACTCCCCGGGGCCGCCGTTGACCTCCTCGAACCCACGGATCGGAAAGCTCATCTCGCATTTTGAGATCCTGGCGCCGCTGGGTGCGGGCGGCATGGGCGAGATCTGTAGCGCGCGCGATGTGAGGCTCGGTCGCGATGTGGCACCACGGCAGCCCACTCCCTGTGGCCCCGACGCAGGAACGATGCCTTGCTTCTATCTTCCGTGAGCCGGGTGCTCTACGCTTTCCGCCGCAACCTTGTGCCTCGGCCGCCTGGGCAGGTCCGTCCGACCCAACCCAACGCAATCATTCAGTGAATCGAAGGAATCCTGTGACCACTCCAGACGCCAGGTGGAGCTCCAACGCAATCGCAGGCTATGTCGTGGCCGTCCTGGCCACGGCGATTGCTGCAATGCTCCGCTGGCTCCTCGACCCGTGGCTCGGCAATACCCTTCCGTTCGTCACGCTCTTCGCTGCCGTCGCAGTCGCAGCATTCTTCGGCGGTTACGGTCCCGCGCTCGTCGCCACAGGTCTCTGCTTTTTGGCGGCGGACTACTTCTTCATCGAACCACGTGGCACCTTCAGTCATCCTCCCATCTACCTGGATCTGGTTCTTTTTCTTCTCACCTGCGGGATCATCATCGCGCTGACCGAACGAATGCGGGCTGCTCAACGCCGGGCAAGAGAGCAGTTCGAACTGCTGCATCGCTCGGAGCAGGCTCTGCGGCGCAGCGAAGAGGAGTTCCGCGACTTCTTCGAGAACGTCGCAGTCGGGCTGCACTGGGTCGGCCCCGATGGAACCATTCTGAGGGTGAATCGGACCGAGCTGGATCTGCTCGGCTATCAGCGTGAAGAGTACCTCGGCCGCAATATCGCGGAGTTTCATGTCGATCCGCCTGTGATCGAAAACATCCTTGCCCGCCTGACGCGCGGCGAGGCCCTGCACGAATACCCAGCGCGGCTGCGATGCAAGGATGGCTCGATCAGGCACGTGCTGATCAACTCCAACGTCCTGTGGGAAAAAGGCCGATTCATCCATACGCGCTGCTTGACGCGGGATGTCACGGAGCATTTGCGGACCGAAGCGTCGTTGCAGGAGAGCCGCGACGTGCTGTCGCTCGCGATGCGCGGAGGGCGGATGGGCGCGTGGTCTCGCGACCTTGCCACCGACGCCGTGTGGTGGAGCCGGGAGCTCGAAGAGATCTTCGGCCTGGAACCAGGAGGCTTCGAGGGCACCCATGCGGGCTACTTTGCTTTCATTCACGACGACGACCGTCCGCAGGTGATGAAATCGGTCGAGGCTGCGATCCGATCACGCACCGACTACATCATGGAGTTCCGATTCCGCCATTCCTCAGGCGAATGGCGGTGGATGGAGGGACGAGGCCGCGCCGTCTACGCGGACGATGGCAGTCCGCGCATGCTGCATGGGCTTGGAATCGACATCACCGAGCGGAAACGGGCGGAAGAAGCGCTGAAAGAGGCCGACCGGCGCAAGGATGTGTTTCTGGCGACCCTCTCGCACGAACTCCGGAACCCACTCGCCCCGGTGCGCAACGCGATCGAGGTTCAGAAATCCGAAGGAGCCACGCCGGCGGACTGGATCCGGACCCGAGAGATCATCGACCGGCAGCTTCACCACATGACCCGGCTCGTCGACGATCTTCTGGATGCCTCCCGTATCTCCGCGAACAAGCTCCTGCTCCGAAAGGAGCTGGTGGATCTGGCAGGGGTCGTCGAGAGCGCCGTCGAGACCAGCCGGCCGCACATCGAGGCGGGTGATCATCAACTGACGGTTTCGCTCCCCGCCGAACCCATCCGCCTCGAGGCCGACCCGATCCGACTCTCGCAGGTTCTCTCCAACCTGCTCAACAACGCCGCCAGGTATACGAAGAGCGGTGGCCGGATCTCGCTGGTCGCGGAGCGGGAGGTAGGGTCGCTCCTCTTGACCGTTACCGACAACGGAGCAGGCATCGCGCCCGAGATGCTGCCGGGGCTCTTCGAGATGTTTTCGCAGGGAGCGGTATCCCTCGAGGAGTCGCAGAGCGGACTTGGGATCGGCCTTTCACTGGCCAGGGCACTGATCGAGCTTCACGACGGGAGCATCGGGGTGTACAGCGAGGGGCTGGGACGCGGCAGCCAGTTCACCGTTCGCCTTCCGCTCGGCGTTTCCGACGACCCGGTTCGAGGCCACGAACTCATCCACGACCGTGCCGCGAAGGAAGTCGCCGCGAAGCCGCGAATCCTGATCGCGGATGACCTTCGCGATGCGGCGGACAGCCTTGCCATGCTCCTGCGGATCGAGGGCCATGAGGTCGAAGTCGCCTACGACGGTGAAACGGCGCTCGCGGCCGCCGAGCGGCTGCTGCCTGCGCTCGTGCTGCTCGACATCGGAATGCCCAGGATGAATGGCTACGAAGTCGCTCGCCAGATTCGCACGCAGCCCTGGGGCCGAGGGATGTTCCTGATCGCACTGACGGGATGGGGGAACAGCGAAGACCGGCAGCGCGCCACCGAAGCGGGATTCGATGCTCACCTCGTGAAGCCGGTGGCTCCCGACATCCTGAAGGGCATCATCTTTGAGATGAGCGTGTCGCGGGTGGAGGCAGGTTCATAGCCCGATTGCCTCGAGGGCGTCCCGACGGAGGGGCCTCGACGCCTGCGCGCCGAAGCCCCTCGCCGACTACTTCGCGGGCGCGATTTTCTGATTCATCCGGAACAGGTTTTGCGGGTCGTACTTCGCCTCCCGCGCTCAGCCGATGCACGCCTTGTCCTGCGCCGCATCGCTCCAGCGATGCCGGATCCCGCGCCGAGCGATCGATCGTCGGCGTGGATGAAACCGAGCTGGATCTTCCGCCTGCGCTGCGGTTAGGGAAGAGTTGCGCGGAACGTCGCGGCCACCGCGGGCATACCGGAGCAACGCTGACGGGTAGAGCGCTCGCGCGGGTCGGCGCGTGCACGATGGCGAGCAACAGCGTGGTCCTGCCCACTCCGTAACACTCCGTAGCGCCTCGAATGGCGTCGGCGGGGTTGCCCGCCGACGCCGAGGTGCCGTGCGGCCTCGGATTCCCCGATCTCCTCGCATGCGCTAACGTCTCGCCCTGCTCGCCTGATTCCTGGCGCGAGCGTCCGCCGGTGGCGCATGTCCGAGGAGATTTCGCATGGAAGCGAGAAACGATCGCCGCGGCGATCTGCTGGTCCTGGCCGCGATCGCGCTCGTACAGCTCCTGCTCCAGATCTGGGCGATGTCCCAGTACGGCTATTTTCGTGACGAACTGTACTACCTCGCGAGCACGAATCATCTGAGCTGGGGATACGTCGAGCATCCGCCGTTCTCGATCGCGGTGCTCGCGCTCGTGCGTCGGCTCTTCGGCGACTCGCTTCCGGCGCTGCGCATGGTGCCGGCGCTCTGCGGCGCCGCGACCGTGTTCCTCACCGGCACGATTGCGCGCCAGCTCGGAGGCGGGCGCTACGCACAGGTGCTGGCGGCCCTGGTGGCGCTTCTCTCGCCGACATTCCTCGGCATCGACCACTACTATTCGATGAACTGTTTCGACATTCTCCTGTGGACGATCGCGATCTCGGTCCTGATCCGGGCGCTGGGCTCGGAGTCTCCTCGCGATTGGATCGTGCTCGGAGTCGTGGTCGGGATCGGGCTCCTCAACAAGATCAGCATGTCGTGGTTCGCCGGCGCGCTGATGCTCGGCCTCATCCTGACCGGGCATCGCCGTCGGCTCGCAACCCCGTGGCCATGGGTCTCCGCCGCGATCGCCGGGCTGATCTTCCTTCCGCACGTCGTGTGGCAGGTTCAGAACGGCTGGCCCACGCTCGAGTTCATGCACAACGCCACCGCGCGAAAGATGGTCGCGGTGCCGTTCGCGAAGTTCGTGCTCGAGCAGGTGCTCAGCATGGGGCCGGGGAACGCGCTGATCTGGGTGAGTGGGATCTTCTTCGGCCTGCTCACCGACTGGAAGAAGCGCGGGCGGATTCTCGCACTCATCTATCTTGCGGTGTCCGTGCTCCTCGCGGTGGGTGGGAGGAGCCGAGCCTCATACCTCGCGGTCGCCTACCCGATGCTGTTCGCACTCGGGGCGATCGCGTTCGAGCGCTTCATGGGCCGCTCCCGGCGCGGCTGGCTCCGGCCGGTGAGCATCGCGTTCATCGTCCTGCTCGGTGCGCCGACGATTCCGTTCGCTCTCCCAATCCTTCCGGTCGAGACCTTCATTCGATATCAGGCGGCGCTGGGGATGCAGCCGCACACCGATGAGCGGCAAGAGATGGGCAGCCTGCCGCAACAGTACGCCGACATGCACGGGTGGGACGACATGGTCGCGCTGGTCGCGAAGGCGTACGCGCGCCTGACCCCTGAGGAACGCGCAAGGTGCCGGGTGTTCGGACAGAACTACGGCGAGGCGGGGGCGGTGGATGTGCTGGGACGGAAAATAGGTCTGCCCCATGCGATGAGCTCGCACAACAGCTACTGGCTGTGGGGGCCCGGGGATTTCGACGGCTCGGTGTTGATCATCATCGGCGGGGGCCGCTCGGACAACGCGCAGTTCTTCGAGGAGATCGAGATCGTGGGCCAGACGAACTCGCGCTACGCGATGCCGTACGAGAACGGGCTCGATGTCTCGATCGCGCGCAAGCCCCGCGTGAACCTTCGCCAGGCATGGCCGAAGCTCAAGTCCTACATCTAGAGCCTCAGAAGACTCCCACCACCAGGCCGACGCTCACGCTGGCGTGATCGGTCTTCCACGTGGAAGAGGTCGTCACGCCTCCCAGGGTGGTTTCCGCCTTGGGGCGATTGAACAGGTAGGAAACCGAGCCGTGCAGTGCGAACCAATCGCTCAGGTCGTACCACGCGCCGACTTCGGGCCGAATCGCGATCGAGTTCTTGACCTTCAATTCGGTGAGGTCGAGGCCAAGGCGGCTCTGATATGCGTCGCGGGCGGCCCTGTCCACCTCGAAGTGATTGATCGAGCCTCCAGCCACGACGCCCATGCCGAGCTGCCACGGGCCCTGGCGGAGCTTTCGCTGGACGCCAGCCATGATCAGGATCGTCTGTAGCTTGCCGAGCTGCGTGCGGGTGCCGCCGATGTCCGTCGATGTCTTGCGATTCGACCACCCAAACCCACTCTTCGGAGCCCAGCTCCAACCCTCCTTCGATTCGGGATTGAGCCGGAATCGGTAGGCGATCGAGAAACCCGGGTTCTTGGAGCTGAAATCCTCGTCGATGTAGTGCGTGAGACCTACCGCCCCACCCAGGGCGAAGTGTTTTCCGGTCTGAGCCATTGCCGCGGGCGCGATCAACATCAGCAGGAACATTCCAAGAAATACGCTGCGCATCCTGGTGCCTCCGTTCGTTGAACGGTTCGATCATCCGCCGCCAATGGATCGGCAAATCTAGAGGAGAGCCGGGAACGCCACAAGCTTCGATCTCGAGCGTGGTGTAGATTGGGAACATGCAGGACCTCACGACCGGCCCGGTTTCCCGCCATCTCATCAAGACCACCAGCTTCATGCTGGTCACCATGGTCTTCCAGACGCTCTATTTCCTGGTCGACCTCTACTGGGTGGGGCGGCTCGGCAAGGAGGCGGTTGCGGCGGTCGGGATCGCCGGCAACGTCATGTTCATCGTGCTCGCGGCCACGATGATGCTCGGCATCGGCACCACCGCACTGATCTCGCATGCGGCGGGCCGCGCCGATCACGAGCGTGCGCTCCTCGTCTTCAATCAGGCGCTCGTGCTCTCGACCCTGGCGGGCGTGGTCTACCTGGCGATCGCGATGGCGCTCCGCCCGGGTTACGTGCGCATGCTGAGCGCAGATGCCACCACGGCGCGGCTCGCGAGCGATTATCTCCTGTGGTTCATCCCGGCGACCGCGCTGCAGTTCGCGATGGTCGCGATGGCTGCCGCGCTGCGCGGCACCGGAAATTTCAAGCCGGGGATGGTCATTCAGAGCACCACGGTGATCATCAACATCGTGCTTGCGCCATTTCTGATCTTCGGCTGGGTCACGCATCGCCCGCTCGGGGTGGCGGGCGCCGCAATCGCGTCGCTCATCGCGATACTCGTGGGCTCGGTGTGGCTCGTACTTTATTTCCTGCCGAAGGACGTATTCCTCAAGTTCCGGCCCGCCGACTGGCGCCCGCAGACCGCGCTGTGGGGAAAGATCCTCGCGATCGGGCTGCCCTCGGGAGCCGAGTTCGCGCTCATCGGGATCTACGTCCTCATCGTGTACGCGATCGCACGCCCATTCGGTTCGGCGGCGCAGGCGGGGTTCGGCATCGGTATGCGCATCGTGCAGGCGGGATTCATGCCGGTGGTGGCGCTGGGGTTCGCGGTAGCGCCGGTCGCGGGCCAGAACTTCGGCGCGCGCCACGCCGATCGAGTGCGCGAGACGTTTCGCAGCGCGGCGCTGGGCGCCTCCGTGCTGATGTTGGTGTTCACGGTGCTGTGCCACATCGCGACCGAGGCGATGATCCGCGTCTTCTCGTCAGATCCGCACGTGGTCGCGGTCGGAAGCGAGTATCTGCGGATCATCTCGTGGAACTACGTCGCCTCCGGGATCATCTTCGTCGCCTCGAGCACCTTCCAGGCGATGGGGAACACCGTGCCATCGCTGGTCGCCTCGTTCATGCGCATCGTGCTGGTCGCGGTGCCGGCCTTCTTTCTCGCGCGGCTTCCGGGATTTCAGCTCCGCTGGATCTGGTATCTCTCGGTCGCCGCGGTCGCGATGCAGATGGCGCTGAGCCTGCTGCTGCTGCGGCGCGAGTTCCGCCTGCGGCTGAACTTCGGCGCGGGGCCCGTCGTGAGCGGCCAGCCGAGCGGGGCAGAAGCCGGCGTCGCGAGCACATAGCGATCGGGAGCGATTCGCTTCAGCGCGTGCGGGCCTGCACGCGGTGGAACTCGTTCACGAACAGGCGTGCGTCCGACTCCGCGAATCCCGCCATCATGTCGCGATCATTCACGCGTACGTGCCCGAAGACCCGCTCGCCATTCTTCGTCGTGAAGACCAGCCGCCCGTTCCGATACTCGACATCGCGCAGGTCGCGGACCGGAATCTCCGCGCTGCTGCTGAGAAGCGCGCGGACGCTGCTGAACACCGCGACCTTGAAGACATGGGCGAGGACCGCGTCCGGGCCTTCCTTCTCCTCATCCTTCATCTTGCGCCAGATCCTGTGAAGCGTGCGGTCCGAGAGCTGCAGCGCAACGACGTCATCCGTGAGAAGGAGAACCGCCTCACCGGTCTCGGGAGTGATGGCAATTCGCGCATCGCGCGTGTCGTAGCGCGACGCGAGACGCGCCGGCGGATCGCCTAGCGAGAGGTTCGAGCAGGCCGGGCCCCGACACGATGCCTCTGGCGCGCCGGGAGCCGCGAGAGCGGCGAGAATGGCGAGAGCAGGAATGAAGGTTTTCATGGGTACACCCCACAATGGGTTCCGGAAGATGAAGCGGTAGGCACGAGCATCACTACGGCGGCGGCCCGACAAGGGTTGCCCGAACCTGCCGGCTGCTCCGGATTCCTCCTCCGGGCGCCAACTTTCCCCGGCTTTCGCACCCAAACCGCCCGCACCGACCGCCCAACGCCCGTTTCCCCCTCCTCGCCTTGGGTCGCCCGACGCGCTACCGTGCCCGCCAATGCGCCGGCGATTCTGCCGGCGGATCCAGGAGGAATCGGAAATGAGAATCAAGCGAGAGATGGTGAGCGCGCTCGTCGTCGGCGTGACGCTGCTCGGGGCGCTGGCTTTCAGCGCGACGCGGTCGGCGTGGGCCAAGGAACAGGCGGGCAAGGCGAACGACAGCTCGAAGTGGTCCGCGACCACCTACGAGGCCGCAACCACGGCGGAACATCGCAAGGTGCTCGCGAGCGGAAAGCGCGTGAGCCTCACGGGCGAAGTCATCGACGTGTCGTGTTACCTCGAGCTCGGCAAGCACGGTGCGGGACACGAGGCGTGCGCAGCCAAGTGCGCCGGAAACGGCCAGCCGATTGGACTTCTGACCAGCGCAAAGATGGTCTATTTCCTGTTTCCTGAAGAGCACCATCCGCGGCGTGACGGACAGGTCGAGATCAAGACCGCGATGATCCCGCTGATGGGAAAGACCGTGACGCTGAACGGGACCGCGACCATGGTGCGCGGTTCGCGCGGGCTGTTCCTGAACAGCGCCGATCTCGCGAACGTGAAGACGGCGGGCGACACGCACTAGCTGACCTTCGTGCAACTGGCCCCGGGGACGGTTGCCACAACCAGGTTGTCATTGACAACTCGTCCGGCTCCGCAGAAACTCCGCGCAGTTCGCTCGCGCGAAAGAATCGCGCGCGGTCCTGAAGGCTCGGGCGGCCAACGGGATCGGGAGGGTTGGGTCCCTCCGTGGCAGGTAGGCCCCGAGAAGGAGGTGATCCATTGGACAAGAATTTGTTGGGTTCGGTGGAGGTGACGTCCTCGTAGGGGATCTCCGGCTGCAGTGACGAACCGGGAAGTGCCCCGAAGCGGGGTAACCCAGCGTCGCCAAAACCGAAAGTCTCAGGGCTCCGGTTCGAAGCCGAACCGGAGCCCTTTTGTTTCTGCGCTCGAAGCCGCAGTGCGCGAACGGCGCGCCTATGCCGCCTTGGTGCGTCGCAACCGGCGCACGAGCGCTTCGGCTTCGGGGCCGACGCCAATCTCCTTCGTCGCATGGAACAGAACGTACACGCGCAGATTGTTGCTGCGCGGATCCGCGATCGACAGGATGAAGCCGGCCGGCGCGGGCGCGAAGGCGGGAGCGTAGCCGCAAAGCAGCTCGCCGTCCCTGAAGAGAACCGAGACCTTGGTGCCCTTGGTCTTCTCGGTGTTGCCACGCTCGAATCGCGGGAAGTCGCGGCGCTCGCGGTGTCCGGCGAGCTCCTTGACGAAGAACACCGCCTTCAACAGCTCGAAGCGGACGATCTGGAGGTCGTCCGATCCAGGCTGAGACACGTGGAAGGCCGGGCGGCCGAGCGAAAAATCCCAGGTCGTGCCCTTGAGCACACTGCCGTCGAGGAAGTGTGCGACTACCTTGTTGGTTTCGCTCATGTAGTGGCTCGGTTGGTTCTGGTTTGCGTCGGGTCCACGCCGCTGCCAAGGGGGATCGCCCAGCTCCCCTCGCTGCCTGTGCTTCGGCAGATTGGCGCTGGTTCTTAACATGCGACCACGAAGGGGCGCGCCGGCTGGGCTCCGCCCCGATGGTCGGAACTCCCGGTCAGGGCTCCTGCTCGACCCGCATCCCGATCACGAGGACCAGCCGGCGCTCAAGTCCGGATGGCAAGTCGCCGAAAACCCTTACTGACAGGCCATTGACCCCGGTCGGGCCAGGATCGCCACGACCAACCCTACGATTGATCCGAGGCACCATGAGCGAACACAAGGACGGTTCCCGCGTGCCGCTTCCCGCATCGTCCCCGATCGGATTGCGTGAGCTGCTCGACGCCACGCCCGATCTGCTCTTCGCCTGCGACGCTCTCGGCCGATTCCAGTGGCTCAATCCTGCGCTCGAGTCGCTCACCGGCCACCGCGCCTCCGAGCTGCTCAACAAACCTTTCACCGCGATCCTCTCCGCGAACGGCCGCGTCTCCGCACTGCGCGCGTTCATGAGGCAGGGTCGCAGTCGCGCTTCCGAACTGCGCCGCACTCTCATGCTGGTCGGTCGCGACGGCGGAGAGCTGCAGGTGCTGGCACGTGTCCGCTGCTTCGAGCGCCAGGACGGCGAACTCTCGTTCGTCGGTGTGGCGCGTCCGCTGGCGGCGTGGAATCCCCCGGCGGCCGTTGACGCTCCGCGTTCGGTCGTCGCCACGCCGCTCTCATCGCCATCGACCACGCCCCGCAACCGCGACGCGAACCCGCGCGCGGGCTCGGCCGAGGTGGACGATCTCAAGGCGCAGCTCCAGCTCAAGGGCGAGTTCCTCGCCAACATGAGCGAGGAAATCCGCTCGCCGATGAACGGCATCATGGGCACGACTCAGCTCCTGCTCGAAAGCGAACTCGAGACCGAGCAGCGCACCATGGTCGAGGTCATTCGCAACCAGAGCCGCGCCCTGCTCAACCTGATCAACGACACGCTCGACTTCTCGCGCCTGGACAGCGGCACGATGCGGCAGGAGATGATCAGCTTCGACCTGCGGGTCACGGTCGAAGAAGTGGTCTCGCTGCTCGCGCCTGTTGCGCTCGACAAGGATCTGGTGTTCGACTGTCGCGTGCACCACGAGGTGCCCTCGCGCGTGATCGGCGACCCGGCGCGCCTGCGCCAGGTGCTGCTGAACCTGGGGCAGAACGCGGTCAAGTTCAGCGAGGGAGGCAGGGTCACGCTCGACATCGAGCGGCTCGAGGAGGACAACCAGAAGGTCAGCGTCCGATTCGCGCTCACCGACGCGGCGACCGCGATGTCCGAGGACAATGCCGCGCGCCTCGCCAGCTCCTTCGCAGGCCCCGATGCCGATGGCTGGCGCCGCTTCGGCGGCGTGGGACTCGGCCTTGCGGTCTCGCGCCAGCTGGTCACGCTGATGGGTGGCATGGTCGGGGTCAACACCCGATCCGGGCACGGCAACACGTTCTGGTTCGCGCTTCCGCTGGCCAAGCAGACCGATCAGCCGCAAGCCGGCGATCCTTCGAACGTGCAGCTGCGCGGTGTACGCGCCCTGGTGGTGGATCCGTCGAAGACGGCCCGCGAGGCGCTGTGCGAGATGCTGAATGCGTGGGGCTGTCGCACCGACGAGGTGGAAAACGGGGAAGAGGCGATGAGCATGCTGCGCAGAGCCGCCTCCACCCCGGACCCGTATCGGGTTGCCCTGATCGAGATGAACCTGGCCGGCATGGAAGGGGAGCAGCTGGGAGCCACGATTCATTCCGACGAGCGCTACGCGGCGACGCGCACGGTGCTGCTCACCGTGCTCGGACGCAAGGGTGACGCGCAGCGCGCGCAGCAGCTCGGCTTCTCGGCCTACATGCTCAAGCCGGTCCAGTGGTCCGAGCTCTACGACGCGCTCATCGAGGTGTTGAGCCCGCGATCCGGGACGGAGCACAAGCTGGTGACGCGCCACTCGGTCGCCGAGGCGCGCCGCGGTCGGGTGCGCGTGCTGGTGGTCGAGGATAACAAGGTCAACCAGATGGTCGCCGACTGGGCGCTGCAGCGCCTCGGCTACACCATCGAAGTGGTCAACGATGCCAGGGCGATGCTCCAGTGCTGCGAGCGCCAGAAATACGACGTCGTGCTCATGGACATGCAGCTGAGCGGCAAGGACGGACTCACCGCCGCCGCGGCGCTGCGTGCGCGCGAGCGCGGCAAGACGCGGACGCCGATCATCGGCCTGAGCGACAAGCTCCAGCCGGGCGAACGTGAGCGCTGCATCGCGGGTGGCATGGACGACGTCCTCAAGAAGCCGATCGACCTGGGCGAGCTGTGCGCCGCGGTCGAGCGCTTCGTGACCTTTGGCAGCAAGGAGCCCGCCGAGCGGCCCGAGACGCAGGCGACCGCCGCAGCGAAGCCCGCAGCCGCAAAGGCCGCCGCCGCCGCGAAGGCCGCACCCGCGAAGACTGCCGGGGTCGCCAAGCCCGCGGGTCCGCGTGCGCTGACCGCCGCCGATGTGACCGTGGTGGCCAAGGGCGCAGCCGACGAGGCTGGCACCGATGCCCCGCCGGCGCCAGTGGTGCCGATCGACAACGTGCGCCTGGAAGAGTCGTGCATGGGAATTCCGGCGTTGCGCGATGCGCTGCTCCAGACCTTCCTTGCCGACGTTGGCCAGCGCATGGTGCGCCTCGCCGAGGCGATCAGCACCGGAGATGCGCGACTGGTCGAGTTCGAGTCCCACGGCCTCAAGGGCATGTCGGCCACGATCGGCGCGAGCGAGTGCGTCGTCGCCTTCGGAGAGATCGAGCGCGCCGGTCGCGAGGAGAACCTCAAGACCGCCTCGCATGCGCTCGAAGTCGCGCAGGGTGCGGTCGAACGTGCCGAAGCGCACATCAAGCGTCTCGAGGAGATCCTCAACCGCGCTGCGTAGCACCCGATTTGCAGTGGCGAGCGTCCGGCGTCCTTTGCGATGCCGGGCGCTTCGCTTGGTGCGCACCGCTTCACCAGGCAATGCGGCTGCGGTCTCTGCGGATCGCGCTGATGGCGGTACGCACGATTCGGCTGTGCTAGCATTGCTCTTCCCATGCGAAGCTTTCTCACCCCTCGTCTCTTTCTGCTCGCCTCGGCGCATTTCACGATCGACGCCTACTCGAGCTTCTTCTCGCCGCTGCTGCCGCTGATGATGCTGCGGCTCCATCTCAATCTCACCGAAGTCGGCACGCTCGTGGCGCTGGCGTCGCTCTCCTCCTCGCTCGCGCAGCCGGTCTACGGCTGGGTCTCGGACCGCCTTTCCAGGCCCTGGTTCGTGGCGCTCGGGCCCCCGACCGCGGCGGTGTTCATGTCGGCGATCGGACTCTCGCCCAGCTACGCGGCACTGGTCGCGCTGCTGATGCTGGGCGGCATGGGCGTCGCGGCATTCCATCCGCAGGCGGCGGTGCTGGCGGGGGAGGGCTCGAAGAGCCGCTCGCTCGCGATGTCGTTCTTCGTCACCGGCGGCACGCTCGGCTTCTCGCTCGGCCCGCTGCTCGCGGTCTCGGTGGTCGGCGCGTTCGGGATCGAGCGCACCTGGGTCGCGGTGTTCCCGGGCGTGATCATGGGCGTGCTGCTGCTGATCTGGTCGCGTCGCGTGCGCCCGCTCGCGCATCATGCCGGTTCGCGCCCGGCGTTGCGCGAGCTCAGGCCGGTGCTGCGGCCGCTCACGCTGCTCTACTTCGTGGTGGTGTGCCGCTCGGCGGTCTCGTACGGATTCATGACCTTCCTTCCGATCTACCTTCACCGCCATGGCTTCAGCGTCGCGGCGGGAGGAACGCTGCTCACCGCCTACCTTGCGCTCGGCGCGTGCGGCGGATTCCTCGGCGGCTGGCTCGCCGACCGGTGGGGTGGACGGCGCGTGGTCGTGCTCTCGTTCGTGGGCGCGACTCCGCTGTTCTTCGCGTTCCTGATGTTGCCACCGGTCATCGGAATGGTCGCGTTGATCCTCGGCGCGTTCGTGCTGCAGGCTTCGTTGCCGGTCAACGTGGTGCTCGGGCAGGAGCTTTCGCCGCGCCACTCCTCCACCATCTCGAGCCTGCTGATGGGCGCGGCATGGGGAGTGGGCGCGCTGCTGATCGGCCCGATCGGCGCGCTCGCGGACCGCCACGGCCTCGAGTGGGCGCTGACCTGCCTGACCTCGCTGCTTCTGGTCGGGCTCGGCTGCGCCATCGCGCTGCCCTCGCCCGCCCGGGCCAAGATCGCGACGGATCTCAACTCGCCGCTCGCCGCGACCGAGTAGTCCGCGGCCGCACCACCGGGCTGACGCAGGCTTCGCCCGAAGCAGGCTCCGCCTGCTTGCGTCCCGGCCGATCACGCGCTTTCATTCCACGCATATCGGGCATGCGGCCGGCGTCAAGCCGGGATGAGTTCATCGCAAGGGAGCGGGCATGAAGCTCGGATTCGTCGGGTTGGGCCGCATGGGTCTGAACATGACGCTGCGCCTGCTGCGCGCGAAGCACGAGGTCGCCGCGTTCGATCGCAACGCCGAGAAGATCGCGGAAGCAGCAAAGGCCGGTGCCACTTCGGCGAAGACCCTGGCCGAGATGGTCAAGACGTTGAGCGCGCCGCGCGTGGTGTGGCTCATGATCCCTGCCGGCAAGCCGGTCGACGAAACGCTGGATGAGCTGGTTCCGCTGCTCTCGAAGGGCGACCTGGTGGTGGACGGCGGCAACTCGAACTGGAAGGAGTCGCAGCGCCGGGGCGAGCGGCTCGCGGCGGCCGGGATGTTCTTCACCGACTGCGGCGTCTCGGGGGGCATCTGGGGACTGGAGCTCGGCTACTGCATGATGGTTGGTGGCGAGGCCGCATCCATCGCGCGGCTCGAGCCCGTGCTCGATTCGCTTGCACCAAAGGACGGTTGGCTTCACGTCGGCAGGGTCGGGGCCGGACACTACTCCAAGATGATCCACAACGGGATTGAATACGGAATGATGCAGTCGTACGCCGAGGGCTTCGAGATCCTCAACGCGAGCGACTTCCGCTACGACCTCTCGAAGCTTGCACACCTGTGGAATCAGGGCAGCGTGGTGCGCTCGTGGCTGCTCGAGCTGGCCGAGCGCGCGTTCGCCAAGGACCCTGGGCTCGCGAAGATCCGCGGCTACGTCGAGGACTCGGGCGAAGGACGCTGGACCATTCAGGAGGCGATCGATCGCAGCGTGCCGGCCGAGGTCCTCACCCTGGCCCTGATGAGCCGGTTCCGTTCGCGCCAGGACGACTCGTTCCGCGACAAGGTGGTCGCCGCGCTGCGCGCCGAGTTCGGCGGCCACGCGGTAAAGGAGCGCTGAGATGGCCGCGCGCATCGAAGCGATCGCCCCGCCCAATCTGCCACCGCGCCCGGCAAAGCTCGCTCCGCCGTGCGCTCTGGTGATCTTCGGGGCGACCGGAGATCTCACGCGGCGTAAGCTGATTCCCGCGCTCTACAACATCACCGCAGGCGGATTGCTCGGCGAACACGTCGCGATCGTCGGCGTGTCGCGACGCGAGGTCGAGGTCAACGCCTTTCGTGAAGAGCTGCGCGCCGGTGTGAACGAGTTCTCGCGCCTCAAGCCGGTCGACCCCAAGGTCTGGTCGGAGTTCGCGAGCCGCATCGACTACGTGCAGGGCGAGTTCGAAGACCCCGCAACCTACAAGCGGCTGGCCGCGCGGCTCGAGCAGCTGGACCGCGAGCACGGACTGGAAGGCAGCCGGCTGTTCTACCTCGCGACGCCGCCCGATGTGTTTTCGGTGATCCTGCACCGGCTCAAGGCCGCGGGCCTGATCCACACGCCCGCCGATCCGGGGTTCACGCGCGTGATCCTCGAGAAGCCGTTCGGCCGTGATCTGGCTTCGGCGCAGGCCCTGAATGGACTGGTCGCGAAGGTGCTCGATGAGTCGCAGACGTTCCGCATCGATCACTATCTCGGCAAGGAGACGGTGCAGAACATCATGGTGTTCCGGTTTGCGAACAGCTTCTTCGAACCGCTTTGGAACCGGAAGTACATCGACCACGTTCAGATCACCGCCGCTGAGACAGTCGGGATCGGGACTCGCGGCAAGTTCTACGAGCAGACCGGCGTGCTGCGCGACATCGTGCAGAACCACCTGCTCGAGGTCCTGAGCCTGGTCGGGATGGAACCGCCCAACAGCAACGATGCGGACGACGTTCGCACCGAGAAGCTGAAGGTGCTGCGCGCGCTGCGCGAGCCGAACCCCGAGACGATCGAGCAGGACGTCGTGCTCGGGCAGTATCGCGGTTACCGACAGGAGCCCGACGTCGCGCCCGCCTCGCTGACGCCGACCTTCGCGGCGCAGCGCGTGTTCGTCGACAACTGGCGCTGGCAGGGCGTGCCGTTCTACCTGCGGACGGGGAAGAAGCTGGCCAAGCGCGCGACCGAAGTGTCGCTGTTCATGCAGAAGATCCCGCTGTGCCTGTTCGGGCGCGGCGAGGCGTGCGAGCCCAACGTGCTGACCCTGCGCATCCAGCCCGACGAGGGCATCGCGCTCACATTCTCGTCCAAGATCCCCGGCCACGATCTGGCGGTCGGGCAGGTCTCGATGGACATGAAGTACCTGGAGGCGTTCGGCGGCGAGCCGCCCGAGGCGTACGAACGCCTGCTGCTGGATGCGATGCGGGGCGACCCCACGCTGTTCTCGCGGCGCGATGCGGTCGAAGCATCGTGGGAATGGATTACGCCGATTCTTCGCTACTTCGAAGAGCATCCGCCCCGCGACTTCCCGAACTACGAGCCCGGTAGCTGGGGCCCCAGGTGTGCCGACGATCTGATCCGCCGTGACCGGCGCTCGTGGCACCCGCTCTAGCCACGACGCGAAGAAGGGCCGCTTGAGCGTCCGGATCTTCTCCGACGCCGATTCCCTCGCCGATGCGGGGGCGGATCTCGTGGTCCTGCGCCTCGGCGAGGGATTCGCCGCGCGCGGCCGCGCGACCCTCGCACTCTCGGGAGGGCGCAGCCCGCGCGGGCTCTACCAGCGCCTCGCTTCGCCGCCGCGCGTGTCGCAGGTCGACTGGTCGCGGGTGCGGGTGTTCTTCGCCGACGAGCGGGCGGTGCCGCCGACCGACCCGGAGAGCAACTTTCGCATGGCGCGTGAGACTCTGATCGATCCGGCGCACGTCCCGCCGCGCAACGTGCACCGCATGAAAGGCGAGTACCCGGATCTCGAGGTGGCGGTCGAAGAGTACGAGGCGCACCTCTCCGAAGCGCTGGACCTGGTGATCCTGGGCGTCGGTCCCGACGGGCACATCGCTTCGCTGTTCCCGGGAAGCCCATTGCTCGGCGAGCGCACGCGCCGCGTCGCCGCGGTGCTCGACAGCCCAAAGCCCCCGCCGCGGCGGCTCACGCTCACTCCGCGCGCGCTGGATGAGGCGCGATCGGTGCTGGTGCTCGGCATCGGGGCCGACAAGGCCGAAGCCGTGGCGCGTGCGCTGGCGGAGGAGGGAGATGGCGCCGCGACTCCGGCGCGGCTGGTGCGGAACCGCGAGTGGCTGGTGGATCGCGCCGCGGCCGCGCTGCTGAGCGCGCGTTCGGGCTAGAGCGCCCGGCTCTTCAGATACTCGTAGATCGCGCGCACCTCGGTGTCGTTCATGTGCGCGTAGATGGTCCACGGCATCTCGAACGGATCGAGCGCGCCGCCTGCCGGCTTGACTCCGTGCCTCAGCGCCAGCTCGAAGATGTCGAACGGCTTCTCGTGGGCGAGCTGGACCAGGTTCGGCCCGCGAGGTCCGAGCTGGCCGCTGGGCGCTCCCTTGAGGTCGCGACCGTGGCAGTCGGCACAGCCGACGATGCTCGCGAAGTACGCGGCGTACTCCGCGGTCGGAGCCTCTCGCACGTCGGGAATCGGGCGCGGCACGGGAAGCTGCGCGCTGGTCTCGGCCTGGTGCAGGCCGAGGATCAGGTAGGCGAGCGGATTGAGCTTACGCTTCGGCACCTCGTGCGGAACGGCGGGCTGCGCGCGCACGAAGGCAATGATCGCGGCCAGATCCTGATCCGAGAGATTGCGAAGGTCGTTCGAGGGCATGACGATCAGCGGCTTGCGAGTGAATCCGACGCCCTCGCGGATGGCACGCGACAACTCGCCGTTGTCGGCATGTGCGGTCGCGCCGGCGGGAGTGAGATTCGGCGCGTAGAGCACGCCCAGGGTCGGACCTTTCGGGATCACGAAGAAATTCGTGGTGCCGCCCGAAAGCGTATCGCCGCCCGTCAGGCCGGGCGCGTGACAGCCCGCGCAGAGCACCCGTGAGAGGTGCGCGCCGCGAGGGATCAGCGAGGAGTCGGGCTCGACGACCAGAGCCGGCAGCGGATTGCTCATGGTCTTGTTCGCGAGGCCATATCCGTGTGCGAGCAGCGCCGCGGTCAGAACGACGATGGCGGCCACCAGCACGCCCAGGGCTCGGACCAGGAACGTGATCACCTTCATGCGGACCTTCCCTCCCTGGATCGGTGTCGTCCGTCGCCTGAAGCCGAACGCGCGGTCCGAGATTTCCGAACCGCGCGCCGGGACACTACCCAAGGTCGAGTCTCAGGTCGAGTACTTGCGCCCTCGCCTGGATCCGAACAGCTGGTTGAGATAGCTGCTCACTTCGCCGCGTACGATCTCGGGAAGGATCTGGCGAACCTTGGCCTGCACTTCGGCCCGCAGTTGACCGGTGAGGTCGGTGCGGCCACCGGCGCGCAAGGTCGCACCGCGTCCGCGCCGTCCGGCCACGCCGGTCTTCTTGCGCCACGAGTAGTACGTCACCGGGGTCACTCCGAACTTCTTCTGCACCTGGGACGCCGTGAGACCTTCCTTCTGTGCGGTCGAAAGGATCTGCGTGCGCTGTGAGGACGTGTATACCGTGCGCTTCTTGCGCGTTTTCGCCATGGGGTGGGACCTCCGGAGGGTGTAAGGGGACGTCTCGACGCATAATGTCGCTCGATTCAGTGCGACCAGTCAATGTGGATCGCGCTCGAGTCATTCATGATTTGCAAAAAGATTCGCGCGATTGGTATGCCGCATGAAATGCACGCAATGAATACGAAGTCGCTCGGCTCGCCCGCGGCGACATCGGAAGTGCGATGCGCGGTCTCGCGCGGCGCTCGCGTCTCGTCCCGGCGCCTGCGTACGCCCCGGCATCCGCACCAGCGTGGGAGTGAGGCCGACCAACGCGGTCGCGCGGCCATGCCGCCTCGGTTGCGAGCACTCGTGCTATCCTGCCCCGCAAATGGCCGGCAAGCGCCTGGTGATACTCGGTGGTGGGTTCGGCGGTCTGGACGTCGCGCGGGCGATCGGTCGATCGCGCGCGGCGCGTGAGTACTGGGACACCGTTCTCATCGACAAGGAGAATTTCTTCCAGTTCAACCCGCTGCTCCCCGCGGTCGCCGTTGGGGCGGTCGAAACCCGGCATATCGTATACCCGCTGCGCGAGATGGCGCGCCACCGCCATGTCCGCTTCTACAAGAACAAGGCGCTTGCCATCGACCTCGCCCGGCGCGAGGTCCGCCTGCACAACGATCGGGTCGCGCCATACGGCGCGCTGGTGATCGGGGTCGGGAGCGTCACCAACTACTATGGAGTGCCCGGGGCGGCCGAGAACACGCGCCCGTTCAAGACGCTGGTCGACGCCATGACCCTGCGCGCCCGCGTCGTCGAGCTGTTCGAGATGGCCGAGCAGGCCGAGAGCGATGCACAGCGCCGAAGGCTGCTCTCGTTCGTGATCGTGGGCGGTGGCGTCACCGGCGTCGAGGTCGCGGCCGAGCTCATGGACATGGCGCGCGACACGCTGCTGCCGCGCTATCCCAATCTGAGCGCATCCCATCTGTCGATCACCATTCTCGAGGGCGGCCCGCGCGTGGTTCCGAGCGCGCTGCCGCAGCATTCGGCATACGTGCAGGCATTCCTCGAGCGGCGTGGGATCCTGATCCATCTCAACGCCCGCGCGGCGCGGGTCGAGCCGCGCAGCGTCCTGCTGGCCGACGGGCGCGCGATCGATGGCTTCACCCTGATCTGGACCGCGGGCGTGTGCCCGCCGCCGCTGGTCACCGAATTGCCACTGCAGCACGCTCCGGATGGGCGAATCCGCGTCGATGAGCGGCTCCGTCCACTCGACTTCGACGGGCGCGGCGTCGAAGACGTGTTCGTGATCGGCGACTGTGCGGCATCGCTCCGCGAGGAGGGAACTCTCCAGCCTCAGCTCTCGCAGACCGCGATCGCAATGGGCTCGTACGTCGGCAAGACGCTGGTCGCGCGGGCCGAGGGCCGCACCGTTCCCACGTTCGAATTCCAGCATGTCGGCTACATCATCTCGCTCGGCATGCACAGCTCGGTCCTCGAGTTGTTCGGAGTGCCGCTCTCGGGCAAGCTGGCGTGGCTGCTGTGGGCAGGCGCTTATCTCGTCAAGATGGTCGGACTGCGCAAGCAGATCGAAGTCGGCATCGATCACATCACCCATTTCTTCTTCGAGCACGACACGTCGCAGATCATGAACCGCCGCCAGATCCTGAGCGACGACGAGCTCAACCTGTCGCTGGCCGCGCCCGATGCGACTCCGTCCGAGTCCGGCGGACGGCCGGTGCCGAAGACGGAGCAGGACGCATGCAGACCTACGATCTCGTCGTAATCGGCAGCGGCCCGGGTGGCCAGCGCGCGGCGGTGGCGGCTGCCAAGCTGGGCAAGCGGGTGGCGGTGATCGAGCGCATGAAGGTCGTCGGCGGCGACTGCATCAACACCGGCACCATTCCGAGCAAGACGCTGCGCGAGGCGGTGATCGACCTGTCGGGCCTGCGCCAGCGTTCGCTGTATGGCGAAGCCTACCGGAACAAAACCGATATCACCGCGCAGGATCTGCTGTTGCGGACCGGGATCGTCATGCAGCGCGAGCGCGACGTCGTGGAGGCGCAGCTGCGGCGCAACGGCATCCAGCTGATCTCGGGCACGGCACGCTTCGAGGACCCGCATCGCGTGGCGGTGGACGACGGCGATCGCGGCGAGTTGCTCTCGGGCGAGGTGATCGTGATCGCGACCGGCTCCGCGCCCAGCCTGCCACCCGGGATCGAGGTGGACCATCACACCGTGCTCACCAGCGACGACATCCTGTCGCTCGTCAAGCTGCCGCGCACGCTCACCGTGGTGGGCGCGGGCGTGATCGGCGTCGAGTACGCAACCATCTTCGCGACGCTCGGCATCGAGGTGACGCTGCTCGACAAGCGCGATTCCCTGCTCGACATGGTCGATCGCGAGATCGTGGATGCGATGATCCACGAGGCGCGCGAGATGAACCTGACGCTGCGTCTGGGCGAAGAGGTGGATCACCTCGAGTTCGGCGGCACCGCGCACGTGGTGGTGGCGCTGAAGAGCGGCAAGCGCATGGCCACCGACATGGCTCTGATCTCGGCCGGACGCGTGGGCAATACCGCGAAGCTCGCGCTCGAGAAGGCGGGGCTCGCCGCGGATGCGCGCGGGCGAATCGCGGTCAACGAGCACTACCAGACCGTGGTGCCGCACCTCTACGCGGTCGGCGACGTGATCGGCTTCCCGGCACTGGCCGCGACCAGCATGGAGCAGGGCCGGATCGCTGCCTGTCATGCGTTCGGCGTGCCCACCACCAGCGTGCCCGAGCTGTTCCCGTTCGGCATCTACTCGATTCCCGAGATCGCGTGGGTCGGCCGCACCGAGGAGGAGCTGACCGCGAAGGGCGTGCCCTACGAGACCGGAGTGGCGCGCTACCGCGAGATCGCGCGCGGACAGATCCTCGGCGACTCGCAGGGCATGCTCAAGCTGATCATCCATCTCGAGACGCGGTTCATCCTCGGAGTCTGGGTGGTGGGCACCCAGGCGACCGAGCTGGTGCACATCGGCCAGGCGGTGATGGCGCTCTCGGGGACGCTCGACTACTTCATCAACAACGTGTTCAACTATCCGACACTCGCCGAGTGCTACAAGGTCGCGGCGCTCGACGGCTACAACAAACTGCGCGCGCTCGGGGCGATTCCGGCGCGCGTCGGAGCGGAGAACGCATGAGCACCACTGCGGTCCTGATCCATGACGGCGGCCCGACGGGCTTGCGCTTTCTCGCACGCTGCGGGAGCGGGCAGCAGTTGATCTTCGACAGCGGCGCCGGCATGACCGGACCGGAC
Organism: Candidatus Eiseniibacteriota bacterium; assembly: GCA_031370785.1. GTDB lineage: Bacteria > Eisenbacteria > RBG-16-71-46 > RBG-16-71-46 > RBG-16-71-46 > DATJGS01. Next base: position 28,822 of record JANMQY010000107.1, on the reverse strand, counting down.
CCGGTCGAGACCGTTCTTGCCGCGCTCGGAGCGTGCGAGGGCATGGACGTGATCGGCATCTTGAGGAAGAAGCGCCTGCAGGTGACCGGCTACGAAGTGAGCCTCACCGGCGAGCGGCATGCCGAGCATCCGCGCTCGTTCAAGAAGATCGAGATCCTGCACCGGGTGCGCGGCAACGTGACCGCACTCGCGCTCGAGGAGGCGATCCGTCTGAGCGAGACCAAGTACTGCTCGGTCCATCATTCGCTGCGCACCGACATCCCGATCGTCAGCCGCTGGGAGATCCTGCCGGCGACACCCGGGCCGGAAGTGGCTCCATGACCGGCCGGCACGGCCTCTCCGAGCTGATCCTGCGCGTCGCCGACGTCGAGCGCTCGACCGCGTTCTATCACGACGTCGTCGGTCTCGCGATCGAGAGCCGGCCGAGCGGGACGTGGACCTGGCTGTGGACCGGGGCGCCCGGGCAACCGCCGCGGCTCGGACTCACCGCAAAGCCTCTCTCGTACGGAGCGGCGCACTGCGGCGGGCCGGCGCACTTTGCGATCGCGATCGCGCGCGAGGACGTGCCTGGCGAAAAGTCGCGGCTCGAATCGCTCGGGCTCGCCGTCGAGGGGCCGATCACGTTCGAGGGCTGGGCCGCCGACTCGATCTATTTCAGCGACCCCGACGATCATCGGGTCGAGCTTTGTGGCTTCGAGTGGCTCAATCGTTCGCAGAGGAGAAGCTGATGGACTATCGCATCGAGAAGGACAGCCTCGGAGAGATGAAAGTTTCGGCGCGCGCACGCTACGGTCCGCAGACTCAGCGCGCGATCGACAACTTCCCGATTTCGGGGCAGCCGATGCCGGCGGAGTTCATCCACGCGCTTGGGCTCATCAAGCAGACCGCGGCGCGGGTCAACGCATCGCTCGGGCTGATCGAGAAGGATGTCGCAAAGGCGATCGAGCAGGCCGCCGGCGAAGTGGCCGAAGGAAAATGGGACGCCGAGTTCCCGATCGATGTCTTTCAGACCGGCAGCGGCACCAGCACGAACATGAACGCGAACGAGGTGATCGCGAATCGCGCCTCGGAGATCCTGGGTCGCAGCGTCCACCCGAACGATCACGTCAACTTCGGCCAGAGCAGCAACGACGTGATCCCGGCGGCGCTGCACCTTTCGGCGGCGATCGCGCTCGACAAGCAGCTCCTACCGGCGCTCGAGCACCTGAAAGGCGTGCTCGAGGCCCGCTCCCGCGACTTTCACGAGGTCATCAAGACCGGGCGCACCCACCTGATGGACGCGACTCCGATCCGGCTCGGGCAGGAGTTCTCGGGCTACGCCTCGCAGGTCGAGCACTCGATCGAGCGTGTGCGCGCGACCCTGCCCGATCTGTGCGAGCTGGCGATCGGTGGCACCGCGGTGGGCACCGGACTCAACACCCATCCCGAATTCGGCGCGCGCATGGCCGCCGAGATCGCGAGCCGCACCCGGCTCCCGTTCCGCGAGGCGCGCAACCACTTCGAGGCGCAGGGAGCGCAGGACGGCGCGCTGTGGGCGAGCGCCGCGCTCAACTCGGTGGCGGCGAGCCTGATGAAGATCGCAAACGACGTGCGGCTGTTGAACAGCGGACCGCGCTGCGGCCTCGGCGAAGTGACGCTGCCCGCGATCCAGCCCGGCTCGAGCATCATGCCCGGCAAGGTCAACCCGGTGATCTGCGAGGCGGTGATCCAGGTGGGCGCGCAGGTGATGGGCAACCACGTCGCGATCACGGTCGGCGCGCAGTGGGGCCAGCTCGAGCTCAACACCATGCTGCCGGTGATGACCCGCAACCTGCTCGAGAGCATCCGTCTGCTCGCCAACGCGTCGCGCGCCTTTGCCGACAAGTCGCTGGCTGGCATGGTGGCGAATGCCGAGACCTGCCGCAGCTACGTCGAGATCTCGCCGAGCATGGCGACCGCACTGAACCCGCTGATCGGCTACGACAAGGCGGCCGAAATCGCCAAGCGCGCTTTCAAGGAGAAACGCCAGGTGCGCGAGCTGGCACGCGAGATGACCAAACTCTCGCCAGAGGAGATCGACGAAGCGCTCGATCCGGCGCGCCAGACCCGTCCGGGCCTGGAGCCCGGCGGCAGCGCGGGCGGCTGAACCTAAGATGAGCGATCCCGCGAACAGCGCCGCGGCCGACGCGCCGTTCGATCCGATGCCAGAGACCCGGGCGCTGATCGAGCGTCTACTCGAAGCGCGCGAGCGCCTGCACGGCGTCGCGCATCGCACCCCGATCGCGCGCTCGCGGAACCTGGATGCACGCCTGGGAGCGTTGGTCGCGCTCAAGTGCGAGAACCTGCAGCGCATGGGCGCCTTCAAGTTCCGCGGCGCGTACCACATGATCTCGCGTCTCGCGCCCGAAGTGCGCGCACGCGGGGTGGTGGCGTTCTCGTCCGGCAACCACGCGCAGGCGGTGGCGCTGGTCGCGCGCGAGTTCGGCGTCCCGGCGACCATCGTGATGCCGAGCTGGGCGCCGGCCGCGAAGCTCGCGGCGACGCGCGGCTATGGCGCCGAAGTCGTCTTCTACGATCAGGTCGGGGAGGCGCGTGACGGGCTCGCCGGGCGTCTCGCGCGCGAGAGCGGGCGAACGCTGGTGCCGCCCTTCAACCACATCGACATCCTGACCGGTCAGGGCACCGCCGCGCTCGAGCTGTTCGAGGATTTAGGGACGCTTGATCTGCTGCTGGTGCCGCTCGGAGGCGGAGGATTGCTGTCCGGCTCGGCGCTCGCCGCGCAGCACGCGAGCCCATCGTGCCGCGTGATCGGAGTCGAGCCCGCCGCAGGGGACGACGGGGTGCGGTCGTTCCGCAGCGGGCGCCTCGAGCGGGTCGAGCACCCCGAGACCATCGCGGACGGGGCCCGCACGCCTTCGCTCGGGCCGCTGACCTTCGGGATCATCCGCCGTCACGTGAGCGACGTGATCAGCGTGCCCGATGCGGCGCTGGTCGACGCCATGCGCTTCGTGTGGGAGCGGATGAAGCTGATCGTCGAGCCGACCGGGGTGCTCGGGCTCGCGGCGCTCATGAGTGGCGCGATCGAAGCGCGCGGCAGCAGGGTCGGCGTCATTCTCTCGGGCGGAAACGTGGACCTGTCCGCGGCGCTCGAGCTGATGCGCGGCACGGCCTCAGGCGAGTGACGTCTGCCGCACGCCTCCCTCAGGCGCGTGCGTGACTCTCGAGCGCGGCGATCAGATCGTCGAGCCCGCGATCCAGATCGGTCCCCAGGTGCACGCGCATCAGGCGGCGCCCGCGGCGCTCGAGCACCTCGTAGTCGCCGTTCGCCTGGGCGTGACGCAGCGCCGCGAACCCGTAGCGCTCGCCCGGAATCGGCAGGTCCTCGCCTTCCTCGCCGGTGATCTGCAGGAAGATTCCGGTGTTGGGGCCGCCCTTGTGCAGCTGGCCGGTCGAGTGCAGGTAGCGCGGGCCGTAGCCGAGGGTGGTGGCGAGGCGGGTCGCGGATCGCACCGCGAGGCGCAGCCTCTCGAGCTTTTCGTGTCGCTCGGGAGTGCGATGCAGGAAGGCCAGAACCGCGAAGTAGTCGCCGGGCTTTGCCAGGCTCAGCAACGCGGCGACCCATGCCGTGGCGCTGGTGTTGCCCTCGAGCCGCGGGATCAGCATCTCGGCGATCGCGGCCGGTGCGTACGCGACCGGGTTCCCGGTCGACACCGGGGTGGGCTCGACGAATGCTCCGCGATCGAGGAAATACTTGAGCTGCGCCTGGGTCGTCTGCTTGGCCTCGCTCACGTTCGGCTCGTCGAACGGGTCCACCTGCAGCACCGCGCCCGCGGTGGCGGTCGCGATCTCCCAGCGCAGGAACTCGCCGCCCAGCTCCTCGACCGTGGCGCGGGTCGCGCGCAGGACCGGATGTCCGGCCCGCTCGAGCGCGTCGAGCTTCGAATCGATCGCGGGGTTTCGCGCGCCGGCATGAATCGACACGAACACGCGATCGTCGCCGTAGGCCTGGGGCCCGGCCAGCGGCTCATCGGCTATCGGCACGATGCCGCGTCCGTTCTTGCCCGTGCTCTCGGCGACCAGCTGCTCGATCCACACGCCCAAGGGCTCGAGCCCGCCGCCGAGCACCAGAGTGAGCTTGTCGCGCCCCGCCAGCGCCAGCTCGCCGAGCGCGGCGCCGAGCGCGATGCCGGGGCTGGAGCGCGCCGGAACCTTTGGACCGCTTCGCTCCGCCTCGTCGAGCGCGCCGGCGAGCAGGGCGTCGAGATCGGCGCCGATCAGCGCGGCCGGAACCATGCCGAAGTAGGAGAGCGCGCTGTAGCGTCCGCCGATGTCGGGCGGATTCAGGAACGTGCGGCGGTATGCGCGATTCCCGGCCAGCACCTCTAGCGAGGTGTGCGGATCCGTGATCGCGACGAACGACTGCCCGGCGGAGGCGCCTCGCACCGCGCCGACCCATTCGAAGAAGTGCTTCTCGAACGAGCTCACTTCGATGGTGCCGCCCGATTTGCTCGAGACCACGAACAGCGTGCGCTTCGGATCGTGCGATCGGTCGATCGCGCGCACCGCAGCGGGCGAGGTGTTGTCGAGCACGGTCAGCTCGAGCCCGTCGGTCGCGACTCCGAACGTGCGGCGCAGCACCTCGGGCGCGAGGCTCGAGCCACCCATACCGAGCAGCACGACGTGGGTGAAGCCGAACTCGACCACTTCCGCGGCGAATGCGCGCAGGTCGTCGATCGAGTCGCGCATCTTCCCGGGCGAGTCGATCCAGCCCAGTCGGTTCGCGGCCACCGCGCGGTGCACCGGATCGTCGCCCCACAGTGCGTCGTCGTGTGCCCACAGGCGGGCGGCGAAGTGCTGGATGCCGAGTGTGGTGAGCCTGCGCTCGAGTGCGGCGGAATCGAGGCCCCCGGCCATGCGTAGTCCGGTGGGAACCGCGGTCATCGAGCGCGTGCGATCAGCGCCGCGCGCTTTTGGTTCAGCGCGTCGAGCAGCTGATCGAAGGACTTCGCGAACGCCGCGACGCCCTCGCCCTCGAGCTGGTCGATGAGGCGCTCGATCGGCACACCCAGCGCTGGCAGGCGCGCGAACAGCGCGCGCGCGCCTTCGAGATCGTGTTCGATCCGCGGCTCGAGCGAGCCGTGGTCGTTGTAGGCGAGCAGCGTCGCGGGCGGCATGGTGTTCACCGTGTCCGGCCCGATCAGCTCGTCCACGTACATTGTGTCCGGGTAGGCCGGGTTCTTGGTGCTGGTCGAGGCCCACAGCGGCCGCTGCAGGTGGCCTCCCCGCGTCGCGAGCGGCTTGAAGCGCGCCGATGTGAACACGCTGCGGAAGCGCGCGTAGGCCAGCCGCGCGTTTGCGATCGCGGCCCTGCCCTTGAGCGTGGCCAGTTCCTTCCGCTCGCCGGCGCCCGCGGGCAGGGTCGCGACTGCGGCATCGATGGCCGCGTCCACCTTGGTGTCGACCCGCGAGACGAAGAACGAGGCCACCGAGTAGATCGATTCGAGCGCGAGGCCCTTGGCGCTCCGGCGCTCGAGCCCGAGCAGGTAGGCATCCATGACCTCCTCGTAGCGCGCGATCGAGAAGATCAGGGTCACGTTCACGCTCACGCCTTCGGCGGTCAGCTCGGTGATCGCGGGCAGGCCTTCTGGCGTGGCGGGCACCTTGATCATGACGTTGTCGCGGCCGACCACGCGGCGCAGGCGGCGGCCCTCTTCGATGCTGCCGGCGGTGTCGTGCGCGAGCTTGGGATTGACCTCGATGCTCACCCGCCCATCGAGGCCGTGCGTATGCTCGAACACCGTGCGCAGCCGGTCGCACGCGTTCTGGATGTCCTCGACCGCGAGCGCCTCGAACAGCGCCGTGCCGGAAAGGCCTTCTGCGGAGCGGGTCGCGATTCCTCCGTCGTAGTCGTCACTGGTCGCGATCGCCTGCTGGAAGATGGTGGGGTTCGAGGTCACGCCGACCACGCCCTGCTCGCGCACCACGCGATCGAACTCGCCGGAGACAAGATATCGGCGGCGGATGAAGTCGAGCCACACGCTCTGCCCGAGCGCGCGGAGTTTTTCGGCACGAATCGCCATGTCAGTTCCTCGCCCTAAGGGATCAGCGCTGGAGGTCGTGCGCCAGATACACGGCACGCCCCTCGGGATCTCGCAGGATCGCCACGCGGTGGCCCCACGGCATGTCGGTGGGGGACTGCTCGAACGTTACACCCTTTGCGGCCAGCCGCTGATGCGCCCGGTCCACGTTCTCGACCCGGAAATAGAGCGCCGGCTCGCGCGGCGGCCGCCATTGCTCGGGCGGTCCGGGCATGGGCGGCGAGAAGCCGAGGCTGGAGCTGGGTCCGGTCTGAATCGAGATGTATTCGAGGTCCGGCATCTCCTCGACCTGAGTGAAGCCCAGCACCTCCACGTAGAACCGGCGCACCGCGGCCAGGTCGTGGGTGGTGTAGTCGAGGTGGTGGTTGACGAGACCGATCCCGCTCGGAACCATCCCGGATGCCCTGGGCCGCGCGGAAGCGCTGCTCCGCCGTGACGACGCGCGTGACGACTTCGCCGCTGGACGCGTCTTGCGCGCCACACGCTTCTTCGCCGGAGTACGCCTCGAGCCGCCCGCCTTGCGCTTCTTTGCGGGTCTGGCCGGGCGGCGGCTCGCTGTCTTGGGCTTGCGGGATGGACGCGCGCGCTTGCGGGCCGCCATGCGGGACCTCCTGGAACTCGCCTGAGGGGGTGATGATAGGTTGACGCACAAAAGATGCGCCTCTCCCAAGGGCGACGCAAGGGGGGTGGCGGGTGCGGAAACGCCGCCCGACAAGTCGCTTCAGTTCGCGGCCAATCCAGCCGATAGCCCGCGATGAGACGCGAAACGTTCCTCGGGGGAGAACCTCATGGCTGCGCTGTTCCTCAGCGGCTCACTGTCCCACTTCAACGCCGGGCATCTGCTGCGCCTGCTCCAGGCTGCCCGGGTCACCGGGTGCCTCAAGTTCGAGCGCGCCAGGGAAAAGATCAACCTGTACGTCGAGGACGGCCGCACGCTGTTCGCAACCTCGACCGGAGCGACGCTGCGAGTGGGTGACGTGCTGGTGCGCCGCGGTGAAGTGAGGCCGGAGGCGATCGAGTTCGTGCTCGCGATCCAGCAGGACCGCCCGGGCCTGCGTATCGGGCACATGCTGGTGGAGAGCGGCGCGCTCACCGAGGATCAGATCCGCGAGGCGGTGCTCGCCGTTCAGCGTCACATCGTGCTGGGTCTGCTACTGTGGCAGGAAGGCAAGTTCGCGTTCCGTCCGGACGAGCGGGTCGAGGACGAGGAGATCCGCCTCGATCTCGACGTCGACAAGCTGCTGGCCAGCGCGCTGAGCTATGCGGTCGAGATGCGCGAGATCACCAGTCGGCGCGAAGCCGCCTGAAGCTTCGCCTCGACCACCGCCTCGACCTGCGCAGCGCCATCCCTCCTGGCCTGATCGCCCGAGTCGCGCCACCTTTTTTGCCGGCGCGTGACAATCCGCTAGTATCCGCCCGCCAATTGGGTCCGCTCGAAAACTCGGCGGTTTCCTTCCGGAATCGCGCGAACGGCGTTACGCCGCTACTGGGAAAGCGAAGGCAGATCCCGATGACGAAGCACAAGAAGCTCGAGGCGTGGGTCTCGGAAATGGCCACCCTGTGCCGGCCGGATCGGGTGGTCTGGTGTGACGGCTCGGCTCAGGAATATCAGAGCATGCTGCACCTCATGGTTCAGTCGGGCACCGCGATCCGCCTGGAGGAAGCCCTGCGTCCCAACAGCGTGTTCGTGCGCTCGGACCCGGCCGACGTCGCGCGCGTCGAGGATTTCACCTTCATCTGCTCGAAGAGCGAGGACGACGCCGGCCCGACCAACAACTGGCGCGAGCCGTCCGAGATGAAGGCCACGCTCGCCGGACACTTCGCCGGCTCGATGAAGGGCCGGGTGATGTTCGTGATTCCGTACAGCATGGGGCCGATCGGCTCGCCCATCGCCAGGATCGGGGTGGAGCTGAGCGACTCGCCCTATGTCGCCGCCAACATGCACCTGATGGCGCGGGTCGGGAAGCAGGTGCTGGAAATACTGGGCGCGGATGGCGAGTTCGTGCGCGGCCTGCACTCGGTGGGTGCACCGCTCGAGAGCAACGCCCCGGATTCGCCGTGGCCGTGCAACCCGAGCACCAAGCTCATCTGCCATTTTCCCGAGACTCGCGAGATCTGGTCGTACGGGTCGGGTTACGGCGGAAACGCGCTGCTCGGCAAGAAGTGCCACGCACTGCGCATCGCCTCGGTGCAGGCGCACGACGAGGGCTGGATGGCCGAGCACATGCTGATCCTCGGGCTCACCAGCCCCGAGGGGAAGAGGATCTTCATCGCGGGAGCGTTCCCTTCCGCCTGCGGCAAGACCAACCTCGCGATGCTGAATCCGACGCTTCGCGGCTGGAAGATCGAAACCGTCGGCGACGACATCGCGTGGATGAAGTTCGGCAGCGACGGCCGCCTGCACGCGATCAATCCGGAGGCGGGATTCTTCGGCGTGGCACCCGGCACCAGCATGAAGAGCAATCCGAACGCGATCCAGACCGCGCGCGCCAACTCGATCTTCACCAATTGCGCGCTCACGCCCGAGAACGACGTGTGGTGGGAGGAGATGAGCGACGCGCCGCCGCCCGAGCTGAACGACTGGCTGCGCCGTCCGTGGACCCCGAAGAGCGGCCGCATGGCTGCACATCCCAACGCTCGCTTCACGGTTCCCGCGAAGCAGTGCCCGGTGCTCTCGCCCGACTGGGAGAGCCCGGCCGGCGTTCCGATCTCGGCGATCCTGTTCGGCGGCCGGCGCGCTTCGGTGATCCCGCTGGTGAACGAGGCGCTCTCGTGGCGGCACGGCACGTTCCTCGGCTCGATCATGAGCAGCGAGACCACCGCCGCCGCGACCGGCGCGGTCGGTACGGTGCGCCACGATCCGTTCGCGATGCTGCCGTTCTGCGGCTACCACATGGGCGACTATTTCGCGCACTGGCTGAAGATGGGCGCGAGCGCCGATCCGGCGAAGCTTCCGCGCATCTTCCACGTGAACTGGTTCCGCAAAGGCGCGGACGGCAAGTTCCTGTGGCCGGGTTACGGAGAGAACAGCCGGGTACTCAAGTGGGTGTTCGAGCGCGTGGCCGGCACGGGCAAGGCAGTGGACACCGCGATCGGCCGCGTGCCGGCGCCCGGCGCCCTCGACCTGTCCGGGCTGGACCTCGCCGAGTCGAACGTCGCCGAGCTGCTGCGCGTCGACTCGGAGGGCTGGTCGAAGGAGCTGGCCGGCATCAAGAAGCACTACGCCAAGTTCGGCAAGAAGCTGCCCGAGGGCCTGAAGCAAGAGCTGCACGGGCTGGAGCAGCGACTCCAGGCGGACGGAGTCTCGGCGCGGCGGTGAACTTCCTCAAGGTGCTGTTCCTGGTGCTGCACGGGTTGAGCGCCATGCTGCTGCTCGGGGCGGTCACGCACCAGGCGCTGGCGCTCTGGTGGCCGGCGTCAGGACTACACGCCGCGTGGTGGCACTCGCTGCGCGCGGTCCACCCGGAACGCTACGTGCGAGCAATCGTCTTCCTGTTCTGCCTCACGGTGCTTCTGGGCGCGATCGACTACCTCCCGTTCCGCCTGTTCGCCCGCGCCCAGTACCTGGACGCGCACGTGCCTTGGGCGACCGGGCTCTTCGAAGTGAAGGAACACGCAGCGGCAATCGGGCTCGCGTTGCTTCCGGCCTATTGGGCGGTCTGGCGTCAGCCGACGGAAACGGCCGCGCGGCGAGCGTTCACGACATTCCTGGCGGCCGTGGTGTGGTGGAATTTTCTGGTCGGCCACATCGTCAACAACATCCGAGGCCTGTGAGAAGGCCCGCGGCGTGGTGGGGCGCCACGGTTGGCGCGGTGCTGGCCTACACGGTGGCTGTTCTCCTGCCCTGGCCGGCGATCTACTTCTTTCCCGGGCTCGACTCGTGGGGATTCCTGGCCGTTCCGGGAGAGCCGGCAGTCCGATGGTACGGCTGGCTTCTGTACGCGGCCGTGGGCGGCCTGTCCGGAATGGCGATCGGCCGTTTCATCCACCGCCGCCCTCCGTGGGCACTCGGCTGGCTGATCGCGACCACGTCGTTGCTGGTGCTGGCATGGCACGAACGGCAATGGTTTCTGAAGTGAGGTCGGCAGGTTCGCCGCTGGACTTCGTTCCTCAGTGTCCGCCCGTTGATCCGCGCATGCCGATCAGCAATCCGACCAGCACCAGCGCGGAACCGGCGAGGCTGACCAGGGTCAGCCGCTCGTGGCGCACCACGCTCCCCAGCACCAGCGCGATCACCGGCACGATCACCGAGATGTAGCTCACGCGGGTCGCCGGCCAGTAATTGACGAGCCACGACATGATCACGAACGCGCCGAGTGATCCCGCGAGCGTGAGGTAGAGGAGCGGCAGCGCCGAAGCCAGGGTGACCGGGAGCATGTGCGCCTCGCGCATCCCGAAGCTGATCGCGAGCGACATCACCCCGCCGACCGCGGTGGCGACCGCGTTGGCCGCGATCGGGTCCTGGCGCGGGCCCCGCTTGAGGAGAATGACGCCGAACCCCGCGATCGTGGCGGCAGCGAAGATCGCGAGCATGCCGATGGGCGCGATCTCGCCGTGATAGCTGGAAGAGAACAGCACCGCCACCCCGCCGAACGCGGTGAGCGCGCCGACGATCTTGAAGGCATTGAGCGATTCCATTCCGAGCGCGCGGGTCATGAGCGCGCTCGACAGCGGAATGGTCGCGTAGAACACCGCCGAGAGTCCCGAGGGCACCAGCTTCTCGCCCCAGTAGAGGAGCGGGAGGTTGATGCCGAACTGGCACACGCCATAGATGAGGGCGGTTCGCAGCGCGGCGCCTTTCGGCAGCGCGACCCGGCGAAGCATCGTCCAGGCGGTGAGCAGGATCGCGGCCAGCAGCAGGCGCAGCGCAGCGGCCCATACCGGGGCGAGCGTGTCGTTGCCGATCGAGATGACGAGGAACGTGCTGCCCCAGATCACGCCGCAGGTCCCGAACGCGAGCCAGGGCCGGGTGCTGGAGGGCGCTGCGGCCGGTGCGCTCACCCCCCGGACCCCGCGAGCCATTCTCGGATGCGGGCCGCCACCTTGTCCGGCGTGAAGCCAAAGTATTCCTGCACGTCCTTGAGCGGTGCGGACACGCCGTAGCGGTCGATGCCGATCGCGAGTCCGCGCTCGCCGATGAACCGGTGCCAGTAGTCGGTGCTGCCGGCCTCGAGCGAGACGCGTCGCGATGCCGCGGGCAGCACGCGCTCGCGCCAGGCGGAGTCTTCGGCCAGGAAGCTCTGCGGAGCGGGCATGCTCACCACGCGCACCGCCACGCCGTCCGACTCCAGCTTCTTCGCCGCTTCGATCGCGAGCCCCACCTCGGAGCCGGTCGCGATCAGGGTGGGCGCGCCCGCTGTCTTCGATTCGCGCAGCACGTGGCCGCCGCGACGCAGCACCGCGGCATCGAAGTCCGCGGGGCGCTCGATCGCGGGAAGAGTCTGGCGGGTGAGCACGATCAGCGTCGGGCCATCGCGCCGCTCGAGCGCGAGCGCCCACGCCGCGGCGGTCTCGAGCCCGTCCGCGGGACGGATCACCAGCAGGTCAGGGATCGCGCGCAGCGCGGTCAGGTGCTCGATCGGCTCGTGGGTCGGCCCGTCCTCGCCGAGGAACACGCTGTCGTGGGTGAACACCCAGATCACCTGCTGCTTCATCAGCGCACTCAGCCGGATCGACGGGCGGCAGTAGTCGGTGAAGATCAGGAACGAGGCGCCGTAGGGAATGAACCCGGAGAGCGCGAGACCGTTCGCGATCGACGCCATGCCGTGCTCGCGCACGCCGAAGTGGAAATTGCGCCCTTCGAATTTGCCGCGGGCGATCGCCTCGGAGCCCTTGATCCAGGTCTTGGTCGACGGCTCGAGGTCGGCGCTGCCCCCGACCAGCTGCGGCACCAGCGCCGCGGCCTGCTGGAGCACCGCGTTGCCGTGCGCGCGCGTCGCAGCAGCGCCGGCGGGTGCGGTCGAGATCAGGCGCGGATAGAGATCGGCCGGGACGCGGCGCGCGATCAGCGCATCCCACGCCGCCGCGCGCTCGGGATTGCGCGTGCGCCACTCCGCCAGCTGCTGGTTCCACGCCGCGTGATCGCGGGCGAGCTCGGAGGCGCGATCCGCGAAATGCGCGCGAACATCGTCGGGAACGAAAAAGGTGGGCGACTCGGGCCAGCCGAGAGCGCGCCTGGTAGCCGCGACTTCTTCGGCGCCGAGCGGCTCGCCGTGGGCGGAGGCGGAGTCGTGCTTGTTCGGCGCACCGTAGGCGATGTGGCTGCGGCAGATCACCAGGCTCGGACGCGCGATTTCGGCCGCGGCGCGCTCGAGCGCGGTGGCAATGGCTTCGCGATCGTAGGGATCGGCGCGCTGCACGTGCCAGCCGTACGCGTCGAAGCGCTTCGCCACGTCCTCGGTAAACGCGAGCGCGGTGTCCCCTTCGATCGAGATGTGGTTGTCGTCGTAGATGCAGGTCAGGTTGCCGAGGCCCCAGTGGCCGGCGAGCGATGCGGCTTCGGAAGCCACGCCCTCCATCATGTCGCCGTCACTCACGATGCCCCACACCCGCCATGCGCCCGGCGAGAACTTCGCATCACCGAATCGCGCGTCCAGCATCTTCGCGGCCACCGCCATGCCCACTCCGTTGCCAAAGCCCTGGCCGAGCGGGCCGGTCGTGGTCTCGACGCCCGCCGTGTGTCCGTGCTCGGGATGTCCGGGGGTGCGGCTGCCGAGCTGGCGGAAGCGCTCGAGCTCGTCCATCGGCAGGTCGTAGCCGCTCAGATGGAGCAATGCGTAGAGCAGCATCGAGCCGTGCCCGGCCGAGAGCACGAATCGGTCGCGCCCCGGCCAGTCCGGATCGCGCGGATCGTGGCGCAGGAAACGAGTCCAGAGCACGTAGCCGACGTCGGCCATGCCCATCGGCATGCCGGGATGCCCGCTCTTCGCTTTCTCGACCGCATCCACCGCGAGGAAGCGGATGGTGTTCACCGCGAGCTGCTCGAGCGTCGCGCGCCCGGTGGAAGAAGGGGTGACCGACATGATGATTCTCCTTCAGTCGCGTGCGAGCGCCAGTGCGGCGGCGCCCCACAGCGCGGTCTTTGGCTCGAGGATCAGATGCACTGGAATGCGCTCCAGCAGCTCGGTCATCGGTGGCTTGTCCCGAAACGCGTTCAGAAAGCGCCCGTCGCGAAACGCGGAACGGATGCGCGGCGCGATTCCGCCGCCGAGGAACAGGCCCTCGATCGGCAGCGCGCGCAGCGCCAGATTTCCAGCTTCACCGCCATACGCCTCGACGAAAAGTCCGAGCGCCAGCACCGCGCGCTCGCAGCTCCCAGCGAGCGCGCCCGCGGTCACGACCGCCGCCGGATCGTCGGCTGCCGCGAAGCGCGCCGCGAATTCTGCACTCTCTGCGCCGCGCTTTCGCTCTCCGAGAAAGCGATGGATGTCGGCGAGCCCGCGGCCGGAGAGCACGCGCTCGGCGCTCACCCTTCCGTAGCGCACGCGCAACCAGCCATGCAATGCGATCTCCTCGTCGGTGCGCGGCGCGAAATCGGCGTGACCGCCCTCCGAGGGCGCAACGACCGTGTGCGTTCCGTCACGCAACGTGGCGACCATGCCGAGCCCGGTGCCCGCCGCGATCACTGCGCGCGACCCGTGCGCGCGCTCGACCAGCTCCGGGATGCTGCCCGGCTGAAGCGTCTCCAGCTCGGCCTCGCCCAAGAGGTCCAGTCCGTGTGCGGTGGCGGCGAGGTCGTTGATCAGGGTCACGGCCGCGCCGCCGAGCATCTTTGCGATCGAAAGGCCGTCCACGTGCCACGGCAGGTTGGTGGTCTCACCGCGATTCCCGACCACGACGCCTGCGATTCCGAACACCGCTCGCTCGATTCGTGCGCCCCCCGCCTCGACCAGAAAGGCCTTGATCAGCGAGTCGAGTGACGGGTGCTCGTGGCTCGCGTAGATCCGGTCGAACGCGGGCCGGCGCGGAGTCGCCTCGGGCGCGTAGAGAGCGAGATGGGTCTTGGTGCCACCGACGTCACCGGCGAGGATCACCGCGGCATCGTAGCCGTGGCCTGCGGCGATTGCCAATGACCGGGGGGCAAACACGTCCGGAATCGGCGACTGCCGGGCCGCTTCAGGAAATCAGCGGGACCCAAAGCATCGGCCGCGCATCGAATCGGTCTCCCATGAACGTCTCTGATCTCATCCGCGCCGCCGGCTACTCGGGGCTGGTCGACCTCATCGGCCATACGCCGTTGGTGCCGATCTCAGGGCTCGAGGGCCTGCCGGACGAGGTCTCGGTGCTGGGCAAGGCCGAGTGGTTCAACCCCGGCGGCTCGGTCAAGGACCGGGCGGCATGGGCGATGGTTCGCGCGGGGGAGATCTCGGGCGGGCTCAGGCCCGGCCGAACCCTGATCGATGCGACCTCGGGGAACACCGGGATTGCGTACGCCTGGATCGGCGCGACCCGCGGACACCGCGTGCATCTGTGCGTGCCCGCGAACGCGAATGCGGAGCGCCAGCGTCTGCTCGCCGCGCTCGGCGCCCAAGTGACGCTCACCGATTCGATGGACGGAGCCGATGGCGCAATCATCGAAGCGCGCCGGCTCGTGGCGGAAGACCCCCCGCGGTGGTTCTATCCGGACCAGTATTCGAATCCGGAAAACTGGCGCGCGCACCATCGCACCACCGCCGAGGAGATCTGGTCCGATACCGCGGGCCGGGTGACGCATCTGGTCGCTGGCATCGGCACGTCGGGCACGCTGGTCGGAACCGCCCGGGGATTGCACGAGCACGATTCCTCGATCGAGGCGATCGCGGTCCAGCCCGACTCGCCCTATCACGCGCTCGAAGGACTCAAGCATCTGGCGAGCGCCATGGTGCCGTCGATTTACGATCCCGCCACGCACCAACGCACCGTGGAAGTCGCGAGCGAGGAGGCGATCGCCATGGTCAGGCGTCAGGCGCGGCGAGGCCTGCTGCTCGGCTGGTCGGCGGGAGCTGCGCTGGTTGCGGCCGAACGCGTGGCGCGTGGGCTCACGCGCGGCGTGATCGTCGCGATCCTGCCGGATGGCGCCGAGCGCTACATGAGCGAGCCGATGTGGGAGGAGGCGTGACGCTGAGGCTGCGCGCGGCGGAGACGGAGAAGGTGCACGCTCACCTGGGCGCCGCCTATCCCGAGGAAGGGTGCGGCGTGCTGCTGGGCCGCGATGTCGGCGCGCATCGCGAAGTCGAGGCGGTCGTGACCATCGAGAACCAGCGCACCGACTCGCGCCAGAATCGTTACGTGATCGCGCCCGAGCAGTTCCTCGCGGCCGAGAAGGAGGCGCGTGCGCGCGGACTCGACGTGGTCGGATTCTTCCATTCGCATCCCGATCATCCCGCGCTCCCTTCGGCATTCGACGTCGAGCACGCATGGCCCTACTATTCCTATCTGATCGTGAGCGTGCGCCAGGGACAGCCCTACGACACGCAGTCCTGGCGCCTCGCCGAAGATCGCTCCCGATTCGACCCCGAACCTCTCGAATTGACCGCGCCTGAGGCGGCGCGCGAACCGGATGGAGCCAGTGGATGAGCATCGTCACCCGGATTCGGATTCCCACGCCTTTGCGTCCCTACGCCGCTCAGCAGTCGGTGGTCGAAGTCGAGGCCTCGACGGTCGGCGAGGCTCTGAGTCGTCTGGTCGAGCGCCACGCGGGACTCAAGCGCCATCTCTATGACGATTCGGGCCGGCTGCGCGGGTTCGTGAACGTGTATCGCAACGACGAAGACGTGCGCCACCTCGAGCGCGAGGCCACGCCGCTTTCCGCCAACGACACGCTGAGCATCGTGCCCAGCATCGCGGGCGGCAACGACGCGCGGGTCGGCTCCGGGAGAGCGGCGACTTCCGCCGCGTCCTCGCCATCCGCCGCGTCGGCGCCGCCGGCAGGACTGCCGCGAGCTGCGTCCGCCGCGCCCACGCGCACCCAGCCCGCGTGGGCGACCGGCGCCGATGGTCTGCCGCCGCTCTCGCAGGAAGAGCTGCTGCGCTACAGCCGCCACCTGATCCTGCCCGAAGTCGGGCTCGCCGGGCAGCGCCGGATCAAGGCCGCGAGCGTGCTGGTCATCGGCGCCGGCGGACTCGGCTCTCCGCTCGCGCTCTACCTGGCCGCGGCCGGAGTCGGGAGAATCGGCATCGTCGACTTCGATGTGGTGGACGAGAGCAACCTGCAGCGCCAGGTCCTGCACGGCACTTCGAGCGTCGGCAAGTCGAAGCTCGAGTCGGCGGTCGCGCGCCTTACGGATCTCAACCCGAACGTGCGGGTGGACAGGCACGAGACGCGCATCTCCAGCGAGAACGCGCTCGACCTGATGCGGGCCTACGACGTGGTGGTGGATGGCACCGACAACTTCCCGACGCGCTACCTGGTGAACGACGCGTGCGTGCTGCTCGGAAAGCCCAACGTCTACGGGAGCATCTTCCGTTTCGAAGGACAGGCCAGCGTGTTCGATGCCCGGGTCGGTCCCTGCTACCGCTGCCTGTATCCGGATCCGCCGCCGCCCGGGCTCGTGCCCTCGTGCGCCGAGGGCGGCGTGCTCGGCGTGCTGCCGGGCGTGATCGGCGTGATCCAGGGCATCGAGACGCTCAAGCTGATCCTCGGCGTCGGCGAGACGCTGGTCGGACGGCTGCTGCTGTTCGACGCGCTGGCGATGCGCTTCCGCGAGCTCAAGCTGCGCAAGGATCCCGCCTGCCCGATCTGCGGCGAGAACCCCACCATCAAGGAGCTGATCGACTACGAACAGTTCTGCGGGATCACGCCGGTCGAGGCCGCGACCGAGTCGGCCGCGCGCTGGGAGGTCGATGCGCGCGAGGTCCAGGCGCGGCGGGCGCGCGGCGAGGACTTCGATCTGGTGGACGTCCGCGAGCCGCACGAATTCGAGATCGCGCACATCGAGGGCGCCAGACTGATTCCGCTGAACTCGCTTCCGGCGCGGCTCTCGGAGCTCGACAGCAGCCGCGAGATCGTGCTGCACTGCCACCACGGCCAGCGCAGCATGCGCGCGCTCGAGTACCTTTACTCATCTGGATTTCGCAAGCTCCGGAACCTGCGCGGCGGCATCGATTCATGGTCGCGCGACGTGGATCCATTGGTCCCCCGCTAC
The DNA here is from genome assembly GCA_031370785.1 of Candidatus Eiseniibacteriota bacterium. Lineage (GTDB taxonomy): Bacteria > Eisenbacteria > RBG-16-71-46 > RBG-16-71-46 > RBG-16-71-46 > DATJGS01. The sequence goes on along the minus strand of JANMQY010000107.1, from coordinate 11,622 downwards.
TGACCCAGGGAGGAATCGACCATGCAACGACGGCGAAGACTCGCGCTGCTCGGCGCGGGCGCATTGCTGGCGGCAGGCTGCGCCACCAATCCAGTCACGGGACGGCAGGAGATCTCGCTGGTCAGCAGCGCGCAGGAAGATCAGATCGGGCGCGATGCGTACCCCGCGGTCATCGCCGAGTACGGCGCGTACGATGAGAACGGGATTCAGGCGTACGTCGACAGCGTCGGCCAGAAGCTCGCGCGCGTCTCGCACCTGCCCGGCCTCACCTGGCACTTCACGGTGCTCGACGATCCCGCGGTCAACGCGTTCGCGATGCCGGGCGGCTACATCTACATCACGCGCGGCATCCTCGCGTACCTGAACTCCGAGTCGCAGCTCGCCGGAGTGCTCGGCCACGAGATCGGGCACGTGACCCATCGCCACACCGCCGAGCAGATCACCAAGCAGCAGCTCTACGGACTCGGGCTGGGCGTGGCCTCGATACTTTCGGATCAGGTGCGGCGACTCGGCGATGTGGCCCAGCAGGGACTCGGACTCCTGTTCCTCAAGTACAGCCGCGACAACGAGAATCAGGCGGATGAGCTGGGAGTCGAGTACGCGACCAAGGCGGGCTATGACCCGCGCGAGATCCCGTCCACCTACGCCGTGCTCAAGCGCATCAGCGAGGTCTCGGGGCAGAGCATTCCCTCATTCCTCTCGACGCACCCGGATCCGGGCGACCGCGAAGCGCACACCACCGCGCTCGCCAACGCCGCGGCAGCGGGGAAGAGCGGACTGCTGATCCGTTCGCGCGCCTACGTGCAGCGCCTGGAGGGCGTGGTGTATGGAAACGATCCGCGGCAGGGCTACTTCGAGGGCGAACGCTTCTACCATCCCGCGCTCGGATTCCAGATGAGCTTCCCCGCGGGCTGGAAGTATCAGAACTCGCGCTCCTCGGTGGTGGCGGCCTCGAGCAACCAGAGCGCGGCGATCCAGCTCACGCTCGCTTCGGCCGGTGCGCTCTCGCCCTCGGCCTACGTCGATCAGCTGCTGCGCGCGGGCAAGATCTCCGCGCAGACCGGTGCGCGCGAGAACATCGGCGGATTCGAAGCGTGGGTGGGCAGGGTAAGCGTGGCTCAGCAGGGCGCGACGCCGGTCACACTGGTGGCGGTGTGGATTCGCCGCTCGCCGGATCAGATGTTCCAGATCCTCGGCCAGGTCGGCGCGAACGGCAGCGCGGACGAGCGCACCATTCTCGCGAGCGCCCGCTCGTTCAGTGCGCTGACCGATCGGACGCGGCTCTCGCCGGTGCCCGAGCGCGTGCGCGTGGTCGCGGCGAAGACGTCGGGACCGCTCCCGAGCGTGCTCGCGGGTTTCGGCGCCCAGGCCATCACGCCTGCCGAGACTTCGGTGCTCAACAACCTTCAGCCGGATGAGACCGTGCAGAGCGGGCAGCTCCTCAAGATCGTGGTGCCCGGGCGGACCCGCTAGCCCTCCCGGAATCTGCCCCCGACGCCAGCCGTGGCGTCGGGGGTTTTTTCTCATGGGCCGGGGAGAACACCCCCAACCGCCCATTGCAAACCGCCGTTGCGCGAATTGCGCCCCACAATGCTTGTGCCGGCGCGTTCACAAGCGCCCCGCCAGGTCGTTGCGGCGCAAGGGTGGCCCGAAATGGACAGTGGGATGCCGGAAGGGGCACGCGGCGTGCGTTGGGTATGTGCGAAGGACGGCGCGGAGCCCGGCACCTCAGAGGCACCCGGCGCCGCCCGTGCGAACCGGAGTGCGATCGACCCCCTCGACTCCGCTTCCAGGCGGAAGAAATCGGAGATATCCAGTGAAGCGCGACTCATTCAGTTCCAGCCAGTTCACGGCGGCTGCGGCGTTCATACTGACGCTGCTGCTCCCCGCCGCCCTCGGTGCCCCGCCGGTGAGCGCGGCGGATACGCGCGTTGTCTCGATCGACGATGAGGCGTCCACTGTCCCGCTCGATCCGGCGCTCGCTGAAGTCAAGATCGTCGATGTGCCGGCACTGCCGGGGCCGACGTCGGGCTCGAAACTCATCAACGGTCTGCTCGGCGGAACGCTCCAGGTCGGACGCTTCACGCTGGTCGTGCCGCCTCTGGCGTTCTCAGGATCGGCGACCATCAGCATCAACGTGCCGGATGCGTCGCAGATGAAGGTCGAGTTGAACATCTCGCCGGCCTCGGCCAACCACTTCCGGCTTCCGGTCGTGCTCAGCTCGAACGTCGCTGGGGCAGATACGCCGCTCATCTCGAAGCTGGAGACGGTCTGGTTCGACGAGCTGGCGGGGGTGTGGCGTCCGGTGCCCGGCAGCGCGGTCAACGTCACCGGCCTTACGGTCTACGCGCCGCTCTATCACTTCTCGACGTACGGCGTCCAGGGCAAAGCCGGCTGGTAAGCCCGGGGGGCTGTAGTACCGATACGGACTCGCGCTCATCACGCGGGTCCGTGTCGCTTTTTGGTCCCCGCCCTGCGCGCTGCTCTCGCGCCTAGTCCCGCGAAGTGCCGCGAGATGGGCCCACTTTGTGCCTGCTTTCACAATCCGATTGACAGGGTTCGGACAGGCGGTTAGGTTGCGCCGGTCCAGCCATGAACAGAGCCCTTGCTCTTCTGATCCTCGCCTCCACGTTGACGGCCGCGACCGTTGCCTTCACCGAGTCCTTTCCGGGCCGGATGGGCGACCACAAAGGTCCGCGTCAACCGATCAATTTTTCCCACCAACTCCACGCCGGCAAGCTCGGCATGGACTGCCTCTACTGCCACTACGCCGCGGAGAAGTCGCCGATCGCGAACATCCCGGCGGTCAGCACCTGCATGGGCTGCCACAAGATCGCGGCCAGCGATCGGCCCGAGATCGTGAAGCTCGCCGGCTACTTCGAACGCGGCGAACCGATCCCGTGGGTCGAGGTCTACCACCTGCCGGACTACGTGAAGTTCAATCACAAGCGTCACGTGAAGGCCGGGCTCGCGTGCCAGAACTGCCACGGGCCGGTGCAGGAGATGGCGGTCGTGTACCAGTATCCGCCGCTCAAGATGGGCTGGTGCGTGACCTGCCACCGCCAGAATCTCGACAATCCCGAACACCCGGCAACGCTGGACTGCCTGGTGTGTCACCACTAGAGGACGCGATGTCGGATCGGGTGGTATTCAATCGCCGCGACTTCCTGAAACTGGTGGGCATTGGCGTGGCCGGTACTGCCGCCGGCTGTGCGAAAGCCCCGGCCGACAGACTGATTCCTTACCTGGTCGCGCCCGAGGACATCCTGCCCGGGGTTCCCTACTGGTACGCCAGCACCTGCCGCGAGTGCCCGGCCGGCTGCGGCATCCACGTGAAGGCGCGCGAGGGGCGCGTGATCAAGGTCGAGGGCAACCCGGCTCACCCCGTCAATCGCGGCGGGCTGTGCGCGCGCGGTCAGGCGGGGCTCCAGGGACTCTACGATCCGGATCGCATCCGCACCCCGATGCTCAAGCAGAACGGCGCGTGGCAGAAGATCGCATGGGACGATGCAATCAAGCTCGCGGCCGAGAAGCTCGCCGCCGCACGCGGCGGGCAGAAGCTCGCGATCGTGACCGCGAACGCGACCGGTTCGCTCCACCGGCTGGCCGCGGATCTGGCGACCGCGGCTGCGGGGACCCATCTCGTCTACGAGCCGTTCGCGCACGAGAGCCTGCGCGAGGCCAACCGGCGCACGTTCGGGCAGGCCGCGGTTCCCACCCTCGACTTCGCGAAGGCGAACATGGTGGTGAGCTTCGGGGCGGATTTCCTCGAGACCTGGGTTTCGCCGGTCGAGCATGCGCGCGATTTCGCCACCATGCGCTCGCGCAGCGACAGCCATTTCGTCGCGGTCGAGCCGCGCCTTTCGCTCACCGGCGCGAATGCGGACGAGTGGGTCGCGATCCGGCCAGGCGGCGAGATGGCGCTCGCGCTCGGGATGGCGCGCGTGATCCTCAGCGAGAATCTGGGGAGTGGATCGGACCGCGGCGCGCTGTTCGATGCGGTCTCGGCATTCACCCCCGAGATGGTCGAGAAGGAGACCGAAGTTTCCGCCGAGCAGGTGCAGGAGATGGCGCGCCACTTCGCGCGCAGCCGCCCCTCGCTCGCGGTCGCGGGCGGGATTTCGACGCAGAGCGAGCAGTCGGTGGCGCTGCTGGCGGCGGTCAACCTGCTCAACTACGTCGCCGGCAACATCGGGCAGACGGTCCGCTTCGATCGCACGCTCAACTACGACTCGGTCGCCTCGTTCAGCGACCTGCAGCGGCTGATCCAGTCGATGGGCGAGGGGCGCGTGCAAGTGCTGCTCGTGCACGAGGCCAATCCCGCCTACGCCGCGCCGGCGTGGGCAGGATTTGCTGCAGGCATGGACCGGGTGCCATTCAAGATCTCGCTCTCCGGCGTGCTCGACGAAACCTCGGAGCGCTGCGATCTGCTGCTGCCCTCGACCCACTCGCTCGAGTCGCTGGGTGATGCCGAGAGCGCGCGCGGCATTCACGCGCTGATCCAGCCCGGCATGCAGCGGCTGCCGATGTTCGACGCGCGAGCGGCCGGCGAGACGCTGATCGCGCTCGCGAAGGGGGCGGGACTTGGCGCGGGACTCGGCGCCGACTGGCCTGCCTACCTCAAGTCGCAGTGGCGGCCAATGCACGCTCGTTTCGGCTCCGGCCGTGACTTCGACACGTTCTGGGCCGATGCGCTCAAGAATGGCGGCGTGTGGGAACAGCCGGCCGCCTCCGCGGTGCGCTGGACCGGAACGCCGGCATTCGCCGCGCCGCAGCTCAAGGGCAGCGGCGATGTGGCGCTGATCCTCTACGCGCACAGTGCGCTCTACGACGGCCGCGGCGCGAACAAGTCGTGGCTTCAGGAGCTGCCCGACACCACGACCAAGGTGGTGTGGGGCTCGTGGGCCGAGATCCATCCCGAGACCGCGGCGAAGCTCGGGGTCCAGCAGGGCGATGCGCTGCACATCGAGACCGAGGCGGGCAGCCTCGAGGCGCCGGCCTATCTCTACGCGGGCATGCGCAAGGACGTGGTCGCGATGCCGCTCGGGCAGGGCCACACCGCCTACGGCCGCTACGCGAAGGATCGCGGTGTGAACGCGATGGCGCTGCTCTCGCCGGCGCAGGACGGCGCCTCGGGTGCGGTCGCCTACCTGAGCGCGAAGGCGCGCCTGTCGCGCGGCACGAAGCCCGTCGATCTGAGCCTGACCCAGCAGTTCAAGCAGCAACGCGACCGCAACATCGCGCAGGTGATCCCGGTCGCGTCGCTGCTCGGCGCCGCCGCCGGAGAGGCGGCGCCGGGCGCAGGCGCAGAGGCGGCGCACGGGGAGAGCGGCGAGCACGCCGGGCACGGAGTCGCGGGCGGCCCGAAGTTCGAGCGCGCCACGAACAAGCCCGGCGTGGCGACCAGTCCGCTCGCCAACGCTCCTCCGACTCCGGCGCACGCGATCACCGCGTTCACTCCCGAAGAGGCCGGCCGTGGGCCGCGCGCGATCCCGATCACCGAAGGCAGCTACAAGCACGGCGCGCACCGCTGGGCGATGTCCATCGACCTGAACACCTGCACCGGTTGCAGCGCATGCGTGGTGGCGTGCTCGGCGGAAAACAACGTGCCGACGGTCGGCCCGGTGCTGATCCATCGCGGCCGCGAGATGACCTGGATCCGCATCGAGCGTTACGAGGAGAAGCTTTCGCCCGGCCGTCTCGACGTGCGCAACGTTCCGATGATGTGCCAGCACTGCGGCGACGCTCCGTGCGAGACGGTGTGCCCGGTCTACGCGACCTATCACAATCCCGAGGGGCTCAACGCGCAGGTCTACAACCGCTGCGTCGGCACGCGCTACTGTTCCAACAACTGTCCGTACAAGGTGCGCGCGTTCAACTGGTTCGATTACTCCGCGCCCGAGAAGGCGACGTTCGCGTTCCCCGAGCCGCTCAACTGGCAGCTCAATCCGGACGTGACGGTGCGCTCCAAGGGAGTGATGGAGAAGTGCACCATGTGCGTGCAGCGCATCCTCGAGGGCAAGGGCAACGCCAGGGACCAGAACCGTCCGCTGCGCGACGGCGAGATCCAGACCGCGTGCGCGCAGTCCTGCCCGACCCAGGCGATCGTGTTCGGCGACCTGATGGATCTCGAGAGCCAAGTCCACAAGAAGTCGTACGGCGAGCGCCGCTACTGGGTGCTCGAGGAGCTGAACACCAAGCCGGGCGTGACGTATCTGAAGAAGCTCCAGCGGGAGAACGCATGAGCGGGGCGGCCCGATGAGCGACATGCACGGCGGAGCCGAGGCAGCGGAAGAAGTCGGGGTGAGCGAGCACCTGCCGGCGACCATGACGCAGAAGTCGCTGAACGACGACGTGCTCAGGATGATCAGCTGGCCCGGTCACGTATGGTGGACCGTCTTCATCATCGACCTGGTGATCCTCGTGATCGGTGGCATCGCGCTCCGCAACGAAATCGTGATGGGACTCGGAGTCGGCGGGTGGACCCGGCCGATCATGTGGGCTTCGTATATCACGAACTTCGTCTTCTGGGTCGGCATCGCCCACTGCGGGACGCTGGTCTCGGCAGTGCTCTACCTGTTCCGCTCGCACTTCCGCCGCGCGGTCTACCGGGTGGCCGAGGCGATGACCATCTTCGCGGTGCTCACGGCGGGACTGTTCCCGCTGGTCCACACCGGGCGTCCGTGGTTCGGATACTGGCTGATCCCGTATCCCAACCAGCGCGGCCTGTGGCCCAACTTCCGCTCCCCGCTCGAGTGGGACGTGTTCGCGGTGACCACCTACCTGATCATCTCGAGCGTGTTCTTCCTGGTGGGCCTGATCCCCGATGCGGCGGCGGCGCGCGATCGCGCGAAGCACCCTGCGATGAAGCTGCTCTATCAGGCGGTGTCGTTCGGCTGGATCGGAACCAACAACAACTGGAAGCACTACTACGGCGCCTACATCTTCTTCGCGGCGATGGCCACCCCGCTGGTGTTCTCGGTGCACAGCGTGGTGTCGTGGGATTTTGCGATGGCGCAGGTGCCGGGGTGGCACAGCACGCTGTTCGCGCCCTACTTCGTGGCCGGCGCGATCTTCTCGGGCGTGGCGATGGTGATCAACCTGCTGATCCCGATCCGCAAGACCTTCAGGCTCGAGCACATCGTGACGCTCGATCACATGGAGAAGCTCTCCAAGCTGGTCCTGCTCACCTCGACCATGGTCGCATACTCGTACCTGACCGAGTTCTTCATGGCGTGGTACGGGCCGAATAAGTTCGAGCGCGACATCTTCTGGTATCGCGCGACCGGGCATTACTGGTGGGCGTTCTGGATCATGTTCACCTGCAACTGCATCATCCCGCTGTCGCTGTGGTTCAAGAAGGTGCGCCGCAACATGCGCGTGCTTTTCGTGCTGTGCCTCTTTGTAAACGTCGGCATGTGGTTCGAGCGCTTCGTGATCATCGTCACATCGCTGTCCCGGCCGATGGAGCCGGCGCCGACCGTGTATTACCGCATGTCGTGGACCGAGGCCGCGGTCACGGCCGGCGCGTTCGCGTGGTTCTTCATGTACTTCCTCATCTTCGTGCGCGTGCTCCCGGCGTTCTCGATCGCCGAGCTCAAGGAGACGCTGCCGATGCCGACGAGGAGGAAGCCCACGTGATCATGAAGCTGCTCGACAAGCTCGCGAATCCTCCGCCCGGCAAGTATCACGGCGTCATGGGGGTCTTCTACTTCGTCGACGATGCCGCCGATGCGGTGCGCACGCTGCGCCAGGCCGGGCACCACAACCTGAGCGTGATCTCGCCAATCCCGCACCACGAGATCGAGCAGGCGCTCGATCAGGGTCCATCCCTGGTGCGCTGGCTGACGTTCGTGGGCGGCGTGCTCGGATTCACCGGCGGGTTGTCGCTGTGCATCTACTCGGTGCTCTCGTATCCGCTGGTCGTGGGCGGCAAGGAGCTGATCTCGCTCCCGCCTTTCATGATTCCGGCCTACGAGTCGATGATCCTGCTCGGCGGGCTCACCAACCTGCTCGGCATGCTCGCGCTCGGCCGGCTGCCGCAGGTCAAGCTGCGCGCGCCCTACGATCCGCGCTTCAGCGAAGACCGGATCGGCATCTGGGTGCCATGCGGCGGCGAACAGGCGATGCGGGTCGAGCAGATGCTGCGCGGACATCAGGCGGAAGAGGTCAAGGTCCATGGGTAGGACTCTGCTCGGGATTGCCGCGATCGCGGTCGTGGCGATGCTCGCCGCCCTGTCCACCCAGCAGGGCTGCAAGGACCTCGTGAGTTCGTGGACCCATCTTTCCTACTATCCGATCCGCGACATGCGCGCGACCGTGGTGCTCAATCCACAGAAGGTCTCGACCCGCGCGCCGGATCCGCACAGCGTGCCGGTCGAGGGCCGCGACGTGGCCGCCGACATGCTGCTCGACCCCAACAAGAACGCCGTCGACCTGGCCACCATGCTCGCCGGCAAGATCACGGACCCGACCACCGGCACCAGCGACTCTTCGGTGGCGCGCGGCGAGCGCAAGTTCATGAAGACCTGCGTCCCTTGCCACGGAGTCACCATGGCCGGTGACGGTCCGGTCGTTCAGTTCTTCCTCCCGCCGCCTGACCTGCTCGCCGAGGCCACGCGGCAGCGCAGGGACGGATACATCTTCTCCTACATCCGCCACGGTGGCGCGCTCATGCCCGCATACGGCGCGCAGGTGACTGCCGAGGAAGCGTGGGATCTGATCCACTACATCCGCTCCAGGCAGAAGGCCAGCCCACGATGAGTCACACCGCAATCCTCCAGGACATCGCCAGCAAGCTGCCGGTCCATCCGAACGCGAACAAGCGCCGGATCTGGATGGTGTGCTTCGCCATCGGCCTGATCTCGTTCGCCTATCTGCTGCTCACCCAGCCGCTGCGCGCGTGGGGCAGTTTCGCGGTGAACACCATCTTCTGGCTCGGCGTCGCCGAGGGCGGAGTGGTGCTGGCCGCCGCGATCCGCCTGTGCAACGGGCGCTGGGGCGGCCCGATCCAGCGCATCGGCGAGTCGATGACGTCGTTCCTGCCTTTCGGCTTCGCGCTGATGAGCGTGCTGCTGGTCGCGGGGATCTGGACCTACCTGCCATGGATCAAGCACCCGGATCCGCGCCAGACGCCGTTCCTCAACGTTCCGTTCCTCTACCTGCGCACGCTGGGCGGGATCGGGCTGTTCTGGTTTCTCGCGAACCGGCTGACGAAGATTTCGCTCCGGACCGACGCGCAGCTCCTCAAGGACCACGTCGCGCCCGAGCTCAAGCCCGCGTATGAAAAGCTCACGGCAGGCTGGCGCGGCGATGCGGCCGAAGAGGCGTGGCAGCGGCACGAGGTCGCGCACCTGTCGCCCCAGATCGTGCTCACGTTCGTCGCGTTCTTCAGCGTGATCGGCTGGGACTTCATCATGGCGCTGACCCCGACGTGGGTGAGCGCGCTGTTCGGGTGGTTCGTCTACGCCGCGGCCTTCCTGACCGGAATCGCGATGACCTCGTTCATCGCCACCCAGGTGCGCAGCAAGTACCGGCTCGAGGCCTACATCACGCCCAATCATTTCTGGGACATCGGCAAGGTCATGTTCAGTTTCTGCATCTTCTGGGTCTATCTTTTCTGGTCGCAGTACCTGCCGATCTGGTACGCGAACATGCACGAGGAGACCTGGTGGGTGTTCCTGCGCTTCGAGCAGCCGTGGCGCCCGCTTGCATTCACCGTGTTCTGCATGATCTTTCTGATCCCGTTCCTCGGGCTCATGAACAAGACCACCAAGAGCAGCCCGTTCTGGCTCGGGCTGTTCACGCTGCTGGTCATGAGCGGAGTCTGGATCGAACGACACCTGCTGGTGATGCCCTCGCTCAACCCGGACACGGTGTGGCTCGGGTTCGCCGAGGTGGGGGTGGGGATCGGATTCCTCGGACTGTTCGGCTGGGCGGTGCAGGGCTTCCTCACCAAGTATCCGTGCGTCAAGGTCGTGGACGTGTTACACGGCGCAGGAGGGCACGGGCACTAGGCGCGCGATCCGACTCCTTCGCGCGCACGCGCCCGGGCCCTGGCAGTCGAGGTCCGGGCGTTCGTCTGTCCAGTGGTCATGCCGGCATGCGGTGGAACGCCGGCCCAGCAACTCGAGGGAGGAAAGCGCAGTGGCGAGAGAGGAACGAAAGCGCGAAGGAAGCACCGCCCGCGCTGCGATGTCTGCGGTGACCGCGGCGCCTTCGCGCGCGACCCGGATCGCCATGTACGTTGCGCTCGCAGCCACGCTGTTCGCGCTGGAGTGGCACGCGTGGATCTACCGCTTCCTCACCGACGATGCATTCATCTCCTTCCGTTACGCGGTCAACTTCAGCCACGGCCACGGCCTCGTCTTCAACGCCGGCATCGCGGAGCGGGTCGAGGGCTACAGCAACTTTCTGTGGGTGATCCTGCTGTCCGCGTTCGACCGGCTCGGCATCGCACCCGAGAAGGCCGCGAACCCGCTCTCGTTCCTCGCGACCCTTGCGCTCTGGGCCTCGGTCGCCGGGTTCGCATGGCGCGGGCGGCACGCCGGGGGGCCGATGTGGCTGTGCCTGGTCCCGCCGGTGCTGCTCGCGATCACGCGCAGCTTCGCGGTCTGGGCGAGCAGCGGGCTCGAGACGCGCCTCTTCGAGGCACTGATCGTGTGCGGTGCGCTTCGCCTGGTGGTCGAGGTCGAGGCGTGGGCTTCGAGCGCGCTCGAAGTGTCGTTCCCGCCCATCCGGCCCATCGCGTCGTTGCTGTTCGCGCTGGCGTGCCTCACGCGACCGGACGGGCTGCTGCTGGCAGTGAGTGCCTTCGGCGTCGCCGCTCTATTCATCGCGATCCGCGCCCCTCGAGCACTGGGGCGCTTCCTGCTCACGCTCATCCCGTTCGTCGTGCTGGTCGGCGGTCACTACCTGTTCCGCCGGATCTACTATGGCGAATGGTTGCCGAACACTTATTACGCAAAGGTGGACGGGCGCACGTGGTGGAGTTCGGGCATCACCTATTTCACCGCGTTCTTCCTCGAATACGCGGTGTGGCTGTGGGCGCCGCTGGTAATCGCGGGAATCGTTCTGCACCTGCGAAGGCGCACCAGTTTCGTGCCTCTGCTGTTCATGGCGCTGATCGTGCCGCATTCAATCTACGTCGCTTCGATCGGTGGAGACCATTTCGAGTACCGACCTATCGATCTCTACTTCCCGTTCCTCTACCTGCTGGCGGCCGATGGCGCGCGCCTTCTCGCCCGCGGTTGGGCCACGTCCGTAGTCGTCGCGTTGTGGATCGTCGCTTCCGCGTTTGGAATCTGGGATCTGGCGTGGCGGTCGCACCAGGAATACACGAAGGACTACTCATCGGGCTTCCCGGGCATGACCATCGAGCGCACCCAGGTCGCGCACGACTTCCTCGACCCCGATCGGGATCCGCTCTATCGCCTGCCCGGCCTGCGGAACCTCGCTCTCGCCCACCGCGATCGCCTGCGTGCCCTCAGCGGCACGTTCGTCGCGATTCGCCAGGAGGAGCACCGCATGTTCCTCGAGTCGGTGATCCCGGATGGAGTGCGCCTGAAGCAGATGGTCGAGGCGGGAGTCCTGCCGCCTGATCTCTACGTCGCGATGAGCAGT
>JANMQY010000068.1:0-11700 GCA_031370785.1 Candidatus Eiseniibacteriota bacterium | reverse complement strand
GATCCGTATGCGCAGGTGAATACCTGCAGTGGTTCGCAGCTCTACGCGGCCTACGGCTTCATGTCGAACGAGACGCTCTACCTCTTCTTCACGGGGAACCTGACGTTCTGGGTCCAGTTCGAGGGCGGCTTCACCCAGTGGCTGCCGCTCGATGTGTTCATCGACTGTGCGCCGGGCGGGCAGCACCAGTTGCTCGCCAACAACCCCACGATCGAGCCGTACGCCTACGACCTGAGCAAAGAGGCGGGGCTCACGTTCGACAGCGGCTTCGCAGCCGACTACTGGCTGAGCTTCGGTGGGAGCAATGCGAAGGCCCCGTGGTCGCACCTGCACGCCTACTTCGCGGCCCTGCCGGCCGGCGGCGGCGGCAGCGGTGCGTACCTCGGCACGACCCTGCCCGGGCCTCCGGGCGTGCTCTCCGGCGGCACCAATCCGAACGGCATCCAGGTGACGCTCGACGACAGCAATCAGCTCGGCCTCGGCAATGGCTGTGGCGCGCCGTCACTGGCCGCAGTCTCGACCGGCATCGAGTGGGCGATCCCGCTTGCCGCAATCGGCAATCCCACCGGCTGCGTCCGCGTGTGCGCGTTCGTGTCCAGGCAGGATCACGCGATGGTTTCGAATCAGGTCATGGGGCCGGTCCCGCCGGGCACGTGCAGCCTGACGCCCGCGGCTGCAACGGACTTCTCGAGCGTGCCGGGCGATCAGTTCTTCACGATCTGCCCGCAGGCGACACCCGCGCACCGCGAGACGTGGGGAGCGCTGAAGACGATGTATCGGTGAACGCGGGCGGTGGACCGGGCGGCTCGCGCGCCGGCCGGCCCATCGCGCGCAGCACGAGTTGCGTCACGGGAAAGATCAGTGCGCCGCCCACGCACAGCACCGCGATGCCGCGTCCCGGTGAACCCCACTTGCCGATCGCAGTCGAGAGCAGCCACAACATGCTAGCACCTGGCTCCATGAAGGTCCGCAACTCGCCGGCGCCTTCACGTCGCTCCACCGCAACGCCTCTCCGATTTCTCCCCATCGCCGCGTTGAATTCCTGTTGAGCATCGGCGCCTCGTCGCGCACTCGCGCGAATCAGTCGCGACCGCGCGATCCGCGCTCCAAAGCCGCACCTGCGTTGACGCCACAGCACCGGCTCGCATACCCTCGCCCTCCCTTCAGGAGGACTCTGCATGATCCGAAGCATGACCGGGTATGGATCCGCGGACATCGAGCGCGACGGGCAGCGTCTGACGGCCGAAGTGCGCTCGGTGAATCATCGGTTCTGCGAGGTCTCGATCCGGGCTCCGAAGGTGGTGGGGCTGTTCGAGGACCAGATCCGCCAGTTGATCGTCGAGCGCTTCTCGCGCGGCAAGTTCAACCTGACCATCACCTGGAGCGGCGCGGGGGATTCGGGCGAGGTCTTGAAGCTCAACGAAACCGTCACCGACCGCTACGTGGCCCTGCTCGAGCAGCTCAAGACCCGCTACCACATCGATCACGGCCTCGATCTGCGCACCCTGGCCTCGCTTCCCGACGTGTTCCAGTGGGAGCACACCGCGCTCTCGGACGAAGAGACCTGGGCGATGGTCAAGGATCTGGTGCTGGCGGCGTGCGACAACATGAACTTGATGAAGACCCGAGAGGGCGCGACGCTGGCGAAGGACCTGGAGGCGCGGCTCAAGCTGATCCGCGAGCACCTGGACATCGTGGCCGAGCGTGGCCCGATTCGCCCGCAGGAGGCGAAGGAGCGGCTGATGACCCGGCTCAAGGTTCTGCTCGGCGATGTCGAGATGGACCCGGTCCGGATCGCTCAGGAAGTGGCGATGATGGTCGACCGCCTAGACTGCACCGAGGAGTGCGTGCGGCTCTCCGCCCACCTCGATCAGTTCCGCCAGTTGAGCGAAGGCAGCGAGCTCGCGGGGCGCAAGCTGAACTTCCTGCTGCAGGAGATGAACCGCGAAGCGAACACGATCGGCTCCAAGAGCAACGACGTCGCGGTGACGCGCGCGGTGATCGTCATCAAGGAAGAGATCGAGCGCCTGCGCGAGCAGGTGCAGAACGTGGAATGAGCGTGGACGCCAAGCCCTTGCCCGTGCGCACGACGGATTCGACGCCCTTCAAGTTCGTCGCGAGCGGATTCCTGCTGGTGCTCTCGGGGCCTTCGGGCGCGGGCAAGGGCACGCTGGTCGACCGGCTGGTCGAGGTGCGGCCCTCGTGCGTGTTCTCGATCTCATCGACCACGCGCCCACGGCGTTCGAACGAGCAGGACGGAGTGCAATACGAATTCGTGAGCCGCGAGGAGTTCGAGCGGCGCCGCGCGGAGGGACTGTTCCTCGAGTGGGCCGAAGTGCACGGGCAGCTCTACGGCACGCCGGTCAAGTTCGTGGACGATCAGGTGCGCGCCGGGCGTGTGGTGGTGCTGGATGTGGACGTGCAGGGCGGGGCGGGCGTCAGGCGCGCGCGGCCCGATGCGGTGTCGGTGTTCATCTACCCGCCCTCGTTCGAAGCCCTGCGCCGCCGCCTGCTTGGACGCAACACCGATTCGCCGGAAGTGGTGGAGCGCCGCCTGCTGAAGGCGCCGGGCGAGCTGGCGCAGTGGCGCGAGTACGAGTACCTGGTGATGAACGATGAGCTGGACCAGGCGCTGAGCCGGCTCACCGGCATCGTCGATGCCGAGCTGTCGCGGGTCAACCGCCTGAAGCCGGAAGCCTGATCAGACGCATTACCTTATATAGAGGAGGAACACCCATGACCAAGTTGGCTTCTCTGATTCCCCCGCTGGGCAGCAACAAGTACGAGCTGTCGATCATTGCGGCGCGCGAGGCGCGGCGCCTGAACGAGTGGTCGCGCCAGACCGGACAGACGGTGCCGGGCAAGGTCACTGCGACCGCGCTCGAGCGCACCATCCGCCGCGAAGTGCCGTTCGTGTACGAGGAGTTCATTCCTTAGGTCCGCCATGCTCCGAGGCCGCACAGTAGTAGTGGGCGTCTCGGGCGGCATCGCCGCGTACAAGGCGTGCGAGCTGGTGCGCTGGCTGCGGGCCGAAGGCGCGGCGGTGATCGTGGTGATGACGCCGGCCGCGGCCGAGTTCGTCACCCCGCTCACGTTCCAGGCGCTCTCGGGCAATCCGGTGGTGCGCGACCTGTGGGGCGACCAGCGCCCGGGGTTTGATCTGCCGAAGCCGGCCGCATCCCGCGTGGGCGGACGTGTCGAGCACGTGGACGTCGCCGAGGCCGCGGATTGCGTGGTGATCGCGCCGGCCACCGCCGACCTGATGGCGCGGCTCGTGCACGGCGAGGCTCCCGATGCGCTGACCGCGGTGGCGCTGGCCTCGCGCGCGCCGCTGGTGATCTGCCCCGCGATGGACCTCGAGATGTGGCGCCAGGCGGCGACCAGGGCGAATGTTGCGGCGCTGATCGCGCGCGGCGCGGTGCTGGTCGGGCCCGAGAGCGGGCCGCTCGCTTCGGGCCTTTCGGGGCCGGGACGGCTTGCCGCGATCGAGCGCATCGGGGAAGCGGTGGTCGAGGCGCTGACGCGCCGCGAGAGCATGAAGGGCATACGCGTGCTGGTCGGCGCGGGGCGAACCGAAGAGCCGCTCGATCCGGTGCGCGTGCTCACCAACCGCTCGAGCGGGCGCATGGGCTTTGCGCTCGCCGAAGCGGCGCGCGATCGCGGTGCCGAGGTGACGCTGGTCCTGGGGAGTGCGAGCGTGGAGCCGCCCGAGGGTGTCAGGCGGGTGCAGGTCAGGACCGCGGCCGAGATGGAGCAGGCGATGCTGGAGGCGGCGAAACGCGCGGACCTGGTGCTGATGGCGGCGGCGGTGTCCGACTATCGGCCGCTCAAGGCGAGCCGCGAGAAGATCAAGCGCTCGACGCCGACGCTGACCCTCGAGCTGATGCAGAACCCCGACATTCTGGCGCGGATCGCAAAGGCGCGGCGCAAGGGACAGGTGCTGGTCGGCTTCGCGCTCGAGACTTCGCAGGGCGTGCGCCACGCGCGGGCCAAGCTCTCGCAGAAAGGAATCGATCTGGTGGTGCTCAATTCGCCGGCGGAGAGCCTGGACCGCGAGACCAATCGCGTGACGCTGGTCGGCGCGCACGCGCTCGAGAAGCTGCCGACGCTGACCAAGCGCGAGGCGGCCGAGCGCATCCTCGACCGCGCGCTCGCGCTGCGTGGTAAGGCGGCTCGGGCGGGCAAGGCGAACGGCGTCGGCAGGGCAAACCGCGCGGCTGCGGCGAAGCCCGCAGCCACGGCGAAGCGAAGCGCCACGCGGCGGAGCGCGCGCACGGGCGCAAAGCGCGCGGCCCGCGCGCGAGGAGCCAGGCGATGAGCGACGATCCGCGCAAGGAGCTGGCGGAGATCTCGCGTAGCGTGCGGCGCTCGCTCGAGCGCGAGCGCGCCGCCGGGCTCGGCGAGCTGCTGGTGAGCGCGGCCGCAAGGGCGCGCGGGACTGGCGCATTCGCCGCGGCCGGCGAGCCCGCATCCGTCTCCGACGAGCCCGACGGCCTCGAGCCCTCCGGCCGCTCGCTCTTCGAAGAGGCGACCGAGGCGTTGCCCTCGTTTCATCCGCCGCTCTATCCGAAAGGAATCGAAGCGCGCGCGGCGATCGCAATGACGGCCGAGCCGCTGCTCGCTGCGATCGCTGAGGAAGTGAAAGTGTGCGAGAAGTGCGCGCTCTCGAAGCTCAGAACTCTGGCAGTGCCCGGCGTGGGCTCGGCGAAGAGCGGCATCGTGTTCGTGGGCGAGGGACCCGGCGCCGACGAGGACCGGCTGGGCGAACCGTTCGTGGGGCGCGCCGGCCAGCTTCTCGATCGCATCATCCTCGCGATGGACGAGGCGAAGCTGATCCCCGGCGTTCCGCTCAACCGCGGGACCGTGTTCATCGGCAACATCGTGCATTGCCGGCCGCCAGAAAATCGCGTACCGCTTCCTCACGAGGTCGAGATGAGCTCGCCCTACCTGCTGCGCCAGATCGACGCGATCAAGCCGCGCATCATCTGCTGCCTCGGCAAGACCGCGGCCGAGCTGCTGCTCGGAATGAAAGGCGCGCTGGGCGGCATGCGGGGTAAGGTGTACCGATTCCACGGGGCGAAGCTGATCGTGACCTACCACCCGGCCGCGTGCCTGCGCAATCCGGCCTACAAGCGCCCGGTGTGGGAGGACATGCAGCTCCTGGCCCGCGAATATCAGGCGGATTGAACCTGCCGACGTTTTCCGGTCGTCGGAACGACGTCCGGATGAGAGATTCGAGCAACACCCCGGCGCGGCATTGGGCCGCGGAAGGATGACTATGACGGACACCCTCACAGCCCCGCGCGGATTTGCCGCCGAAGGGCCCACGCCGCCGCAGGCTCTCGACGCCGAGCGCTCGGTGCTGGCCTCGATGCTTCTCGATACCGAGTCCGTGGGACGCGCGGTCGAGATGATGGACACCTCGGATTTCTACCGCGTCGCCCATCAGCGGATCTACGACGCGATCCTCGCGATCTACAACCGCAACGAAAAGGCCGACCTGATCACGCTCACCGAAGAGCTGCGCAAGCGCAGCGAGCTCGAGGCGGTGGGCGGAATCGGCATGCTCACCCAGATCATGGAGTACGCGGCCGCCTCGGTGAACCTCGAGCAGCACGTCAGGATCATCCGCGCCAAGGCGCTACTGAGATCGCTGATCAAGGCCTCCGGGGAGATCTCGCAGGAGGCCTACGCCGGCGCCGACGAAGCGGCGATGATCGTGGACCGCGCCGAGCAGCGCATCTTCGCGATCAGCGACCAGCGCGTGCGCCAGGGCTTCATCCCGGTCAAGGAGCTGGTCATGCCGGCGATGAAGCACATCGAGGAGCTGTCCGAGCGCAAGGTGTTCGTGACCGGCGTCGCCTCGGGCTACGAGGATCTCGACAAGCTCACCTCGGGCTTCCAGAAGAGCGACCTGATCATCATCGCCGGCCGGCCGAGCATGGGGAAAACTTCGTTCGCGATGAACATCGCGGAGAACGCGGCCACCGGGCGCGACAAGGTTCCGGTCGCGGTGTTCTCGCTCGAGATGAGCAAGGAGCAGCTCGTGCTGCGCATGCTGTGCTCGCAGAGCGAGGTCCCGCTGCACAAGGTGCGCAACGGGCACCTGAGCGACGTCGAGATGCGCAAGCTCACCAACATGATCGGGCCCCTCTACAACGCGCCGGTCATGATCGACGACAGCGCGGCCCCGACCCTGATGGAGATCCGCGCCAAGTGCCGGCGCCTGAAGAGCGAGAACAAACTGGGCCTGGTGGTGATCGACTACCTGCAGCTGATCCGTCCGAGCACGCAGGCCGAGAACCGCGTGCAGGAGATCTCGCAGATCACGCGCGGCCTGAAGGCGCTCGCCAAGGAGCTGTACGTGCCGGTGATCGCGCTCTCGCAGCTCTCTCGCGCGGTCGAGCAGCGCGGCGGGGTCGGGCGGCCGCAGCTCTCGGACCTGCGTGAATCGGGCTCGATCGAGCAGGACGCGGACGTGGTGATGTTCGTGTACCGCGAGGTGGTCTACAAGAAGGACACGGCCGAGCCGGGCAAGGCGCAGATCATCGTGGCCAAGCAGCGCAACGGCCCGACCGACGACGTCGACCTGACGTTCCTGCGCGACTGCACCAAGTTCGTCCCCTACAGCCCGATGATGCCGGGCGAAACCGATCCGGGATTCTAGAGCGTGAACGGCGACGATCTTGCGGTGCGCGGATTCCTGGCGATCCGCAATCGCTTCTTCAACTGGCTGGCCGAGATCGGTCGCGTCACCATCCTGCTCGGCGACGTCGGGCGCTACTTCGTGCCCGGCGTGCGCGCGATGCACCTCGTGATCCAGCAGTGCCACGCGATCGGAGTCGGCTCGCTGTGGCTGGTGGTCGTGGTGAGCATGTTCACGGGCGCGGTGTCCGCGGTGCAGGCGGCGTATCAGTTCAGCACCGTGGTCCCGCTCAAGTTCATTGGCTCGGTGATCCTGCGCTCGGTGATCATCGAGCTCGGGCCTGTGCTCACCGCGCTGATCGTGGGCGGGCGCGTCGGCGCTTCGATCGCGGCCGAGCTCGGCACCATGAAGGTGACCGAGCAGGTGGACGCATTGCGCGCGATGGCGATCAACCCGGTGCGCTACCTGGTGGTCCCGCGCGTGGTCGCGGCCATCATCATGCTGCCGGTGCTCACCGTGTTCGCGGATGCGATCGCGGTGTTCGGCGGTTGGTTCGTGGCAGTCACCACGATCGGCGTGAGCAGCCACACCTACGTGCTCGGGCTCAAGCAGTTCTTCTACTATAAGGACCTGTTCTCGGGACTGTTCAAGGCTGTGATCTTCGGCGGCATCATCGGCACCATGGGTTGTTACTACGGCTTCGCCACCGAGGGCGGCGCCGAGGGCGTGGGCATCGCGACGACTCGCGCGGTGGTGGCCTCGTGCGTGCTCGTGCTGATCAGCGACTACGTGCTGGCGAACGTCCTCTTCCGGTTCATCTTCGCCTCATGATCAAGATCCGCGGTCTGACCAAGCGACTCGGGCGCAAGCAGGTGCTCGACGGTCTCGACCTCGACATCCAGACCGGCGAGACCATCGTCGTGCTTGGGCCCAGCGGCACCGGAAAGAGCGTCCTGCTCAAGCACATCATCGGACTCATGACGCCGGACAAGGGCTCGATCCAGGTCGACGATGACGAGCTGATCGGGATGAAGGAGCGCGAGCTGAACGAAGTGCGCAAGCGCTTCGGCATGCTGTTCCAGGGCGCGGCGCTGTTCGATTCGATGACGGTCGGCGAGAACGTGGGCCTCTCGCTGCGCGAGCATCTGCGCATGAGCGAGCAGGACATCCACAAGCGCGTCACCGAGCGCCTCGAGTGGGTGGGGCTCAAGGGCGTGGAAGAGGTCAAGCCGGCTTCGCTCTCGGGCGGAATGCGCAAGCGGGCCGGACTGGCGCGCGCGATCGTGATGGACCCTCAGGTCATCCTGTACGACGAGCCGACCACCGGGCTCGATCCGATCATGTCGGACGTGATCAACCAGCTGATTCGCAGCCTGCAGCAGCGCATGGGGGTCACCTCGGTCGTGGTCACCCACGACATGACGAGTGCCTACAAGGTCGCGGATCGAATGGCCATGCTGTATGGCGGCAAGGTAGTGTTCACCGGGACCGTGGACGAGGTGCGCACCACGAAGGATCCGCTGATGCGGCAATTCATCGAGGGCTCGAGCGAGGGCCCGATCAAACCGGTCTGAAGGGGAGGGGCATGGCGTCGCGAAAGCTCGAGGTTCAGGTGGGGCTGACGGTGGTGGTGGCCGTCGGCATCCTGCTGTGGGGCGTGACGTGGCTGAAGGAGCTTCAACTCAACCGCGAGGTCCGCGTGTGGCACGTGCGCTTCACGCAGACCGGCGGGCTCAGCTCGAGCGATGAGGTGCAGGTCAACGGGCTGCGCAAGGGCGTGGTGCAGAGCATCCAACTGGTCGGCGATCAGGTGGCGGTGGATCTCGCGCTCTCGCGCGACATCATGCTGACCGAGGACTCGCGGGTCGCGATCCGCAACGTGGGCCTGATGGGCGAGAAGGTGATCGCGGTCGATCTGCGCATGACCGGCCGCGCCTACAGCGATCGGGACACCATTCCCGGCCTCTACGAATCCGGAATGGGTGAGGTGATGGCAGGGGTCGGCGGCTCGGTCGATGCGCTGAACCAGCTCACCGCTCGACTGCAGGGCGCCTCCGAGATGCTCTCGCCCTCGGGCGAGTTCGGCCAGACCATGCGCAACCTCCGCGACACCAGCAAGGATCTGCAGCTTGCGGTGCAGGAGAACCGCGCCGCGCTCAAGACCACGCTCGAAAACTTCTCAGCGTCCTCGAAGACCTTGAAGTCGCTGACCGTGGACCGCGAGCAGCAGTTGCGCGCGGCGATGGATCACTTCTCCTCCGCGGCCCAGAATCTCGACGTGCTCACCGCCCGACTCGACTCGCTGCGCCGCGTCGTGCAGGTCATGACCAACAAGGTCCACCGCGGCGAGGGCACACTCGGGAAGCTGGTGAACGACGACAAGCTGTACGCCGATGCGAGCACTACGGTGCAAGCGCTCAAGGATCTGATCGAGGACATCAAGAAGAACCCGAAGAAGTACCTCAGCCTCAAGGTCTTCTGATCCCGGACGCCGGACCCCGCGCTGCGGGCGTTCCTAAGCGTTCCACTTCACCCGCCCCCTTCTCGAGGGGCCCAAATGGCCAAGCCGTCCCGCGATCACTTCTTCTGCTCGGCGTGCGGACACGAGTCCGCGCGCTGGTTCGGACGCTGCCCGGCATGCAGCGCATGGAACACCGCTGCGCAGGCGCCCGCTGCCGATGCGCCCGCCGCGAAGCGCGGAGTGCGCGCGGCGCGCGCGCGCTGGACGCCGGCCGGCGCCGCGGCCACCGCCGGCCCTCGTCCGCTTGCCTCGGTCGAAGTCTCGGACGCGCCGCGCCGCTCGACTGGAGTGAGGGAGCTGGACCGCGTGCTCGGCGGCGGCATCATGCCGGGATCCCTGGTGCTGGTCGGCGGAGACCCTGGGATCGGCAAGAGCACGCTGCTGCTGCAGCTCGCGCTCTCGCTCGCTGGCGGTGAGGCGCCGCAGCGCGTGCTCTACGTCTCGGGCGAGGAGAGCGAGGAGCAGGTGCGCCTGCGCGCCTCGCGGCTCGGAGTCGTTCCCGAAGGTCTCTTGATCCTGTGCGACACCGATCTCGAAGCGGTGCTGGATGCGGCCTCCCAGGTCCGGCCCGACGTGATGGTGGTGGACTCGATCCAGACCATGGCGCGCGCCGCTCTCGAGGGCGGGCCGGGCTCTCTCGCGCAGGTGCGCGAGTGCGCGCTCGCGCTGCTCCACTTCGCCAAGGGCGCGCGCACCGCGGTGTTCCTGGTGGGCCACGTCACCAAGGATGGCGCGGTGGCCGGCCCGCGCGTGCTGGAGCACATGGTGGACGCCGTGCTCTACCTGGAGGGCGAGCGCTACCAGCACTACCGCATCCTGCGCGCCGCGAAGAACCGCTTCGGATCGACCCACGAGCTTGGCGTGTTCGAGATGAGCGACCGCGGCCTCAGTGAGGTCGCCAATCCGAGCGCGGCGTTTCTCTCGGGCTCTTCGCGCGCCGAGCCCGGAAGCGCGGTGGTCGCGAGCCTGGAAGGCACGCGCCCGCTGCTGGTCGAGGTGCAGGCGCTGGTGTCGAGCTCGTTCTATGGCACGCCGCAGCGCGTGACCAGCGGCTACGACAGCCGCCGGCTCGCGGTGCTGCTCGCGGTGCTCGAGCGGCGCGTGGGGTTGAGGCTCGGCCGGCACGATGTGTTCGTGACCGTGACCGGCGGCATCACGCTGGATGAGCCGGGCACCGATCTGGGCGTCGCGCTCGCCATCGCTTCCTCTTTCCGCTCCCGGCCCGTGCTTCCGCATACGCTCGCGGTCGGCGAAGTGAGCCTTTCGGGCGAGCTGCGCCGTGTGTCGCGCGTCGACGCGCGCGTGCGCGAGGCGGCGGCGGTCGGGTTCCGCAAGGCGGGAGTGCCCGCGGCGCAGGCAGCGGAAGCGCAGGGCGCGGGACTCGAAGTGATTCCGCTCGTGACGCTTCGCGAAGCGATCGAGGCGCTGCTTGGCGAGCGCAGCCCTCTCAAGGGCGAGACCGCGCTCGAGGACGAGGCGCGCCCCGAAGGCGAACCGCGGCCCGATCCTGCGGGCTCGCGGCCTGATCCCGCCGGGTCGCGTCGATGACGGCGCCGGGCTCGGTGCGCACCGGATTCGCGATCGGCGGCATCCCGCCGCTCGGCCACGCGACGCCGCTCGAAACCCTGATCGACGAGGACCTGCATACGCATCGCGAGGTGTGGGCCGCGGCGGGACATCCGAACGCGTTGTTCCGGCTCGATCCGCGCGACCTCGTGCGCATGACCGGCGGCGCCGTGACGAGGGTGCGTTGAGCGTCGGCGCGATCCTGCTGTGTGCCGGCAAGGGTGAGCGACTCTCGGCGGGCGTGCCCAAGGCCACCGTGCCGCTGGCCGGACGCCCGTTGTTCACGTGGAGCCTCTCGGCGCTCCAGCGTTGCGCGGCGATTCATGCGATCGTCGTGGTCGGTCCGGTGCGCACGCTGCGCGAGCTCGCGGCAACCTGCGGAGCGGAGACGAGCAAGGTGTCGGCGTGGGTCGAAGGGGGCAAGGAGCGCCAGAACTCGGTGGCCAAAGGGCTGGGCGCGCTGCCGCCCGATTGCACGACCATCGCGGTGCACGACTCGGCGCGGGCGCTGGTGAGCGTCGAGTGCATCACGCGCGTGGTGGGCGATGCGCTCAAGGACGGCGCGGCGCTGGCGGCACTTCCGCTCGAAGACACGCTCAAGCGCGGAACGCTCGAGACGGTGGACGCCACGGTCTCGCGCGCGGGTCTGTGGCGGGCACAGACCCCGCAGGCATTCCGCCGCGACTGGTTCGAGGCCGCGCACGCCGCCGCGAAGGCGGTCGCGACCGACGATGCCGCGCTGGTCGAGGCGCTCGGACATCGCGTGCACCTGACGCGGGGCGACGCGTTCAACTTCAAGATCACGACCCCCGACGATCTGCGCCTCGCCGAGGCGTGGCTCACCGCCAATCAGGAGAAGGTCTGACATGACCATGCGCATCGGAACCGGCTACGACATTCACCGGAAAGCCGAAGGCCGGAAGCTGGTGCTGGGCGGCGTGACCTTCGAAGGCGAGCGCGGGCTCGA
>JANMQY010000063.1:0-65256 GCA_031370785.1 Candidatus Eiseniibacteriota bacterium | reverse complement strand
CGCCCTTCTCGAGCTCGATGAACGCGCCGTAGTCGGTGATCGAGACGACCTTGCCCTTGAGCCGGTCGCCCACCTTGTACTTCTCGTCGACGCCCTCCCACGGGTAGGCGTCCAGCTGCTTCAGTCCGAGCGAGATGCGCTCCTTCTCGGGGTCGAAGTTCAGCACCTTGACCCGCACCCGGTCGCCGATCTTGACCAGTTCGGACGGGTGCGCGACGCGCCCCCACTACATGTCGGTGATGTGCAGCAGGCCGTCGATGCCGCCCAGGTCCACGAACGCGCCGAAGTCGGTAATGTTCTTGACCACACCCTCGCGGATCTGATCCTTCGCCAGGTCCTTGAGGATGGTGGCCTTCATCCGGTCGCGCTCTTCCTCGAGCACCGCGCGTCGCGATACCACGATGTTCCGGCGCCGCTTGTTCAGCTTGATGATCTTCACCGAGACCGACTGGCCGAGCAGGGCGTCCACGTTCTGGACCTGGCGCAGGGCGATCTGCGAGCCGGGCAGGAACGCCTCGACGCCGTACAGGTCGACCACCACGCCGCCCTTGATCTTGCGGACCAGCTTGCCTTCGACCACCTGTCCCAGATCGTGAGCTTCTTTGACGCGGTCCCAGACCCTTACGAAGTCGGCGCGCTGCTTGGAGAGCACGACCAGGCCGTCCTGGTTCTCCATCTTCTCGAGGAACACCTCGATGGTGTCACCCACCTTGATGCTGCCCGGATCGGAGAACTCGGAGAGCGAGATGATGCCCTCACTCTTGAAGCCGACGTCCACCAGGACGTCCTTGTCGTCGATCGTGAGCACGATGCCGCGTACGATCTCGCCCTCGCCGATCGAGCGGAGCGACTCTTCGTACTGGCCGAACATCTCGGCGCGCATTTCCGGCGTCAGCTCTTCCTCGTCGTCCGCGTTGAACGGATGCAGCGGCATCGGAGGTGCCCGCCTCGGCTTGTCCGGCGCGGGGGTAAAGGTCTTTTCGGTGGTTTCCAGCATGGTAATGACAGCCTCCTCGAATCTATTGAGATAGGGCGCGACGGTCAGGCCGCGCCGCGTGAAGCCGTTTTCAACTGACCGGCGCGGAGCTGCGCCACCTCGCGCATCACGCCATCGCCGATGCTCTTGTACAGCGACCGGCCCGGAGTCAGGTCCGTCTCCGAACCGGCCAGCTCGCGCCACGGGAGCGGAGCGCCGAACCAGATCCGAACCCGCGTGCCGCGGTACCACCATTTTCCTGGACGGTTACTGCCCGAGATATAGCAGGGCAGGATCGGCACGTTGGCCTGTACCGCGATCATGCCCACCCCGGGCCGCGCCGGATGCAACTCCCCGTCGCGCATCCGGGTTCCTTCCGGAAACATCAGCAGCGCCGATCCGCTCTTCAACGTCTCGATCGCGCGCGACAGGCCGGACATGTCGGCCACTCCGCGCCGGATCGGTATGGAATTGAGTCCCCGGATCAACGCTCCCAGGACCGGAGTCTCGAACAGCTCTTCCTTCGCGAGGAAATGGGATTCCCGAGGAAGGGCCGAGCCGACCATGGGCGGATCCCAGAACGAGATGTGATTCGAGGCCACGATCAATCCGCCGTTGCGCGGAACGTTCTCGCGCCCTCGCACCTCCCACCCCGAAATCAATCCGAAGGTGGCACTTGCAAAAAGCCGGATAGCACTATAATACGCGCCCACCAAAACTCCTAACCGGATCTCCCCGGGAATTAGGGCCGGGTCCGCCTTGGCCAGACCGCGCCCAAGCGCGACCCGGAATCCGCTCGAAATCCTCCGCGCAATCCGCAGCGGCTATGCACTCTCCCTGACGGTCGGATAGGCGGGGTGTCGCTTCACCATGTCCAGCACGGCGGCCACCTGACCGTCCACATCCATGCCCGAAGTGTCGACGACCAGCGCGCCCGAAGCAGCCTGAAGCGGGCTGTCCTCGCGCGTCCGGTCGCGCGCGTCGCGACGTTCGAGCTCGGTCTTCACGGCATCCACCGCCATCGGGATTCCGCGGTCGTGAAGCTCGCGACTGCGGCGCCTCGCCCGGGTCTCGACGTCGGCGTCGAGATAGATCTTCACCTCCGCATCCGGAAACACCACCGTTCCGAGATCACGTCCCTCTCCGACCAGCGGGCCCCGCTCGCGCAGCGCGCGCTGGATCTCGACCAGTCGCCGGCGCACCGCCGGACGCGCGGCCAGACGTGATGCCATCTCGCTCACGGCCGGCGTGCGGATGCGATCCGAGACGTCCTCCCCGTCCAGCCACACGTGCGCCTCATCGGGTGCGCCCGAAAGGTCGAGCTTCGTGTTCTCGAGGCAGGTGGCCAGGGCCTCGTCGTCATCCGGGGCGATCCCCTGCTCGAGCGCCTTGTAGGCGAGCGCGCGATAGAATGCGCCGGTGTCCAAATAAAGAAAGCCGAGCGCCGAGGCGACCGCGCGCGCGGTCGTGCTCTTGCCGGCTGCGGCCGGTCCGTCGATGGTGACTACGAAGCTCATGGGTGCGGAGGTTCCTTCAAGCCGAGCCGGCCCGGCCGCCGAGCGCGACCAGGGTCGAGACGAAGCCCGGATAGGATGTCGCGATGCTGGCGGCGTCGTCAATTCGCACCGCGGAGGCGGCCCGGGTTCCGAGCACCGCGAACGCCATCGCGATCCGATGATCGCCTTCCGCGCGCGCCGCGCCTCCCGCGATCCTGCCGCCCTCGATCTCGAGTCCGTCCCGAAGCTCGCGGACGTGAACGCCGAGCGCGGCGAGGTTGCGCGCCAGCGTGGACAGCCGGTCGCTCTCCTTGACGCGCAACTCGGCCGCGCCCGCGAGCCGTGAGACGCCGGCGGCGGCCGAAGCCACCACTGTCCACGCCGGGACTTCATCGATGAGCCGCGGGATCCACTCGACCGGAACGTCGAACGACGCGAGCCGCGCGGGTCCTTCGACGGTGACGTTTCCCAGTTCCTCCCCCGCTTCAATCCTGAGCTCGCTCCGCTCCACCTTCGCGCCCATGCGTTCCAGCACGTCGAGCAATCCGGTGCGGGTGGGGTTGAGCCCCACCCCGTTCGCGGTGATGCGCGAGCCCGGAGTCGCGGCGGCGGCGGCAAGGAAGAACGCAGCCGCCGAGAAGTCGCCCGGTACGCTGAGGCGGAGCCCGCGGGGCAACGCGTGCCCGCGCACCGACACGCGCCGCCCGCCGGCCGCGAGCGCGGTCTCCACGACTGCGACCCCCGCGGCGCGCAGCATGCGCTCGGTGTGATCGCGCGCCGGGCCCGGGATCTCGACCGAGGTCTCGCCGTCCGCGCCGAGCCCGGCCAGCAGCACGCTCGAGGCCACCTGCGCGCTCGCGACCGGCAGCGAGTGCCGGACTGCGGCGAGCCGCGCGCCGCGAATCACCAGCGGCGGCAGCCGGTCGCCGTCCCGTGCGAACAGCGTCGCGCCCATCGCGCGTAGCGGCTCGATCACGCGTGCAACCGGGCGGCGGCGCAGTGAATCATCGCCAGTCAGCACGCTCAGGAACGGCTGAGCGGCCAGCACGCCGGCGAGCAGCCGCAGCATCGTGCCCGAGTTGCCGCAATCGAGCACGGCCTCCGGCTCGCGCACGCGACCGCCGAGTCCGGTGAGGGTGCGTGCATCGGGCGTGCCGGTGACCGAGACGCCGAGCGCCTGCACGGCGTGGAGCGTGCCTTCGCAGTCGGCGCCGGGATTCGCGCCGCTCACGTGGGTATCACCTTCCGCGAGCAGTGCCAAAAGCCAGGCGCGATGCGTGATCGACTTGTCGCCGGGCGGCGTGAACGCGCCGAACAGCGCGGGGCCCGGCTCGACGATCAGGGGCGTGGGCTTCATGCGAGATGCAGCGCCGCCACACCGTCGCGACCGATCAAGGCCGGAGGAGCGGCGGGTCGAGATCGAACCGGCATTCCTAGTGAACGGTGCGGCGCTTGGCCGTGCTCTTGCGCGTGCTCTTCTTGGTCGCGGTGCGGCGTGCCGGTCGCTTGGTCCCGTTGACCGCCCCGATCGCCGAGCGCAGCGACTGCAGGTTTCGCCAGGTCACGAATTCCTCGATCAGCATGCGGCGCCGATCGTCGAGACCGGAGAACGAGCAGGCCAGCTCGTAGTGCTTCTCGCGCGCGCTCGAGGCGACGGTGTCGCAGCGCACCACGATCCCGTCGCACTTGATCAGCTCCTTTGAGCCGCGCGAGCCTGGCAGGCGGGGCAGCACGATGGTGAGCGCGACCCGGGACGTCGGCGCAAGGTAGTGCGAGGCCATGCAGTAGACCCCGCTGGCGGAGATGTTCTGACTCTCGGTGACGATCTGAGTGCGGTCCTCGACGTCCGGAACGGATCCTTCGAGTCGCATGCTGAGCCGCGCGTCGGCGCGTGGCTCGCGCCGACGTTCCGACCGGCGCGTCGTCCGTTTCTGCGGCATCTCAACCCCTCCCATGATCGCGGCGGCCCCGCCGCGGCGGCTCTTCCAGCGCGAAATCGCATTCTCGCGCCGGTACATCGACTCTCGCGATCGTCACGCGCACGGCGTCGCCAAGCGTGAAACGGCGCCGGGTTCGCCGGCCGACCAGACGGATGCCCGTGCTGTCGAGAACGAAATGATCGTCGAGATCACGCGAGACCCGGACGAATCCGTCGACAGGAACGTCGTCGAGCTCGACGAAGAATCCCTGAGGAATCAACCCGGCGATAATACCCGAGGCGACCTCCCCAAGTCGCCCCTCAAGATGGCGCAGTCCCTTGACCCGGATCGCCTCGCGTTCGGCGTCGGTAGCGTTCTGTTCGGTACCGCTGCACTGGAGCGCGAGTGCCGCGCGCGCGGGTTCGTCCCACGCCGCGTCGGGCTGGCGCCGGATCCACTCGCGTACCCGCCGGTGATTGTGCAGATCCGGGTAGCGGCGGATCGGAGAGGTGAAATGGCAGTACTCGCGGGTCGCCAGGCCGAAGTGTCCGAGATCACGCTCGAGGTAGCGCGCGCGCGGCAGCGTGCGCAGCACCAGTCGGTGCAGCAACCGGCGGTGCGGCGGATCGAGCGGCACGGCGAGTAGCGCCTGCAGCGCCGCCACGGCATCGGTGCGCGAGCCGAGGCGCGGAAGCCCCAGCGTCTTGAGCATCTCGTCGAGCTCCGCGAGCCGCGTCGGCGAGGGTGCTTCGTGCACGCGGTAGAGCACGCCGGCGCGGCGCCGCGTGCCCTCTTCGCCTACACAGTGATTGGCGAGCAGCATGAATTCCTCGATCAGCTCGTGGCTTTCGAGGTGCGGCCGGCGCTCGATGATGAGCGGAACGCCATTCTCGTCCACCTTGACCTTGGCCTCCGGAATGTCGAGTTCGAGTGCGCCGGCCGCGCGCCGGCGGCTGCGCAACGCCCGGGCCAGGTCGCGCAGCATCTCGAGCGCGCCCTGCAGCGGGGCGGTGCGTGGGGCGGTCCCGTCGATCGCGTCCTGGACTTCGCCATAGGACAGCCGGTGCCGGCTGCGGATCACGGTCTCCGCCATGCGGTAACCATGAAGCCGGCCGGCCTGATCCAGCTCGGCCATTACAGTCAGCGCCAGGCGATCGGAGTTCTCGCGCAGCGAGCACAGATCTCCCGACAGGTGCTCGGGCAGCATCGGGATCACGCCGCCCGGGAGATAGCAGCTGGTGCCACGCTCCTTCGCCTCGGCATCGAGCGCGGAGCCCGGGGTGACGTAGTGCGAGACGTCGGCGATGTGGATGCCGATCTCGACCCGGCCGCGCTCGAGCGGATGGACCGAGAGCGCATCGTCGTGGTCCCGTGCATCCTCCGGGTCGATGGTGAAGGCGAGCGCCTCGCGCAGGTCGACGCGCCCGTGGCGTTCCTTTGCACCCGGTTCGGAGAAGGCGGCCGACTCACGCTCGGCCGCGCCTGGAAACCGGCGCCGCAACCGGAACTGGGAGGCAACGACGTCGTCGTCCCACTCGGGACGGTCGTCGGCGCCCAGCACCTCAACCAGGAACGCGGGGCCATCGGATGGGACTTCAGCGATGACGAAGTCCCCGTCCTCAGGGGCATGCGGGCCCTTCCACTTGAGCTCGCGCGGCCCGCCGCGCCAGCGACGGGCAGGATCAAACATCCAACGGCCGCGCGCATGATGCGCGCGGCCGAGGAGACGCGGAGCCTGCTCCGCTTCGAAGGGTGCCCTAGCGGATGCGCTTCTTATGGCGATTCTTCCGCAGACGCTTCTTTCGCTTGTGCGTTGCGATCTTCTTGCGCTTCCGCTTCTTTCCAGACCCCATTCCGTCTCCTTTGTCGGCTCACACCTGTCCGGCGACCGCCTCGGTCGCCTCGACCGCTTCGAGCACCTGGCCCTTCAGCTCCTTGCTCGGCTTGAACACCGGAACGAGCTTGGCCGGAACCATCACTTCCGATCCACTGCGCGGATTGCGGGCGCGGCGCGCGCGGCGCTCACGAACCTTGAACGTCCCGAATCCACGGATTTCGAGGTGCCGCCCTTCGCTGAGCGCCCGGCACACGGCGTCCAGCAGCCCGTCCACGATCAGGGCGGTGTGCTGCTTCGAGACCCCGGTCTGGGTCGAAACCTCCTCGACGAGATCCGCCTTGGTCATCGCTCTCCTCCTTGAATCGGCTGTGGGGCTGCTAGGCACTTCGCCGGCGCGCACAGTCGTCCGTGCCGCGCGAACCCACCCTCCGTTCCCAACTGCTCACCATCCCAAGTCGCGGTCAATCTAGCATGCGGCGCGCGTGCTTAGGAACGGTTGTTCCATTCGTGAGGCGCTCAGCTCCCGACGCTCACCTCGTCCACGACTCCGACGATCACGGTGCGCACCGTCCCGCGCGCACGACGGAGGACCTGCGCCGCACCGTTGCCCTCATCGGCAACCAGCACCCGATCTCCGATACCGGCCTGCGCCGCATCGACCGCGATCGCGATCTTCCCAGTGGGCTCCCCGGTCGGAGTGACCGGCTGCACGAGCAGCAGCGCGCGCGCATCGAGATCGCGATGCTTGATGGTGGCCACCACCTCGCCAACGACCCGCGCGAGGAACATGGCTCAGGCCTTCTCCGGTTCGAGACGGGCATGATCGACGATGCCGACGATCGCGGCGTCCGCGGGATTCTCGGCGTCGGGAAGCGCGTTCGCGGCCTCGCGCCCACGCACGTAGAAAACCCGCTGGCCGGGGGCGGCCGAGACCAGGTCGATCGCGACCAGCGAGCGCCCGGAGGCCTTCCCCGCGGCGTCGGTCGGCTCGAGCAGCAGCATGCGCTGGCCGCGCCACGACGGGACGCGCTCGGTGCAGACCACCGTGCCGATCACGCGCGCGAAGTGCATCAGAGCACCCGCGCCTTGAGCTGGGCGTGAAGGCGCGGGATTACCACTGCGCGAGTCAGCAGGCCACGGCTGAGCGCCTCGGCGCGGCCCGCGGCCACCGCAGCCTCGACGTTGCTCACGTCGCCGGACAGATACAGCACGCCCTTGCCCCCGAGCCCGTTGGCGAGGCGCAGGTCGCGCAGGGTCACGCTCGCCGCCTTGGCGGCACGGTCGGCGGCCACGATCGCTGCCGCGGCGGTCAGGGTCTCGATCACTCCGAGCGCGTCGTGATCCTCCGCGGATGCGACCCCGCGCAACGCGGCAAGCACGCCCTCGTGCAGCTGCGGAATCAGCAGCGAGTCGAGCAGGGTTTCGGCCGCAGTGTCGACGCCACGCTGGAACGCCGCGCGCACGGAGGCGACCTCGCCCCCGATCAGCACCCAGAATTTCCCCGGGGAGACCGCACAGGCTTCGATCAGCTCGACGTTCGCGGTCTTGACCATGGCGTCGCTGGCCACCACACCCTGGGCGATGCTGCTGGTCTCGAGCGCGGCAACCGCGACATGCGCCATTACACGATCCGAAAGTTGTCGACCAGCGTGCAGCGCCGGATCCGTGTGAAGCTGCGCGCCGAGGTCATGCCCTCGCCGGTCGGGCTGGCGATGGTGAAGCTGGTCGGGCCTTCCCCGCCCCAGCCGAGACCCGCGAAGTTCGGACCGTTCTTGACGAAGATCGAGCAGTTGCACGCCCGCGCCATCTTCGACAGCTTGTCGACGTTGCGCGAGTGCATGGAGGCGGTGTGGCGGAAACCGTGCTCGACCAGCACCGCGTAGTCGATCGCCTCATCGACGTTGCGCACCCGGGTCATGGGCAGGATCGGCATCATCATCTCGGTCCACACGAACGGGTGGTCGTTGTCGACCTCGCAGACGGCCAGCCGCTTCGAGGGATCGCACGGGATGCCGGCCTCCCGCAGGATCATGTCGATGTTCTTCCCCACGTACTTGCGGTTGATGATCGCGTACTGGCGCGGGCCCTGCTCCTTCTCGAGCACCACCCGACGCAGCTGCTCGGTCTGATGCGGGGCGAGCACGATCGCGCCCGAGTCCGCGCGCGAGAACACCTCCTTGAGCCGGTCGGCGATGATCGCGACCGCAATCACTTCCTTCTCGTCGGTGCAGATGACGTTGTTGTCGAGCGAGGCGCCCGCGATCAGGTCACGCGCGGCCTTCTCAATATCCGCGGTCTCGTCCACGATCGACGGCGGATTGCCCGGACCCGCGGTGATCGCCTTCTTTCCGGCATTGAGCGCCTCCTTCACCACCGCCGGGCCGCCGGTGACGACGTTGAGCCGGATGCCGGGATAGCGCAGCATCTGCTGCGCGACCTCGATGCTGGGCTCGGCCACCGAATGGAGCAGCGGCGCGGGGGCGCCAGCGCGGCGCGCGGCGCGGTTCATCAGGTCCACGGTCAGGATCGAAACCTTGCGCGCGTTCGGATGCGGGCACAGCACCACGGTATTGCCGCCCGAGACCATCGAGATCCCGTTGTTGATCACAGTCTCGCTCGGATTGGTCACCGGAGTGATCACCGAGATCACTCCGTAGGGAGCGCGCTCCTCGAGGGTCAGGCCGTGATCCCCGGTCCACGCGCGCGGCTCGAGATCCTCGGGGCCGGGCGTGAGCTCGGTGACGATCCGGTTCTTGGTGATCTTGTCCTCGACCCGCCCCAGCCCGGTCTCTTCGACCGCAAGCTCGGCGAGGGCTCGCCAGCTGCCGCGCAGCGTGTCGCGCATCGCGGCGACCACCGCGTAGCGCGTGCTGAGCGGGACCTTGTCGTAGGCCTCGAAGGCGGCTTGAGCCGCCTTGACCGCGGTGTCGAGATCGCGGTGCACACCGAGCGGCGCGCCGGCCTCGGAGCCGGCTGGCTTTCCGCCGCTATCCAGCCGCTCGAGAACCTCTGCGACGATCGACTCGATGCTTCTGGGGTCGAGGGCCATGAGCGGAGTTCCGGGGTTCAGGGCCTCAGCCCTTCGCGCCGGCTCCCTTCAGGTACACGTCGCGCCCGTTCATCTCGACCGTGTCCACGATGCCGCAGATCACGGCGTCCACCGGCCGGTCGCGAGAGACCTCGGTGAGGCGGGCCGAAGAACCCGCCGCGATCAGCACCAGCTCGTCCACTCCCGCTCCGACCGCATCCGCGGCCACCACGAAGTTGCCGGTAGGCTTGAATGCGCCGTCGACTTCGCGGGCGAGCAACAGCTTGAGCCCGAGAAGTCCCTTGTCCTTGCGCGTGGAGACGACTGTGCCGACCACCTGCGCCAGGATCACGCGATGTTACTTCTTGGACGCGGGCTCGAGACGGCGGATGGGAAGCGCCTCCTCGAGCATCGCGTGCGGGCGCGGAATTACGTGCACCGAGACCACCTCACCGACCTTGGCGGCCGCAGCCGCACCGGCCTCGGTCGCGGCACGCACCGCAGCGACGTCGCCGCGCACAACGGTGGTGACGTAGCCGGCGCCGATCTTCTCGTAATGTACCAGCGTGACGCGAGCGGCCTTGACCATGGCGTCGGAGGCTTCGACCATGGCCACGAACCCGCGCGTCTCGATCAGGCCCAGAGCTTCTTCATTCATGGGATGTGCTCCTCACGTCGAAAGTTGAATGCGAGCCGGGCTCGTCATCGGCCCAGGCCCGTGATGGGTTCTTCCAGCTGTGGATCGGGTGACGGAATGACATGGCGGACGACCATTTCTCCCACGCGTGCCGCCGCGCGGGCCCCTGCCTCGACCGCCGCCTCGACGTCGCCCAGCGAGCCGCGCACCAGAATCGTGACCAGGGCGCCCGGGGTGACTTCGTAGCGCGTCAGGTGGACCCTCGCGGTCTTGCACATCGCGTCCGCCGCCTCGACTGCGGCGACCCACCCGCGGGTCTCGACCATCCCCAACGCCTCACGCGTCACCGGTGTGATGCGTCCTCCTCAAGGTGCTTGCGAGCACGTCACTTGCCGTGCATCGAGAGGGGCACGCTAGCAGGGATGCCGATGTGGGTCAACGCACCAGCGCTCGGCATTGGGCATGGAGGTCGCGAGGGCACGCGCGATGGTAGGCGTGGTGCTCAACAGCGGACCGGGCGAACGCGACGAAGAGATCTGGCGCTGTGCTCGCGAGCAGATCGTCGCGCGGCGCGAGGGATGTGCGCCCTGAAGATTCATGGGCCCCGATCGCGGCGGCAATGTCGTGCGTGGATGCAGGGAGCCGCAGGCTCGGGGCCCGAAGATGGTTCCCCGCCTTGACCGTGAACCTGGCCGCAAGACTCCTTCGCTCGCGATAGGGGGATCAGCCCGGCAGCCGGCTAGCACGCGTCACACAGGGAACCGCATTCGATTTTTTCGAGGCTTGGGCCGCGACACGGGCCCCTCTCCAGGGCGCCGAGCCGCGACGACACCTCTACCCTTCCGCAAGCTGGGTGCCACCCGGCACCTGCCTGACCCGGCGGGTGAGGTGGGCAGCGGAAGTGATTGCCGAAGGCAGGATTGAGTGGCGTGGCCGTTGCGCCACGGTGGCGGTTTTTTGCCCACGTGGAGGGTCGCGAGGGCGCCTGACGGGGGGATTGGCCCCGTGGGATGGGGCGTCTGGGGCAATCCGCCCCAATGAGTCTGGGTTCGACAGGCGTGGAGCCCGAAGAACTATCGATCGCCCGCGGGGACCTGGGCTGGACTCATGAGCTGCTCGGCGAAATGGCACGCCGCCCAGTGGCCCGGGCGCACTTCGCGCAGCAGCGGCTCGTCGACCGCGCACTTCGGCTGAGCCATGAAGCAACGCGGGTGAAAGTGGCACCCCAGAGGCGGATGCGCCGGGCTCGGCACGTCGCCCTTGAGCACCATGCGGCGGCGGCGGCGCTCCGGATTGGGCTGGGGAATCGCCGACAGCAGCGACTGGGTGTAGGGATGCAGAGGCTGGCGGTAGAGCTCGGCGCTCCCGGCCAGCTCGACGATCCGGCCCAGGTACATGACCGCAACCCGGTCGCTGATGTGCTCGACCACCGAGAGATCGTGGGCGACGAAAAGATAGGTCAGCCCGAGGCGCTTCTGGAGATCGCGCAGCAAGTTGATGATCTGCGCCTGGATCGAGACGTCGAGCGCGGAGACCGGCTCGTCGGCCACGATCAGCCTGGGCCGCACCGCCAGCGCGCGAGCCACGCCGATGCGCTGGCGTTGACCGCCCGAGAATTCGTGCGGATAGCGTCGCGCGTGGTCCGGCGAAAGCCCGACCAGTGTGAGCAGTTCCGCGACGCGCGCGCGCGCCGCGGCGCCACGGGCGAGGCGGTGGATGGTGAGCGCCTCGGTCAGCATGCTACCCACGGTGAGACGCGGGTTCAGGCTCGAGTAGGGATCCTGGAACACGATCTGCATTTCGCGCCGCAGCGCGCGCAGCTCGCGCGCGGGAAGCGTCGTCACCTCGCGGCCTTCGAACCTCACGCTGCCGGAAGTCGGCTCGATCAGGCGCAGGATGCAGCGTCCAGTGGTGGTCTTGCCGCAGCCGCTCTCGCCCACCAGCCCCAGCACCTCCCCGGCGCCGACCGAGAACGAAACGCCGTCGACCGCCTTCACCTGCCCCGCCGTGCGCCCGAACAGTCCGCGCCGGATCGGGAAGTGCTTCTTCAGATCGCGGACCTCGAGCAGGACATCACCCACGCGGCGCCTCGACGGCTGGCGTGGGGTCGAGCGTGCCGGCGGCGATCTCATGCGTCCGCCAGCAGCGCGACAGATGATCGGGCTCGGGAGTCTCGAGCGCGGGCTCGAGCCGGGTGCAGCGCTCCTCCACCACCGGACAGCGCGGATGGAACCGGCAGCCCGCCGGGAAATTCGAAGGATCGGGAACGGTTCCGGGGATCACGCGCAGCGTGTCGTGTTTCTCGCCGAGCCGCGGCAGCGACGCCAGAAGCCCAGCAGTGTAGGGATGCCGCGTGCGCGCGAAGGCGGCGCGCACGTCGCACGATTCGACCAGCTGACCGGCGTACATGACCGCGACCCGATCCGCGGTCTCGGCGACCACTCCCAGATCATGCGTGATCAGGATCACCGCCATGCCGAAGTCGCGCTGCAGCTCCTTCAGCAGCTCGAGGATCTGTGCCTGGATGGTGACGTCGAGCGCGGTGGTGGGCTCGTCCGCGATCAGGATCGCGGGCTTGCACGCCAGTGCCATCGCGATCATCACCCGCTGGCGCATGCCGCCCGACATCTGGTGCGGGTATTCGTCCACGCGCTGTTCCGGCGCCGGGATCCCGACCCGCCCGAGCATCTCGATCGCGCGCCGGCGTGCCGCGCTGCGCGACACGCCCTCGTGCAGCACCACCGCCTCCAGGATCTGCTCGCCACAGGTGTAGACCGGGTTCAGCGAGGTCATCGGCTCCTGGAAGATCATCGAGATCTCGGCCCCGCGGATGCGCCGCATCTCGCGCTCGGGGAGCGTCGTCAGCTCGCGGCCCTTGAAGCGGATCGAGCCGCGCACGATGCGGCCCGGCGGGCTGGGGACCAGGCGCAGGATCGAGAGCGAGGTGACGCTCTTGCCGCTGCCCGACTCCCCCACCACCGCCAGCGTCTCGCCGGCATGGATCGCGAAGGAGACTCCATCCACCGCGCGCACGACGCCGTCCTCGGTGAAGAAGTGGGTATGGAGATCCTCCACCTGCAGCAGTGGTTCGGCCATCGGGTTGTCCGTCCTCCTCTAGGCGCGGCGCGGATCGAACGCGTCGCGCAGCCCGTCGCCGAGCAGATTGAACGCCATCACGGTCACGAAGATCGCTGCCCCGGGCGCGTACAGCAGCCACGGGAACGAGTGCAGCACCCTCAAGCTCCTCGCCTGGTTCAACATGTTGCCCCACGAGGCGCTCGGCTCCTGCACGCCCACACCGAGAAACGACAGGAACACCTCGGCGAGAATATACCCCGGCACCGCGACCGTGGCCGCAACGATCACGAACGACATCGTATTCGGCAGGATGTGCCACACGACGATGCGCCAGCGCGGAACCCCGAGCGCCTCGGCCGCGAGCACGAAATCCGCGCGCCGGATGGAGAGCACCATGCCGCGGATCACGCGCGCGAGGCTCGCCCAGCCGATCAGCGCGAGGATCGCGATGATCATCAGATACACCCGGCGACTCGGCATCTCGGCCGGAAACACCGTGCGCAGCGCGACGATCAGGTAGAGCCCCGGGATGCTCAGCAGCAATTCGCTCCCGCGCATGAGCAGCGCATCGACCCATCCTCCGTAATAGCCGGAGATCCCGCCGAGAGCCAACCCGAGCGTGAACGAGATCGCAATCCCCACCAGCCCGACGGTCAGGGAGACCTGCGCGCCGAACAGCAGGCGGGTCAGCTCGTCGCGGCCATAGCCGTCGGCGCCGAGCAGGAACACACTCTGGTTCGCGCCTGCGACTCCGTAAAGATGCCGGTTGCTCGGCACGAGGCCCAGCAGGCGGTAGCGACCGCCGCGCACGAAGAAGCGCAGCGGCAGCGCCTTTGCGCGCTCCTCGCGATAGCTGAGCGCCGCCGAGTCCAGCGGACGGGTCGCGTACACGAACGGTCGCGCGTGCCAGCGACCCGCGGCGTCCACCCAGTGGATGCGCTGCGGCGGGTGGTAGAAGCGTGTCCGATCCATCCGGTCTTCGGCGTATGGCGCGAGGAACGGGGCGCCGGCCGCGGCGATGTAGAGCAGCGCCAGCACCAGCGCGGCGGCGATCGCGGGTCGGCTGCGGCGCAGCTCCCGCCAGGTACGCCGCGCCGGGGATGCGAGGCGGACGTGATCAGGCATGCGCGATCCGCGGGTCTGCCACCGCGAGCAGCAGGTCGGCGATCAGGTTGCCGGCGACCAGCACCAGCGAGGCCATGAGCACCGCGCCCATCACGAGGTAAGGATCGCGCGCCAGGATCGCATCCAGGGTGACGCGCCCGAGCCCCGGCCAGGAGAAGATCACTTCGGCCACGAACGAGCCCGAGACCAGCGCGCCCAGCGTGAACCCGAACAGCGTGATCATCGGATTGAGCGCATTGCGCAGCGCGTGCTTGAACAGAACCTGCCGCTCCCCCAGCCCCTTGGCGCGGGCGGTCGTGATGTAGTCCTGATGAAGCACGTCGAGCAGATTGCCGCGCATCTGGCGCAGGCGCGAGGCGAGCGGCACCAGCCCGACCACGAGCGCGGGCAGCGCCAGGTGGCGCAGCAGGTCGAGGATCTTCCCGCCGAGCGAAAGCGTGTCCCAGTCCAGCGAGCGCATGCCGCCGATCGGGAACCAGCCGGTGCGCGCCGCAAGCAGCAGCAGCAGCAGGCCCGAAAGCACCTCGGGCACCGACAGCCATACGAACGCTAGCAAAGAGAGCGTCCGGTCGACGAAACCGCGTGGACGTGCCGCCGCCCAGACTCCGAGCGGGATCGCCAGCCCCCAGGTCACGAGCGCTGCTGCGATCGCGAGCAGCAGAGTGTTTCCCAGCGCGGGGCGCAGGACCGCCACCACGGGCTGGTGATGCGAGAACGATTCGCCCAGGTCGAAGTGGAGCATCAGGTTCTTCAGGTACAGCACATACTGCACGGTCCAGGGACGATCCAGTCCGAAGCGGTGCCGCATCGCATCGAGCGTCTCGGCCGAGATCGAGGGATTCTCCGCCAGCGTGTTGAGGAAGTCGCCGGGCGCCAGCTGCAGCAGCAGAAAGGTCAGCGCCGAAACGCCGAGCAGGAGCGGCAGGGTCTGGAGCAGGCGCCTGAGGACGTAGGTGCGCAACGGGCGGCCTGGCCCGTCAGCCGCGCGGCTTCACGAACACGCGGTCGATATTCCACAGCAGGCGATGCGGGAGGAGCATCGGCTGCACGTTGCCGAACCCCTCGCGGACCGGGAGCTTCATGATCTGCGAAGGCAGCCAGACCACGAAGCAGGCGTCGTTGAGGCGGCGCTGCATCTTCACCCAGATCGCGTGGCGCTCGACCGAATCGCGGGTCATGCTGATCGCGTCCATCAGGTGGTCGAGGTCACGTTCGACGGCCGTCTCCGGAGTCGTCTGACGGATGTGCCAGTAATGGAGCACGCCGCTCGAGCGGAAGAAATTCTGGTACATCCCCGGGTCGCACGGCACCGCGCTTCCGAGCCCGGTGAGCGCCGCATCGTATTGAAAGTCCTCCCGGGTGTTGGTCATGAGCGCATTCATCTCGACCGGCACCGGCGTCACGCGGACTCCGACCCGCGCCAGGTCGTCGCGAATGAAGTTGCACATCGCGACCCGGACGTTGTTGTCGCTGTTGGTCTTCAGGGTGAAGCTCACGGCGTTGCCGCGCGCGTCCTCGAGCACACCGTCGTGATCCCGATCGCGCAGGCCCAGGCTCGCCAGCAGACGCTTCGAGCCTTCGGGATCGTAGTCGTCGCCGGTCAATCCGGGCACATGCCATTGCACGCTTCCCGGCGTGAGCGGAGACCAGTTCTTCACCGCGTTTCCGAAGTAGGGACCGCGGATGATTGCATCCCGGTCGATCGCCTTCGAGACGGCGCGACGGAAAACGGGATTGCTGAACCACGCGTACTTGGCCGCGCCGACGCTCGGATCCCCGACCTTCTGCCCGGCAGTCGGATGCGAGACCCGATTGAGGTTGAACCAGAAGAACGAGGAGGTGAGGGAAGTGCCGACATCATGGAGGGTGTAGTGCTGCGCGCGCGAGCGGGCCGAATCGGCATACGTGGAGTAGTCCTCCGGCTTCACGTTGTCGATCCCATCCACGTCGCCGGCCTGGAACTTGAGCGCGGCCGTGTTCTGGTCGGGAACAATGACGAACACGACTTCGTTCAGGTACGGCAGCCGCTGGCCACGCGCGTCGACACCGATCCACCACGGGTTGGGCTCGATGACGGTTTTCTCGCCCTGCCGGAACTCCTTCAGCTTCCATGGACCGCTCGTGACCAGACTCTCGGGACGCGTGTCGATGCCGTAGGCCGAGGCGAACGTGCCACGGCGGTACGCGCGCTCGAGCACGTGCTTCGGCATGATGCGCACCGCGCCCACGGCATCGACCATCAACGGGTAGGGCCTGGGGATCTTCATCACCACCGTGTACGAATCCGGAGCGGTGATCTCGAACTTGCGGCCTTCGAGCTTGATCAGGTCCTGGGTGGATGGATGCAGCGAGTCGTCGTAGACGATCTCGAACGAGAACAGCACGTCTTCCGAGGTGATCGGATGGCCGTCGGAGAAGCGCGCGCCCCGGCGCAGGTGCCAGGTCCAGACCCGGCCGTCGGCGCTCGACTCCCACGATTTCGCCAGCTCGCCGTAGTCGCGCATGGTCGCGTAGTCGAGATTGGCAAGCGCCGCGAACAACAGGTTCGTGACCTCGCGCGAGGACTGCTCGGTGGCGAGCAGCGCGTTGTAGGTACGCGGGCTGCTGGTCTGCGCGATCGTGAAGCGTCCGCCATAGGTACCGATCTGCGCGGTGGGAAGGGTCAGTGTGTCGGGCGGCAGCGGCGGGAACTGCCTCTTCGCGGTCCGGTTCGCCCCGGGTGTGCACGAGGCGACCAGCAGAAGGGCGACTGCGATCAGTGGAGTGCTCAACGCGGGCAACCTGCGTCGATGCATCAGGCGATGCCTCCCGGGACCTTGCGGGCCAATCCGTTACACGGCTGGCCGAGTATAGAGAGCGGACTTGGGTGCAAGCAATGGAAACGCGGGGGCCGCATCGGTCGTGGTCCGGACGCCGGGCCCCAGCACCGCGCTGAGGGCGTCCGCCCAGCGCGCGAGCGGTGCACCCGAGCCGAGCACGTCCCCGGCCGGCCGGCTGGATCGGGCCAGCGCCGCGCGAACCGAGGCGCGCTTCGCCTCGGGAAGCGCGAGATAGTCGGCGAGGCGCAGGTGGCCATTGCCGAGCAGAACGCTTCCCTGCTGGAGCAGCGCGTGCGCGGTGCGGCGCTGCGCACTACCCACCAGCTTGAGCCCGTCACGCACGATCTCGTGTCGCGCGGTCGATGCGAAGCACGGCGGTGCCGGCCCTTCGCGATCCCATGAATCCTCACATGACTCGCGCGCCGCGCCCAGGGCCAGCTCCGCAGGCACCGCGAGGCGCAGGAGCGACGCATGCAGCACGCGCGCGAGGCGGTCGTAGGCTTCGCCAAGGCTCCCGCCCCACTGCGGGTCGGAGATCGCCGCGGTGAACGAGTAGGTCCACTCCTCGGCGTGAAAGATCGCGCGCCCGCCGGTCGGCCGCACCGCCCACGCGACGCCGTCACGCCGGCAGCGCTCGAGATCCAGCTCTCGCGCGGGGTCCTGAGCATGGCCGAGGGTGACCGCGAACGGCGAAAAGCGGAACAGCCTGAGCAACGGCTCGACCGGCTCTCCGCATCCGGCACGCTCCTCGGCCGCTTCGAGCAGCGCCCGGTCGCGCCGCATGTTCTCGGGAGCGTCGTGCGCCCCATCGCACCACAGGATCACGTCATCTCCACAGCGCTCAGGTCTTCGCGCCGCGCGCTCAGGATGAAACACGAACCCCCGACCGCGCGGCCGGGGGGATGCTGCGCCCTCGAGATCGGGTCAGCACCTATTTGAAGCCAAGCCAGTCCTCGAGCAGAAACTGGAATCGGCCGATGAGCAGCGACACGCGCGACATCACGGTGTAGCCGTAGCCCGCGCCGAAGGAA
This sequence comes from Candidatus Eiseniibacteriota bacterium, assembly GCA_031370785.1. Taxonomy (GTDB): domain Bacteria; phylum Eisenbacteria; class RBG-16-71-46; order RBG-16-71-46; family RBG-16-71-46; genus DATJGS01. The sequence continues at coordinate 47,310 of JANMQY010000063.1, read as the reverse complement.
ATCATGAGGAAGTAGACGCCGATCTTCGAGGCCACGCCCAGCGCGCCCTTGTGCTCGCGGCTGAAGAAGAAGAACAGCAGCGAGCAGATCAGCCCGATCGTGAACAGGATCACGCTGATGCTCTGGCCGAGGCTCCCCGTCCACAACGGCTGAAGGCTGGCCTGCACCTGCGCGACCAGATCGCTCTGCGCAAACCCGGTGGTCTTGAGCCCGGCGTAGACGCCAATGATGACCGCCAGCGCCCAGCGCGACATCCAGCCGATCTTGCCGAAGAGCCGCGTGAACAGCAGCAAGCCGAGGATGCCCGGGATCAGCAGCAGAGCGCGGTAGTCGCCCTGCTGGGGCGAGAACGTACCCGGATTGCTGAACGCCTTGACCAGCGGATCCCACAGGTTGGTCATGATCACGGTCCAGAAATTGAGCACGATGTAGTAGCCGGCGGACACACCGACGAACAGATGCTCCGCAAATTTGTAGAACGGATTGTCCTTGTACAGAAACGAGAAGATGCACAGCGTGAGCAACGCTGCGATCCAGAGGCCGAAGTCGTGGCTCACGCCGCACCTCCCGGGCGACGCGTGATCTGCACCACGTTGCCGAGCAGGATGCAGATCGCGACGAACACGTGCGCCAGCGACTGCGCGTCCATGCCCTTGGTCGCCGCGCCCTTCAAGCCGTGGCCGTATGCCTTCTCGTACTCCGCCGCGCCCGCCATGCCGCCGAGCAATCCCTGCAGCTGTCCGGACTGCAGATACGGGTAGTACTCGGGCGCGCTCACCGCGGTGCAGCCCGAGACCATCGGCAGATGGAAACGCGACTGCACCTGCTGCACCCATTCCTTGGTTCCCGGGTAGCCCGCCGAAATGTTCACCAGCAGCGGGAAGCTGGAATAGTCCCGCACGCCGCGCATGATCGGGAGCTTGGTGTAGTCGGTCGTGGACTGGCTGGTGTAGTCCTCCGGGAACGCGTTCGCGATCCCCTGCCCCATCACCACCATCACCGCCTCGTTGCCTGCCTTGTATCCGAGATTCACCCAGTCCACCCCGTACTTCTTGGCCGGATAGGACTCGCGCATCACCTCGCGCAGGGTCTGATCGACGATTCCGGGTCCGCCAGGCCACAGCACGGTCACCACGACCTTGCAGTTCTTGTCCATCAGCTGGTGCATGGCGGTCTTGGTCATCGGTACCAGCTCGGGACGCGAGGCCGGATCGTAGTCACACGACATCAGCACGGTGCTTCCATCCGGGACCTTCGCCACCGTATCGAAGAAACCCTGCACCGGAACCGAGACGGTGAGCGGGAGACCGATCGGCGCGATCAGCGGCCCGAGCACGAGCAGGCCCATCAGCAGGAAAAGCCAGCGACGGTCGAGTTTCTCGATCGATTCGAGACCCACGGTCTAGTCCTCCCCGCTCAGGTAGGAGCGCTCGATCCCGAGGATCACGCGCAGGCCTGTCGCCATCACGCCGAGCGCGGCGCCGATCAGGATCGCGCGCTTCGCAGCGTTCTGTGGGAAGTTCATGATCCACTCCTGGACGGTGCCGAGCTGGGCCCAGTGCGGCAGGAAACCGGTCGCCCAGTTCCCGACCGGAACCCGACCGAGCATGACGATGAGCGCCGCCACCGCCAGCAGACCGGCTTCCACGGTGCGGATGCGGAACGCGCGGAACGCGGCCGAGGCGATGAAGAACGCCAGCAGCGCGAACATGGTGGCCTGCATCGGCGAGTAGAGCCGGTTGTAGATCCACATCGAGCGCGTGGTTTCGTCCTGCCAGTTCCGCCCGTCGGCCAGCCCGATGATGAGCGTGGTCAGCAGGCCGGCGACCAGCACCGCCTTGTACGGCCAGCCGCTCTGGCGCTTGTAGATCGTGTCGAAGTTGACGCGTAGCGCGTTGGCCCCGCCGAGCACGTAGCCGAAGGCCACGAGGATGATCGCGCATTGCTGGAGGAAGTCAGCCGGCACGCTCACGAACTGGTGCGGCACGAAGAACGACAGGATCATGTACAGGCCGATCGCCGCGGTGATGAACAGCGGGATTTCGCGCTTCATGCCTTGTCCCCCATCACTGCGTCTTCATCCACTCGGTGAGACCATGAAGATTCATGGTCTCGAGAATGCAGCCGACGATCACGGTCACGATCACGACGATCTTGAGGAGATCGGCGCCCTTGAGGCTGCCGACCAGCTTGGCCTCGCCGGAGAGGTACGCGCTCGCTGCATACAGCTCTTCGCCGAGCAGGGTGTAGTCGCAGGCCACCACGAAGAACGGAAGCTGATGCACGTTGGCGGTGCCCGCCACCTGGATCGCCCCGGTCGAGAAGCCGGTCTCGGCGAGCATCAGCGACTCGGCGTAGAAGGAGCCCATGAAGATGTGCGCGGCCGGCCTGTCGCGGACCATGATGCCGGTGATCGCGGCCACGTACGCGAACTGCTCCGGGGAGACGAAGCGCACGCTGTTCGGGTCGTAGCGGTCGGGCTTGCCGGCATGGAGATAGCCGCTCTTGACCATCTCCTCGGCGATCGTGAACGGAATCGGGTAGGCGACCGGGACCGTGAGCGGAGTCTCGTAGCGCGCGGTGATCTTGGCCACGCTCTCGAGGATCACGAGGCCGGCGACGGTCTGGATGTCGTCGATGTCCTGGACCCCGGGGATGAACAGCACCGAGCGCCCCATCTCGGTGGCGCGCCCGATCGCCTCTTCGATCGCATCGATGCCGGGGATGCGGCGGACGAACGGCTTGCGCCCGGCCTGCGCGCTCGCGATGAAGTAGAGGACGAAGCCGAAGAACATCACCATGAATACCAGCACGCTCCAGCGCGTCTGGTTGATCCACTGCGAGGTCGCGCGCACCGGACCGGTCACGCTGAGGGCCGGCGTTTTTCCACCGGGCCCGACGGTCGTGATCCGGTAGAAATAGTCGGTGTTGCGGCGCACCTTCTGGTCGGTCCGGGTGTTGACTCCGGCGATCGTGGAATCCACGACGGTCCAGGGTCCGGCCGGCGAGTTCGAGCGCTCGATGTAGTAGTAGAGGACGCGGCGCCCGTCGTCGTCGGGCGAGAGCTTCCAGGTCAGCGTCACCGCGCGGCCGGCGTCGTTTACGACATCGGTCCAGGTGAGGCCCGAAGCCGGTGCCGGGGCGGGCATGCCGCCGGAGGGCGGGGTCGTGCCCTGAGCGCCGCACGGGGAGTGCAACATGGACATCAGCAACGCGGCGGCGAAAACAGTGGCGCCAATGGCGGAACGACGCGCCGCGAATCGTGCCAACGGACCCCCCGTCGATGTCTCTCCGTGCGGCCGAAACTGCCTGGCCGCGGCTTCCCAATGCGTACGACCGCGTCGAACCTAGAGTGGCCCGCATGGCCTGTCAATGGAATTGCCGCAAGCGCGAGCCTCGGCCCGGCGAACGCAACCCGTTGCCCCGGCACTCAGCTGGCGATGAGCTCCACGTTGGCGCGCGGCACCGTCACGCGGGTGTGATCGTCAACGAACTCGACCACGAGTACGCGCACCTTCGCCTCGCTCTCCAGCTCCTTGAGATCGCTCGGGAGCTCGACCACGTTTCCGATCCGCCCGAAGTGCGGCTCACGGATCACCCGCAGCAGCGAGCCAATCTCGAGCCCGCGCTCCGCGCCACCCGCGCCCGCGCTCGCGGACTCGGCCCGGTCGTGAGCGATCAGGATCTCGGGGCGCATCACGCCGGCGCGAATCTGCGTGGCCCCGCTCACCGACGCCGCGTGCCCGGCGTAGCGCGTGAGCAGCTTCCAGCTGCGTTCGGCCATGCGGATGCGGCCGAAGCCCTCGCTCAGGACCAGCGTGATTCCGAGCTCCTCCGAGCCCGTGATCGCAACTCCCAGATCGCGGCCCAGCAGCTGGCGCAGGTCGCGGTCGTCGAATCCGCCGACCACGACAGCGGCCACGCCAAGCTCGCGCGCGCGTGTCAGTGCCGCGTACGAGACGTATGCGCCACCGACCACCACCTTGCCGCGATGCTCGCTCTTGAGGTCCGCGACCTCGAGATCCTGATCGGGTCCGCTCACCGCGACCACGATCTCGCCCCAGGTTTCTCCACCGATTCCGAAGATGCCCTGCAGGAATGCGGCCCGGGTCTCGACCACCACGCCCTCGTCCGGGATCACTTCGCGCACCGTTCCGTCCACGAACGCGTTCACCTCGACCGGAATCGGCGGCTCGCGCAGGATCAGCTGGCCGGTGATGCTCGAGATGCTTTCGAGCACACCGTCGGTCGGGGCGGTGACCGTGTTGGTGACGAGCCCGAAAAGGCTTTTCGCTGCGGCGAGCACGTCGCCCTTCTTCACCGCGCTCCCGATCGGAACGCGCAGCGTGCTGCCGACGTTCGCGGGATCGACCGAGAGGCGCGAGGCGAGGTTCAGGGTCTGCACGTTGCCCGGCAGCTCGCAGCGCGCGACCACCTGCTCCGAAGTGACCTGCTCGCCCACGCCCACCAGCACCGCGCCCTTGAGCGGCAGGCGCCGCTCGCGCGTCAGCGTCGCGGAGTCGGTGACACGCAGCCCGGGCGTATAGGAGTGGGCCATCTCACACCTCCCTGGGATACATCCCGAGCGCCGCGTTCCAGGCGCGCAGGCGCTGGATGCGCTCGGCATGCTGTGCCGGCAGTGTGAACGGCCGCCGCCCGCGCGTGTCCACGATCAGGCCCACCACGCCGCCGTGCAGCTCGACGCTGAGTGCTCGTCCCTTCCCCGGGCCGAGGTCGAAGGCGCGCTCGGGAACCGCGGTGAGCTTTCCAACACCCTCGGCCGGCAACGGCAGCAGCACCAGCTCGCCGAACGGGATCTTCCGGCTCACATCCGGCTGGCCCGGCATGCTCAGCTCGACGCTCAGGCACGGCTGGCCGGACCGGGCGGAGCCGATCGGCGCCACCACCCCGCCGAGCCGGATCAGGCAATCGCGCTCGAACACCTCGGTCGCCGCCTTCTCGTGCACGGTCGAGAGCACGCCGAGCTGAGGGGCCATGAAGATGCTGTCGACCGCGAGATTGGTGAACCCCTCGGGCAGGAACGCGTCGATCATCATGAGCGCGCTCTGCACCCGGCGCGGCGCGTGCGACAGCACGCCGCCCGAGCCGACCAGCAGCCCCAGATCGAGCAGGTTGACCAGCGTCGAGCCGCTCTGCGTCTGACTCACGATGTCGGAGATGTCGCGGGCGGTCTGGATGCCCTTGAGCCCGACCGCGAGCGCCTTGTGCTGATCGAACGCGAGGCGCAGCGCCTCGCGCGCGATGGCCTGCTCGATCACCAGGTCTTCCAGGGTCTGCGGGATGGTGGTAGGCCGGATCATCTTATTCTTGATCCGATTGCGCAGCTCGACCTCGTCCACCTCGAACGGCACCCAGCGCAGGATGTTCTCGATACCGGCCTCGGCCATGACGTTCGAGACCGAGTAACTCATTCCAAGGTTGGCGGACACGGTGCGGTTGAACTTGTCCTCGAGCTTGTCCTTGACCCTCTCGCGGAACACCGAGAACACGTCGGTGGTCGCGCCGCCGATATCCACCCCCACCACCGCGATGTCGTCGCGCTTCGAGATCTTCTCGATGATGAGCCCGACCGCGCCCGGAGTCGGCATGATCGGAACCGGCGACCAGGTCATGAGCTTCTTGTAGCCGGGAGCGTGGGCCATCACGTGCTCCATGAACAGCTCGTGGATGGCGTCCCGTGCCGGGCCCAGGTTTTCGCGCTCGAGCGAGGGTCGCAGGTTCGGAACGACCGACAGGGCGGTGCGCTTCTCGAGCAGGTCGCGCACGATCTGGGCCGCATCCTTGTTGCCGGCGTAGATCACCGGCAGTTCGTAGCCGGTCCCGAGCCGCGCCTTGGGATCGGCGGCCACCAGGATCTCAGCCATCTCGGCGACGCGCTTGATGTCTCCGCCGTCGGTGCCGCCCGAGAGCAGGATCATGTCGGGGCGCAGCTGGCGCAGGCGGCGGATCTTCTCGTGCGCGCGACGCCCGTCATTGAGCGCGATCACGTCCATCACGATCGCGCCGGCCCCGAGTGCGGCGCGCTGCGCGCTCTCGCCAGTCATCTGGAGGACCAGCCCGGAGACCATCATCTGCAGGCCACCTCCGGCGCTCGAGGTGCTGACGTACAGATCCACGCCCTCGCTGCCCTTCTGCGGGGAGATGATGCGCTCGCCTTCGAGGATCTTGCGGCCGGCCAGCTCCTCGACCTCACGCACCGCGTTCAGCACGCCGCGGGTCACGTCCTCGAACGGAGCTTCGACGGTGGTCGGGGCTTCGCCGCGCACGATCAGCCGATAGCTGTCGCCACGCTTTTCGATCAGGATGGCCTTGGTCGTGGTGGACCCACAGTCCGTGGCCAGGATGGATTGGATGTTTTCGGGCAGGATCTCCATGTTCCTCGAACGCTTCGGCCTGTTGCTAGGGTGCGCGCCGCGCCGCGGCCTCGGCGCGCTTCACGGCGCGCCTCGCCTCGGCTCCGGCTTCAATGGACAGGATGAGCGCCTCGACCACGTCGCGGTGCTCGATGAGCAACGCGAAGCGGCGGTAGTCTCCGATCGGCAGCAGCGCGAGCACGATCGGCTCGAGGAAAACCAGGATCTGGCTCGCGAGCAGCGACAGCGGCTTTCCGCTCTCGAGGGTGAGGATCGCCGGCACCTCCATGTGGAGCTCGACGATGCGGCGCGCGACGCGCTCGATCAGAACCCGATCTTCGTCGCGGATGGTCGCGGGCTCAGAGGCCATGCCGGGCCAGCCTCGGGCGGATCTCGGAGAGCAGCGCGGCCCGCAGCGTGCGCGGCAGTGGCAGGAACATGGCGCGCTGCGAATCCAGCCAGTGCGCGGCGGCGTAGGGTGAGCACAGCACGCCCCCCGCGGTCACCGATGCGCGGCGCAGCTCACTCCAGCGCCTTCGCTCCCAGCCCAGCGCGCCCCGGCACGCGATGCCGGACTGATCGATCCGGCAGCGATTCGGAGTGAGCAGCGGCGCGAGCGCTCCAGCAGCCGCGAGGCACAGTCCCAGGGTCAGCACCGCGCTCTCGTGGAGGCTGGTCAGCGCGAGGCAGATCGCGAGCAGTGCGATCGCGGCAACCGCGGAGCGCCCGCCACGTTCGTGCCACGGGTTGTAGCTCCACTCGAGCGGAGCCGCGGACTCGTTCGCGACCGGTTCTGGCGCCGCGTTCTCGGCGCGGGGCTGCTGCTCCATGGCAACGCTCATCCGCGGGCCGCGGGTTCCTGCGCCCGCGCTTCGCGCCTCGCCGGTTCCGCGTTCCAGCGCAGCTTGAGCTCCCGCGCGGCGCGGCCTTCGTCGAGCCGCCGCACCGGTGTGGTCAGCGGCGCATCGTGGAGGATCTGGGGATTGGTGCGCGCCTCTTCGGCGATGCGCTCCATTGCCTCCGCGAAGTGCAACAGCCGATCCAGGGTCTCGGTCTCGGTCGGCTCGATCATCATCGCCTCTTCGACGATCAGCGGGAAGTAGACGGTCGGCGCATGCACGCCGAAATCGAGCAGCCGCTTCGCCACATCCAGGGTCTTGACCCCGTACTTGCGCAGGTTGCGGCCGCTCAGCACGAACTCGTGCATGCAGTGCTCGGGGTGCGGCAGCTCGTACACTTTTGCGAGTCTGCACATGAGCCAGTTCGCGTTGAGGATCGCGGTCCGGCTCACCTGACGGAGTCCCTCGGGCCCAAGCCCGAGGATGTAGGTCAGCGCGCGAACCAGGATCCCGAAGTTGCCGTGGAACGAATGGATCCGCCCGACGCTCTGTGGCCGATCGGACGACAGCCTGAGCACACCGCCCTCTTCCACCACCACCGGCAGCGGCAGGAACGGCTCGAGATGCTTTGCGACCGCGACCGGGCCGGCGCCGGGACCGCCACCGCCGTGGGGGGTCGAGAAGGTCTTGTGCACGTTGATGTGCATCACGTCGAACCCGAGATCTCCCGGTCGCACCAACCCGATCAGCGCGTTGAGATTGGCGCCGTCCAGGTAGACCTGCGCTCCGGCCTCGTGCGCCATGCGGGTCACCTCGAGGATGTGCGGCTCGAACAGGCCGAGCGTGTTCGGCACGGTCAGCATCACCGCAGCGGTCCGGTCGTCGAGAGCGGCCCGCAGCGCGTCGAGGTTGACGGTGGCGTGCTCCTCGGAGGGGATGGTCACGATCTCGTAGCCGACCAGATGCACGCTCGCGGGATTGGTGCCGTGCGCCGAGTCCGGCACGATCACGCGCCGGCGCTTCTCGCCTTCGCTGCGCGAGCGGTGATAAGCGCGGATCAGGAGCAGGCCAGTCATCTCGCCCTGCGCGCCGGCGGCGGGCTGGGTCGTGACCGCGGCGAAGCCGGTGATCTCGGCGAGCACGTTCTGCAGCTCGCGCAGCACCCGCAACGATCCCTGGCAGTCCTCATCTAGCCCCAGCGGATGGTCGAGCGCGAATCCGGCAAGGAGCGCGATCTCGTCGTTGATCTTCGGATTGTGCTTCATGGTGCACGAGCCGAGCGGATAGAACCCGCGGTCGATGTGATGATTGAGCGTGCTCAGCTCGATGAAGTGGCGCACCACCTCGGGCTCGGTGACCTGCGGGAACGCGAGCGTCGCGCGCAGCCGGACGCCCGGCATGAGTTCGGCCAGCGGCCGCTCCGGAACGTCGCACCTGGGAAGCGAGGGACCGCGATGGCCCGGCCCACCCTGCTCGATCAGCAGACGGCGCTCGAGGTTCATCGCTTCTTCCCTCCGCCCGCGGCGTGCAGGGCTTCGGCCCAGCGCTCGATCTCCTCGCGGCTGCGCTGCTCGGTCACCGCAACCAGCAGCAGGCGATTCCACTCCGGGCGGAAGCGCCCGAGATCCACGCCCGCCATGAGGCCCTGGTCGCGTCCGGCGCGGATCACGTCTGTGGCCGGCACCGGGCACTCGAGCACGAACTCGCGGAAGAACGCGCCGGGCCAAGCGAGGCGGTAACCCGGCACCGCCACCGCCAGCTCGGCGGCCCAGTGCGACTTCTGCACACACAGCGTCGCGACCTCGCGCATGCCTTCGCGCCCCATCAGTCCCATGTAGACGGTGGCGCGCAGCGCGAGCAGGCCCTGGTTGGTGCAGATGTTCGAGGTCGCCCGTTCGCGCCGGATGTGCTGCTCGCGGGTCTGGAGCGTGAGCACGAAGCCGCGCTTTCCATCCCTGTCGACGGTCTCGGCCGCGAGGCGTCCGGGCATGCGCCGCACCAGGGAGGAGCGGCAGGCGAAAAACCCGAGCGCCGGCCCGCCAAAGCTCGGATAGTTTCCGAGCGGCTGGCCCTCTCCGACCACGATGTCCGCCCCCGAGGCGCCCGGCGGCTCGAGCAGCGCGAGCGCGATCGGATCGCAGCATGCGACCGCCAGCGCGCCGGCTTCGTGCGCCATCGCATGGAGGGCAGAGGGACTCTCGAGCAGCCCGAAGAAGTTGGGATGCTGGTACACCACCGCGGCCACGTCCGGGCCGAGCGCCGCGCGCAGGTCTTCGGGCGCGCACACGCCAGAACGGTCGGGGATCACGGTCAGGTCGTGCCCGTCGAGATAGGTCTGCAGCACTTCGAGATAGTGTGGATGAAGTGCACCGGCCACGACTACGCGCGCTCGACCGGTCTGGGTGCGGGCCAGCAGCACGCCCTCGACCACGGCAGTCGCGCCGTCATAGAGCGAGGCGTTCGCGACCTCCATGCCCGTGAGCTCCGCGATCATGCTCTGGAATTCGAAGATCACGGTCAGCGTGCCCTGCGCGACCTCGGGCTGATACGGCGTGTAGGCGGTCGCGAACTCGGAACGCATCGCGATCGCATTCACCGCGGCCGGCACGAACTGATCGTAGGCGCCGCCGCCCATGAAGGAGACCGCGTGCGCGGCCAGGTTCTGCCCGGCCCAGCCGCCAAGCTTGCGACGCAGCTCGATCTCGGAGAGAGGCCCTGGAATCGCCAGCGCGCGCGCGAGCCGCGCCCTGGCCGGGACCGCCTCGAGCAACTCGTCGAATGCGGCGACGCCGATGTCGCCGAGCATGCGCTTTTCTTCTTCAGCGGTCAGACCGACGAAGCTCATGCGTGCTGCTCCTCGATGAGCTTCTCGTAGTCGACGTGATTGAGCAGCTTCTCGATCTCTGCGGGATTGTTCGGGCGGATGCGGATCATCCAGCCGTCACCGTACGGTTCCTGGTTGACCAGCGCCGGATTGTCGGCGAGCGCACCGTTGACCTCGATGACTTCGCCCGAGACCGGCGCGTACAGGTCGCTCACGGTCTTGACCGCCTCGACCACGCCGAACGGCTTCTTCGCTTCGAGCTTCTTGCCCACCTCGGGAAGCTCCACGAACACGACGTCACCGAGCTGCTCGGTGGCGTAGCCGGTGATTCCCACCCGGACCACCCCCGACTCGAGGCGCGCCCACTCGTGCTCGGCGGTGTACCGCACGTCTTCGGGGTAAGCCAACGGATCCTCCTGAAAAAAACCGCCGCCAAATGCGAACGGTCGATGCGTACGATCCGGAGGGCCGCCTGGCCGCCGGCTCGGACTGCGAAAGTCGAGTTGCGTGTCGCCAGAGTGCCGCGAGTGTTCAGAGGCGTGAGCCCTGGGTGTAGAACGGGCGCGCCACGACGCGCGCCGGAAGAAGTGTTTCGCCGGCCCGGATCGCGAGCGGCGTTTCCAGCGCGGAAAACCGGGATTCCACGTAGCCCATCCCGATCGGTACCTCGAGACTCGGGCTGAACGTGCCGCTGGTCACCACTCCCACGATCCGGCCGTCCGATTCGATGGGCATGTCGTGCCGCGGCACGCGTCGCCCTTCGAGCCGGAATCCGACGAGCTTGCGGCTCAGCCCATCGGTCTTCTGCTGCACCAGCGCCTGCTTGCCCACGAAATCGTCCTTCTTGAGCTTGACCGTCCAGCCGAGGCCGGCTTCGAGCGGTGAAGTCGTGTCGGTGATGTCGTTCCCGTAGAGCATGTAACCCATCTCGAGTCGCAGCGTGTCGCGCGCGCCCAAGCCCACCGGCTCCAGGCCGTGCGGCCGGCCCGCGACCATGAGTCCCTCCCATACCGCGGCCGCGTCCCGCGGATGGAAGTACAGCTCGAAGCCGTCTTCCCCGGTGTAGCCGGTGCGCGAGATCAGCGCCGGGACGCCGAACAGCTTTCCTTCGAGAAAGCGGTAGTAGCCGAGATCGAGCGCCGGCTCCGGCACGTGTCCGCGCAGCACCGCGGCGGCCTTGGGTCCCTGCACCGCCAGCAACACGGTCTCCTCGGAACGATCCGCGAGCGTGACCCCCGCCGGGCAGTGCTCCTTCAACCACGCGAAATCCTTGGCGATGTTCGAGGCGTTGACCACCACCATGTGGTGATCCGCCGCGCGATAGACCAGCAGGTCGTCGACGATGCCGCCGTCCGGGCGGCACAACGGCGAATAGACCGCCTGAGCGACCTCGAGGCCCAGCACGTCGTTGGTCACCATCCGGTGCAGGAACTCAGCCGCGCCCTGCCCGCTGACCCGGAACTCCCCCATGTGCGAGATGTCGAACAGCCCGGCGGCCTTGCGCACGCACAGGTGCTCGCGCACGTCGCCAGTATAGCGCACGGGCATCTCGAAGCCGGCAAAGTCGATCAGCCGGCCGCCGGCGGCGACGTGGAAGTCGTAGAACGGAGTTCGAATCGGGGCGCTGGTGCGCTGCACAGTCGGCTCCTGGGTGGCAAAACGGATCGAAGCTATCGAATGCCCCGCGCAGGGTCAAGCGAAGGGCCCCCGAACGCCTGAAAAGACGGACGGCCGACGCGTGAAGCGCCGGCCGTCCGTCTTTTGCGTGAGCTGATCCTAGCGGATGATCGTCACCTTGCTGCTCAGCACACGACCATGCTGCGTGAGACGCACGGCGTAGATACCAATCGGCAGCATGCGATCCTGACCGATGGGCAGTACGTGGAAGCCAGCGCCCATCGAGCCCACTTCACGCTCGAACACGCGGCGTCCGCCGAGGTCCACCAGCTCGATCCTGGCCGGCGAGTTGTCGATCAGCGAGAACGACAGCGTCACGCGACCCGACGACGGGTTGGGACGCGCGCCGTTCAGAGCGAACGCGACGTTGAGCGGCACGTCCACCGCGACTTCGCCCGCCGGCACTTCACCGGTCGGCTGCACGATGCCCAGACGGTACCAGTAGCGCTGACCGCGCACCACCGCGCCGTCCTCGTAGGTGACGCGCTGGCTGCCGTCCGGCGTCAGCGTCGTCAGGTAGCTCCAGCCCGTTCCGTCGACCGACCGGTACAGGTGGGCGTTCGCGTTGCTCGCGAGCTGCCAGCTCACCCGCACCGTCCCGTTGTCGGCGGAGGCGTCGATGAGCGAAGCGAGCGTCGCGGTGGCGAGGTTGACCACGTGCAGGGTCACGCAGCAGGTCTGCACACAGGTTCCGCCGGCGCATGTGACCGTGAAGCACAGGTGCACGTCACCGTTGGCTGCCGAGTCCGGAATCGCCAGCGAGAACCCGTAGCCGGTCGAACCGAGCGGACCAAGAACGCCCGCCGAGCCCGACGAGGGAACGCCCGGCCAGTTGCGGTCGAGCGTCACATTGACGAACTCCTCGTTGGAGAACATCTGGTTCGGGTTGGTGATGTAGAGGGTCGTGTTGTAGGTGGTCGCCGCGAGCACGGTGGTGTCGTTCGGGCAGGTGATCACCGGATGGATGTCGAGGCGGGCAGCGAACACGTCGACGTCGCCAAGGCGACCGTCGGCCCACGCGAGCCCGACCGCATCCCCGCCGTACATGCCGTTGTAGTCGCCCTGGTTGGGCGCGATGTTGGTCGCGACCTGCGTCCAGTTCGGAGTCTGCGCGGTGGTGGCCACCTGGTTCGCCGCCCACGACACGCCGTCGTTGGTCGAGCGCGTGAGGTAGATGTGCGAGCCGCCGCCGCAGCTCGGCGCAGCGTCACGGAAGTCGAACCACATGCCGTAGACGTTGCCATCGCACGGGACCGCCACTTCCGGCAGCCAGTTGTCGTACCACGGCGAATCGTCGTTCATGCGGGTCGGGCCACTCCACGTCAGGCCGTTCGACGAGCGCACCACGTTCGCGTCGCGCTGATCACGAGCGTTGTCGAACGCAGTCAGCGTGTGCGTACCGGTCTGGATCCGGTAGCCGCCCGTGCTCGCGGCACCCTGCCAGCGCAGGTAGTACGTCGCGGTCGACGGAGCCGTCCACAGGACGTATGCAAACCGGCCGGCAGTCTGAGAGTCGCCACCCAGTGCGAGGCGGGAGACGAACGTCGTGTCGTTCGGGCAGTAGATGCGCAGCGTGTAGCGCAGAGTCGAGCGCAGCGAGTCCGCGACGAAGATGTAGTTCGTGCCCTGCACGGCGCTGAACTTGTAGTGGTCGATGTCGGTGGTGGTGCCCTGCACTCCGCGCAGCGTCTGGCCGATGGTGAAGGCGGTCGCGTTTCCGAAGCTGGCGTTGTTTTCGATTTCGTTCTGCGCGCCAGTTACGCCCAGCGTGCCGGCGTAGTACTCGTTGTACCAGTTCACCGCTTCGTTGTAGGTCACGTACACGTGGCCGCGATTCGGACCCAGGCTCCGGTCCACCGCGATGCTCGGAAACGTGATTCCACGGCTGCGATTGAAGCCCGGCGCGCCGGTGCCGAAGTTCGCGATCACGCTCGCCGCAATCACCTCGGCGCCGTAGGTGAGCCCTGCGTCCGTGGACTTGCGGATCTTCATGAAGTCGGCATCGACCGGACCGAGAGCGCTGTAGATGACGTACACCTCTCCGTTCGGGCCGACCGCGGGGCGCGAGCCCTGCACGTAGCCGAAGTCGCCCGCTACGTTCATCTGAATCGCCGGATCCCACGCCACACCATTGTTGATCGAGCGCTGCACGAAAATGTTGTCGCCGCCCACGACGAACAGGGTGTAGGACACGTACAGATTGCCGTTCAGCGAATCCGCCGCCATCCACTGCTTGTCGTAGCCCGCCGACGCGTTCGGGCCGACCGCGACGACGCGCGGGGTATCCCAGTTGAACACGTTCCCGACGAAGTAGCCGCGCACGATTCCGACGCCGTTCGTGGAGGCCGGCCCGTTGAAGAGCCCGCAATAGTAGAAGTCACCAGTCTTCTCGTTGACGGTCACGACCGGGTCGCTGCTCCACCCGGTGATCGCGGCCGTGTGCGGCGGAGCGCCGCCATCGACCCAGGTCGCACCACCATCGGTGGTGTAGGCGTAGCCCTGAACGTCGGGACCGACGACAAATCCCTGCCCGTCGTTCCACGCGCACAGGCCCTTCTGGCCGAGGAATGCGATGCTCTGCTCGGCCTGGCCGGCGTTCGCGGCGTCACCGGCCTTGTTGTTGGTCTTGGTGTTGGTCGGCGCGACCAGCGTGCTGTGCGCGTTGAAGGGTGCGGTCGAGGACGTGGCCTTCGCGAAGCCGGCCGCCTGCTCGCCGAAAACGTCGTCGCGCTTGACCTTGTTGCCGTGCTTGCGCGCCTTCTTCGCCCTCTCGGCGCGCTCGCGAGCTTCCATTTTGCGTCCGCGGAATTCGTCGAGAATCATCTGCTGCTTGGTGTCGCGAACCATCTGCATGCGCGAGGCGACATCTTCCTGCGCCGAGGCGTTTCTCGCGGCCGCCGGCGTCAAGCCGATCAGCGCGGCGAGCGCGAGATACGTGAGGGCGCTTCGCAAGCTGAGTGACAGTCGTGGCATCTGGGACCTCCGGACAAGGGGCTACGTGAGAGAAACCACGTGCTGAAGCGTGACAACCTGGGGACTCTGGCGGCGCAGTCGTGACGTTCGAGCTTCACGACAGAAAAAAAAGATACCGCTCGACTCGGGGGACCGAGCGGCCACGAGCGATATATTACGGAGTTGTCAGGCCGGATACTAGAGGAAATTCCCCGGGTTTGCGTTCCGGGCCGGGGCTACGGCCGCCCGGCACCCTTCAGCACGCCGAGCTCCTGACCGACCGCGGCGAAGGCCGCGACCGCACGCTCGAGGTGCTCGGCCTCGTGCGCAGCGGAGAGCTGAACCCGGATCCGGGCCTGCCCCTTCGGCACCACCGGAAAAGAAAAGCCGATCACGTAAACCCCCCGCTCGAGCAGTCGCCGGGCCATTTCGTGCGCAAGACGTTCGTCGAAGAGCATGATCGGCACGATCGGGTGGTCGCCGGGCCGGATCTCGAAGCCGGCCGCCGTCATCGCGGTCCGGAACTGATTCGTGTTGCGAGCCAGCCGGTTGCGGAGATCCGGGCTGCCCGCCAGCAGATCGAGCGCGCCAATTCCGGCCCCCACGACGGCGGGCGGAAGGCTATTGGAGAAGAGGTAAGGCCGCGATCGCTGGCGAAGCAGGGCGACGATCTCCTTCCGTGCCGCCGTGAACCCGCCCAGCGCCCCGCCGAGCGCTTTCCCCAGCGTCCCGGTGACGATGTCCACCCGCCCCATGACGCCGCAGTGCTCGGCCGTCCCCCGGCCGGTGGCGCCAACAATGCCGGTGGCGTGGCAATCGTCCACCATGACCAGGGCACGGTAGCGGTCGGCCAGATCGCAGATGCCCTTCAGGTCGGCGACGTGCCCGTCCATGCTGAACACACCGTCGGTGGCGATGAGCTTCTGCGGACAACCCTTCGCTGTGGCTTCCTTCAAGCAGCGTTCGAGGTCCCTGAGATCGGCGTGTTCGTAGCGCCAGCGCTGCGCCTTGCACAGCCGCACGCCGTCGATGATCGAGGCGTGGTTGAGCGCATCGCTGATGACCGCGTCCGACTCCCCGAGCAGCGGCTCGAACACGCCGCCGTTCGCGTCGAAGCAGGCGGCGTAGAGGATCGTGTCCTCCTGGCCGACGAACTCGGAGAGCTTCCTCTCGAGCGTCTTGTGAATGTCCTGAGTGCCACAGATGAACCGCACCGAGGACAGTCCGAAGCCATGGCTCTCGAGCGCGCGATGCGAGGCCTCGACAATCTTCGGGTGGCTCGAGAGACCGAGATAGTTGTTGGCGCAGAACACCAGCACCTCGCGCCCATCGGCCAGCCTGACCACCGGGCCCTGCGGAGAGGCCAGCACGCGCTCTTCCTTCCACAGCCCCGCGTCGCGGATCTTCTGCAGCTCGGCTTCGACGTGGGGTTTCAGGCTGTCGTACATGTTCTCCTCGTGCCGTTAGTGAAGGCTGAATCGGACCGGCACCTCGGTCCAGTACGGGACGCCCTTCAGGCCGATGCGCGCCGGATGAAATGTCCATTGCCGCACGCTCTGGACCGCGGCCGCATCCAGCATGGGAAGGCCACTTACCACGCGTGTATCCACGACGTGACCGTGCTCGCAGACCAGCGCTGCCACCAGGACCGTTCCATCCACATTCGCTTCGCGCGCCATGTCCGGATACTCGGGCGGAACCCTGCGCGTCGGGACTGGTTTCCAGTCCACGTCGGGATTGCTTCCGTAGGGAGGCGGCGCGGCGTGAATCGCCTGAGGACATCCAGGCGGACTCGGGAGGGGCACGAGTGCAGTCGGAAGGTTGGCTTCGGTCACGCAGCTGGAAGCGACTGCCGAGGCGAGCAGGATCAACATTCCTCCGACTCTCCTCATCCCTCCGCGCCCCACGGCACCAGCACCACCTTCCCCGCGTTGCCGGAGCGCAGCAGCGCGATCGCCTCCTCGAACTTCTCCATCGGCATGACGTGCGTGATCGCCGGGCGGATGTCGAGACGGCCCGAAGTGAGCAGGTTGTCCATCTGGTACCAGGTCTGGTACATGCGCCGGCCAATGATGCCGTGGATGGTGACGCCTTTGAAGATCACCAGTCGGTTCCAGTCGAGATCGAACGGTTCCTTGGGCAGGCCGAGCAACGACAACCTTCCACCGTTGCGCAGCGCGCCGAGGCCATCGCGCATCGCCTGCGGGCTGCCCGACATCTCGAGCACTCCATCGAGGCCGCGGCCGCCGGTGAGCTGCATCACGCGCTCGACGAAGTTCTCCTTCGAGGGGTCGATCACCGCGTCGGCATGCATGCGGCGCGCGAGGTCGAGGCGATAGGGCGAGACGTCGCTCGCGATCACCTGCGAGGCCCCGGCGGCGCGCGCCACGCCGATCGCGAACAGTCCGATGGGTCCGCACCCGGCGATTGCGATCGTGCATGCGGACAGGGCGCCAGAGAATGCGGTGTGCACCGCGTTCCCAAGCGGCTCCATGACGCCGGCGACTTCGATCGGCACGTTGGCCGGAGCCCGCCATGCGTTCGAGGCCGGGACCGCGACGTACTCGGCGAACCCGCCGTTGACGTCGACGCCAAGGATTCGGGTGTTCTCGCACACGTGGCCGTTGCCGGTGCGGCACGCGAGGCAGATGTTGCAGATGATGTGGCTCTCGCACGACACCCGCTCCCCGATCTCGAACTGGGTGACGTTCGCGCCGCGCTCCACGATCTCGCCGACGAACTCGTGGCCGAGCGTGACCGGCGGCCGGATGCGACCCTCCGACCAGCGATCCCACGTGTAGATGTGCAGGTCGGTGCCGCACACTCCAGCGCGCAGGACGCGCAGCAGCAGCTCACCCGGGTCGCAGGTGGGAACGGGCACTTCGCGGATTTCGGCGCCGGGTCCACGCGAGGATTTGACCACGGCCTTCATGATGCGCGCGCGGGTCGCGGTTGGCGTTCGGGGTTGGGTGGTCGTTGCCGGAGTCGGGTTCATGGATCAGAGCACCTGGCGCAGAGCCTCACCGGTGAACGACCCCTTCGCGCGCGCCACCGCCTCGGGGGTGCCGGCGGCCACCAGCCTGCCGCCTTCGTCTCCGCCTTCCGGGCCCAGGTCGATCAGCCAGTCGGAGCACTTGATTACGTCGAGATTGTGCTCGATCACGACCACGGTGTTCCCGCGATCGACCAGCGCCTGCAGTACGCCAAGCAGCACGCGCACGTCCTCGAAATGAAGCCCGGTCGTGGGCTCGTCCAGAATGTACAGCGTCCGGCCGGTCGCGACGCGCGACAGTTCGGTCGCGAGCTTCACACGCTGCGCCTCGCCGCCCGAGAGCGTGGTCGCCGACTGACCGAGATGAATGTACCCCAGACCGACCCCGTTGAGCGTCTCGAGTTTGCGTCGAACCGCCGGCAGCGCGCCGAGAAACTCGACCGCCTCCTCCACCGTCAGATCGAGCACGTCGGCGATGGACTTGCCGCGGTACATCACTTCCAGTGTCTCGCGGTTGTAGCGCCGGCCGTGGCAGAGGTCGCAGCGCACGAACACGTCGGCCAGGAAGTGCATCTCGATCTTGCGCAGCCCATCGCCCTGACAGCGCTCGCAGCGCCCGCCCTTCACGTTGAATGAGAAGCGCCCGGGCCCATAGCCGCGCACCCTGGACTCGGGCAGCTGCGAGAACCAGGTGCGGATGAAATCGAAAGTGCCGGTGTAGGTGGCAGGGTTGGAGCGCGGTGTCCGCCCAATCGGGCTCTGGTCGATGGCGACCACCTTGTCGATCTGGTCGGCTCCGAGGATCTCGCGATGCGCTCCCGGCATCGGACCGCTTCCGCCGAGCCCGCGCTCGAGCGCGGCGAGAAGGATGTCGTTCACCAGCGTGCTCTTTCCGGAGCCCGACACTCCGGTGACGCACACGAAGGTTCCGAGTGGGATCTTGACGTCGATGTTCTTCAGATTGTGCGCGGTCGCACCGCGCACCTCGAGCACGCGTCCGTCTCCCGGACGGCGCGTCTTGGGCGTGGCGATGGAGCGCGTTCCCGAGAGATAGGCCGCGGTGAGCGAGTCCGGCGTGCGCTTGACCTCGGCTGGAGTTCCGGAAGCCACCAGCCGGCCTCCGTGCACACCGGCGCCGGGCCCCAGGTCGACGAGCCAGTCGGCCGCCTCCATGGTGTCGCGGTCGTGCTCGACGACAACAACCGTGTTGCCGAGGTCGCGCAGGCGCAGCAGCGTCGAGAGCAGGCGCTGATTGTCGCGGTGGTGCAGGCCGATCGATGGCTCATCCAGGATGTAGAGCACGCCGGTCAGTTGCGATCCGATCTGGGTGGCGAGCCGAATGCGCTGCGCCTCGCCGCCCGCGAGCGTGCCCGCGGAGCGGTCGAGCGTCAGGTAGCCGAGCCCGACGTCATCGAGAAACCCCAGTCGGCTCGCGACCTCCTTCACGATCGGCTCGGCGATCTTCGAGCGGGAGCCATCGAAACTCATTACGGCGAGCGCCGCGCGTGCCGAATGAACCGATTGCGCGGTCCAGGCCGCGATGTCGCGGCCTCCGAGCCTGACCGCGAGGCTCGCGGGCTTGAGCCGGCGCCCGCCACAGTCGACGCACGGTGTCGGGATCATCAGGCTGGCGATCCAGCGCCGCACGCCCTCGCTCGTGGTCTGGCGATAACGCCGCTCCAGATTGGGGATGATCCCCTCCCACTTCGCGTTGTGGATGAAGGCGGAGCCTTTCGAAGTCTTGTATTCGAAGCGCACCCTTTCGTCACCGGCACCGTGGAGCAGCAGGCGCTGCACGCGCCCCGGAAGCTTCTTCCATGGTGTCTTCAGTGAGAACTCGAAGCGCTTGGCCAGTGCGCGCAACGTTCCGCCGACCCAGGTGCCGCCGGCATCTCCCCACGCCACGATCGCGCCGTCGGCGATGCTCTTCGAAGCGTCGGGCACCACGCGCGCCGGATCGACCTTCATGAGCGTGCCGAGTCCGTCGCAGGTCGGGCATGCGCCGTACGGGGAGTTGAACGAGAAGCTGCGCGGCTCGAGCGCTTCGACGCTGGTGCCGCAATTCGGGCACGCCGAGCCCTGGCTGAAGAGCAGGTCCGCCTCGTCCTTCGCGGCGCCACTGCCGGCGCGCGCGACCGCGACCAGTCCAGCGCCGAGCTTGAGCGCGGCTTCGAGAGACTCGGCGAGGCGCGTTTGCGAGGCAGGCTCGATGGTGAGCCGGTCCACGACCACGTCGATATCGTGACGCTTGTAGCGGTCGAGCTTGGGCGGATCATCCAGCTCGATCCATGCTCCGTCCACGCGCGCGCGCAGGTAGCCCTGGCGCGGCAGGTCGGCGAGCTCCTTGCGATACTCGCCCTTTCGCCCGCGCACCATCGGGGCGAGCAGGGTCACGCGCTCACCCGACAGCCTGGCGTTCAGAAGATCCACGATCTCCTGAATGCTCTGGCGGCGCAGCGTCGTGCCGCAGTTCGGGCAATGCGCTTCGCCGAGGCGCGCGTAGAGCAGCCGCAGGTAGTCGTAGATTTCGGTGATGGTGGCGACGGTGGAGCGCGGGTTCGAGCCCGCGCCGCGCTGCTCGATCGCGATCGCGGGGCTCAGGCCCTCGATCGCGTCCACGTCCGGCTTCTCCATCTGCCCGAGGAACTGCCGCGCGTAGGCCGAGAGCGACTCGACGTAGCGGCGCTGGCCTTCCGCGTAAAGTGTGTCGAAGGCCAGCGACGACTTGCCCGAGCCCGAGACGCCGGTAATGACGATCAGGCTCTGGCGCGGCAGGCGCAGCGTCAGGTTCTGGAGGTTATGCTCGCGTGCTCCGTGGACGACGATGTCGCGCAGCCCGCGCTCCGGTGCGCGGACCGCGCCGTCATGGGAGGCGGGTGGATTCGAGGTGCGGGTCGCCATGAGCAACCGAACATAGCACGGCTGTCGAGCGCTATTCCCAGCGCAGCGAGTCCACCGGGTCCAGTCGGGCGGCGCGCATCGCGGGATACAGGCCGAAGAACACCCCGACCACGGCCGAGAACAGGAGGCCGGTCACGACCGACCACACCGAGACGTAGGTGGGCAACGGGCTCACCGAGTGCACGAGCCACGAGATCGACGCGCCGAGCAGCACGCCGAGCAGACCGCCCACCGCCGTGAGCACCACGGATTCGATCAGGAACTGCAGCATGATCGCCCTGCTCGGCGCGCCCAGCGCCTTGCGCACTCCGATCTCGCGGGTACGCTCGGTGACCGCGACCAGCATGATGTTCATGACGCCGATTCCCCCCACCAGCAGCGCGATCGACGAGATCAGGGTCATCAGGGCCACGATGCCGCCGGTGACCGTCTGATAGAGCTGGAGGAATGCGTCGTCGGTGAACACCACGAAGTTGTTCTGCTTGTTGCTGGGCACGTGACGGCGGATGCGCAGGATGTCGATGATCTGCTGCTGCGCGCGGTCGCTTTCGGCCGGCGAGATCGCGGTCGCATCGAGGAACAGCTCGCCGCGCTTGGGAAACCACGGCGGCGCGTCATCGGGCGCGGGGAAATACTTGTCCATCAGCGGGTAGGGAATGACCGCCACCTCGTCGAAGTTCTCGCCGAGCAGCTTGCCTTTGGGCTCGAACTCGCCGACCACCGTGAACGGGATGGCGCCGACGTGCACGGTCTTGCCGATCGCGGTGACGTTGCCGAACAGGGCTTCACGCGTGTCCTTTCCGATCACCACCACGTTCGCGCGGTGCCGCACCTCTTCCTCGGTGAAGAAGCGTCCGCGCCCCAGGTCCTGCCCGTGAGTCAGCAGGTACTGATGATCGGTGCCGAAGACGAACGTCACCTTGGTGAGCTTGTCGCGGTATCCGAGCCGCAGCCCGTCGTACGGGAACTTGAAGGGGGAAACCGCGCGCACCGAAGGGCAGTGCTCCATGATCGCCTGCGCGTCCGCCATGCTGAATGCGCGACGCTGCTTGAGGCTGTCCGGGATCTGGCCGCTGAAGTTCACGCCGGGACGGATGCGCCGGATATAGATGGTGTTGTTGCCGAGCGAGCGGATGCTCTGCTGGAACGAGCGCTGGAATCCGTTGATCAGCGCGACCATCCCGATCACGGTTCCCACTCCGATGACGATCCCGAGCAGCGCGAGCAGCGACCGCAGCCGGTTCGCGAGCAGCGACCGGGACGCCATCCGCAGGGTCTCTCCCAGCAGGAACAGTTTCATGGTCACTCGTAGCGCAGCGCTTCAATGGGATCCAGCTTCGCCGCAAGGAACGCCGGATATGAACCGAAGAAGATGCCGACCAGCGACGACATCGCGATGCCGAGCACGATTGCGAAGCCGTTCACTCCCGCCGGCAGCGGGCTGATCGCTCCGACAACGAGCGCCAGTCCCACCCCGAGCAGGATGCCGATCAGGCCGCCGGCGAGCGAGAGCGTCGTCGCCTCGACCAGGAACTGGGTGAGGATGTCGCGGCGGCGGGCGCCGAGCGCCTTGCGTACGCCGATCTCGCGGGTGCGCTCGGTGACCGAGACCAGCATGATGTTCATGATCACGATGCCGCCCACCACCAGCGCGATCGAGGCCACGCCGATCATGACCACGAAGATGCCGCCGGTCAGCGTGCGATAGAACTCGAGCCAGGTGTCGGCGGTGGTGATGCCGAAGTTGTCGGGTTTGCCCGGCGCGATGTGACGGCGCCCGCGCAGGATGTTGCGCGCCTCCTGAATCGCGACCGGCAGCGCGGCCTGATCGAGACTCTTGATGTTGATCTCGATCGAGCCGCGCTCGGCCTTGTACTTCTGGAAGGTGCGGATCGGGATCACCGCGAAGCGATCCTGGCTCTGCCCGAGCATCTTGCCCTTGGCCCTGGTTACCCCCACCACTCGATAGGTCTGCTCGCCGATCCGGATCTGCTTGCCGATCGGATCGGCTCCGGGGAACAGGTCGTCGGCGACTTCGGGGCCGAGCACGCACGCCAGCTGGCGATGCTGATCGTCGATCTCGCCCAGGTGGCGCCCCTCGGCGATGGTGTAGTCCGAGATCACTTCATAGCCGGGACCGTCGCCTCGCACGTTGACCCCATCGACGTGCTTCGCCCGATAGTGGATGCGTTCGACGGTCGAGCTGTGCGCGACGACCATCTTTGCGTGCTGGACTCCGGCGCGCAGCGCATCGGCGTCTTCAGGCGTGATGTCGGGTCGCTTCTGCGCCTGTTCCCACGCCTCGTTGCTGGTGATGAAGCCGTATTTGTCGACGACGAAGACGTTCGAGCCGGCATCGATGAGCTTGTCGGCCACGAAGCGGTTCAGACCTTCGACGAACGAGATCACGGCGATCACCGAGGCGACCCCGATGATGGTGCCCAGCAGCGTCAGGAACGAGCGCAGCTTGTTCGCTCGAATCGCGGTCAGGGCGATTCCCGTGCTCTCGCGCAGGTTCATGCGGGGACCGTCCGGGCGGCGCGGCGTTCGTTGACCGTGTCGCTCTCGATCTTGCCGTCGCGCATGCGCACCACCCGATTCGCGTGCTGCGCGATGTCGGGCTCGTGGGTGACGACGATCACGGTGTTGCCCTGCTGCCAGATGCGTTCGAAGGCGGACATGATCTCTTCACCGGTGGTGCTGTCCAGGTTTCCGGTGGGCTCGTCAGCCAGGATGATGCTCGGCCGGTTGACCAGCGCGCGCGCGATCGCGACCCGCTGGCGCTGCCCTCCCGAGAGCTCGTTCGGCTTGTGCTTCATGCGGTCGCCCAGGCCGACCATCTCCAGCGCCTCGCGCGCGCGCTTCCGCCGCTCCTCGTGCTTGATCCCGGCGTACACCAGCGGCAGCTCGACGTTGTGAATCGCGTCGGCGCGGGCCAGCAGGTTGAAGGTCTGAAAGACGAAGCCGATCTCCTGGTTGCGGATGCGCGCCAGCTCGTCGTCCGACATGCTGCCGATCTCGTGATCCTTGAGCCGGTACGAACCGCTGGTGGGCGTGTCCAGACAGCCGAGCAGGTTCATCAGTGTCGACTTGCCGGATCCGGAAGGGCCCATGATCGCCACGTACTCGTTCGCGGCGATATCGAGGTCGACGCCGTTCAGAGCGTGGACTTCCTCGGTGCCCACCTGATAGATGCGGTGCAGGTCTCGGATCGCGATGAGCATCAGGACTTACCGCCGCCCTTGCCCGGCGCCTCGGCCTTCACCTTGCTGTTCGGCTTGAGCTCGCGCAGCGCCTTGTAGGGGCCCGCGACCACCTGCTCGCCCGGCTTCACGTCGCCGAAGATCTCGATCGTGGTCTCGCTCGCGATACCGGTCCGGACCGGCACGAACCTGGCGACCCCGTCCTTCACCGCGAACACTCCGGTGATCTCGGGGTCCTTGCGCCCGACCGTGTCTTCCTCGGCCGCGGCTGCATCGCCCTTCCGTTCACGCCGCGCGCCCGCCTTGCGCGCCGCGCGGTCCAGATCACGCTGCGTGCGCACCACCACCGCCTGGATCGGCACGCCGGTCGCCTTGACGTGGGTCGCGGTCTCGATGTCCACGTCAGCGGTCATCCCCGGCCGCACCTGTGGCACCAGCGCGTCGAACACCACCTTCACCTCGAAGTTGGTCTGTCCCTCGACCGTGGACATCAGCGAACGCTTCGCGGTGTTGCCGATCTCGGTCACCGTGCCCATGAAGAACGTATCCGGCATCGCGTCGACCGTGATCTTGGCCTTCTGTCCGGTTCGCATGTTCACGATGTCGGTCTCGTCGACGTCGGCGCGGACCAGCATGCGTGACAGGTCCGAGACCACCAGGATCTGCGTGCCCGGGTTGTTCATGGTTCCGGTGATCACGATCTCGCCCTGCTCGACGTTGAGCGCGCTCACCACTCCGTCGAACGGGGCCGCGAAACGGGTCTTGGAGAGGTTGTCGGCCGCGCCGTCGAGCGCGGCCTGGGCGCGGGCGACCTCTTCGTGTGCGGCCGAGGCCGCGGCGTGCGCCGACTCGTTCGCACTGCTCGCCTGATCCCACTCCGCCTGCGAGAGCAGCTTCTGCTCGAACAGGGTGCGCTGGCGCGAGTAGTTCGCATCCGACACCTTGAGCGAGCCTTCGGTATCGCGGACCCGCGCCCGGGCCGAAGCCAATGACGCCCGCGCCTGACCGTAGGCGGCGCGATACTGCGTGTCGTCGAGCTGGAGCATGAGCTGTCCGCGACGGACGCGGTCGCCTTCCTTGATCAGGAGACGAGCCACCTTGCCCGGGATGTCGGCGCTGATCTTCACCTGGGTTCGCGGCTCGATCTTGCCCGGCGCCCGGACCCGCGAGGTGATGTCCTCGGCACGCACGCGCGAGAACTGGACGGGAATGACGTTACCCCTGGCCTGCCGTGCGACGTTCACCGCGATCAGGAGTATGACCACCACCGCGGCGGCTCCGATCCACAACGCCTTTTTTCTCTTCATCAGCGGCCTGCTCCTTCCGTTCGATTCATGCCTAGCGCCCGCGGACCCGGTCGAGCTGGGCCTCGGCCACGCGCAGCGCTGCGAGCGCCGTCACCTGATCGCTCTCGGCACGCTGCAGCTGCACCTGGGCGTCGATCAGCTCCAGAATCGTTGCGGAGCCGACGTTGTACTTCTGCTGTGTCAACTTGAGATTCTCCGCCGCGGACTCGTATGCGCTCTGGCCCAGGCGGTTCCGCTCGAGGGCTTCTTCATGCGCGAGCAGAGCCTCGTGCACCTCTCCCTCCAGGTTGCGAAGGGCGACGGCGCGCGTGTCGCGGGCGCGCTCGAGCTTGGCCCGCGCCGAGGCAATCCGCGATTCGGTGCTCATGCCGCTGAAGATGTCCCAGTTGAGCGCGACCGATCCGCTCACCACGCGGTCGGTCTCGTTGCGCACGCTTCGGCTCAGGAACGTCGTGCCGAGACCGCCGCTGTCGACGGTCGAGCTCGTGGTGCGGAACGGGTTGTATTCGGCGCTGCCCGAAAGCGAGATGTACGGGAGCCGCGCGAGATTCGCCGCGCGCAGACCTAAGCCCGCGGACTTGAACTCGAGCTCCGCGGCCTTCACGTCGGGACGGTTCTTCGCCGCCTCGGCCAGCACCGCCGCCGGGTCGTAGCTCTGGGTCTGCACGTTCAGCACCGTGTCCACGTCCCCCAGATCGCGCTCGGCGACGCCGATCAGCGTTCCCAGCGAGATACGCTGGATCGTGATGTTGTCGATCGCGGTCAGCGAATCGAGCTGACTCTGCGCGGTGCGCACCTGGGCCTTGAGCAGGTCGCTGCGCGAGACCGAGCCGACCTCGAACAGGGCGCGGACCCGACGCTCGTCGCTGCGAGAGAGCTGAAGCGCGCGGATCGATACATCCGACAGCCGCACCGCCTTCACCACCTCGTAGAACTGCCGGCGGGCACTGAGCGCGATGTCCTGGCGCGAGGCCGTGCGCCGCATCTCTGCGGCCCGCAGGCCCTGCCGCGCCGATGACACGCTGGAGAGGCCCGACAGGTCGAGCACATTCCAGCGGCCCGAGATCTGCGGGGTGGTGCTGTAGCTCTCGCTGTCGTAGGGGTCCGACGGAATCGTGAAGGCGCCGAACAGCTGGCTGCCGGTGTTGTGAGTGCTGAGCGATCCCGAGCGCGTGAGTCTGGCCGAGACGCTGGGCAGGACGCCCGAGTATGCGCCGTACAGCCCCCCACGCGCATCGAGCACGCCGAGATCGGCGTTGATCGCCGCGGTACTGCGCTTGAGCGCCAGCTCCACCGCCTTGTCCGCGGTCAGGGTTTCGGCAGTCGCGGTTCTCGCGGCTCCGATCAGGCTCAGCACGGCGATCGTTCGCAGCATCATCCTCATGAAGATCCTCCATCCCATGACCCCGGCGGCATGAGTGCCAGGCCGGATCGTTCTACGCTGGCGACGAGTAAAGGTTTCAGGGGTTACGCGGCCTGGCCGAACAAAGCGCCGAGCGCGCAGAACAGTGCGAGCAGCGCGACATAGAGTCCGCCGAGCACCCACGCGACCTGCTTGCGCGGCGCGCCCGAGAGCGCGGAAGCTCCGATGATCGCGACTGCGACGCTCCACAGTGCGAGCGGACCCAGCCCGTCGAGAAACGCGGCCAGTCCGCTGAGAAGTTTGGAGGGCGGATCCGAGTCCGGGATCAGCACTCCGAACCCGGTATGGATGCCGCGAACGCTCTCATGGATCCAGGCGAGAACCAGCCCGAGGATCTGACCCGGAACGCTGACCAGCGACGACCATGCGGCCACTTCGAGCGCGTGACGGTATCGAAAGCTTCTGCCCAGAACGAATCCGGCGCCGAACCACACCACCAGCCCGATCAGCAGGATCGAGATCGGAAGGATCACCGCGACCGGCGCGACGCTCACTACCATCCCCATCCGGCCGCTCATGAACTGCTCCATGTCCTGGAACTGCTTCGCGGACATGGTGCCGTTCTGCACCGCGGTCTCCCATTGATTGAGCATCATGGGAAGCACCGCGCGGTTGTAGATCAGCACGTTCCCGATCATGGCGATCAGGGTCACGATCAGGGTCGGGAACCACCACTGCGCGCGGGTCTCGAGTCCGCTCCATGCCTGAGTCGGGCGGGTGAAGATGGCGATGGCACGCGCGACCGGCGACATCGGAGCCGACGCGGATTGCGGGGATGCTGTGGCTGCGGTCTCCGCCACGGGCTCCATGGGGGCAACTCCTCATGACAAGGGGGTGTGCGAATGGGAGCCGACAGAGTATGGAGCACGGTCGGTCGGGTCAAACGAGCCCCCACCGGCGCGGGAAATCCGTGCCCGGGCGCACCAGTCGCGGCGATCTCACGCTTCCAGCGCTGCGTTGCGCAGACCCGGGCGGGGGAGCGCCCGGGCCTGCGGAGACTTGCGCTCTTCAGTGCAGGCGGAATTCGACCGGCACGCGCACCCAGGCCATGACGGGGCGATTGTCGATCAGCGCCGGATCGAATACCCAGCGCCGCGTCGCTTCGATCACCGCATCGTCGAGCATCGGCACCGAGCGCTCCACGACCGCCTCGCGCACATGGCCGGTGCGATCGATCAGCAACGCGATCACGACCCGACCCTCGACTCCCGCCTGTTTCGCGATATCCGGGTAGCCGGGTGGCTTGTGGAGGATTGCGACCGGATCCCGGTCATACACACGGTATTCAGTGCGCAGTGGTGGCGGCGGCTCGACGGGACCCTGGTTCTGCTGCATGGCCCCATCCTTCATGTCCGAGAAGGCGCCCTCGGTCCCTGCGCCGTCCTCCAATGGAGGGGCCGTGATTATTTCAGGGGGCGCCTGGGGATCGTCGCGGACCGGCACGACCACTCCACGATCAGGGGCAATCTTCGTGTGCTGCTTCGCCTCGATCAGGCGCGGCTCGGCCGATTCGGTCCGTGGATCGTACGGAATCGGGTCGTGAGGATTCGAAACGAAGATGAGGGGCTCAGGCGGTGCGAACCAGGCAAAGATCACCAGTGCCGCGAACAACAGCAGCCACAGCAGAGAAGCAGATGCGGTCGCCCGGAGCATGAAACTCCTGGCGACCGCTTTGAGCTCCGGCGCTCCATAAGGCATGGAGTGCTCGGGTACGGAAACCGACTGGACCACGGAAACCTCCCAGCACCTCCTGAGAGACCCGGTCCCAGAATTCGAGTGCTGCCCTGCGTGCTAGTGCAGGGTGAAGCGCACCGGTACGGCGACCCACACCGCGACCGGCTTGTTGTTCGAAAGCGCGGGCTTGAAGATCCACTGCTTGACCGCGGTCACCGCGGAAGCATCGAGCATCGGCAGCCCCTTGACCACCTTCACGTCCTTCACCCTGCCGTCCTTGCCGACCAGCGCCTGTACCAGCACGGTGCCGTCGACGTTCGCCTCGCGCGCCATGTCGGGATAGATCGGCTGCACCTTGGTGATCGCTTCCGGCAGCTCCTCGACGTACACGTAGTCCCCGAACTTGGGCAGTGCATCGTCGTCGGGCGGGGCGACCACGATGTCCTTGCCGTCGGTGGCGGGCCCCGGGCTGACCGCGGCCAGTTGATCCTGCGTGGCGATCTGCTGCTCGGGAGGCGCCTCGGCATCGGGCACCGGCACCGGCGCGGCGGCGGTCGGCGGCGCGATCTGCTGCGCGACCTCGACCTTGGGCGGCGGCGGCTTGTCGGTCAGCGGCGGCGGCGCGGCCAGCTCGCGGTACGGCACGACGATGACGCTGGTCTCACGCGGGCGATGCGCGAGGATGAAGCTGGTGGTGAATGCCAGCAGGAACAGCAGGGCCCACGCGCCCATGCTGGTCCAGGTCGCGCGGAACATGTAGGGCTTCGCGACCTGCTTGAGCTCGGGCGCCCCGTAGGGCATGAATTCGAACAGCCCTTCGTCTTCCGGGTTCCGCTTGACGTCGGTGCTCACAGCGACTCGACCTCCTTCTTCGCTTCGGGAGTCAAGGTGCCCAGCGAGAACCGGGTCATCCTGGCAAGGTCGAGGTCGTCGATGATCTTGACCATGTTGTTGAACTTCGCATCCCGATCGATCTGGATCAGCACGATCGTTTCGGGAAGATTCTGATACTGCTTGAGCACGGAGCTGAGCGCGTTGACGTCGGTGCGGGCCCACGGGTCCCTGGCATGCCGCCAGTAGGTGCGATCCGGAAGCACCCGGATGGTGAGCACCTTCGACTCGGCGACGTCGACCTTGGCTTCCTTGTCGGGCGGCAGGTTGATCTCCAGCGCCTGCGGCGTCCGGAACACGGTCGTGACCATGAAGAAGATGAGCAGCAGGAACGCCACGTCCACCATCGGCGTCATGTCGATGCGAATTCCGACGCGCCGCTTGGGGCGCGACATTCCCTTGCCCTTCTTCTTACCGGATTTGCGATCGGGGGTGTCTACGGCACCCATGGTGTCTCACCTCTCTCGAGTGGCGTTCAGGGCCTGGTAGCGCCGGCCCGCCTGAACATGCCGCCGGTGCCGGCCAGATCGGTCTGGACGTTGAAGCGCGGAGCGTTCGCCGACTGCAGCGCGGGCATGACGTCCGCCATGATTCCGTACGAAGCATCCTTGTCCATCTTGACGATGATGCGCGCCGAAGGATTCGCGGCACGTGCGTTCGAGAGGATCAGCGGCATGTCGGCGAGGATTGATTCGGGAGCGATCTCGCGCGACACCTCCTGCCCGCCCTGGCGATAGATCACGCGCACTTTCGAGACGTTTCCGCTCTCGGGCTTGGGCGCGGTCACCGCGATGGTGATGACCCCGGTCTCCGGGGCCTTGGCCTCGGAGTTGGACTCGGGCAGCGTGATCTTGTCCTTCTCCGGCGGCTTGAACTGCGTCGTGCACATGAAGAAGATCAGCAGCAGGAAGGCCACGTCGACCATCGGCGTCATGTCGATCGCGATGCCGATGCGGCGCTTTTTCTTGAGCATGAGAGTGCTCCCCCTACTTCCGATCCGAGGTCGACGCGGACAGCAGCTGGACCGCCTCGTACGAGGCCTCGTCCATCATGTAGTTGAAGTTGTCGACGCGAGTCACGAATACATTGTACGCCACGATGCCGGCGATGGCCGAGAACAGTCCGCCTGCGGTGTTGATCAGCGCCTCGGAAATACCGACGGCGAGCTTGGAGGCGTCCACCGAGCCGGTGTGACCGAGCGCCGCGAACGAACGGATCATGCCGATCACGGTTCCGAGCAGTCCGATCATGGTCGAGATCGACGCGATCGTGGACAGCGCAATCAGATTGCGCTCGAGCAGCGGCACCTCGAGGCCATTCGCTTCCTGAATCGCGGCCTGGGTCTCGCTGACGATCTTGTCCTTCGATGCGCCTTCGGACCTGACCTGCAGGTAGCGCTCGAGTCCGGCCCGGATCACGTTAGCCGCCGAGCCGCGCTGCGCGGCGCACAGCTTGATCGCGCCCTCGACATCCCCGGCGTGGAGCTTCTTGCGTACGGCGTTCAGGAAGTCAGGCAGCGGCCCGCGCCCCTGGGCCTTCTTGAGGCTGAGCAGTCGCTCGATGATGAACGCGGTCTGGAGGATCATCAGCATGATCAGCGCCGCAACGAGGGGGCCGCCCTTCTGCATCTGGTCCCCGATGTCGCCGAGCTTCGGCAGCATTATCCAGATTCCGATGGACACCGCGGCGGCGAGCACGAAACCGATCTGCACGATGTAACGATTCATGGAACGGAATTCCTCCATTCCCACGTGCGCGGGACTGTTCCGCGCTGCGGGTTGTTGGCTGATGTGAGCGGTACTCCGCCCGTGCGGCTCGGTCCAGGGTCGCTCCGACCCTTCTCCTCACCCATTGATGAAACGGTGTCCGGCCTGGAATGCGCCAGTGATGATTCCTCGTTACTCCGCGAAGGCCGCGATCGCCTTTTCCTCGGTGTCATGATGATCGAACACCATGATCAGCTTGGTCATCACGAACACGTCCTTCACGCGCTTGCCGAGGCCGCACAGCTTGATCTCGCCGCCTCGCCCCTTGTAGTTCGTAAATCCCCTCATCAGCACGCCGATGGCGATTGAATTGAGCGCCTGGCATTCCGACATGTTCAAGACCAGCCGCGTGTTCCCCGCCGCGGCCTCGTCCATGATCGCCTTCTGGAGCTCGTCGGTCTCGGTGTCTCCGAAGTAGCTTCCCTTCAGATACAGCACCGAGATGCTGCGTACCTGCTTGCGACGGACGGCCAAGTGGTCCTCCCTGGTCCCGCGGCGCGAGCCGCGACTAGACCGACTCCTTCTCGGCAAAGCTGGCGATCGCCTGCTCTTCTTTCGGATACACGTCGAACACCAGCGACAGCTTGGTGATCACGAAGATGTTCTCGATGCGCTTGTCCACGCTGCACAGCTTCATCTGTCCGCCGCGCTTCACGTAGTTGGAGTGCGCAGAGATGAGCACGCCAAGGGCAGTCGAGTTCAGGTGCTGGGTCTCGCCGAGATTGATGACGAGATACTTGTTCCCCGCGTCGCTGAGGGCCTTGATCGCGCGCTCGAGCTCGTCCGTCTCTTCGCCGCCGGTCAGATATCCCTTCGGCGTCAGCACCGCGATGGCGCCTACCTGGCGTTGCTTCATTTGGATCCTCCTGTGAGGCTCTTCCTGCCCTTCAACGCGTCGGGCTGAGCGGGGTCGAGCTCCAGCGCCCGGTTGTAGTACTCGAGCGCCTTCGCCCGATTTCCGGAGTTCTGATATCCCTGTGCCAGCCACACCAGCGTCTGCACATCCTTCGGATTCAGAGCCGCAGCGCGCTCCAGCAGCGGAATCGCTCCGGCGTAGTCCTTGGCGAGGAGCTTCCGGTAACCGATCTGCCGGTTCGCGATGGCGGCTGTATTGCTGGTGGAATCCAGCTCGAGCGAGCGCTGGAACTCACGCAGTGCCTGCGCGGTCGAGTCTGCCTGCTCGTACAGGATACCCAGCCAGAAGTGCCGGTCGCCCTTCGCGTCGCCGAGCGTTGCCGCCTGACGGAGCGC
Source organism: Candidatus Eiseniibacteriota bacterium (assembly GCA_031370785.1). GTDB lineage: Bacteria > Eisenbacteria > RBG-16-71-46 > RBG-16-71-46 > RBG-16-71-46 > DATJGS01. The sequence continues at coordinate 15,236 of JANMQY010000063.1, read as the reverse complement.
GGCCAGCGCCTCCGGGTACTGCTTCATCTCCTTGTACGATAAACCGATATAGTAGTAAGCCTCGTCGTTGTTTGGGTCAAGCGCGATTCGCCTCTGGAGCAGGGCGATCGCTCCCGGATAGTCCTTCTGGCGGAAGCGCAGCTTGGCCAGCTCGTTCATGGCGAAGCGGGCGTCGGCCCGCGTCGAATCCGCGCTGATGATGACCTGGTAGAGCGAGTCGGCCTGCGCCAGGCGGTTCTGGAACACGTACATCTGCCCGATGAGCAGCAGATCGCGGGGCGTCGGATCGCCCTTGGTGAACGCCTCGAGCGCCTTGTCCCACTCCTTGCGTTCGGCGTAGATGCGGCCCAGGTTCGTGTACATGTCCTTGCTCTTGTCGCCGAGCGCCTGCGCCTTGAGCATCGCGGCCAGCGCCTCGTCCTTCATGTGAAGCGCGGCGTAGGTGCGGCCGAGCAGGCTCCACCCCTTCCCGTCCTCGGGCCGGAGCTGCGTGTACTTTTCGAGCGCGACACGCGCCTCGGGATAGCGTTTCGGGTCGCGCTCCCCCGCGAGGTAGAGCAGGTTGCCGAGCGCGAGCTGACCCGGCGGGAAGTCGGGATCGTGCGCCACCACCCAGCGGAACTCTTCCAGCGCCTCGTTGTAGCGATGGTCGTAGTACAGCGCCTGCCCGAGACCGAAGTGCGTCTCGACGTCCAGCGAATCCATCGCCAGCGCTGCCTGGAACTCGGGAATCGCCAGCGCCCAGGTGCCGCGCCTCACGTAGAAGTTGCCGAGCGCCTTGCGCGGCGTGGGATCTTCCGGTGATTCCTCGCGGGAGCGCGTGTAGTAGATGCCCGCGTCGCGGAGCGAATCCCTCGCCATCTCGGCATCGCCGAGTGCGACCAGGAACTTCGGCCGCCACCTGGGACCCCACTTGAGCCCTTCATTCAGCACCGTCACCGCTCGTTCGTGCTGCCTGCTCGCGATCAGGCATTGCCCGAGCGCGAGCTGGGCCTCGGGAAATCGCTTGTCGAGCTCGGTCGAGCGCAAGTACAGCGGGATCGCCTGATCGCACTTGTCCTGCTGGCGAAGCACCTCGGCCTGCCCGTAGTAGGCGAGCGCGAGTGTCGGATCCATCTTCTGGGCGGTCTGAAAGGCTTCCATCGCCTTGTCGTACTGGCGGCGGCGCAGAAAGACCAGTCCGACGCCGGCGCGGCCCTCGGCCAGACCGGAAGCGGCGGCCTTCTCGAAGGACCGCGCCGCATCATCGAGCCGTCCGGCGGCAAGCGCCGCGCGAGCGTCCTTGAGATCGTCGGACCGCGCGGCCTGCGGTGCGACCGCGAGGCATGACAGGATCAGGCACAGCCCCGCCATGGGCGGGGTAAGGATCCGAGCGAGTGCTTTCATGGTGGGGTGCGTGATCTCCTCTTCAGTGAGTGCCGAGCATCGGGGAGCGCCGAACGAAGCGCACCGGAACCGCAGTCGGTACCAGTCCCGCTTCGTGAACCATAGCCTGCCCTTCCATGCTGGTGACGAAGGTGATGAACCCGGCTGCCGCCTTCGGCCCCCGCGAGCGCATATAGAAGTTGTAGAACCGGGTCAGCGGGTAGTCACCCTTGTATACCGCCTCCAGATCTGGTTTCTGATAGTTCAGTCCCTTGAGCGAGGAGAGGCGCAGCGCGCGAACTCCGCGCTCAGCCCATGCCAGCGAGAGGTAGCCGATCGCGCCGGGATGCGACGCCACCGTCGCGACCACCGCGGAATCCGACTCGGCCTGGAACGCCTTCGCCGTCATCGCCTCTCCCCCCATGACCTGTGCAATGAAATACTCGGTGATGTCGCTCACCGGCGGCTGCGCCACCGGATCAATCGCCAGATCCCGGCCTCCGAGTTGCGACCAGCGGGTGATCTCGCCCCGGTACACTTTCGCCAGGTCGTCCACCGAAAGATTCTCCACCGGATTCGCCGGGCTGACGACCGTCACCACCGCATCCCTTGCGAACCGATAACCTTCCAGCCCCAGCTTGCCCCGCACTGCCGCCGCTCGCTCCTCGGTGGTCAGCTCGCGCGTGATGACCGCGAGATCGCACTCGGCCGCGAACAGCGCACGAATCGCCTCGCGCGACCTGCCGACCGTCACCTGGATACTCGCCTGAGGATAGAGGTCGTGGAATGCTGAGCGTTCGCGAGTGATCAGGCTGGCGGCCTCGGGCGCGCATACAACTGAAATACGCCCACTGGTCTGGGAATCTTCCACCGGGCCGGGTGCGGATTGAGGGGAGCAGCCGATTGCGCCTTCCATGACGAGAAACACAAGCGCAAGCAGCAGCTGGGGCCGCCGACCGGTTTCCTGGACACCGAAGTGCGGAGAGTTTAGGAAGTGGGCCAGCCTGCTGTCAATCCAACGTTTCACGGGCATGCGATGGCTCGAGTGGGTCGGGAGCCGCAGCGGATCGCGTCGCGAAGCAGCGCGGCACACTAGAGAACGCCGTGCGTTCCTGTCAAGAAACGCACAGCCGTTGCGTGCCGCGCGAGTACGAGCGCGCCCGGGTGGTGCGGTTGCCCCCGGAGCGGGACGTTCCGTAAGCTGTCGGTTCTTCATCGTCACGCCGATGTGATGTGCCCGTTCTCGATGCGGACCAGACAAACACCGGGAGTCACCCCGCCGACATGTCGCGACGCGCTCGTGCTGCCACCCGCGCCCCGGTGACCCACGCGCACCCGTCCGAGTCTGTGTCCGCGGACGCCCTCCTGCCGGCCCGCACCGCGTGGCTCGATCCGCGAGCGCCGTATCTCCTGCCGCTCGTGATTATCCTCATGTCGCGCGCCTTCGCCGCGTGGGCGCTTCCCACCGCCTCCGAAGATGCGTTCATCACGTTCCGCTACGCGCGAAGTTTCGCGGGCGGCCACGGTCTGGTCTACAACCCGGGCGAACACGTCATGGGTTTCACCTCTCCGCTGTGGACGATCTGGATGGCGCTCGGCATCCGCCTCGTGCATGACCCGGTCCCGTGGTCGCGCTTCTGGGCCGCGACCGCCGACGTCGTCACCCTGATCCTGACCACCGCCGCGCTCGAGCGATACGTCTCGCGCGCCTCGGCCTGGTGCTTCGCCCTGTTCTTCGCCGGATGGTTCTACTTCTCGGCAGTCGCGGTTTCGGGAATGGAGAACGGCGTGGTGCTGGCACTGGTGGTATTGAGCGCGGCGCTCACCGAGAAGCGGCATGTGATGGCCGGTCCCGCGCTCGCCGCGCTCGCGCTGTCGCGTCCGGAGGGATTCGCCGCGGCCCTGTTCCTCGCGCTCGGCGCCTCGTGGCGCGATCGCCTGGTCGCCGCGATTCTGGTGGCCCCGGCGTTGGTCGCGCTTCAGTCGTACTTCGGATCCATCGTGCCGCAGAGTCTGGTCGCAAAGGCCCAGATCTACGGCACGCCTGGTCCGGTCGCCGGGCGGCTGTGGTGGGAGTGGCTGGTTCCGGTGACGATGGGTCGGCCTCCCTCGACACTCGAGGGCATTCATCTGTTTCTGGCCGCGGTGGTGTTCGCGCCGGCGGTGGTGCTGGGTGCGCGGGCGCTATGGCCGCTGCACTCCACCCGGCTCGGTCGCGCGACAGCCGCGCTGCTGCTGATCTGGATCGCGTACAGTCTTCTCGGAGTCACGTACTTCTGGTGGTACCTCGCCGTCCCACTGGCCGGAGTCGCGACGCTGATCGCGGTCGGAGTGCCGCAGATCGTAAAAGGGATCGCGCTCTACGTCTCGCTCGCCGCGTTCCTCAGCGGAATGTGGCTCGGCGTTCTGCCGCTCTACCGGGGCCGTGTCCAGACCGAGGTTCGTGACTTTGGTGGAGCGGCCGACTGGCTGGCAGAGCACGCGAAGCCCGGGCAGAAGGTCATGCTCGAGCCGATCGGGATCATCGGCTGGAGCTGCCCGCTCCGCGTGGTGGACGAAGTCGGCCTCGTCTCCCCCGCGGTCGCGAAGCGTCGCATGCAGGGCGCAGGCTGGTTTACCGACACGGTGGAGCGCGAGAGGCCGGACTGGCTGGTGGTCAGGCGCCGCGAGCTCGAGGCGAACGAGGGCTTTGCCGGAGCCGGCGCTCCGTTCCGAAACGCCGGCGAGCGGGACTCGCTGATGACGAAGTACGAAAAGGCGACCGTGATCGCGCAAAGCCCGGGCCCCTTCGAGCTGTGGATTCTCGAGCGGCGCCCGTGAGCGCCGGGCACGCCTAGGGGTGCAGGCGATTGAGCATGCGCGGGAACGGAATCGATTCGCGCACGTGCTCGAGACCAGCGATCCAGGCCAGCGTGCGCTCGACTCCGATCCCAAACCCCGAGTGCGGAACCGAACCGTAGCGCCTGAGATCCTTGTACCACTCGAATGCCTGCTGCGGCAGGCCGTGCTCGTCGATGCGCCTGGTGAGCAGCTCGAGCGATTCCATGCGCTGACCCCCGCCGATGATCTCGCCATACCCCTCGGGCGCGAGGCAGTCGCACGAAAGACTCAGCCGTGAGTCCGCCGGATCCGGCTCCATGTAGAACGCCTTCACCGCCGCCGGGTAGTGGGTGACGAAGATCGGCGTCTCGTACTGCTCCGAGAGTGCAGTCTCATCCGGCGCTCCGAAGTCGCTGCCCCACTCGAACGGCAATCCGGCGTCGTGCAGGCGCTTCACCGCGTCGTTGTAGTGGACCCGCGGGAACGGGGCTTTCACCTTCTCGAGCCGCGACGTGTCCCGTTCCACCGTCTTCAGATCCTCGGCCCGTGCCTCGAGCACGCGACCGACGACGTACACCAGCAGCCGCTCTTCGAGCGCGATGACGTCGGCCAGGGTCGCGAACGCCCACTCCGGCTCCATCATCCAGAACTCAATCAGGTGGCGACGGGTCTTGCTCTTTTCGGCGCGAAACGCCGGACCGAAACAGTAGACCTTCCCGAAGGCCATCGCCGCGGCTTCCGCATAGAGCTGGCCGCTCTGGGTCAGGTACGCCTTCTGGTCGAAGTACTCGGTCTCGAAAAGATTGGTGGTCCCTTCGCACGCGTTCGGCGTGAAGATCGGAGCGTCCACCAGCAGGAAGCCCTCGCCGTGCATGAAGTCGCGGAACGCGGCGATCAGCTCGGCACGGATGCGCAGGATGGATTGCTGGCGCGGCGAGCGCAGCCACAGATGGCGGTGGTCCATCAGAAAATCGGTGCCGTGTTCCTTGGGCGAGATCGGGTAGCCCTCCGCCGCGCTCAGCACTTCGACGGCGCTCAGCCCCATCTCGACTCCGCCCGGCGAGCGAGCGTCGGCGCGAAGCGAGCCCCGAACCACGAGCGAGGACTCCTGCCCGAGCCGCTCGCACGCCTCCCAGGTCTCGGCCGGCAGATCGTTCACCCCGGCCACGCACTGCAGGTATCCGCTGCCGTCACGGATCACGAGGAACTGAACCTTGCCGCTCGACCGGCGGTGGGTCAGCCAGCCCCGGACCTCGACGGTCCGGCCCACGTGGGCAGGGGCCTCGTCGATGCGAATCCAGGGCGCTGCGGCCGTGGCGGAGTCGGGGGTCATCGCTGGGGTGCTCCTCGATTCAGTCTGGATTTGTGGGCCGCGGACGGCAAAAAATCGCGACCGGCGCCGGATTCGGACCCGGGCGGGCTTCCGGTGGCCGCTGGATTCGGGCGCGTAATCCATTCACGCTCAAGACCGATACCCGCAGCGCCGATAACGTCGACGAACCCGAAGCACGTTAAGGATGCCCTCGGAGACTGTCAAGGGATTGCACCGCATGGCACTGGCACAGGGACGATTCCATCCGAACCGAAGCGCCTGCCGTTTCCGCAACGGCGAGCCCGTCGACCGCCCGAGTCGTATTCGGGTCGGCCGGGACGCGCGCGAGCTGTCGTTGCGCAGACGGATGACCATCGCGGCGCTCGCGCTTGCCCTCGGCGCCCTCCTCGTCACGCCCGCCCGGTCCGCCACGCAGCCGACGCCCTCCGTCGTCGCGAACGCCGGCTCTGCATCCGCCACGCCCGCGCGCACGCTCAGGCCCGACGCCCTGCCCGGCGCACCGACCATGTTCAACGATCTCTCGGGCTGGCTCGACTACAAGACGCGCAACCACATTGCCGCGCTTCCGCAGGAAGCGCGCCTGTTCTTCCGGCGCGGACTCATGGCGCATCAGTCCGGCAGCCATGACGAAGCGATCCGTCTGGTGCGCGGCGCGTCCAACCTCGATCCTTCGTTCGTCGCTCCGCGCCTGACGCTCGCCGCGTGGTTCCTGCTCGGCGAGCCGAGCCAGGCGCTGCTCCAGTACGCAGCCGTGCTCGAAATGGCTCGCCAGAATTTCGTGCTCCAGCTGGCGATGGTCGCCAACCTGCTGTACCTCGCATTGCAGGCGCTGTTCATCGGCCTGCTCGCCGCCGGCTTCCTGATCGTGTGCATCCGCAACCGCGAGTTGCGCCACCGCTGGCAGGAAGGGCTCTCGCACTTCGTGACCCCGGGCACGGCGCGCTGGTGGTCGTGGAGCTTCGTGGTGCTTCCGTACTTCACCGGCTTCGGAATCTCCCTGCCCACCGTCGCGTTCCTCGGCCTGCTGTGGCCGTCGCTTCGTGCGCGTGAGCGCGCGATCTTCGTGGCGCTGGTCACTCTGCTGGCCGGCGCTCCGTGGGTGATTTCGTCGATGGACCGTCTTTCGACGCCGCTGCGCGAAGATCGCGGTCCGCTCTACGGAGTCGGGCTGGTCGAAGGCGAGCCGTATCGCGCCGAGCGCCAGAACCGCTTCGCCACGCTCGCCTCGCAGCATCCGGCGGATCCCTTCGTGCACTTCGGACTGGCGTGGATCGCGCGCCGTGGCGGCGATCTCGCGACCGCCGAGCGTGCCTACCGGCGCGCGCTCGAGTTGTGGCCGACCAACGACCGGGTCATGAACAACCTCGGCAACACCCTGGCGATGAAGAGCCGGCAGGACGAGGCGCTCGAGCTCTACCGCAAGGCGACCAACACCAATCCTTCCAATGCAGCCGCGTGGTTCAACGCGTCGCAGATCTACACCCAGCGCTTCGAGTACCGCGCCGCCACCGACGCGCTGTCGCGTGCCTCGGCCCTGAACTTCGACATGGTGAAGTCGTATCAGACCGACGCCAGCGACGACGGGCTCCTCCCGCTGGTCGATCAGTGGATGGCGTCGACCACGCTGTGGAGTGCCCTGCGCAGCGCCAGGGCGCCATCCTCTCCGAGCCTGCCTCCGGCGTGGCGTGGACTGCGTGAATGCTCCGGGCTGCTGTTCAGCGGCGTGATCGCCGTGATCGCGCTCCTGACTGTCGCATTGAGCATCTGGCAGCAACGCTCGGTTCCACTGCGCACGTGCAGCAACTGTGGCAGCGTGGTGTGCCGGCGCTGCGCCCGGCGCCGCCGTGAGCTCGCCCTGTGCACCGATTGCGCCGCGGTCGAGAGCCGCGCGGCGAGCCCCGACTTCGCGCGGGTGCTGCTGGCGCAGCGCAGCCGCAAAGTCAACGGCACGGTGCATCTGTGCCGGACCGCGCTCGCCACCCTGATTCCGGGATTCGGGCTGCTGTGCTTCCAGCGTCTGTTCACCCCGATCCTGCTCCTCAGCGGAACTGCCGCGCTCGCCGCGCGCCTGTTCGGCATGAGCGAACCATTCGCATTCGAGCCGAGGCTGACTGTCGGCAACTCCGAGGTGCCGGTCCCCCTGCTGATCGGGCTCTGGCTGCTGATCTATGCGACCTCCATCCTCGGTTACTTCGGCCGGGTGGCGCACGAGAAGGCGCAGGCCGCCAGCAACGCGGCACCGACTCGCAACACGCGGATCGCTCAGGCCACCCGCCGCGCCGCGGAAGCGGCGTAAGGAACCCCATGGCCCTCCAGGGAAATCTTCGCGACTTCGCCGCGACCGAGATTCTTCAGCTGCTGGGCAGCCAGAAGAAGACCGGCTGCCTGTTGCTGGAGTGGAACGCCGAGCGCGCCATCGTATTCGTGAACGAAGGCCGGATCGTCTCGACCCGCCGTCCGGGCATGACCAAGGACGATCCTCTGCTCGCGTTTCTGATCGGCGTGGGACGGCTTTCCGACGAACAGTATCGGGGCATCCTCGCGATCCAGCGCGAATCGAGCCGCGATCTCGAGGACCTGCTCCTCAACGGCCGCTACCTCGAGACTGACGAGCTCGCGGGCTTCGTCGAGCGCCAGATCCTCGACGACCTGATGCGCATGACGCGCTGGGAAAACGGCAACTACCGCTTCGACCCGAATCAGCGCTGGCCCAACACCCCGCTGGTGCGCCTCAACATCGAAGGCGCCCTGATCGAGGCGGCACGGCGCATCGACGAGCAGAAGGGTTTCGTCACCGTCTTCAAGGATCCCTATCAGCTCCTCGGGGTGCGCGATCTGCCCGATCCCAACGAGCCGCTCTCCGAAGAGGAGCGCGAGATGTTCGGGATCATCGACGGCCAGCACACCGTGGCCGAAGTGGTCGAGGCGGCCCCGCTCTCCGAGTACGAGACCTACGAGGCCCTTCACCGCATGCTGGTGGCCAACTGGATCGAGTTCGTCGGGCGGAAGAATCCCGGGCTGGAGGCTCTGGCCGCCGCGCCCCAGAAGGTGCGCAAGCAGGGACTCTCGCTGGTGCGCGAGCTCGCGCTCGCGGTGCTCGTGATCGCGGCGTTGTTCGGCATGCACTGGAGCTCACGCCTGCTCCCGCCCGCGACCGCCAACGCTCCGGACGATGACATGTTCGTCACCGCGCAGGTGCGCGACATGCGCTTTGCGCTCGACCTGTATCGCCGCGAGCGGGGCGCGTATCCGGCGCGCCTTACCGACCTGGTCGAAGACCGCTGGCTGAGCCCGGCGCAGATCCGCATCCCGGGTGACCTGGTCAGCTATCGGCGCTCGGGTGATGGGCAGGAGTACCGCCTGTCCGTCGTCGCCGAACGCTGATCTCCGCGCCGGCCCGGCCTCACGGAAGCACCTCGGACGGCGACGCGCCACCCGGCGCTTCGACCTCTGCAGGATCAGGTGGCTCCCCTCGCCTCATCGCTCGCCACCACCCACGCCACGGCCGCGGCCAGGTCGTCGGCCACGTAGTCCGGGCGCAGTTCGGCGGGCTCGCTCTCGATGCGACGCTCCTCATCGCGTCCGTATCCCGTCCTCAGCAGCACTCCGCGCCCACCCGCGTTCTTCCCGGTCGCGGCGTCGAGCAGCTTGTCGCCGATCATGGTCGAGTGCTCGAGCGAGAGAAGAAGATCGTCGGCCGCGCGCTCGAGCAGCTCGGTGCCGGGCTTGCGGCACGCGCAGCCCTCCTCAGGACGGTGCGGGCAGAAATACACCGCGGCCACCTCCACTCCGTGGGCCCGCAACTCGCGCCGTAGCCGGGCCATCGCGGCGTAGACCCGGCTCAGCGGAAACAACCCACGCCCCACTCCCGACTGGTTCGAGATCACGATGATCGGATAGCCGGCCGCATGCAGCGTGCGCAGCGCCGCCGGCACGCCCGTCAGCAGCTCGAGGTCGTCCGGATCCGAAAGATAGCCGCGCTCGACCACCAGCGTGCCGTCGCGATCCACGAAAACCGCGGCGCGCGTCGAACGACTGCGCTGGCGCGCCAGCGCGCGTTCGCACGCGCGCTCGAGGATTTCGACATCAATCGCGCACACATCCGGGATGGAAGTCGCGGGTTCCCCGGACCAGAGCGCAAGCCGGTCGCGGTCGAGGCCGTGTGGCTCGGCGCGCATCGCGTCCGCCTCCTCCTCCTCGATCAATCCTCCCGAGTGGAGCGTGTCCCACGCGAGGCGGTCGAGCACGCCCCAGCGCGCGATCTGCTCACGATCCAGCGCGAGCACCATCACACGGGCCCGGGTCCTCCAGCCGGCAAAGGCCGTGCGCAGTGGGGCGGCCGAGCCGCCCAGCACCACATCGACCGTGATCCGAGACAGCGCAGCGCCCCCGGGGGCGAGCTTGGTCCCGGCGGGCGCGCTCGCCTCCCCGGCAAGCCACCAGGTCTCGTGGCCCCTTTCGGCGAGCGCTGATGCGGCGGGTGCGAGTCGCGCGGCCCGGCCCGACAGCCCGCGCGCGTCGACCAGCAGTCTCATCACACGCCTCGCCACGCGCGCGCGCTCACGCCGTGAGCTCCCGGCACGCGCGATCGACTTCGCCGACCTCGATCGCGGTCAGGCACCGGTACCCGATCCGGCACGTGCGGCGGAAGCACGGCGAGCACACTGGCGCATGCTGGACGATGCGCACTCTGGAGCCGAGCGGCGCGCTCCAGGCGCTGCTCGTCGATCCGAACAGCGCGACCGTTGGAGTTCCGACCGCGGCCGCCAGATGCGCAAGGCCCGAATCGTTGCACACCGCGAGCGCGGCGCGCGCACAGAGCCCCGCCTGCGTCAGCAGGTCGGTGCGGGTGGCGAGCGATTCCACACCGGCGGCGCGCGCCACCGCGGCGCATGCCTCGGCCTCGGCCGGCGCACCGCACACCAGCACGGTCAGTCCACGTGCCGTGAGCCTGCGGGCCAGGTCCGCGAAGCGCTCGCCGGGCCAGCGCTTGGCCGGACCATACAGCGCTCCTGGCCCAATCAGCGCGATTCGAGTGCCGCCGGCCCCGAGAGCCTGGACGATCTGGTCGGCACTTCGCAGCGACTCGGCCGTCAATCGCAGCTCGGGCGTGACCGGAGCACTGCCGGGTTCGGGCTCGAGCAGCGCGCAGTACTCGTCGGAAAGATGCTGCTCGCCGCGAGCCGGGCGGCGCACCGCCCGCGTGAGCAGAACCGTGCGCGCCTCGTGCGCAAATCCGACGCGCTCACGCGCTCCGCTACGCCACGCGAGCCATGCGCTCGAGAACGATGGAGGCAGCACCAGAGCCAGATCCGGCGCAAACTCGCGCATGCGGCGCCGCGCTTCAGAATCGGAATCGCCGGCGCCCGGCGGCCACGCTTCGGCGCGCTCGAACAGGCCATCCATTGCGAGCAGGTCGAGCAGGGACCTCGGGCCGACCGCGACGCGCTCGGCGCCCGGGAAACGCCGCGCCAGTTCGTGGAGCATGGGACGCGCCATCAACGCATCGCCGAGCCAGTTCGGAAGTCGGATCAGGATGCGAGAGACCGGACTCACGTCGAAGTGCGACCCCAGGCTCGTCAGTAGGCGCGCGCGAACAGCGCGACGCGGCGACCACCACCATGTGCCGCGAACGGCGCCTGATCGAGAGGCACGCAGCGCAGGGTCGCGCCGGTGGTTTCCTTGATGCGGGCTTCGAGCGCGGCGTCGTCGTCCCACGGAAGCGCGACGAATCCCCGCTTGCTGGCGAAGTGCGCCTCGATGTCGGCCAGGTTACGGACCGGAGTAGTATTCGCCTCGCGAAACGCCTTCGCGGCGTCGAACAACGCGCGCTGGATCTCTTCGAGTAGCGCGGGCAGGCGGTCGGCGAGCGCGGCCAGCGGAATCGATTCCTTGGCGCGGGTGTCCCGGCGGACGCTCATCACTGCGGCGTTGGTCACATCCCTTGGGCCCACTTCGAGCCGCACCGGCACCCCGCGAAGCTCGTGCTCGTTGTACTTCCAGCCGGGCGTGTACTGATCGCGATCGTCGACCAGCAGTCGGACCCGATCGCCGAGCGCGCTCTTTACCTTGTCCACGAACTCGGTGACCGCGGTGCGGTCCTCGGCCTTGCGCCAGATCGGCACCACCACCGCCTGCACCGGAGCCACGCGCGGCGGCAGCTTGAGGCCCTGATCGTCGCCGTGAGTCATGATCAGCGCGCCGATCAGCCGCGTGGAAACGCCCCACGAAGTCTGATGGACGAACTGGCGCTTGCCCTGCTCGTCCTGAAACGTGATGTCGAACACTTTCGCGAAGTGTTGCCCGAGGTTGTGCGAGGTACCGGCCTGCAGCGCCTTGCCGTCGCGCATCAGCGCTTCGATCGAGTAGGTCATCTCGGCGCCCGCGAAGCGCTCGGACTCGCTCTTGGGACCAGCGAACACCGGAATCGCGAGCTCCGTCTCGACGAACTCGCGGTACACTTCGAGCATCCGCAGCACTTCCTCCTGGCACTCCTCGGCCGTGGCGTGAGCGGTATGTCCCTCCTGCCACAGGAACTCGGTGGTGCGCAGGAACAGCCGGGTCACCTTCTCCCAGCGCATGACGTTGCACCACTGGTTCATGAGCACCGGCAGGTCGCGGTACGACTCGATCCAGCGCGAATACATCTTGCAGATCACCGCCTCGCTGGTGGGCCGGATCGCGAGACGCTCCTCGAGTTTTTCGCGCCCGCCCTCGGTGACCCACGCACACTCCGGCGCGAAGCCTTCGACATGATCCGCCTCGAGCTGCAGCAGCGACTCCGGGATCAGCAGCGGAAAATACGCGTTCTGATGTCCGGTCGCCTTGATCCGCTGATCCAGCAGGCGCTGCATGTGCTCCCACAGCCCATATCCATACGGGCGGATCACCATGCACCCGCGCACCGGGGCGTAGTCGGCGAGCTGCGCCTTGCGCACGACTTCGTTATACCAGCGCGCGAAGTCGTCGGACTGGTCGGTCAGGTCTTCGACGAACTGCTTCTTGTCGTGGGCTTCGCTCACGCGCTGCTCCGGGGCGTTGACGGCGTCCGATCGGCTGCCGTCATCGCGGGCGCCGTGGCTTCAGGGAAATGGATGAGGCGCGCGAGTATAGGCAAGCGTCCGGCGGCGAACAAGCAAGTGCGCCGGAAGCGCCTTCATGGCTTCAACGCAGGATCGCGAAGCGCAGCAGCGCCGAGTGCCCGGACCGTGTCAGTCGCGCGACGTAGACTCCGGATCGCATTGCGCCGCGGGTTTCGAAACGCATCCGATGGGCTCCCGCGCCCGAGGGACCAACCGGCGGCCGTGCGCGTTCGTTCCCATCGATCGCCCCGCCACCCACTGAGCTACGGATCCGATCGGGCGCGTGAAAGCGCAGGCTTCCGCGCGCCCCGCGGTCAACTTTCGAGACTCGCAGGCGCCGTCGATGCGATGACGCGCTCGAGCCCCGTCAGCACCTGTTCGGGCTTGAGCTCGACCATGCAGCGGAAGTGTTTCTTCGGGCAGGTGGCGCGACCGTGAAGCGTACACGGCTGACATGGCTCGTGACGGCAGAGCACCACATGGCCCTCCCCCGCGGGCGCGAAGCCCAGCTCGGGTGCGGTCGAGCCGAACAGCGCGACCACCCGCAGTCCGCGCGCGGCCGCGAGGTGCATGAGCCCGCTGTCGCACGTCACCGCCGCGGCGCAGAGCGACAGCAGCGCGGCCATGCGCGGCAGCGGCTCGACGCACCATCTCGCGAGCCGCCCGGCCTCGATCCGACGCGAGAGCTCGGGCATCGCGCGCCGTTCCGCTTCCAGCGAGAAGCACACCACCGGACGCCCCTGGGCCTCGAGCTGATCCACGACCTGGATCCAGTAGGGCTCGAGCCAGCGCTTGGTCGGGTGGCGTGCCGCGGGGCAGAGGGCGACCGGGGCGCGCGGCGCCCAGGTCGCGAGCCATTCGCCGGCCCAGCGCTCGGAATCCTGGTCCACGTTCACGCGCGGCGGGCCCGGCGCGACGAGTCCGAGCGGCGCGATCGCGCGCGCGTATCGTTCGGGCGCCGAGGGCGTCGGCCGCGGGTGGGTCCAGCGCGCATGCACCCATCGCGAGCGCAGCAGGCGAAACGAAGGAGCGCGCAGCACCGGAGCCTTCTGCCGGAAGGTGAGCAGTCGCGAACGCGAATTCCCGTGCAGATCGACGATCAGGTCCGCGTCCTCGAGCTCGGCGCTCATCGAGACCACGTCCTCGATCCGGCGCGCGTCGCGCTCCAGCACGCGCACGTGCGCGACCGCCGGGTCGAAACGCAGTACGTCGCGATACTCTTCCTTGGTCCAGTAGGTGAGCCGCGCCGAGGGAAACGCATCGGCCAGGGCGTGCACCACCGGCAGCGTCAGGATCACGTCGCCGAGCGAGGAGAGGCGGATCACCGCAATCGCCGAGTAGCCTTCGGGCGGCGGAACGATTTGGCGGGGCGCGCGCATCCCGCTCACGCCACGAACTGCAGGTCGTAAAGGCGCCGGTACAGGCCGCCCCGCTCCATCAGTTCGGCGTGCGTGCCGCTCGCCGCGACCCTGCCGTGCTCGAGCACCACGATGCGGGCCGCATGCTGCACGGTCGAGAGCCGGTGCGCGATCACCAGCACGGTGCGGTCGCGCATCAGGCGCTCGAGCGCATCCTGCACCAGCCGCTCGCTCTCGCTGTCCAGCGCCGAGGTCGCCTCGTCGAGCAGAAGGATCTTCGGATTGCGCAGGAGCGCGCGGGCGATCGCCAGCCGCTGGCGCTCCCCTCCCGAGAGCTTGGCGCCCCGCTCGCCGATCACGGTTTCGAGTCCGCGCGGCAGCCGTTCGATGAACGCGAGCGCGTTGGCGGCCCGCGCCGCTTCGCGCACCGCCTCGTCCGAAGCCGCGGCCGCGCCGTAGGCGATGTTGTAGCGCACCGTTTCGTGGAACAGGATGTTCTCCTGGGTCACGATCCCGAGCTGGCTGCGCAGCGATGCGACGGTTCCCTCGCGCAGGTCCACGCCATCGAAGCGGATCGCTCCGCCGGTCGGATCGTAGAACCGCGCGACCAGGTCCATCGCGGTGCTCTTTCCGGCTCCGCTCGCGCCGACCAGTGCGACCACCTCGCCGCGGCGTACCTCGAAGGAGACCTCATGCAGCACCGGCACCAGCGGGTCGTAGTTGAACGAGACCGAGTCGAAGCGGATCGCCTCCCGAAGCGGCGGGAACGCGATCGCACCCGGCCGATCGACGATCGCGGGCGGGGTGTCGAGCGTGCCGAACACGCGGGTCGCCGCCGCGATGCCCTGCTGCATGTTGGTGTTGACCTCGGCCAGCGTCTTGATCGGCGAGATGGTGGTGAGCAATGCGGTGATGAACATCAGGAAGGTGTGCGGCTGAAGGGTATGGTGCACGAAGATCTCGCGCCCCACGAACCACAGCAGCCCGACCGCCAGCATCACCACAGCGTATTCGCTCACCGGGCGCGCCGCGGCCGAGATGCGGCGCAGGTGCACGAACGCCCGGAAGTAGCCCTGGTTCGCGCGGTCGAAGCGCGCACGCTCGGCCGCCTCCATGCCGAAAGCCTTGACCACGCGGATTCCGGCAATCGTCTCCTGCGTCGCGGCGCAAAGCTCTTTGCCCGCCTCATGCACTTCCTCCGAAATATTCGTTCCTACAGACATTGCGATTCTGACAATTCCGCGCGTTCATCGCGCCCTTAGACTCAATGCCGGGTCG
>JANMQY010000043.1:0-1651 GCA_031370785.1 Candidatus Eiseniibacteriota bacterium | reverse complement strand
AGGTGCGCGTCAACTACTGCGACGTGCGCGACGAACACCTGATGGCGCTGATGGTCGAGGGTCAGGAGGTCGTGTTCCACCTCGCCGCGCAGGTGTCGCACGTGAAGAGCCTGAGCGACCCCTATCCCGACATCGACATCAACATCAAGGGCACGGTCGCGGTGATGGAGGCGGTGCGCAAGGTCAACCCGAAGGCGGTGGTGGTGCGCAGTGGCACGCGCGGCGAGTACGGCCCGAGCGACAAGCTGCCGGTGACCGAAGACGCGCCGACAAGACCGAGGGGTCTCTACGAGCTCTCGCTGCTCACCTCGGAGAAGATTCTGCTCATGTATCACGACGTGCACAAGGTGCCCACCGTGCACCTGAGGATCACCAACACCTACGGCCCGCGTGCGCAGATGAAGAGCTCGCACTACGGCGTTGCGAACTGGCTGATCCGCCTCGCGCTCGACGGCAAGCCGATCACGCTCATGGGGGACGGGCTGTACAAGCGCGACTTCCTGTACGTCGACGACTGCGTCGACGCGATGCTGCGCTGCGCGCTGGAACCGAAATGCTTCGGCCAGGTGCTGAACGTCGGCGTGGATCGTCCGAGCACGTTCCGCGAGCTGGCCGAGACCATCTGCCGCGTGGTGCCGGGCTCGAGCATCGAACACATCGAATTCACGCCCGAACGAAAGGCGCAGGAGCCGGGCGACTTCTGGAGCGACATCACCCGGATCGGCCGCCTCGCAGGGTGGAGGCCCGAGACCTCGCTGGAAGACGGCGTGCGCACCACGGTCGAGTACTACCGCGCGCACCGGGCGCTCTACTGGTGAGCCGGCGACGCAGCGGGTGAGCCAGCGATGAGCGGGCCGCAGTTGAAGCTGCGCGACGTGCTGGTGACCGGCGTCACCGGATTCGTTGGGCCGCACCTGATGCGCGCGTTCGCAGAAGGCGGCGCTCGTGTGCACGGCATGGGTCCCGAGAGCGCCGCGCCTCCGTCGTTCACGCTCGCGAGCTGGCATCGCGCCGACCTGATGGAGCCCGCTGCGCTCGAAGCCGCGGTCGCCGCGGCCAAGCCCGATGCGATCGTGCACCTCGCCGGGCAGAGCAGCGCCGCGCGATCGTTCGAGATCCCCGAGGAGACGTTTCGCGTCAACACCCTCGGCACCTGGAGCGTGCTCGAGGCGGTGCGCGTCGCGGCGCCCAAAGCGCGCGTGCTGATCGTGGGCACCGGCGAAGTCTATGGCGCGCAGCCCGAGGGAACTCGCGTGGCAGAGGAGGCGCCGTTTCGCCCGGTCAGTCCCTACGCCATGTCCAAGGCCGCCGCCGACGCGCTGGCGGCCGCGCATGCGAAGGAGCATGGACTCGACGTCGTGCGCACGCGCTCGTTCGGTCACACCGGTCCCGGTCAGCTGCCGCGATTCGCGATCCCGGCATGGGCCGAGCAGATCGCCGCGATCGAAGCGGGAAAAGCCGAGCCGGTACTGAAGGTGGGCAACCTCGAGGTGACGCGCGACCTGAGCGATGTGCGGGACATCGTTCAAGCCTATGTCGCGCTCCTCGAGCGCGGCGCCGCGGGCGGCGTATACAACGTGTGCCGCGGCGAGGGGGCGAGGCTGACCGACATCGTGAAGAGCCTCGTTGCGCGCGCCAGGGTTCCGGTGCG
>JANMQY010000042.1:0-67500 GCA_031370785.1 Candidatus Eiseniibacteriota bacterium | reverse complement strand
GGGATCGACACGCACTGGCGGAACGATTGGCCGGCGGGCAGCGTCTGGCTCGAGTTCGGAGGAGAACGCCGTGTCCCGATCTACGCGGCGCCGTCCACTCGCGATCGCTTCCTCGAAGGCCGCATCGCGGCAGAGGCCCAGACTCCGCTCTCCGACGACTTCGCTCTGAGGTTGCGCACCGAAGGCGAGGCGCTGCATTACGACTCGCCCGACGACTCGCTCTACTTCGACTACCAGATCGCCCGCGCGGCACTGAGTCTGCGTATGGAGTCCGCCGGATGCTGGATGCTGGGGGTCGGCCCCCGCGTGGAAGCGCTGTTCAGCCGCCTCGACCCCGGCGAGTCCTATCGTGAAATCGGAGGCGCGCTGGATTGCGAGTACCTGAGTGCTCACAGTTGGTGGAGCGTCTCGCCGGCCGCCGGCTGGCGCCAGTACGAGCCGGTTCCGAGCGGCTCGATCGGGCTGCATGCGCCATTCGCGTTCTACGAAGTGGCCGCGTTCGCCGACCAATCGCTCGCAGCCGCTCTGCGCGCTCGCCTGAGCCTCTCGACGCGCTTCGAGTTCCACACCGACAACTCGCAGGACGACCGAAGCCTTTACTTCTCACTCGACGTGCGTAGACTGTTCTGATTGTCGTCCGCCTCCTACCGGAGAGACCCCGTGAGCGCTCGTCGCGGTGTGTTCGTGTTCGTCCTGCTCATCGTCCTGATCGGCGCCGCGGCCGTGCTCTATTCGCTCACCTCCAGGACCGGCGGGCCGGTCGCGCCCTCTTCGATGGTGCTCGACTTCGACGTGCCGTCGAATCTCGAAGAGTGCGAGATGCCATTCGGGCCGTTCTCGTTCGCCGGGTTCCGCTCCGATCGACTGACGGTGTGGGACGTCGTGCACGGCATCCGTCGCGCCGCCATCGACGACCGGGTCGAAGCGCTGGTTCTCCACGTGGACGGCATCGACTGGGGCTGGGCCAAGATCGCGGAGGTGCGTGACGCTCTTCGCGCGTTTCGCGAGTCGGGAAAGCCGATCTTCGCGAGCGTCAGCGGGGGCGGCGAGGCCGAGTACCTGCTCGCGTCGGTCGCGAATCGCATCTGTATGCCCCCGACCGCGATGCTGCAGCTGAACGGGCTGACCGCGTCGGCGATCTTCATGCGCGGGGCGTTCGACAAGTTTGGACTCGCTCCCAACTTCCAGCACGTCGGACGCTACAAGTCTGCGGTCGAGACCTACACCGACACCGGCTTTTCGCCGTCCGGGCGGGCCGCCCTGGAGGCGATCCTCGACGACGAGTACGCGCTGCTCGTCGACAGCCTGGCGAGCGCGCGGCGGCTTTCCGCGGATTCAGTGCGAGCACTGCTCGACATGGGCCCGTGGGACGCAGCGGAGGCGCGCGAGCGCGGGCTCGTGGACACGCTGCTCCACGACCTCGACGTGGACTCGCTGGCGGCGCGCGTCGGGGGAAAGCATCTCTCCTCGATGAGCTTGTCGCGCTACGTCTGGCGTCTCTCGGAGTCGCCGACTGCCGCCCGCATCGCGATGGTCGTGGCCTCGGGGACGATTGCCGAGGGGCGCAGTCGCGAGTCGCCGACAGACGGCCGGATCGTAGGATCGGAGACTCTGATCGAGGCGCTGCGCGACGCACGCGAACGGCGCTCGGTGCGTGCCATCATCCTGCGCATCGACAGTCCGGGCGGATCGTCCGACGCCTCGGATGACATCTGGCGCGAGGTGGCGCGCTGTCGCGCGCGCAAGCCCGTGGTGGTCAGCATGTCCGACCTCGCCGCGTCGGGCGGGTACTACATCGCGATGGGGGGAACACCGATCCTCGCGCAGCCGTCGACGCTCACCGGATCGATCGGCGTGTACGGCGGAAAACTCGACATCCGGGGGTTGTTCGCAAAGCTCGGATTGAGCGTCGAGAGTCTGAGCCGCGGCCCGCATGCGCAGATGCTCTCGCCCTTCGAGAGTTTCACGCCGGAGGAGAAGGCGATCTACCAGCGTCATCTCGATCGGTTCTACGCGACGTTTCTGTCCCGCGTGGCGAAATCACGCGGGATGGGCGTCGAGGCAGTGGACTCGGTCGCGCAGGGCAGGGTGTGGACGGGCCTGTCGGCACGGCCGAGGGGCCTGGTCGACCGGTTCGGCGGTATCGAAGAGGCCATCGCCGAAGCGCGCACGCGCGCACTCATCGGCCGGAACGCGGACGTGGTCGTGGACACGTATCCGCGGCCAGAGGGCTCATTGTTCGCCCGCGCATTCGCGGGCCTTTTCAACGGCGGTGGAACCGATCAGTCCTTGGTCGATCTGCCGCCGGTGGTGCAGGCCTGGCTCGCTGCCGCCCGTTTCCCGGCGGGTTCAGGAGTTGCGCTGATGCCGTGTCTGCTCGAGATCCGCTGAGCCCGCACGGCAATTCCTTCCGCAAATAAGACGAGGCGGGCTGCTGCGCCCGCCTCGTCGAATACCTCGAGGATTGGTGCCTCTGAAACGTCGGGTCTACTTCTTCTGGAACGTGCGGATGAAGGCGATCAGGTTCTCGATCTGATCCGGCTTGATCTGCCCGGTCTTTCCCCAGGCCACCATGCCCGACTTGACCTTGCCGTTCACGATACAGTCCCGGAAGTAGTCGTCGTCCTTCCGCTTCGGGTCCGCCCAGATCCTGGGATCCTTCCAGTTCGGGGTCGCATTGCCCGTGAGCTTGACGCCGCCGCTGCCGTCGGCCTTGTGGCAGGCGATACACTTCGATACGAAGATCGGCTTGCCGAGCGCGGCATTGCCCTTGTTCGGGGTGGCGGAAGCCGAGAATGCCAGCAGCGCCCCGAGCGCGGTAACGGCGACCAGCGGGATGGCCAGTGAGCAGACGGTGAGACGGCGAAGCATTCGTGAACTCCTTTCGGGATGCCCCTACGGTGTTTCGAACGGTCGAGCATGGAGCACAAAACCAGCGGAGCTTAGCGGGCGCACTCGACAGGGTCAACCGGCGCGGATCGCGCGGCGGCGAGGATGAGGCTCCGAGCACGCTGTTGCGCGCGAAGATGGCGCGGATCGACACTCCTTCGTGCGCGGGAATCTTCAGTCGGCGGGGTGCGCGCGCGATCGCGTGCACACATTTGAGCAGCGCAGTCCTTGACCGGGTCGAAATTAGCGTGTTAGCTTTTGTTCCCGCACCGGGTTACGCATATTCTCCGACGCGGTCGCCCTCCGACTTCGTGCCCAGCCATTCTTCGCCGTCCCACTTCAGGCGGGGAGGTGTCACTTGAAGGATTCTTCCACCGCTCAGATTCGCAATGTCGCGCTCGTCGCGCACCATGGCGTCGGCAAGACAACCTTCGCCGAAGCCATGTTGTACCTCGCGAAGGCGACCAGTCGACTCGGCCGGATCGCCGAGGGAACCACGCTGCTGGATCACGCGCCCGATGAGATCCAGCGCCAGATCACCATCAATCTCGGGCTTGCCCAGTTCGAATGGGCGGGGCACAAGGTCAACCTCATCGATACCCCGGGCTATCCCGACTTCGTGGGAGACGTCTACAGCGCGCTGCGCGTCGCGGATTCCGCGATCCTGATGCTGCGCGCCAACGCCGGCGTCGAGGTGGGCACCGAAGTCGTGTGGGAAGTGATCAAGCAAGAGAAAACGCCCACCCTGGTCGTCGTCAACATGATGGACAAGGAGCATGCGGACTTCGGCAACGCCGTACGCTCGCTGCACGACCGACTCGGACTCAATGCCGTGCCCGCCCAGCTGCCGATCGGGCAGGCCGAGAACTTCCACGGCATCGTCGACCTGATCGAGAACAAGGCGTACGCATTCAGCGGGAAGGGCATGGAAGAAAAGAGCTCGGAGATCCCGATTCCGCCCGAAATGACGGCCGCGGTCGCCGAGGCGCGCAACCGGCTGATGGAAGAGGCGGCCATGGGCGACGAGGATCTCTTGCTCAAGTTCGATCAGGGCCCGCTCAGCGAGGCCGAGATCCGCAAGGGACTCTGCGAGCGCGTGGTGCAGGGTGATCTGATGCCGGTGTTCTGTTGCTCGGCATACCACAATCAGGGCGTGAAGGAAGTGCTGGACGAGGTCGTCGACGTGCTGCCGTCACCGCTGATGGTGAAGCCGCAGGTCAGCCTTGGCGCGAACGGCGATGCCGGCGTGACCTGCGTTCCCGATGTCGGGCAGCCAACCGCGTCGGTCGTGTTCAAGACGCTCTCCGAGCAGCATCTCGGCGACCTCTCGCTGATCCGCATTTTCTCCGGCCGGCTCGAGGCGGGCCGTGAGCTGGTCAACACTTCACGCAATCGCAGCGAGAAGATCGGCACGCTCTACCATCTCGTGGGCAAGGAGCGGGTGGAGTGCAAGAGCGCGGCGGCCGGGGACATCGTCGCGGCGGTCAAGCTCCGCGAGACCCATACCGGCGACACGCTTGCCGACCGCGTGCGCCCGGTGCGCCTTGCCCCTCCAGACTTCCCGGGGCCGGTGACGGCGGAGTGCATCCACGCGAAGAACAAGGGCGACGAAGAGAAGATGGCCCAGGGGCTCGCGCGCCTGCATGAAGAGGATCCCACCCTCAGCCGCCGTTACGAGCCCAGTACGCGCGAATCGCTGGTATACGGCATGGGCGATCTGCACCTCGAGATCATGGTCGAGCGGCTCAAGAAGCGCTTCGGGGTCGAGGTGCTGCTCACCCGGCCGCACGTGCCTTACCGCGAGACCGTGCGCGGCAAGGCTCAGGACGAGTACCGCCACAAGAAGCAGTCGGGCGGTCGCGGGCAGTTCGGAGAGGTTCATCTGCGTATCGAACCGGTCAGGCGCGGAGACGGATTCCGCTTTGTGGATGAGGTCAAGGGCGGCGTCGTTCCCAACCAGTACATCCCCGCGGTCGAGAAGGGCGTGATCGCGGGGATGGATCGCGGCCCGCTCGCCGGCTGCCCGGTCGTCGACGTCCAGGTGGCGCTGTTCTTCGGCAAGCACCACGACGTGGACTCTTCCGAGATGGCCTTCAAGATCGCGGCCGAGATCTGCTTCCATCAGGTGATGCTCAAGGCCAGTCCGGTGCTGCTCGAGCCGATCGACGAGATCACCGTCCGGGTTCCCGAGGAGTTCCTCGGAGACGTCATGGGCGACCTCTCGTCACGCCGAGGCAAGATCCTCGGCACCGAGGCCGACGGCCACCATCAGATGATCCGCGCGATGGTCCCTTCGGCCGAAATGTACAAGTACGCGACGCATCTGCGCTCGCTGACTCAGGGGCGCGGCACGCATGCATCGCACTTCGCCCATTACGAGGAGGTTCCCCGCGAGCTTGCTGAGCGCGTGATCACCGCGGCGAAGGCCGAGAAGGAGGCGGGGGCGCACGCGTCGTAGGCCTGCTCCCCGATCATCATGTCCGGACATTCCAAATGGGCGACCATCAAGCGCAAGAAGGCCGCGACCGATCAGGCTCGTGGCAAGATGTTTTCCAAGTACATCAAGGAGATCACCATCGCCGCGCGCCACGGCGGCGGTGACGTCGAGACCAATCCCCGCCTGCGCACCGCGGTGGCGACCGCGAAGTCGTTGAACATGCCCGCGAACAACATCGAGCGGGCGATCAAGCGCGGCAGCGGCGAGGTGGACGGCGTGATGTACGAGGAGACGCAGTACGAAGGTTACGCGCCGGGCGGCGTGGCGCTCCTGGTCGAGATCGCCACCGACAACCGCAATCGCACGGCCGGAGACATCCGCCACATCCTGACCAAGCACGGCGGCAACATGGGCGAGGCCGGCAGCGTCTCGTACCTGTTCAAGCCGCGCGGGCTCATCGTCGTGGATCGGACGGCCATTGCCGAGGACGTGCTGATCGAGCTGGCGCTCGACGCCGGAGCGGATGACGTCAACACCGAGGGCGAGCACTTCGAAGTGCTCACCGCGCCCTCGAAGTTCGAGGCGGTCAAGGATGCCCTCGCGGCGAAGGGCGTCGCGGTGCACAGCGCCGAGCAGACCAAGATCGCGTCGATCGAGGTTCCGGTCTCCGAGAAGGAGGCCGAGGCGGTGCTGCGGCTGATGGATGCGCTCGAAGACAACGACGACGTCCAGAAGGTGTATGCGAATTTCAGCATCGCCGACGATGTGATGGCGCGTCTGGCGCGCTGAGCGCGCCCGAACCCTCATGCGAGTCCTGGGATTGGACCCCGGCAGCCGACGGACCGGCTTCGGCGTGGTGGAGGGCAGCGGCAACCAGTATCGCTGCGTCGCGCGCGGTGTGGTCCGCCCGCCGCTGAAGGCCACGCTCGCCGATCGCCTTCACGCCATCGCACGCCGCGCCGGCGAGGTCATCGACGAGTTCGCTCCCGAATGCGTCGCGGTCGAGGAGGCGTTCTACCACGAGAGCGTGCACTCGACGCTGGTGCTGGGCCATGTTCGCGGAGCGCTGCTGGTGGCGGCGGCCGAGCGCGGCGTGATCATCGCCGAGTACACCCCGCGCGAGATCAAGCTCAGCGTGGCCGGGAACGGCGGCGCCGCGAAGGAACAGGTCGAGTTCATGGTGCGCCGGCTGCTGGGGATCGAAGGAGCGTTGGAAGCCGACGCCTCGGACGCCCTGGCGACCGCGCTCTGCCACTTGCATCGCTCGAAGCGTCCGCCCGCGGCGCGGGCCGCCTCGGCCGCCGCCCAGAGTCTGATCGCGCTGCTCGCCCGGCGCGGGCGCACGGCCGGCGCGCGGAATGGGCGATGATCGCATCCCTGCGTGGCACGCTGCTCGAGAAGGACGCCGCGTCGTGCATCGTCGAGTGCGCCGGCGTCGGATACATGGTGAGCGTCTCGACCCACACCGCTCGCACGTTGCCGAAGCCGGGTGAAGACGTGTTCCTGCGCACGCGCCAGGTGGTGCGCGAGGACGCGGTCCAGCTGTTCGGATTCGCCGAGCCCGAAGAGCAGAAACTGTTCGATCTGCTCATCGGAGTGAGCGGGGTCGGGCCCAGGCTCGGGCTCGCGGTGCTCTCGGGACTGCGCCCCGCGGCCCTGGCGCGCGCGATTCGCGACGAGCACGTCGCCGTGCTGGTCGCGATTCCCGGCATCGGGCGCAAGACCGCCGAGCGGCTGGTGGTGGAGCTGCGCGACAAGCTGGTGGGATTCGAGACCGCGGCGACGCTCGCCGAGCCCTCAGCCGGATCGCGCGAGCCGGGAATCCTGCCACGCTCGGAGCGCTTCGAGGATGCGGTCGCGGCGCTGACCCGCCTCGGATACACTGCCGCCCAGGCGCAGGAAGCTGTGCGACGTGCGGCCGATGCCGGTGGTGAGTCCTCGGCCGAGGCGCTGGTGCGACGCGCACTGGCGGCGCTCGGGAAGTCCGCAGCGGTGTCGCGATGAGGAGATTGCATTGAGCAAAGCCCCCGAGCCGAAATCCGAGAAGGCGCCTCCGCATCGCGTCGCGGATCCCGAGCCGTTCGCCGAGGATCTCCAGGAGGAGAAGCGCCTCCGCCCGCTGGCCCTTGATGAGTTCGTGGGACAGTCGACGGTGAAGGAGCAGCTGCGCGTCTTCCTCGAGGCCGCGCGGCGCCGCGGCGAGGCCATGGACCACGTGCTGTTCCACGGCCCGCCGGGCCTCGGAAAGACCACCCTGGCGTCGATCGTGGCTCACGAGCTGGGGGTCGAGATCACGCACACTTCGGGCCCGGTCATCGAGCGGCCGGGCGATCTCGCCGGGCTTCTGACCAACGTCGGGCCGCGCGGCATCCTGTTCGTGGACGAGATCCATCGCCTGAGCCCGGTGGTCGAGGAATACCTGTATCCCGCGCTCGAAGATTTCACGCTCGACATCCTGCTCGACCGCGGTCCCAATGCTCGCTCGCTCAAGATCAACCTCGAGAAATTCACGCTGGTGGGGGCGACCACGCGCTCGGGGCTGCTGTCCTCGCCGATGCGCTCGCGCTTCGGCGTGACCCTTCGGCTCGACTACTATTCGCCCGAGGACCTGTGCCGCGTCGTGCGGCGCTCGGCCGGCATCCTCAGGGTTACGATCGACGATGCGGCGGCTCTCGAGCTGGCGCGCCGCTCGCGCGGCACGCCGCGCGTCGCCAACCGGCTGCTACGCCGTGTGCGCGACTTTGCGCTGATCCGCGCCGACGGGGTGATCACCGAGCGCGTGGCGCACGATGCGCTGCGTATGCTCGAGGTGGACGAGCGCGGCCTCGACGAGATGGACCGCCGTCTGCTCGATGCGCTGATCACCAAGTACCAGGGCGGCCCGGTCGGGCTTCAGACCCTGGCGGTGGTGGTGGGCGAGGAGGCCGACACGCTCGAGGACGTGTACGAGCCCTACCTGATCCAGGAAGGGTTCCTCAAGCGCACCGCACGCGGGCGCGAAGCGACGCCGCTCGCGTGGACGCACCTGGGCCTCGAGCCTCCGCGCCCCGCGGGGGAGAACGAGCACCAGCCAGAGCTGCCGCTGCGCTGATCGCCGCGCGCCTTCTCGCGCCAGCGCTTCCCTCCGTGCGTCTCGACCATCTCGACTACCCGCTTCCCGAAGAGTTGATCGCGCAGCGCCCCGCGGCCCGCCGCGAGGACGCCCGGATGCTGGTGGTCGAGCGCGGCAGCGGCGCCCTTCACGACGCCCGCGTCTCGGAGCTCGAGGCATGGCTGCGGCCCGGCGATGCGCTCGCCGTGAACGAGACCCGCGTGCGCCCAGCGCGCCTCGAGCTGCGCCGGCCGAGCGGCGGGCGAGTCGAGGTGCTGGTGGTGCGGCCGGATCGAGATGGCGCGTGGCGCGTGCTGGTCCGTCCGGCGAAGAAGGCGCCTCGCGGAGGGACACTCCAGAGCGCGGAAGGCGACCTGTCGCTGGAAGTGATCGAGCTCGGGGAAGACGGCGAACGCGTGGTCCGGGTGGTGCGTGGCGACCTCGACGCCGCGTTGCGCGCGCACGGTGCGATTCCACTTCCGCCCTACATCCACCGGGCGGCCGACCCGAGCGATGCGGAGCGCTATCAGACCGTCTTCGCGCGCCTCGACGGCGCTGTGGCCGCGCCCACCGCCGGACTGCACTTCTCACGCGAACTTCTCGAGCGGCTGGAGTCGCGCGGCGTGACACGGGTGCCGCTCGTGTTGCACGTCGGGCCCGGCACCTTTCGCCCGATCACCGCCGCCGGCCCCTGCAACCACCGCATGGACGAGGAGTGGTTCGGGGTCGATGCGAAGGCCGCTGCGGCGCTGGTCGCCACGCGAGCGGCAGGTGGGCGCATCATCGCGGTCGGCACGACATCGGTTCGCGCGCTGGAGTCGGCGTGCGATGCCAACCAGGGCGCGATGGGTCCCGCCGAGGGCTGGACCCGCAAGTTCATCGTTCCGCCCTACCGCTTCCAGGCGGTGGACGCGCTGCTCACCAATTTTCACCTGCCGCGCACCACGCTGCTCCTGCTGGTGGCGGCCTTTGCCGGTGAGGAGCTGATGCGGCGCGCGTACGCCCATGCGATCGAGCAGCGCTACCGCTTCTATTCGTATGGAGACGCGATGCTGGTGGTCTAGCCGGGTCGGAATCCGCGCTTGGAGGGCCGGGCATTCGCCGCGTATACTCGTGGGTCGCGAAACAGGGGGACGGGCAGGGGACTGCCCGGCCCCTTCATGTTATGTGGTGTGAGTCTTTTAGAGCGGTGGGTTACCGTGTTTCTTGAAGGGCAGCGACTGGCGCTTATGGCGGAGCATTTCGAGCGCGGCGATGAGTCTCGGCCGGGTGTCGCGCGGTTCGATGACGTCGTCGAGGTAGCCGAGCTCCGCCGCGATCCACGGAGAGGCGAACCGCTCGTTGTACTCGGCAACCAGTCGCTTGCGCTCGGCCACCGGGTCCTTCGCCTTTGCCCGCTCGTCGCGGTAGAGAATGTTCACGGCGCCGTCCGCTCCCATCACCGCCATCTCGGCACTCGGCCACGCGACGTTATAGTCGCCGCGGATGTGCTTGCTCGACATGACGTCGTATGCGCCGCCGTAGGCCTTGCGCACCACCACCGTCAGCTTGGGCACGGTCGCCTCGCAGTACGCGTAGAGCAGCTTCGCGCCGTGACGAATGATACCGCCCCACTCCTGGCGCGTGCCGGGCAGGAATCCGGGCACGTCCTCGAACGTGATCAGCGAGATGTTGAACGCGTCGCAGAAGCGCACGAAGCGCGCACCCTTCACCGAGGAATCGATGTCGAGAACCCCGGCCAGCACCTTCGGCTGGTTTCCGACCACGCCGACGCTGCGTCCGTTGAGACGGGCAAATCCGACGATGAGATTCTGCGCGAAGTGCTCGTGAACCTCGAAGAAGTCTCCATCGTCCACGACGCGGCGCACCAGGTCCTTCATGTCGTACGGCTGATCCGACGCGTCGGGAACCAGCGTGGTCAGCGCCTCGTCACGGCGTTCGATCGGGTCGCTGGTGGCGCGGCGCGGTGCGTCCTCGACGTTGTTGGCTGGAAGAAACGAGAGCAGCCGCTTCACGTGCCGGATGCAATCCGCGTCGTCCTTGGCGGCGAAATGCGCGACTCCGCTCTTCGAGTTGTGGGTCATCGCGCCGCCGAGATCCTCGAACGATACCTCCTCCGAGGTCACCGCCTTGATCACCTCGGGCCCGGTCACGAACATGTGGCTGGTCCCTTCGACCATGATGGTGAAGTCGGTGATCGCGGGGGAGTAGACCGCCCCTCCGGCGCACGGCCCGAGGATCGCCGAGATCTGCGGCACCACGCCCGAGGCCAGCGTGTTGCGCAGGAACACGTCGGCGTACGCGCCCAGGGAGAGCACGCCTTCCTGGATGCGCGCGCCGCCCGAGTCGTTGAGGCCGACGATCGGAGCACCGTTGTCGAGCGCGAGATCCATGATCGCGCAGATCTTCTTCGCGTTGGCCTCGCTCATGGTGCCGCCGAACACGGTGAAGTCCTGCGCGAACAGGTAGATCTGCCGGCCTTCCACCGTGCCCCAGCCCGCGACCACTCCGTCGCCGACGATATGCTTCTGGTCCATCCCGAAATCGCGGGTGCGATGGGTGACGTAGGTGCCGACTTCGACGAACGAGCCGGGATCCACCAGCAACTCGATGCGCTCGCGCGCGGTCAGGCGCCCGCTGGCGTGGACCTTCGCGACGCGCTCCTCGCCGCCGCCGGCGAGCGCCTGTTCGCGGCGCCGGCTGAGCTCGGCGAAGCGTTCCTTTCGATTCACGGACCCCTCCTCGGACGGATGCGGTTGGCGGCGCGGAGCGTAGGGACCGGGCCGCGGCCGGTCAAGGCGGAAGGCCGTGCAAGCCGGTGCGGGCGAACGACTCACGGACGGAGTCCGCGATGCCGATAACGCTCTGGCACATCTGGAATGCGTGGATCGCGCCTGCGTCGGAGGGAACCACACGGATGGGAGGCTGGTCGCACACAATTCTGTTCGTCGTGCTGTTCTGCGCGCTCGTCGACTTCGTGAAGCTCATGATCGAGCTGCTCGGACGGAGTGACGATCGGCAATTCCGCTCGGACGGATCGCTGGTGACCGCGGTCATCGCCTCGCGCAACGGCGCCCACGAATTGCCCGGCACCATCGCGGATCTCGCGCGGTTCCTGCCCGGGGAGCGCGTCATCGTGATCGACGACGGGAGCACCGATGACACCAGCGGCGTCGCGCGCCGGCTGGGTTGCGAGGTGCATCGCTTCAAGAAGAGCAAGGGCAAGGCGGGTGCGATCAACTTCGCGGTGCACCGCGTCCGGACCCCGCTCACCCTGCTGCTCGACGACGATACCCGGCTGGGCGGGGCGCGCATCCCGACTTCGCTGATCAGCGACGACGGATTCGACGCGGTGGCCTTTCACGTGCTTCCCGACCGGCGCAACCGGGACGGTTCGCGCGGCAACAACTTCCTCGGGCACGTCCAGCGCTACGAGTACGGCAAGAGCATGGAGATCGGAAAGCGCTTCCACGACGTGACCCAGTCGGTGAGCTGCGTCTCGGGCGCGATCGGGCTGTTCCGAACCGAGGATCTCGACCGCTACCACCATCAGCACACCGGAGTATTCCAGGGCGAGGACCTGCAGCGCACCATCATCCACCTGCTCAATCGCCACCGGATCGTGTTCGCGAACGAGGCGGTGTGGACGGTCGCGCCGTCCACCATCGGCCAGTGGTTGCGTCAGCGGCTCACCGGATGGTATCCGGGCATGTACCATCAGTTCGCGAATTTCGCGCGCCTGCTGTTCCGGGGCGGGACGCCGTGGCGCCTGCGCTACGAAATGGCGTACAACCTGTACACGCTGGTGAGCGATCCCCTCAAGACGTGGTCGATCGTCGTGATCGCGCTGACCCCGGCGCTGCGCTGGTGGGGGCTCGTGATCTACCTGCTCTATCTTTCCTTCGAGCTCTATCCCTACGCGATCGTGCGCACCCCGGGCACCAACCGGCGCGCGCCGCTCGGGGTCCTGCTCTTCTACCCGATCTACGGCGCGATCAACACCGTGCTGCGTACGCTGTCGGCGCTGGTATGGTTCTGGTTCCGGTTTGTCACCGGCTCCATGCGCCCACGGCGCGGACCGAGGGACCGATTCGCATGAGACGCCTGAGCCTGTCGTTTCTGCTGCTGCTCCTGACCGTCTGTTCCGCTGGCGCGGCCTCGCCGGGGAAGGTCGGCGCTCAATATCGCTACTGGGCGTTCAGCAACCACAACGATCTGCGCGACGTGCTCGCCTACGGCACGCGTGGGCCCTTCCACGTCCAGCTCGAGTACTGGGACTTCGTCGATCCGAACACCGACGACCAGTTCCGCCCGGAGCTCGGCATTCACCTGCGCGATGCGCGGCGCTCGGTATACAGCGCGCAGTGGCGCCATGAGCACCATCGAGAGCGCTTCACGTTCGGCACCGATCAGGTGCTGACGGATCACCTCGTCGGCCGGCTCGAGCTGAGCCCGATCGTGGGGCGCGACTCGACGGTGTGGGTGGCCGGTGCGGGCGCGGACTACTACTGGGGCTCGTACAACTTCGCCTCGGCAACCGTGATTCATGATCCGCGCGGAGACGACCTGTGGGTGGTGCCGCTGCGCGTGCGACTCGCGAACGAGGGCAACGACTGGGTGCAGGCCACTGTCGCCCCGGCCAGCCGGCGGACGCTGGGGTGGGCGTTCGACATCAGGAAGAGCTGGCTGCGCCTCGGCGTCGAGCGCAACAGCCGCTACGACTTCACGAATCTCGACAACGTGATCTACACGATCGGCTTCGAGCGCGAGCTCGGCCCTCGCCCCTGACCCGAACTTCAACCGCTCAGCTCACGTGCAGCTGCAGGAACAGGAAGCTGAGCACGTCCACCGCTTCGTCGATCCGCTTCGAGATCGGCTTGCCCATTCCGTGACCGGCCTTGCTTTCGATCCGGATCAGGATCGGAGCGTCGCCGGAGGTGGCGGCCTGGAGCCGCGCCGCCATCTTGCGCGCATGCAGCGGATCGACCCGCGAGTCCTCCTCGGCGGTGGTGAACAGCGTCGGGGGATAGTGCGTTCCGTCGCGCACGTTCTGATACGGCGAGTAGGCGAGCAGGTAGCGGAACTGGGCCGGGTCCTCGCTCGAGCCGTACTCGGGCACCCAGTAGCGCGCAATCAGGAAGCGCTGGTAGCGGATCATGTCGAGCAGCGGCGCCTGGCACACGATCGCGCCGTAGAGCTCGGGACGTTCGGTCTCGACCGCGCCGACCAGCAGTCCGCCGTTCGAGCCTCCGCGCGCCGCGAGGCGCTCGGGGCGCGTGATGCCCGACTTCACCAGCCATTCGGTCGCGGCGTGAAAATCGTCGAACACGTTCTGCTTGTGCTCGAGCCGCCCCGCCTCGTGCCAGGCGCGTCCGAACTCGCCGCCGCCGCGCAGGCACACGCTCGCGTATACGCCGCCCGCATCCAGCCACGGGAATACATCGGCGCGGTAGCCCGGGGAAGTGCTCACGTTGAACCCGCCGTACCCGGTGATCAGGGTGGGCCGGTTCCCGTCCATCTCGAGGTCCTTGCGATGCACGAGGAACAGCGGGACCCGCGTTCCGTCCTTCGAGGTGAACCACTCCTGGCGGGTCACGTAGTCGGCGGCACGAAACGGTGAAGCGGAGGTTTCGATCGGCGCCAACGCGCGGCGCTCGAAATCGTAGCGGTAGAGCGTGGCCGGAAACGCGAACG
Source organism: Candidatus Eiseniibacteriota bacterium (assembly GCA_031370785.1). Classification (GTDB taxonomy): domain Bacteria; phylum Eisenbacteria; class RBG-16-71-46; order RBG-16-71-46; family RBG-16-71-46; genus DATJGS01. The sequence goes on along the minus strand of JANMQY010000042.1, from coordinate 53,389 downwards.
ACGAGAAACCGAAGTACAGTTCGTGTCCGGCGGGATTCGCCGCAAGCCCCGAAACCGTGCCCAGCGTCGGGAGCGCGACCTCGCGCTCCAGCTTTCCGTCCAGTCCGTAGAGCACCACGCGCGACACGGCGTTCTCCGAGATCGCGAGCGCCAGCTTGCCGCCGACGATCTGAAAGTCCTCGATGACGCCCTTCTGCTCCGGCACCACGTCCTTCCATCCGTCGGGGCCGGGACGGGACGGGTCGGCCCGCACCACGCGGTAGCGGGGCGCGCCGACGTTGGTGATCAGGTACATCACCCCATCCCAGCTGTCGCCGTTCACGGTTCCGTCCAGTCCGGCCGCCAGCGGCTGGAACTCGCCGCCGGCGGCCGGGCGGACCAGCAGATCGTTCTTCGCCCAGTCGGTCGAGAGCTGCAGGAACACCCAGCGCCGATCGGACGAAAGGCTCACATTGCGCGTCTCCTGCATGGGCCGGCCCTCGCCGCCGAAGACCATCGGATCCTTGGCCGGATCGTCGCCGAGCCGGTGATGGAACACTCGCTCGTGGAAGACTTCCTCGCCCGCCGGAACCTCGCCCCTGGCCGGATGGCGCGTGTAGAGGAAGCCGCGCCCGTCCGGATCCCAGGCGACGCTGGCGTGCGCGGTGTTGGGAATTGCCTCCGCAAGGTCGGAGGGCGCGCCGGCCGGCGCGAACTCACGCACGCGCAGCGTGCTCTGCTCGCTCCCGCCCGCCGAGGTGCCGTATGCCAGGCGCGCGCCGTCGGGAGAGAAGTACATCCAGTCGAGCGCCACCGTGCCATCGCTGCTCAGGGTGTTCGGATCGAGCGCGACGCGCGCGTCGCCCGCGCCCTCGCGCAGCATTACCACCGGCTGATTCTGCGTGCCGACGTGGCGCGAGTAGAACAGGCGGGAGCCGCGCACCCGCGCATCTCCGGTGGTGGTGACCGCGTACAGCGAGCGCAGCCTCTCGCGCAGCGCCTCACGGCCGGGATACTGATCGAGCACGCTGCGGGTGAATGCGTTCTGCGAGTCGCTCCAGCGCTTGACCGCCTCGCTCTCTCCATCTTCGAGCCAGCGGTACGGGTCGACCAGCACGGTGCCGTGAAGCGTGTCGGCCACGGCCTGGATCCGGGATGTCGGGTATGCGGGTTTGGCGGCATCTGCGGGCCGCGGAGCGCTCATGGTCGCGCACAGCAGGGCCGCGGCGAGCATTCGTCGCGCGAGCGCACTCGAAAGATCATTCATCGGACCCTCGGGTCGAGGTCAGGGGCGAAAGGGATCGGATCCCTGCGAAAGGGACGCGCGCCATGGAACGGGATGTGCGGGTCCGAGGTCAAGCGCGATCCCAACATTCTGACCGCGTGCCCGGCCGCGTGCTACCCTCGCGCGCCATGGCTCCTCCACGCCTTCAACATCTGGCGTTCAGCAAGACCGAACCGCGCCGTCTCCGCTTCAGCCTCGCCGAGAGCGCGATCGCCACGCCGGATCTCGCGGCGCTCGGACTTCCGCACGAGATCGAGTTTCCGCGCGAGTATCACTCCGGCAACGAGGCGCTGGAGCGCGAGCTGGCGGCCCGAATCGCGGCGCCGGGAGGCCAGGTCGTCGTGACCGCGGGTGCCAGTGAGGCGTACGCGGCCGTGGTCCTCGCGCTGGTCGAGCCCGGCGCCGAGATGCTGGTCGAGTCGCCGGGCTACGAGCCGCACCGGGTCGCCCCGGTGGTGCTCGGGCGAACGGTGCGCACGTTCGAGCGACCGCGCACGGCGGGTGCACTCGCCGCCGCCATCGAGCCAATGATTCGTCCGACCACTCGCCTGATCCTGGTCAGCGACCTGCACAATCCCGACAGCGTGGCGCTCGATCCGCGCGACGCCGAAGCGCTCGAGGCCCTCGCCACGCGCGGCCGCGTGCCGGTGCTGTGCGACGAGACGTTCCGCGACGCGAGTCCGCGTGCGCCGGGCACGATGGCCGCGCGAGGCGGGCCGTGGGTCACGATCTCGACTCTCACCAAGATCTATGGGATGGGCGACCTGCGCATCGGCTGGGTCGCGGGGAACCAGGACACGCTGGCCCGGGTCGCGGACGCCCAGAACGCGCTCTCGGTGCAGGCCTCGCTTCCAGCGATTGCATTCGCGCGCGCGCTCGTTCCCCACCTCGATACGCTGCGCGGACGCGCGCATCGCGTCCTCGCCGAGAACCACGCGCGATGGCGCACGTTTGCGGCGGCGCACCCGTGGCTACACGCCGACGCGGCGCCCGGCGGCACCGTCACATGGCTCGACTTCGGCGCGGCCGGAGCCGGCGATGCATTCGCGGCCTTTGCCGCCGAGCGATTCGACCTTGCGGTGGCGCCCGGGCGCTTCTTCGGCGATGCTCGCGGCGTGCGCATCGGTCTTGGATACGAGCCACCGCGCTTCGCGGCCGCACTCGAGGCGCTCGAGCGCGCGGTGGCCGCCTTCGAATTTCAATCCGTTGCCGGATGAACCCTGACGGCGCGCCTGCCGGCGAAGTCCGCCCGGTCACGATTCCACGAGGAGACCCGATGAGCGATTCGATCGTGCCCCGCATCCAGAACGACATGACCGCTGCGATGAAGGCGAAGGATCAGGACACGCTGAGCACGCTGCGCATGCTCAAGTCCGCGCTGATGGAGGCCAAGACCCGCAAGCCGAAGGAAGAGACGCTGAGCGCGGAGGACGAAGTCGAAGTGCTGCAGCGCTATGTGAAGAAGCGCCGCGAGTCGATCGACGAATTCACTCGGCTGGGTCTCTCCGATCGGATTGCGCGTGAACAGCAGGAGATCGAAGTCACGCTGCGCTATCTCCCGAAGGCGATGTCCGAGGATGAGCTGCGAGCGATCGTGCGCGAGGCGATGGCCTCGACCGGCGCCGCGGGTCCCAAGGACATGGGCAAGGTGATCGGCGCGGTGATGGCGAAGGTCAAGGGCCGCGCCGAGGGCGGCACGGTCTCGAAGCTCGTGAAGGAAGCACTCGCCGGTTGAAGCGGGCTCTTCAGAGGCCTGAGTCCGGCGGCACTTCGACGCTGTCGGTGGGCGCGGGCGCGGGCACGCTGTCGGGGACTCCGAACAGCCATTCCGAGACGCTCGGGCGCGGCGGTGGCGCCTCGCCGAGCGCGAGGCGGTACTGATCCTCGTCGAGCGCGCCCCGGCGATGAAGGCGCGAAGCGATCAGGCGCACCCGACGCTCGATGCGCCGCGAAGGCTGGATCGGCGAGTACTTGCGCGGGTTGATGATGATCGCAGCGAGCAGCGCGCTCTGACGCGGGTCGAGGTCGGCCGCCGAAACCCCGAACCAGCGCTGCGCCGCCGCCTCGGCGCCGAAGATGCCGTCGCCCCATTCGATCTCGTTCAGGTAGAGCTCGAAAATGCGGCGCTTCTCGAGCGCGCGCTCGAGCCGGAGCGCCAGCAGCACTTCCTTGAGCTTGCGGGTGAGCGAGCGCTCGTTACCGAGAAACAGGTTCCTGGCGAGCTGCTGGGTGATGGTGCTGCCGCCGCGCACCACGTGACCGGCCTCGACATTGCGCTGGGCCGAGGCCTTGATCTCGTTCCAGTCGAGGCCATCGTGACTGAAGAACGCGTCGTCCTCGGTGACCAGCACCGAGCGGCGCAGCAGCGGCGAGATCCGGTCGTAGGGCACCCAGCGCTGATCGATCGCGAACGCGCGATGAGCCTTTGCTGCCTCGGCCGCACGCTGGCGCATGAGTGCGGTGCGTGCAGGCGCCCGCCGCGCGAGGCTCGCGACGTCGTGCGCCGCAACCTCGAGCGATGCCTGGATCGCGAGCACGACGAATGCCGCGAACAACCCGAGGGCCACGAGAAGGCCGACACGCCTCACGGTCGTGGGATCAGCTCCTCGCGCCGATGACGACCGCGGTCATGTCGTCGCTCTGCGCGGCGCTTCCGCGGAACTCCGCGACCTGGGCCAGCACGTGCTCGATGAATGCACCGGGTCCACGCAGGCCTTCGTCCTGCCACAGCTTCAGGAGGCGTTCTTCGCCGAACTGCTCGTCGCGCGTGTCGAAGGCTTCCGAGATTCCATCGCTGTAGAGAAAGAGAGAGTCCCCGGGGGCGAACCGGCTCTCGCCGAGCTGGAAACTGGTTTCCTCGAAGATGCCGAGCGGAATGCCGCCCGCGGCGAGCAGCTCGACCGACCCGTCGGCGCGGCGCAGCAGCGGCGGGTTGTGCCCGGCGTTGCTGAATCGCAGCAGATCGTTCGCCGGATCCACCTCGGCGTAGAAAAGGGTGATGAATTTGCCGCCCTGGGCCGAGCGCGCCACGCTGCGGTTCACCTGGCCGAGCGCCTCGGGAATGCTCTGGCGTCCGTTGCAGAACGCGCGCAGCGACGCCTGCACGTTGCTCATCAGCAACGCCGCCGGCACGCCCTTGCCCGACACGTCCGCGATCGCCACCGCAATGCGACCTCCGTCGAGCATGAAGTAGTCGAACGCGTCTCCTCCGACCTGCCGGGCGGGTACGACGCGCCCGCGCACCTCCCACGGGCCCGCGCGGAGCGGCTCGGAGGGCACCAGGTTCATCTGCATGTCGCGTGCGAGGTCCAGCTCGCGCTCGATGTGCTTCTTCTCGATCTCGAGCTGCTGCTTCTCCTGCGCCTCGGCGCGAAGGCGCGCCTGCTCGATTACGCCCGCCGAGTTGCTGGCGACGATCGACAGCAGCTGCGCCTCGTCCGCATTCCAGTGCCGGCCGGGCTCGCGGTTGGTGACCGCCAGCATGCCGGTGATGCGTCCGTCCACCGTCAGCGGGACCGCGAGCACCGAACGAACCCGGCTGCTGTAGCCCTTGAGGCCGGGGAAGCGCTCGTCCTCGAGCAAGTCGGGCGTGAGCAGCGCCTCGTTCCGGTGCATGAGCCAGCCCATCACGCTGAGCGAAACCGGCGGGGGCCACGATCCCGACTCGGTGCCCGGCGACTGCTTGCGCACCACGGTCTTGGCGACGCCGGTTCCACTGTCGGGGCCCAGCAGCTTGATCGATCCCTCGTCCGCCGAGAGGAGCAGCGTGGTCTTGTTCACGATCCAGTCGAGGATGGGCTGCAGTTCGGACTTGGCGGCGACGACCTGACACAGCTCCGAAAGAAACTGGAGCTCGTCCATCAGGCGCTGCGCGCTGGGTGTGCGGGCCAAGTGGGAAGCGGCGGGTTCCATCAGGCTCTCCCTCGAGTCGAGGCGGTAGGTCGCGAGGGATTCTAGGCTCGCGCTCGGGGGGGCACAAGTGCCGCCCGCCTTGCCGCCTCGAAGGCGCATTCCTATACTCCGCGGCCAATCCGCCATCACCGACGTTGGCCCTGCGGCTCCGGGCGCTCCTGAGCTGCGAACCTCGACTCGAAAGCGTACCCATGACCACCGGCATCCACCCGACCTACCGCAATCTCACGCTCGAATCGCGCGGCGCGGTGACCGTGCTGCTCGTGAACCGCCCCGATGTGCTCAACGCGCTCAATCGCGCGACCCTGTCCGAGATCGAGGACGCCGCGCGGCGTTTCGTGGAGGATCCCGCCCAGGGCGCGCTGATCGTGAGCGGGGCGGGAGAGAAGAGCTTCATCTCGGGCGCCGACATCAACGAGCTGGCCGTGCTCGATCCGCGCGGCGCCGAGGACATCTCGCGCTTTGGTCAACGCGTGCTCGAAGTGCTGGAGCGATCCCCCAAGCCCGTGATCGCCGCGGTCAACGGCTACGCGTTCGGCGGGGGATGCGAGCTGGCGCTCGCCTGCCACATGCGCCTCGCCTCGGACAATGCGGTGTTCGGTCTGCCCGAGGTGAGCCTCGGCATCATCCCCGGCTATGGCGGCACTCAGCGTCTGCCGAGGCTGGTGGGAACCGGACGAGCGCTCGAGCTGATGCTCTCCGGGCGCAGGGTCAAGGCCGACGAGGCGGAGCGCATCGGCCTGGTGAACCGCGTCGTGCCTCGCGCCCAGCTGCTGGATGAGACGGAAAACCTCGCCAACGCCATGCTCAAGAACGGACCACTCGCGATTGCGGCCGTGCTCGAGGCGGTGAACCGCGGGCTGCAGCTTCCGCTCGACGATGGTCTGCGCCTCGAGAGCGGGCTGTTCGGCATTCTGGCGGCGAGCCAGGACATGCACGAGGGCCTGAAAGCGTTCCTCGAAAAGCGCCCGCCGCGATTCGAGCGAAAGTAACAGGTGGTCGCTGGAGGCGCATCGGGGCTTGAAGGTCGGGGTCGGGTTGCCGATACTGCGACCTCCACGGAAGGAGGAGTGAATGCAGGATGTGATCGCCATGCTGATCTCGACGGTGCTCGGCACCATGGTGGGGTTCGAGCGGCAGATGGGCCGCAAGCCCGCCGGGCTCCGCACCCACACGCTGGTATGCCTCGGCTCGACCATGTTCGTGCTGCTTGCACCGCACGCCATGCACAGCTTTGAGATGACGCAGTTCGACCCCACCCGCATCATCCACGGTGTGGTGACCGGGGTCGGATTCCTCGGCGCGGGCAGCATCCTCAGACAGGAAGGCTACGTGCACGGCCTGACCACCGCCGCGAGCGTGTGGATGGTGGCCGCGATCGGAGTGTCGGTCGGCGTGCACGCCTACTCACTCGCCGTGGTTGGCACCATTCTCGCCCTGGTCATCCTGGAAGGTTACCGCTGGGTCGAGCGATTCCTTGCGCCGGAAGGCGACGGGAACTGAGGTCCGGCTCGCGGGTCTGAGCCCGGCGACGCCGCGTTCGAACCCTTCAGCGTTTCGCGGTTGAGGCGCTCTCCATCTCCTCGATCACCAGGCTGCCGATCTCGGTGGTCGAGAATCCGGAGTCGGTGCCGAGCGAGGGCAGCTTCTTCGAGCGCAGGAGCGCAGCGACCGCATCCTCGAGACGCCTGGCCGCGCCCTTTTCGCCCAGGTAGTCGAGCATCATCTGCACCGCCATCACGGTCGCGATCGGGTTGGCCACGTTCTGACCCGCATGTTTCGGCGCCGAGCCGTGAATCGGCTCGAACAGGCTCACCCGGCCCGGGTGGATGTTGCCGCTGGCGGCGATCCCCAGGCCACCCTGGATCATCGCCGAGAGGTCGGTGAAGATGTCGCCGAACATGTTGCTGGTCACGACCGTGTCGTACTGCTCCGGGTTGCGCACCACGTACATGCAAGCGGCGTCGATGTAGTTGTGGTCGCGCTCGACATCCGGGTACTCGGCGCCGACCTCGGCGAAAGTGCGGGTCCACAGGTCCATCGCGCGCACCGCATTCGCCTTGTCGATCAGCGTGAGCTTCCTGCGCGAGCGGGAGCGAGCCAGCTCGAACGCGTAGCGGATGGCCCGCTCGACGCCTTTGCGCGTGAACAGGATCTCCTGGGTCGCGATCTCGTCGGGGGTTCCTTTCTTGAAGAAGCCGCGCATCCCGGCGTAGGCATCCTCGGTGTTCTCGCGCACCACCACGAAGTCCACCTGGGCCGGTCCCGTGTTCTTGAGCGGGCACAGATGCTCGGCATACAGCTTGACCGGGCGCAGGTTCACGAACAGGTCCAGCTCGAAGCGCAGCTTCGCGATGATTCCGAATTCGAGCAGGCCCACCTCGAGGCGCGGGTCGCCGATCGCGCCGAGCAGGATCGCGTGGTGGCGCTTCACCTCTTCGAATGCGGCGTCGGGAAAGATCTCGCGGGTCTTCAGGTAGTGCTCGGCGCCGAATGGATAGCGGGTGAGACTCACCGCAAAACCTTCCATCGCTGCGACGCGCTCCAGCACCCGAAGCCCTTCGCGCACCACTTCCGGTCCGATGCCGTCGCCGGCGATGACCGCGATGTCGTAGCGTTTCGACATGATCGAATCTCCTGGGACGCGGCGCGCCGCTCCGGTCAGGGTTTGTACGAGTATTGCACGACCGCCCACACCCGTCGTGCTTCACCCAGCCGGACCGCGGGGCGGAAGTGCCAGTCGGGGAGTGAGGCGAGCAGCGCCGAGACGATCGGCGCCGGCAACCGCGACGGAGCGAACCACGGCAGCTCGTGCAGCACTGCCCGCCCGTGTTCGTCCACCAGCACCGGCAGGTTGAGCTCGAGCGGCTGCACCGCGGCGCCCAGCGAATCGGGCATGTGAGGCTGGCCGCGCCTGAGCAGGAGCGCAGGCTGCGCCAGATCCGCCGGTTTCCTTCCCAATGGCAGCGCGGCGCGCGACGGGAACGTGGAGCGCGGTGCGGCCTTGATCGCGTGCTGCGCGGGTGCGGCTCGGCTCGTCGGGGAGGACGCATGGCCTGGATGCGCGAGTGCAAGCCACGCCGCGCCGAGAACGGCGACGGACGCCGTCCGCCGCGCGAGTGCTCCGAACGAGCGCTTTCGAAAGCTGCGATCGATCACGAGACGCGAGTCTCGTCGAGCGCGTCGAGCACCGCGCGGATCTCATCGTCGCCGAGCACGCGGTCGACGCTCTTCGCACGCTGGAACACCGCCTGCACGCGCCCCGGTGAAACGGCGACGCCGTGGCTCTCGAGCCAGTACACCACGTTGCTCTCGCCGCTCATCGGGCCCACTTCGATGTGCTGATGGCGCCCGACCAGTGCTGCCGGGACGCCCGAGTACACGCGGTCCGCCAGCCAGTCCTCGCCCTTGCGGTAGGCCTTGATCACCGCGGCCGCGTGCACCCCGGTCGCGGTACGGAACGCATCGCGGCCCACCACCGGATAGTTGGGCGGAAGCGGCACACCGGTCGCCGCGCTCACCAGCTCGCAGTATTCGGGCAGCGCGGTCAGATCGTTTTCGATCCAGCCGAGCAGGCGCAGGTTGACCAGCAGCTGGTCCATCGGAGTGTTGCCCACCCGCTCGCCGATCCCGATCGCACAGCCATGTACCCGCGTTGCTCCGGCGCGGATCGCGGCAATGGTGTTGATCACCGCGAGCCCGCGATCACAGTGCCCGTGCCAGTCGAGTTCCACCGCGGCGCCGCTCTCGCGCACGATCTCGAGCGCGAAGCGCACCAGGTTCGCCGCGCCAGTCGGCGTGGCGTGCCCCACGGTATCGCACAGGCACAGGCGGGTCGCGCCGCAGCGGATCGCGGTGAGGAACAGCCGGCGCAGCGTATCGGGATGGGCGCGCACCGTGTCCTCGGTCACGTACATCACCGGCAGACCGTTGGCGACCGCGTAGCTCACCGCGTCCTCGGTGTGCGCGAGCATGGTCTCGAGCGTCCAGTTTTCGGCGTAGCGGCGGATGGGGGAGGAGCCGATGAACGTGCACACCTCGATCGGGATCCCGGCCTTCTGCGAGATCTCGATCACCGGGGTGATGTCCTGTCGGAGCGTGCGCGCCGCGCAGTTGGCGCGGATGTTCAGGCGCTGGCTCGCAATCTCCTGGGCGAGCCGCAGCACGTCGGCGACGACGTGCGGCCCCGCGCCGGGAAGCCCGATGTCGGCGGTATCGATTCCAAGCCGCTCCATCAGATGCAAGATCGCGAGCTTGTTCTCGATGGTCGGGCTCTTCACCGAAGGCGATTGCAGCCCGTCGCGAAGCGTCTCGTCGTCGAACAGGATGCGGAACGGCGGTTTTTCCCAGCGCTCGCCGGCGTCGTTCCAGTCGTAGATGAGATCGTGATGGTCCATCGGAGCGCGTTTTCCTTCATGGATGAGGATTGGGCGGTGAGCGGAAGCCCGACAAGTAAATCGCCCCACACTACTTCACAGCAAGCCCAAAACCCTTGACGCCCACCGGACGAGTCCAGGGCACGGAACTTGATACCATCCCACAGCCTGACGCACCACCCGCTGGAGGACGGCGCCGGCCGATCCCACCTGATTTCAGTCCTGAGGATTTCACTGATGATGCTTCGCACCACCGCGCTGCTCATGTTCACGCTGCTCGCCGCACCTCCCGCCCGTGCCCAGAACGGCTCGAGTGCAGGTACGCTCGAGCTGTACCCGACCTATCAGTCCGTCGGCGTCCGACTTTCCTACACCGGGGATGCGAACGGGAATGCGAGCGCGCGCCTCGAGTGGCGCGCGCAGGGCGCCCCGGCGTGGAACGCGAGCGTGAACATGACCCGGATCACGAATTCGCGCTGGGCCGGGAGCGTGCTGTGGCTCACTCCCGCCACCGGCTACGAGGTGCGCACGGTGATCGAGGACCCCGAGGGAGGGGCGAGCGCCCAGGGCGCGGTCACCACCCGCGACGATCGCGCGCTGTCTCCGACCGGACGCAGCTGGTGGGTGGCGCCGGGAGGCAGCGACAGCGCGGCCGGGGGATCGACCACGCCGTTCCGGACCCTTCAACACGCCGCCGATCAGGCGCAGAGCGGCGATGAGATCCGGGTCCGCCCCGGAATCTACTATCAGACTCTGGACACGCCGCGCCCCGGTGCGCCTGCGGCGCCGATATTCCTCACCGCCGACGCTCCGGGAGTGATCGTGGATGGATCGGATCCCGCGTACCTCGAGCGCACCGACTGGCGGAGTGATGGCGGCGGGATCTGGAGCGTGCCCTACGTGCCGGCCTCGAACCGGCTGGTATGCATCGACAGCCTGCAGCGCCTGTACAAGCAGGCGAGCCTCGTGGCGCTTCAGACCAACGCCAATGGGATTGCCCAGGGCTTCGCGATCGAGGGTGGGCGCCTGTTCGTGAAGCTCGAGGACCTCTCGGCGCCGACCGCCCATGTCGTCCACGTGGCGCGCTCCAACGTGGGATTCACGATCGACAGCGACGCCTGGCGTGTCGCCGGATTCGAAGTGCGCTATTTCGGCACGGGCACCGGCGGCGCCGGCATCCGGCTCGCCGGCGCGGGCGAATGCGTGGTGTCGTCGAATCACGTGCACACCATCGGAGGCAGGAACATCTGGCTGACCGGCACCGCCTCGCGCGACCTCATCGAGCGCAATCTGTGCCGCGATCCGCGCACCGGCTGGTGGCCGTGGGCCGCGTCCAAGGCCCACGACGAAGAGCAGCAGGGCATCTCGCACCGCGCGATGCGCGGCATTGTGATCCGCTACAACACGTGCGAGGGGACCTTCGATGGGATCGATACCGGTGGCGACAATGGAGTGACCGAGGACATCGCCGCCGATTGCGACCTCCACGACAATCTGATCCGGCACGTCGCCGATGACGCGCTCGAGCCCGAAACGGTTTCTGGACTGAACCTGCGGGTGTGGAGCAATCGCGCCGACAGCGTGTACAGCGGGTGCTCGATCGCACCGACTTCGACCGGGCCGATATACGTGCTCTACAACACGCTCACCAACTACGTTCGCGGCGGGTTCAAGTTCTCGCTCTCGAACACGGGACAGGTGTGGATCTGCCACAACACACTGACCAGCAACGTGAGCGGCGCCCCGGCGGTGCACCCGAGCGGTCCGTACTCCAATCTGCACTTTCGCAACAACGTGCTGATCGGCAATGGCGCGGCCTCGGTCAGCGACGACTCCGGCGAGAGCCAGACCGGGAACGACTTCGACGGCGACCTGATCTTCTCGAACTACCCCGCGCTGTTCCGCTGGAAGAACCTCAACTACTCGTCGATCTCCGCGCTGCGCAGCGCCACCGGCTTCGAGATGGCGGGGCGCTCCGGCGACCCGCTATTCGTTTCCCCCGCGACCGGCGACTACCATCTATCGGTATTGAGTCCGGCGATCGACGCGGCCCTGCTGCTTCCCGGAATCACCCGCAGCATGAACGGCTCCGCGCCCGACATCGGCGCATGGGAGTTCGGCAGCGGCGGCCCCGACGTGATCCCGCCGGCCGCGATCATCGATCTGCGCTAACCGGCGCGTCCGCCAGAAATGCATCGGGCCCGGCCTCTTTCGAAGCCGGGCCCGATGCATTTGCGAGCCGCTACGCGCGTTCGACCAGCACCGCGATGCCCTGACCGCCACCAATGCAGGCGCTGGCGATGCCGAAACGCTTGCCTCGCCTGGCGAGCTCGATCAGCAGCGTGTAGATGAGGCGCGTGCCGGTCGCGCCGAGCGGATGGCCAAGTCCGATCGCACCGCCGTTCACGTTTACCTTGTCGCGATCCAATCCCAGATCCTTCTCGACCGCGAGGTACTGGCCGGCGAACGCTTCGTTGATCTCGAACAGGTCGACCGCGTCGAGCTTGAGCCCCGCCTTCTCGAGCGTCTTGCGGATCGTGGGCGCCGGGCCGTAGCCCATGGTCTCGGGCGGCACGCCGACGCTGGCATACGCGCGAACGTAGCCGAGCGGTGTGTGCCCGCCGGCCTTCGCGCTGGTGGCGGCGGTCACCACCACCGCCGCCGCGCCGTCCACGACGCCCGAGGCGTTGCCCGCGGTCACGAATGACTCGGGTCCGAACGCCGCAGGCAGCGCCGCCAGCTTCTCGAGCGAGGTGTTCGGGAAGAGGTGATCGTCCTTGTCGACGGTGACGCTCTTCTTGCCCTGCTTCACCTCGACCGGGATGCGCTCCTCGGCGAACCGGCCGTTGTTGTTCGCGGCATTCGCGAGCTCGTGCGACCGAAGCGCGAAGGCGTCCTGCTGCTCGCGGGTGATGCCGAACTTGCGCGCCAGGTTGTCCGAAGTCTGTGCCATGAAGCAGCCGCAGTAGCTGTCCTTGAGCGCCACGAACAGCGAATCCTCGAGCTGCGGCGTCGCTCCGAGGCGGAATCCCGAGCGCGCGCCGCGCAGCACGTGCGGGGCCTGGCTCATGTTCTCCATGCCGCCGGCCAGCACCCAGCTCGCCTCGCCCAGCTGGATCATCTGAGCGCCGCTGATCACGCTCTGCAGCCCCGACCCGCACAGGCGATTGACGGTGAGCGCCGGAACTCCGATCGGCACCCCGGCCTTGAGCGCGACGTGCCGCGCCCCGTAGATCGCATCGCCCGAAGTCTGCAGCGCATTGCCCATCACCACGTGGTCGATCACGTCCGGGGAGATCCCGGCGCGCTGGATCGCGGCCTGAGCCGCGGCCGCGCCCAGGTCGATTGCCGAAACCGAAGCGAGCGCGCCTCCGGGCAGCCCGTCCCCACGCTTGCCGCCCACCCATTCGGCCATCGGCGTGCGCGCGCCGGAAACGATCACGATTTCGGGGAGTCCACTGCTGGGCACGGGGTTACTCCTTGCGTTTGAGAAACGGCACACCTGAAATTGAGAACGGGATCGCGGAGTTGGATGCACCGTCCCATGACGCGGGTGCGAACGGCGCGGCACGTTAGCAGAGGGTTGGCGGAGGCCTCAAGGTTTGGAGGGCGCGCCGCCGCTCACTCGGTACACGCGCCACGCGCCGCTCGCGAACATCGGCTCGAACGGTGGCGCCGCCGCCTCGGGCAGCATCAGGCGGACCAGCGCCCGGTTCAGGTCCTCGCCTTCGGGGGGATCTCCGCGCAGCAGGTCGGCGGCGAGCTTCTCGTTGGTGAGCCGCGCGACGGTGTACAGCAGGTCGGCGGGCGGCACCAGCACCCAGCCTGCACCGCGCCGGCGGCACAGGTGCGCGAGCGAGTCGGGTCCGGGCGCCATGAACGCCGCATCCAGCTCGAGAATGCGTCGCTGATTGAGCGGACTCTCGAGCAGGCCGTCGACCAGAGTCGCGCGATCGGCAGTGCTCTCGATGTCGTAGCCGTACTCCCAGAGGCTCGCGACTCGTGCGCCGGCTGGGGTGTGCTCGCGCAGATAGCGAAGGCCGGCGTCGAGGTCGGGATCGAGCCGCGAGCGACGCGACAGCGCGAGCATTCCGCCGGCGACGGCGGTGGCCGACAGACACGCCACGAACGCGAGGCGGAGCGCGAGATTCGTTCCGCCGCCCGTGCGCTTCGCGCCTCCGCGGCGCGCCGCCGCTCCCGAGGCGTTCGCGGCGGGCACGCGCAGCAGCGTCGCCCACACCCAGCCGAGCACGATCGCAACCACCGGGGCGAGCAAGACCTTGTCGCGATAGAACAGAAGCGTCAAAGCCGTCAACGCGAGCGCGAAGAACGCGAGCAGGGCCGACGCCGGCGCCGCCCGCGCGATGCCGGCCCGACCGCGTCCCCACAACAGCACCAGCGGCGCAGCCGCGAACCACACTCCCGCCGCGAACAGTTGCTGCGGGGCGAACAGATAGAGCGGCGGAAGCGCGAACAGCTCCTCGACGTTGAGCATGAGCGAGGTGATCGGGTCGACGGCAAAGCGCGCCCCCGATGCGCGCGCCGCGAGCAGACGCAGGATCGAGGCATAGGGCGACGGCGTGCCGCCGAGCAGTGTGCCCAACCATGCCAGCGCAACCAGCCCGACCACCGCGGTCAGCCGCCACGCCGCGCGTGCGCGACCCGGCCTGAGCCTCGGAGCGAGCGTCGCCAGCGCCGCGGCGACCACCAGAAGCGAGGGCAAGCTCAGCGCGTAGCGCATCACGGCGAGATATCGAAGAGCGAAGCACGAGAGTATCGCGACCAGCGCGGTGGGAAGAAAGGCGTCTCGCACCTCGCGTTCCGCTCCGCGCCACGCCACGCGCCCAAGCACGAAGGCGGCCTCGAGCGCGGGGATGACCAGCGCGACGCGCCACACCGCGAGCGCGGCCGCAAGCGCCAGCGCGGCGCCGAGCGAATCGAATACCCCGCGGTGGTGACGGAGCGCGCGCAACAGGAACGCGAGATGGGTCACGATCAGCAGCGTTCCAAGTGCGTCGTAGCGAAGCCAGTAGCCGAACGTGCGGTGCAGGTGGGCGGGCAGCACCGCGATCGCAAGCGCCGCGCATGCCGCGCCGCGGACATCTCCCGAGATTGCGCGAGTGGCGAACCAGGCCGGCACCGCGACCAGCGCCCCCGCCAGCGCCACGAACACCATCAGGCTGACCTCGAGCGCGCGGCGTCCGCTCTCCCCGGTGACATCGCCCCATGGAAGCATCCGATGGAAAGCCGCAGCCGCGTGATAGAGCCCGGGCGGCAGGAGCGCGCCGACGTCGCGACCCTCGGGCGCGTTGCTCAACGTGTCGCGTGCGGGCAGTGCGCCCTTCTCCAGAACCGTCCTCACCATGCGGGCGTGGAACGCTCCGTCGGACTGGAACTGGATGCCGGGATCGAGCAGCCCCGGGGTGAGCCGGAGGACCAGGCCGAGGGTCACCGCGAACAGCATGACCAGCGCGGGTCCCGGATCGGAGGCGGAGCGCTTCGTTGCGGCGAGCATGATCGACTCTTTTTAGAGGGGCGGCGGGGCGGATTCAAGCCGATTCGTAGGTCTGCTAGGCTCCGAACCATGCTCGCCCACACCGAGTACCTGACCATGAACGTGCCGGCACGCCGCGGCTTTGTGAACATCACCGCCCAGGTCGAGCGCGCGGTCGAGGCCAGTGGCGTGCGCGAAGGGCTCGTGCTGGTGAACGCGATGCACATCAGCGCCAGCGTTTTCATCAACGACGATGAGTCCGGTCTGCATCACGACTACGACGTATGGCTCGAGAAGCTCGCGCCACACGCACCCGTCTCCCAGTACCGGCACAACGACACCGGCGAGGACAATGCCGATGCGCATCTCAAACGCCAGGTGATGGGGCGCGAAGTGGTGGTGGCGATCACGAAAGGCCGGCTCGACTTCGGTCCGTGGGAGCGGATCTTCTACGGCGAATTCGATGGGAAGAGGAAGAAGCGCGTCCTGATCAAGGTGATCGGCGAGTGAGCGCGCCCGAAGCCGCCAGGGTACGGCCCGCACGCCCGGAAGATCTCGCGCGTATCTGGGAGATGGTGCACGCGCTCGCCCGGTACGAACGATTGCAGGAATTCGTCGTCGGATCGCGCGAGGCGCTCGGCGAGCATCTGTTCGGACCGGGGCCGCTGCTCGAGTGCGTGGTGTCCGAAGCTGAGGGCGTCTTGATCGGCTACGCGCTCTTCTATCCGACTTACTCCTCGTTCCGCACCCGTCCGATGATGTGGCTCGAAGACCTGTTCGTCGATGAGGCGCATCGCGGAAACGGAGCGGGCCGTGCTCTGCTCGAAGCGGTCGCGCGTCGCGCGCTCGAGCGCGGATGCTTCCGCCTCGACTGGAACGTGCTCGACTGGAACGAGCCATCCATTCGCTTCTACGAAGCGCTGGGCGCGATGCGCGCGAACACCGACTGGTACCAGTACGGTCTCCCGGAGAACGCGCTCCGCGCCCTGCTCGACACTTCACGCACTACTTGAAGGGCAGGCGCCTGAGCCGTGCGGCAAGCGGGTCGGGCAGCGGTTGGGCGAGGAACGCCTCGCACACCTCGCGCTCCGCGCCGCTTCTCGCGAGATACCCGAACAGCAGCTCGGACTTGTCCGCGCGCTCGAGCAGCGCATACGCGACGGCCCAGGCTTCAGGGCTCGCCATCGGGATGCCCTCTACCCGCGCGCTGATCCGGGTCGGGATCCGGCAGACGCCGCGAGCGGTGCGAAACGCGAGGCGCGCAATCACCTCGACGTCGAGGCCGGTGAGGGCCAGCTTGTGGTCCGCGTGCACGCCGCTCTCGCCGAACTCTTCGCCGGGGAGACCGCCGAGCGCCACACGAATCTCAGCGAGGTCGGCCTCGGCGGTGACGTCCCAGTCGCGCACCTCGCGGGTCAGGTGAAGGTGGGCAAGCAGCGCGCTGCCACCGAGCGCGCACTCGATGCCGGCGCGCTCGAGCCGCGCGATCACGTCGATCAGCGGCGCGAGCGGAGGATACGCGACATCCGGGAACGGGCTCGCGCCGGGCCGCTCACTCGGCACGGCGAATCGCCTCGGCCGCACCCTCGGCCAGCGCCTCGTGCAGCCCACCGATCAGCGCGGCGAGATCCGGGTGCGCCGCCTTGTCGCCGGCGATGTGGCGGGCGGCCGCTTCGCCGAGACGTTGCGTGACCGTCGCTGCGCCTGAGGCGCCGCCTTCCTGCCCGATCCGTCCGTACTCGGCGTAGCGCTCGGCGATCCGCGCACGCCGCTCATCGAACGCCGGCCCCTCGCCGCTCTCGAGGCGCCATGCCTCGAGCACGTCCTGATGCAGCGCGTCGATGGCGAGCGCGGTCTCGCGGTTGAAGCCGCCGGCCGCGACCAGTCCGCGGACGCAGGCGTAGAGCGCGAAGCATTGCCACTCGCCGCGGATGGCGGCGGATCGGATCTCGTCGGCGCGCGGCAGCACGCCCGACTCGTCGAGGTCGGCGAACAGGGCGGGTTCGACCGCGACGAAAAATGCGGCTACCGCCCGCCCGCGGAGCGCGGGGTCGGCGATCACGACGGGGGGTTGGTGCTCCAGTCGTAGAAGCCGCGACCGGTCTTGCGACCATGAAGACCGGCCAGCACCATCCGCTTGAGCAGCGGCGGCGCGGCGAAGCGCGGCTCCTTGAACTCGTCGAACATGATCTGCGAGATGTAGTAGGTGGTGTCGATGCCCACGTAGTCGGTGAGGAACAGCGGCCCCATCGGGTAGCCGCATCCCAGCTTCATGGCGTTGTCGATGTCGTCACGCCCCGCGAGCCCCTGTTCGAACACCCGGATCGCGTCGAGCATATAGGGCACCAGAAGCCGGTTGACGACGAACCCGGTCGAGTCGCCGCAGTTCACCGCGGTCTTGCCGATCCTGACCACCCACTCGTTCGCGGCCTTCAGACTCTCGGCGCTGGTGCGCACCGTCTTCACCACCTCGACCAGCTTCATCAGAGGCACCGGATTGAAGAAGTGCAGGCCGATGAAGTTCTCGGGGCGTTTCACGAACGTGGTCATCTCGGTGATCAGCAGGCTCGAAGTGTTGGAGGCGAAGATCGCGCCGGGCTTCACGATCGAATCGAGCGCGCCGAACAGATCCCTCTTCGCCTGCAGGTTTTCGACGATCGCCTCGATCACCAGGTCGCAATCCGCCAGATCCTTGAGCTCGGTCGTCGTGCTGATGTTGGCGAGCGTCCTGTCCATGTCGGCCTGAGTCAGCTTGCTCTTCTCGACGCCCCCTTTCAGGAACTTGGTGATCAGGCCCATGCCCCGCTCGAGCGCGGCCGGCGACACTTCGTGCACGACGGTCGGGAACCCGGCCTGTGCGCTCACCTGGCTGATGCCCGAGCCCATCAGTCCGCAGCCCACCACGCCTACTTTCTTGATCGCCATCGAGAAGAGTCTCCGCACTGGTTGATTGACGGGTCGAACCTCTGGAAAACCGGCGCCGGAGAATAGGGGAGGCGACCGGCCCCAGACAAGCGCCGCACCACTGCCCGAGCGACGCCGCGTCTTAACTGGTGCGCCGCGATCCCGTCGCGGCGGTCGCAGGCCATGGTGTAGACTCCGCGCATCCCGCGATCATTCGAGACTTCTTCACTTCTGGGAGCCGCCTCATGCCCGCAACACTCGTGATCCCGCGCCCGGCCGCGGGCGAATTCGCGCCCTACTACGGGAAGTACATCGACCTCGTGCCCGGAGACGACGCGCTCGAGGCGCTCGCCACTCAGATCGAAGGCACGCTGCGTCTGACGCGGACCCTGACCGATGCGCAGGCGCTCCATCGCTACGCGCCCGGCAAGTGGAGCGTGAAGGACACGCTCGGTCACCTGACGGACGCCGAGCGCGTGTTCTCGTACCGCGCGATGCGGTTCGCGCGCGCGGATGCCACGCCGCTTCCGGGTTTCGACGAGACGACCTACGTGCCGGCCGCGAACTGCGACCGTTTCCCGGTGGCGCAGCTCGCCGACGCCTGCGGCGCGGTGCGAGGCGCCACGCTTGCGTTCTTCGGCGCGCTGGAACCCGCTGCACTCGAGCGCCAGGGCGAGGCGAACCGCCAGGCGGTGAGCGTCCGCACGCTGGCCTGGATCATCGCCGGCCACGAGCGGCATCACGTCGCGCTGCTGCGCGAACGCTACGGACTCGCGGGCTGAGGGGGAGTGCGATGGGCCACGAGTACGAGGTTGCGGTGAAGAACGTGGCGGCCCAGCCGACGCTGAGCATCACCGGACGGACCCGCATCACGAACCTGAGCGCGACGATTGGGGAGTTTCTGCCCGAGGTCTGGCAGTACATCACCGCGCAGGGCGGGACGCCCGCCGGACCGCCGTTCACGCGATACCATGAAATCGGCCCCGAGGAAGTGGTGATCGAGGCCGGCCTTCCGGTGCCGCCGGGAATCAAAGGCAAGGGACGCATCAAGGCGGGCACGCTGCCCGCGGGCGAGGTGGTTTCCACGGTTCACGTCGGGCCCTACCGCAGCCTGCCCGATGCCGGGGCCGCGCTCACCGCGTGGGCGAAGTC
The DNA here is from genome assembly GCA_031370785.1 of Candidatus Eiseniibacteriota bacterium. Taxonomy (GTDB): domain Bacteria; phylum Eisenbacteria; class RBG-16-71-46; order RBG-16-71-46; family RBG-16-71-46; genus DATJGS01. The sequence continues at coordinate 34,287 of JANMQY010000042.1, read as the reverse complement.
GCACGGCCGCGCCGCGGCGGGACCCAACTGGGAGCTGTACGTGACCGGCCCCGGAGTCGAGCCCGACCCGGCCCGGTGGAAGACCGAAGTGGTCCAGCCGCTTGCTCCCCGCGCATGAGCGGTGTGCGTACGTGATTCGCCCGGTGCTGGAAACTCTGGTTCTCCAAAACTCGACCAGGATCGTGCTGCTGGTGCTCGACGGACTCGGCGATCTTCCGAATTCCGAGCGCGCCGATCGGACTCCGCTCGAAGCGGCGCGCACTCCCAACCTCGATGCGATCGTGCCGCGCTCGGCGCTCGGGCGCCTGCTGCCGGTCGCGCCCGGCATCACTCCCGGCAGCGGCCCGGGTCACCTGGGTCTGTTTGGCTACGACCCCATCGATCACCAGGTCGGACGCGGCGTGCTCGAGGCGCTCGGCGCCGGCGTGCCGCTGCAGAAGGGCGACGTGGCGGCGCGCGCCAACTTCTGCACCGTGGATGGCGCCGGCATCGTCGCCGACCGTCGCGCCGGCCGGATCTCGGGCGAGATCAGTGCGAAACTCGTGGCAAAGCTCACCAGCGCTGTCGCACCCATCGAAGACGTGGACCTGGTGATGCGCGCCGGCATGGGTCATCGCTTCGTCGTGGTGCTGCGTGGCCCGGGCCTCGCGGGAGAGGTGAGCGACGCCGATCCGCATCACGAGGGCAAGCCGATCCCTCCCGCGCACGCGCTGGGAAAGGATCCGGGGTCGGAGAAGGCCGCGCGCATCGTGAATGCCTTCATCGCCCGCGCGCGCGAAATCCTCGAGGGCGAGCATCCCGCCAACGCCGTGCTGGTGCGCGGGCTCTCGGCGCGCCCGCATCTGGCGGGCTATCTCGAGCGGTTCAAGCTGCGCGCGTGCGCGATCGCTGCATACCCGATGTATCGCGGGGTCGCGGAGCTGGCGGGGATGAGCGTGATCCCGACTGCCGACGGCGCGCAGCAGGCGTTTGCGACCGCGGCCTCGCGCTGGGGCGAGTTCGACTACTTCTTCATCCACATCAAGGGCACCGACATGGCCGGCGAGGACGGGAACTTCGAAGCCAAGGTCGCCACCATCGAGCAGGTGGACGCCGCGTTGCCGGCCCTGCTGGCCCTGGCTCCCGACGTGCTGTGCGTGACCGGCGACCACTCGACTCCAGTCCCGATGAAGGGCCATTCCTGGCATCCGGTGCCGGTCATGGTGCACGCCGAGTTCGCCGGGGCCGACCTCGCGCCGCGTTTCTGCGAGCGCACCGCGCGGGCGGGCAGCCTCGGAGTGCTTGCCAGCCGCGATCTGATTGCGGTATTGCTTGCCAACGCCGGGCGTCTCGACAAATACGGAGCGTGATCATGAGACGCATTCCAGTCGCACTCGGGCTCGCCGCCTGCTTCATCTCTGCGGCCGCCTTCGCCAAGCCACCATCGCCCATCACCCCGATGCGCTTCTCGTTTCCGGGCTCGGTCTCCGCAGCCGGCTCGGCCTCCTCGGCCGCGCTCGCGCTCGCGGACCGCTGGCTGGGCGATGAGCCGTTCGACAACCCCGCGATTCGGGGGGGCCCCGCGGTCCAGGTGTCCCCGGTGATCCAACACAACAGCCGGCAGGATCTGAGCGCGTCGAATCGGCAGTTCGACGATCAGGGCGCGTACATCGACTTCGCCGGGGCGTGGGCGTCGATGCCGCTGGGGCCCCTGCTCGTCGCTGCCTACCTCGTGCAGCCCGTGCTTCGCCTCGAGGACAACGCGTACGTCGCTGGCACCGCGCTCGATCCGGGGACGCCGGCGACGGTCAGGTCGAGCGTCACCTCGCGCGAGCTGCGCAGCGGGGTGGGCGTCTCGTTTCCGTTGGGGCTAGCGCGCGTGGGCGCAGCCGGAGAATGGACGCACCGGGATGACGTGTATCAGACCGACATCGAAGACGGTTCTCCCGCCTCGGGCGTCAATCGCGCCGGGTTCTCGGGCGACGGCGTGGGTGGCACTCTCGGGGCAAGGGTCGAGGGCCACGCGATGGGTCGTGGGCTCACGCTCGGCGCTTCGTTGCGCTTCATGCCCGAGCTGTCGCTGAGCGGCACGCAGAGCGCGGATCTGGTGAGCGGTTCGAGCAGCTCTCCAATCGATGCGACCCGCGCCTCGGGATGGGAAGGCGGACTCTCGGCGCGTCTCGATCTCGATCCGGCGTTCCGGGTACTGGTCGCGGCGGCCGGACGCGCCGCCGCCGAATGGAAGGGCTTCGATGTGACCACCGGCGCTGGCGCGAGTTGGGCGATCGCCGGCGAGTACCACGATGCGCGCGATCCGTGGACGGTGCGCTTCGGGCTGGGGTCGGAGCAGCAGACGGATGTGCCCGAGGCCCGCGCCGCACTGTACGGAGTCGGGTTCGGCTGGAAGTTCGGCGAGGTGCGCGCCGAGATCGGCCTCACGCATCGGGTCATCGATCGCGCCGGCACCCCGCAGTCGTACGATGAGCGGGTGGTCGGCACTCTGCGCTTGCGCTGAGCGGCGCCCCGGCCCGGGCGAACCCTTAGGACCGCGCCGGTAAAGCCGCGTCCGCTGCTGTGCTATACTGTCGCGGACTCGAATGCCATTCACGCGTGCTCCTCGTGGCGCGCCGGTTCGCCAGGGAAAGGCGGCGCGCGCGTGCGGTCATCCGCTCCGGTGTGCCGTTCTTCAGCGAGAGTGGCGGAACTGGCAGACGCGCCGGATTTAGGATCCGGTGGGGTAACTCATGGGGGTTCAAATCCCCCCTCTCGCAGTCGTTCTCCTTCTCTCGAACTTCCGACCCCCCCTTGCGATGGAGTGAAGTCGGCTCATGAACCTATCGGTTCGCTCGACCGGCGCTTGGCAGCACGCGCTGGACATCGAAGTCCCCGTGGAAGAGGTGGAGCGCCGCATCGACGAGGTGGCGCGCCAGATCCAGCGTCGCGCCGCGATGCCGGGCTTCCGCAAGGGCCGGGTGCCGCTCGACATGGTCCGGCAGCATTTCGCCGCCTCGGTCGAACAGGAATTCCTCGAGCGCTATCTGCCCCGAGTGACCGGCGAAGCCGTGGACCAGGCGCGACTGAGTCCGGTCGTCCCGCCTCTCGTGAGAAACCTGCGATTCTCCCCCGGGGAACCCCTGCGCTTCGAGGCCCTGGTGGACGTGCGGCCCGAGATCGAGGCCAGGGACTATCGCGGCATTCCGGTCACCCGCCGGCTGCAGCCGGTGGACGAGGCCGCGGTCGAGCGCGTGCTGGCCAGCCTGCTCGACGACACCGCGGTGTTCGTGGACGTGGAGCGGCCGGCGCGGCGCGGGGATGTGGTGCTGCTGGATTCGACCCGGCTCGACGCCAACGGGCGCCGTCTGAGCGGGAGCAGGACCAAGGCCCGGCGCATCGAGCTGGGGGCAGAGGGCGTTCCGCCCGATCTCGAGGCCGGACTGCTCGGGGCCGAGGCCGGTCAGGAGCGGACCATCACCGTGAACTACCCGGCGGACTATCCGGCGGCGGAAGTGGCCGGAAAGGCTGTCCGCTACGTCATCAAGGTGCGCAAAATCCAGGAGAAGAAGCTGAGAGAACTGGACGATAACCTCGCTCGAGAGGTCTTCAAGCTGGACTCGCTCGAAGAGCTCCGCTCCCGGGTGCGTCTCAACCTCGAGGGTGAGGAGCGGGTCCGGGTCCAGCGCGAGACGGAGGCGGCGATTTCCGAGGCTCTGGTCCAGAAGAACAGCTTCGAGTTGCCCGAACGGCTCGTGGAGTACATGCTGGAGCGCGTGCTCCACGAGGCGACCGGCGGCCGCGAGATCCAGGTGCCGTTGCGCGCGGAGCTGGAGGGGCGTTACCGGCCCAACGTCGAGCGCTCGCTGCGCCGCGAGATGCTGCTGGCCGCGGTGGCGCGGCAGGAGAAGCTCGAGGTGAGCGACGAGGAAGTGGGACAGGAGATTCAGCGCATGGTCGAGGCGGACCCTCGACAGGCGTCGCGGGTGAGGGCGCGCTATCTTTCGTCCGAGGCGCGGCAGGGACTCAAGGAATCGGTGCTCGAGCGCAAGGCGCTCGACTGGCTGATCAACGCGGCGGAAGTTCGTGAAGAGCACGCGGCGGAACCGCTGGTGATCCCGGCGGTGCGTTGAAAGGAATCTCGACGGCCACGAGCCGCATCCACGAGAAGCACTGAGTACTCTCAAAGGAAAGACGAGGACGGGGCATGGGGCTGGTTCCCATCGTGGTGGAGCAGACCGGACGGGGTGAGCGCGCGTACGACATCTTCTCGCGCCTCCTCAAGGACCGCATCATCTTCATTGGCACGCCGATCGACGACATGATCGCGAACCTGGTCATCGCCCAGATGATCTTCCTCGAGGGCGAGGATCCGGACCGCGACATCAACCTCTATATCCACAGCCCGGGCGGCATGGTCTCGGCAGGTCTCGCGATCTACGACACGATGCAGTTCGTGAAGCCCGACGTGGCCACGCTGTGCATGGGCCAGGCGGCGAGCATGGGCGCGGTGCTGCTGGCGGCCGGCGCCAAGGGCAAGCGCACCGCGCTGCCCAACTCGCGGATCATGATCCACCAGCCGCTGGGCGGGACGCAGGGGCAGGTGACCGACATCGAGATCTACACCAAGGAAGTCATGAAGATGAAGGATCAGCTCAATGCGATCCTCGCCAAGCACACCGGCCGCACCATGGAACAGATCGAAAAAGAAACGGACCGCAACAACTTCATGTCCGTGCAGGAAGCAAAGAGCTACGGACTGATCGACGAGATTCTCGAGAAGCGCCGTTGAACGGGCGACCAGGCCCCGAGACGCGACTTCCTCGAACCCTGCATCCGGGAGTGTCATGAAAAAGCGCATCGCGACGCCTCACCCGATTCGTTGCTCGTTCTGCGGCCGCGGCCAGGACGAGGTTGCCCGTCTGGTGTCGGGCCCCTCGGTCTACATCTGCAGCGAGTGCGTCAAGCTGTGCAACGACATCCTCGAGGGTGAGCTCGAGCGCGAGCAGCCCGCCGCCTCCGGCGCGCTGCCCAAGCCGGCCGAGATCAAGCGCATCCTCGACGACTACGTCGTCGGGCAGGGTCGCGCGAAGAAGACGCTCGCGGTCGCGGTGTACAACCACTACAAGCGCATCTACTCGCCGCCGCCGCCCGGCGAAGTCGAGCTGGAGAAGTCGAACATCCTGCTGATCGGGCCGACCGGCACCGGCAAGACGCTGCTCGCGCGCACGCTGGCACGCTTCCTCAAGGTGCCGTTCGCGATCGTGGACGCGACCAGCCTCACCGAGGCCGGGTACGTCGGAGAGGACGTCGAGAACATCCTGGTGCGTCTGCTCCAGTCGGCCGACTTCAACCTGGTCAATGCCGAGCACGGCATCGTGTACATCGACGAGATCGACAAGATCTCGCGCAAGAGCGAGAACCCTTCGATCACCCGTGACGTGTCGGGCGAGGGCGTGCAGCAGGCGCTGCTCAAGATCCTCGAGGGCACGGTCGCCAACGTTCCGCCGCAGGGCGGACGCAAGCATCCGCAGCAGAAGTACATCGAGGTCAACACCAAGGACATCCTGTTCATCTGCGGCGGAGCGTTCGAAGGTCTGGACAAGATCATCGAGCGTCGCGTCGGCCAGCAGATGCTCGGCTTCGGCGCGGACATCCGCAGCAAGTCGCAGAAGAACATCGGCGAGCTGATGGCGCTGATCGAGCCCGAGGATCTGCTGCGCTACGGCCTGATTCCCGAGCTGGTCGGCCGCCTGCCGGTGGTGGGCACGCTCGACTCGCTCGACGAGGCCTCGCTGGTCAGCATCCTGACCGAGCCGAAGAACGCGATCACCAAGCAGTATCAGAAATTCTTCGAGATGGAGGGAGTCAAGCTCGACTTCACCGAGGACGCGCTCAAGGCGATCGCGCAGCAGGCGATCAAGCGCGGCACCGGCGCGCGCGGCCTGCGCGCGGTGATCGAGGAGTCGATGCTCGACGTGATGTACGACATTCCGTCCCGGGCCGATGTGATCGGCTGCACCATTTCGCGGGAGTGCATCATCGGCGGTGCGCCGCCGCTGCTCACCTACCGCGGAGAGCGCGAGAAGCGCCGCAAGGAAGCCTGAACCGGTGAGCGATGTGGCGTAGCGGCTTCGACGGCTGCGCGTCACCCTCGATTCGCCGCGAAATCGAACCTATGCGCTCCGGCCGCCCGGCGGCCGGAGCGATTGCATAAGGGAGAACCCCGTGTCCAAGACTCCACCTCGTGAGCGCGCCACCAGGGCCCCGAGCCCGAAGCGCAAGCGCGAGATTTCACGCGTGAGCCGCCGACTGACCGTGTCGCGCGGTGACGAGACGTTCGAATTCCAGGACCGCCTGCCGCTGCTGCCGCTGCGTGACGTGGTGGTCTTCCCCTACATGACGATTCCGCTGCTGGTCGGACGCCTGCCTTCGATCAATGCGATCGAAAAGGCGGTGGCGCGCGATCGCATGCTGTTCGTGACCGCACAGAAGCGCAGCGAAGTCGCCGACCCGACCCACGAGGAGCTCTACTCGGTCGGCACGGTGGTGCGTGTGCTCCAGCTGTTCCGGCTTCCCGACGGCACCATGCGCGTGCTGGTCGAGGGCCTGACCCGCTGCCGCGTGGAGCGCTTCCACTGGTCCAGCGACTACTACACGGTGAAGGTCGCGGCGCTCGATGAGGCGCTCGGGGACGGCGCCGAAACCGAGGCGCTGATGCGCCACGTGCTCGCGCTGTTCAACGACTACGTGCACCTGAACCGGCGCATCCCCGATGAAGTGCTGACCACCGCGAACAACATCAGCGACCCCTCGTCGCTGGCGCACACCGTGGCCGCGCACCTGCTGGTCAAGGTGCCGCAGAAGCAGCGCCTGCTCGAGGTGGAAGGCGCGGTGCAGCGCCTCAAGATGCTGGGCGAGGTGCTGTCCGCAGAGCTCGAGATCGTCAAGCTCGAGCGCAAGATCGAGGGCCAGGTACGCTCGCAGGTGCACAAGAATCAGAAGGAGTTCTATCTCAACGAGCAGCTCAAGGCGATCCGCAAGGAGCTCGGCCACCAGAACGAGTACGCGAGCGAGATCGACGAGCTGGCCGCGGCGATCAAGAAGGCGCGCATGCCGCGCGAGGTGGTCACCCGCGCGATGAAGGAGCTGGACCGGCTCAGCAAGATGAGCTTCATGTCGCCCGAGGCGACCGTGGTGCGCAACTACCTCGACTGGCTGGTGTCGTTGCCGTGGCACAAGTCCACGCGCGACCACGCCGACATCGCCGAAGTGGAGCGGATCCTCGACGAGGACCACTACGGGCTGCGCAAGATCAAGGACCGCATCGTCGAGTACCTGTCGGTGCTGAAGCTGACCGGCAAGAACCGCGGGCCGATCCTGTGCTTCGTCGGGCCTCCCGGCGTCGGCAAGACCTCGCTCGGCAAGTCGATCGCGCGCGCACTCGGCCGCCGTTTCGTGCGGGTGGCGCTCGGCGGGGTTCGCGATGAGGCCGAGATCCGCGGCCACCGCCGCACCTACATCGGCTCGCTGCCGGGGCGCGTCATCCAGAGCATCCGGCGCGCGGGCAGCCGCAATCCGGTGTTCCTGCTCGATGAGATCGACAAGCTCGGCGCGGATTTTCGCGGCGACCCGGCGGCCGCGCTTCTGGAAGTGCTGGATCCCGAGCAGAACCACACGTTCAACGACCATTACCTGGAAGTGGACTTCGATCTCTCGCAGGTGATGTTCATCTGCACCGCCAACTCGCTGTTCTCGATACCTCCGGCGCTGGAAGATCGGATGGAGATCATCCGCCTGCCCGGCTACCTCGAGAACGAGAAGGTCGAGATCGCGCGACGCTTCCTGATCCCCAAGCAGATCGCCGCGGCCGGACTCGCCGCCAGCGACCTCAAGATCGGACTCGAGGCGGTGAAGGCGATGGCGAACGGCTACACGCGCGAAGCCGGCGTGCGCAGCCTCGAGCGCCAGATCGCCGGGCTCTGCCGCAAGGTGGCGCGGCGCAAGGCATCGGGCAAGCTCAAGGGCGGCGTACGCGTCAACGCCGAGAACCTGCAGCGGTTCCTCGGGCCGACTCGCTTCACCGATTCGGTGATCGAGCGCAAGAGCCGGGTAGGTCTTGCCAACGGACTGGCGTGGACCGACACGGGGGGAGACCTGCTCACGATCGAAGTGAGCATCCTGCCCGGCAAGGGTGATCTGCAGATGACCGGCAAGCTGGGCGAGGTGATGCGCGAGAGCGGCCACGCCGCTCTCTCGTATGCCCGCGCCCGCGCGCAGAAGCTCGGACTCGACAAGTGGTTCTATCGCGACATCGACATCCACGTACATGTTCCCGAAGGCGCGATCCCCAAGGACGGGCCGTCGGCCGGCATCACCATCGCCACCGCACTGGTGAGCGCACTGACCGGCGTTGCGACCAAGCCCGACATCGCGATGACCGGCGAGATCACGCTGCGCGGAAACGTGCTCGGCATCGGCGGTCTCAACGAGAAGGCGGTCGCCGCGCGGCGCGCCGGAATCAAGACCGTGCTCATCCCGCAGTCCAATCTCAAGGACGTCGGCGAGATTCCCGAGGACGTGCGCAGCGACCTCGAGTTCATCCCGGTGGAGAGCATGGACCAGGTGCTCGAGTACGCGCTGGATCGGCCGGCGCAGACCCCGCCGCCGCCGCGCCCGGACGATCAGGCGCAGAGCTACGCGCACTGAGATGACCGCGGGGCCGCGCCGCGTTCGTCTGTTCACGCCCGGGCCAGTCGAGATACCTGCCCGGGTGCTTCGCGCCCTGGCGCAGGTGCCCCCGCATCATCGCACCGACGGGTTTCGCGACACGCTGCGCCGCGTGCTCGCCTCGCTCAAGCAGCTGCACGGCACGAGCGGGGAAGTCCTGCTGTTGCCCGCCTCGGGTTCGGGCGCGATGGAAGCCGCGGTCGTCAACTTCCTCGCGCCGGGCGAGCGCGCGCTTGCGATCACCGGCGGCAAGTTCGGCGAGCGCTGGGCCGGCATTCTCAAGGCGTACGGAGTGCCGCATCTGACCGTCGACGTCGAGTGGGGACACGCGGTCGAGCCGGCCGCGGTCGCGGCGGCGCTCGACGCCGATGCCTCGATCGCGGCGGTGTTCTGCACGCACAGCGAGACTTCGACCGGCGCGCTCCACGACGTCCAGGCCATCGCCCGGCTCGCCCGCGAGCGCGGGCGGCGCACGATCGTGGACGCGGTCACGAGCCTCGCGGTGCATCCGCTGCCGCAGGATGCATGGGGTATCGACGTGGTCGTGTGCGGATCGCAGAAAGGACTGATGGTCCCGCCCGGGATCGCGACGGTGAGCGTGATGCCTCCCGCGCTGGCGCTGATCGAGCGCGCGAGCCTGCCGCGGTTCTACTTCGATCTGCGCAGGGCGCTCAAGAGCCTGCCGCTCGGCGAGACCGCGTTCACCCCGCCGGTCAGCCTGGTGCTCGCGCTCGAGGAGGCGCTCGCCATGATGCGCGAGGAGGGAATCGATGAGGTGCATCACCGCCATCGCCGTCTCGCGCATGCGATGCGCGCGGGCGCGACCGCGCTGCGCTTCCACCTCTTCTCGTCGAGCCCATCGCACGCGGTCACCGCGCTCGTCCCGCCGACCGGGGTCGAGGCCTCGGCGGTGGTGAAACGCCTGCTCCACGTGCACGGAATGGTGGTGGCGGGAGGGCAGGATCGGCTCAAGGGTCTGATCGTCCGGGTCGGCCACATGGGCGCCTACGACCTCGGGGACGTGCACCTGCTGCTCGGAGCGCTCGAGGAGTGCGTGAGCGCGCTCGGCGGATCGACTGCTGGCGCATCCAGCGCGGCGGCCGCGGCCAGCCGCGCATGGGAGGCGGCATGAAGGTGCTGGTCGCGGATCGCATCGATGCCGGCGCGCTCGCCCGCGTGCGCGATGCCGGGCACGAAGTGGTCGAGGCTCTCGGCGCGCAGGGCGCGGAGCTGACTCGTGCGCTTCAGGGCTGTCACGCGCTGCTGGTTCGCGGCGGTGCGCGGGTGACCGGCGAGGTGCTGCGCGGCACGCCGACGCTCAAGGTGGTGGTGCGCGCGGGGGTGGGACTCGACAACGTCGATCTGGCGGTTGCGCGTCGCCATGGCATCGCCGTCTTCAACACTCCGGCGGCGAACTCGATCTCGGTCGCCGAGCTGACCTTCGCGCTGCTGCTCGCACTCGAACGCCATCTGATCCCGGCCTCCACCGATCTCAAGCACGGTCACTGGGAGAAGACCAGGTACACCGGGCGCGAGATCGCCGGCCGCTGCCTCGGACTGATCGGTTTCGGACGCGTCGGCCGCGAGGTCGCGCACCGCGCGAACGCGTTCTCGATGCGGGTGTGGGCCTGCGATCCCCTGATCTCGCCGTGGCCCTCCGGATTCGAGTGGGTGCGCAGGGCCGCGCTCGAGACGCTGCTCGCCGAGGCGGACGTGGTCTCGCTCCATGTTCCGCTCTCGCCCGACACGCGAAACCTGATCGGCGAGCGCGAGCTGCAGGCGATGCGTCCCGACGCCCTGCTGATCAATGTCGCGCGCGGCGGGGTGGTGGACGAGGTCGCGCTGCACGATGCTCTGAGCAACGGCCGGCTGCGCGGCGCGGGCATCGATGTGTTCGCGACCGAGCCGCCGGGAAAAAACCCGCTGCTCGACCTGCCCAACGTCATCGCGCTGCCGCATCTCGGGGCGTCGACCCACGAGGCGCAGCGCCGCGCGGGCGACGAAGCGGCGAGCGCACTGCTCGAGGCTCTCGCCGAGCTTGAGGGCTGACGCGCCGCAGCGCGCGGCGCCGTCGCGATCGACACGCCGTAGCTTCGCTGGCAATCCCCATCACCCTCTGCTAGCGTGCCGCCCGGTTTTTCTGGGAGGGTTGTCGCATGCCGTGTACGGTGGTGGTTGGCGCCCAGTGGGGCGATGAAGGCAAGGGCAAGATCGTCGACGCGCTGAGCGCGGATGCCGACGTTGTCGCGCGCTACCAGGGCGGCCCCAACGCCGGGCACAGCGTGATGCGCGGCGACCAGACGGTCGTGCTGCACCTGGTGCCATCGGGCGTGATGCATCCTGGAAAGCGCTGCCTGATCGGCAACGGCGTGGTGGTGGACCTGCTGCGCCTCAACGAGGAGATCCAGAAGCTCGAAGCGCTCGGGATCGAGGTTCGTCCCCGCCTCGGGATCAGCGCGGCCGCGCACCTGATCCTTCCCTATCATCGCGCGGTCGAGGAGGCCGCCGAGCGCGGGCCCGGCGCGATCGGAACCACCGGCCGCGGAATCGGCTTCGCCTATCGCGACAAGGCGGCGCGCACTGGCTTGAGGGTCGGCGACCTCGCCGATCGCGAGGGATTCATCGCGGCGTGCGAGCGCAACCTGCACCGGCTGCGCCTCGAGTATCCCGAGGTGGAGTCCATCCCGGCGATGAGCGGCGCTTCGCTGTACGAAGAGCTGCGCGCGACGGCCAGTGGTTTCGCGCCGCTGGTCACCGATGTCGGAGCGGAGCTCGAGCGCGCGCGGCGCGCGGGAAAGCGCATCCTGCTCGAGGGCGCGCAGGGCACGCTGCTCGACCTCGACCACGGCACCTATCCGTTCGTGACCTCCTCCGCAGCTTCGGCGGCCGGCGCGCCGCTCGGGGTCGGGCTCGGCCCACGCGCGGTGGATCGCGTGATCGGCGTGACCAAGGCCTACGCAACGCGGGTCGGGAACGGGCCGTTCCCGAGCGAGATGCCGGAGGGCGAGGCGGCGCGACTGCGCGAGGCGGGTGAAGAGTACGGCGCCACCACCGGGCGGCCACGGCGCTGCGGGTGGCTGGATCTTCCGGCGCTGCGCTACGCGGCGCGCATCAACGGATTCGACGATCTGGTCGTGACCAAGCTCGACGTACTCGACGATTTCGACGAGATTCGCGTGCTCGAGGCCTACCAGATCGACGGCGTGCGGATCGACGCTTTTCCCAACTCCGCTGCCGGCTTTACGCATATCCGGCCGGAGTGGCGGTCGTTCAAGGGATGGAAAGCCGAGACCAGTGCGGCGCGGCGCTGGAGCGATCTCCCTCAGCTCGCCCGCGAGTACCTGGAATGGGTCGAGCGCGCGGTCGGCGTGCGGATCTCCTCGGTGTCGGTCGGCGCCGAGCGCGACGCGGAAGTTCCGAGAGCCTGATGGCGTGCGACCGCGCGGCCGCGCTCGCTCTCCACGCCGCCGCGATCGTGCTCGCACTCGCCGGATGCTCGGGCGAGATCGCGCCGCCGCTCATCCGCACCGGCACGCCGTGCGCGTACTGCCGCATGCCGGCCGAGGACCTGCATTTTGCCTGCGAGCGCGCCTCGGACGGAGCGTGGAAAGTGTACGACGCGATCAGCTGCATGATGCGCGACGCGCCCGACGTTACCGCTCGCAGCGCATACCTGCCCGATCACGAGCGCTATCGGCTGCATCGCGCGGATTCGATGTGGGTGGTGCACGGAGAATTCCAGACGCCGATGCCGGGCGGTTACGCGGCGTTCTTCGAGCGAGCCGAGGCCGACAGCTTTGCCGCGGCGCATCGCGGAACGGTCGGAACGTATCGAGATTTCGCGCGGAGCATCGATCGCTGACCCGGGCGGTTGCTTCACCCCACTTCACACTCTATAAAGGTGGCGCGTCGACCCGTCTTCTTCCGCCGTGATCCCCTCGCGCAGGGTCCAGGAGGCGGGGGATTCCAATGCACGCACGTGCACGGTGACCCGTTAGCTCAGTCGGTAGAGCACCTGCCTTTTAAGCAGGGTGTCGCTGGTTCGATCCCAGCACGGGTCACCAATCTCGCGCCTTGGGGAAGCGGGCGCATGCGGCTCTGCCGGCGCCTGAGCGGCTTCTCGCGAAAGTCTTTGAACCCCTGTCAGATTTTTGCAAACCTACCGACCGGCCGCCGCATCTAGAGCGCCGGGTGTGCACGCTCGAGCGCCCTCACCCGTATCCGGCCGCAAGACAAGAGACCAGGGCCAGACATCGGAGAGTCGAGACGTGAATTGTAACGAGGTACTGGACCAGATCGCCGATTATCTCGACGAGGACGCACGCGCGGACCTGTGCCGCGTCATCGAGGCCCACCTGGCGCAATGCCACGACTGTCAGGTCGAGGTCGACACCATCAAGAAGACCATCGTGCTCTATCAGAGCGAGCGCCGTGTCGAAGTGCCGGTGCACATCACCGAGCGTCTCCGCGTGGTGCTGACCCGCGCGTATCGCGAGGCCGACTCCACCGATTGACAGTGCTCCACTTGCGAACCTAGACTGCGTGTCGCGATCGCCCGCGGGAACACCCTGCGGGCGATTCTTTGTCCTCCAGCCCGAAAGAGTCGATGAAACGCGTGGGGATCCTGGGTCTGCCGCAGTCGGGCAAGACCACCGTGTTCGAGATCCTGATGCAGGGAGCGGGTTCCGGCGCGCCCTCGGCCGCCGCGCGCGAGCAGATCGGGATGGTGCGCGTACCCGACCCGCGCGTGGACCAGCTCTCGGCGCTCTACCAGCCGAAGAAGACCACCTGCACCCAGATCCAGTTCGTGGACAGCGCGGCGGCCGGACACACCAGCGCGCGGGCCGCGGCCAAAGGCCCCGACCTGTTCTCGGGCGTGCGCAATTGCGATGCGCTACTGCTGGTGGTGCGTGACTTCGAAAGTGCCGCAATTCCGGCGCCGGGCGGAGTGGACCCGGCCCGCGATCTCAAGACCCTCGAGGCCGAGCTGATCCTGAGCGACCTGGCGATCGTCGAGAATCGGCTCGAGAAGGTCGCGAAGGAGCTGAGAATCGGCAAGAAGCAGAACGAGCGCGAGCACACGCTGCTCACCCGGTTGAAGAGCCTGCTCGAATCCGAAACCCTGCTCGGCGGACAGAAGTTCGACGCCGAAGAGCAGCGCCTGCTGCGCGGCTTTCAGTTTCTGACGCTCAAGCCTCTGCTCGCGGTGTACAACCAGGACGACGACGCCACGCGGACCGGACCCGCGGCCGCGGGGGCGTTGCCGACCGTGGCGCTGCGCGCGCATCTCGAGCGCGAGATCGTCGCGCTGCCGGAGGGCGAGCGCGCCGCGTTCCGCGCCGAGCTCGGGATGGCCGAGGACGGGCTCTCGATGCTGATCCGGGCCTGCTATCGGCTGCTCGGGCTGATCTCGTTCTTCACGGTCGGCCCCGACGAGGTGCGCGCCTGGACCATCCGCCAGGGCGAGACCGCGGTCGATGCGGCCGCCGAGATCCACTCGGATCTCGCGAAGGGATTCATCCGTGCCGAGGTGATCGGCTGGGAGAAGCTGCTGGAGCTGGGCGGGCATTCGAAGGCCCGCGAGAAGGGGGCGCTTCGCCTGGAAGGACGCGAATACGTGGTCGCCGACGGCGAGTGTCTCGAGATCCGCTTCAACAAATGAGCGCGGGAGAATCCATGCAGCGCCTTCGAAGCAGCCTGATCGCCCTGGTGACCCTCCTCGCGCTCGTCACCTCGGCCGCGCCGTCCGACGCCGGTCCCACGCTCGAAGCATTGCGTGGCCACCTCTCGGCGGGTTTCTCCAAGCTGTTCATCCATGAGAATCCCGCCGGCTCGATCTCGCTCGGGGTGGGGATCGACTATCCGCTCTCGCCCAACTGGCGATTCGGGCTCGAAGTGAACGAGCATCTGCTCGGCGGGATCACCAGCCACAGCGGCAGCCTGTATGCGAACGTGGACTACAGCGTGTTCGAAACCGCGCTGCTCGCACACTGGCGGACCGACCGGCTGGGCCCGATCCACCGCCTCTCGTTCGGTCCGGCGGTGATGAGCGCGCGCGCCGAGATCTCGAGCAGCGCCGGCGGCTTCGCGTTCGACAGTCTGGCGGTGGGAGAGATCGCGCCCGGCGTTGCGCTCGAAGCGACGCTGATCTCGGCCAGGGTCCGTCCGGTCGCGATCGGGTTCGAGGTGGCCGGACATGCCGCATTCCTCAAGAAGGATCCCTGGACGCTGCTCTCGGCCCGGCTGACGTTTCACTACTGAACCAAGGTGCAGGTTTTTCCCGCCCGGGCCGGCCTCGAGTCCCCTCATCGTCGGCGTTTTGACAGTGTCCGCGGCCCACGAGTATCCTCGCCGGCCTGTTGCTCCTTCGGGGCGGGGTGAGAAGTCCCCACCGGCGGTATAGCCCGCGAGCGGCAGTGCCCGGCGCCAGTCATCGACGAGATGGCGCAACGAATCAGCCGGGCGCCGTCCGCAGATCCGGTGAGATTCCGGGGCCGACCGTGACAGTCGGGATGGAAGAAGGAGCGGGGCCGGGCCATGCCCGCTCGCGCGCCCGTCATCCGCCCCGTGGGATTCCCACGGGGCTATTTCGTTAGAGGATATGAGCGACGCGTCCGAGCCCGACCTGCGTTTCATGCTGCGCGCGCTGCGCCTTGCCGAGCGCGGGCGCGGCGCCACGCGCCCGAATCCGATCGTCGGCGCGGTGCTGGTGCGCGCGGGCCGGATCGTGGGTGAGGGCTGGCATCGCGCGGCGGGGAAGGACCACGCCGAACGCGCGGCGCTGCAGCGTGCCGGCGCGCGCGCGCGTGGTGCCACGCTCTACGTGACGCTCGAGCCCTGCGCCCACTTCGGCCGCACCCCGCCCTGCGTGGACGCGATCATGGCGGCCGGAGTGCGGCGCTGCGTGGTGGCGATGCGGGATCCGAACCCGATTGTGAATGGGCGCGGGCTGCGCAAGCTGCGCGCGGCCGGGGTGAGGGTGGATCTCGGGGTGTGCGCCGCCGAGGCGCGCTCGGCGCTCGCCGGCTACGTGCTCACGCACGTGGAGCGACGCCCGCGGGTCACCTGGAAGCTCGCGACCACGCTCGATGGCCGGATCGCCGATTCTCGCGGGCGCTCGCGCTGGATCACGGGCCCCGGCGCCCGGATGCGCGTGCACCGGATGCGCGCCCAGAGCGATGCGATCGTGATCGGGGCCGGCACCGCGCGGGCCGACGACCCGAGGCTGACCGCGCGGACGGCGCGGGCGCGCCTGCAGCCGCTGCGCGTGGTGTGTGATACCCGGCTCGAGCTGCCGCTTCGCCTGCGCCTGTTCCGCGCGCCGCTCGCGCGCGGCACGGTGGTGGCGTGCAGCGTCAGGTCGAGCGCCGCGCGCCGCCGCGCGCTCGAGGCCCGCGGCGTCACGGTGTGGGTGTTTCCCGAGCAACAGGGTGGAGTGGCGCCGCGCGCGCTGGCGAAACGGCTGGCCGACGAGGGCTGCCACGACGTCCTGCTCGAGTCCGGTTCGACGCTCGGCACCGCCTGGCTCCAATCGGGCCTGGTGGATCAGCTCGCGCTGTTCATCGCGCCGCTGCTGCTCGGCGAGGGCCGCGCATGGCTCGGTCCGCTTGGGAAGCGCGGCCTCGCGGGTGCGCGGCGGGTGCGAGTCGCTCATCAGGAGCGGGTCGGCGACGATGCGCTCCTGATCGCGGAGGTGTGAGCGCCATGTTCACTGGACTCATCGAAGAGCTGGGCCGGATCGACGCGATCGAAGAGCGCGGCGCGGACCGCCGGCTGTGGATCGGTGCCACGCGGGTGCTCGAGGGCGCGCGGGTGGGCGACAGCATCAACTGCGACGGTTGCTGCCTGACCGCGATCGCGATCGAGCCGCGGCGCTTCGCGGTCGAGGCGGTGCCGGAGACGCTGGCGCGCACCACGCTTGGTGCGCGCCGCGCTGGCGATCCGCTCAATCTCGAACGCGCGCTCGTGCTCGGCGAGCGCATGGGCGGGCACCTGGTGCAGGGCCACGTGGATGGTGTCGGCGAAGTGCGCAGCTTCGAGCCCGAGGGCGAAGGGCGACGGCTGAGCCTGGTCGTACCCGAAGCGCTGCGGCGTTACGTGGCCGAAAAGGGCTCGCTCGCGGTCGACGGCGTGAGCCTGACCGTGGCGCGGCTCACCCTCGAGGGTTGCGAGATCGCCTACATTCCGCACACGCTGACCGCAACCACCGCGGGCGCCTATGCCGCCGGCCGCCCGGTGAATCTCGAAGTGGATCTGATCGCGCGCTACCTCGCGCGTCTGCTCGACGCCACCGGCGTCATGGGGAGGAGCACGTGAAGGGAACTCGAAGTGCAAAGGCACGCGCCGCTTCCGGCGCCCGCCGGACCCGGCGGGTGAGGGCGCCGGCGCTGCGTGATTCGCCACCCGCGCGTCGCACGGCGGCGTCGGGACCCCAGAGTCCGCGTGCGCCGCGCGCGGATCGCGTGGCCAGCGGGGTGCGTCTGACCGTGGAGCAGGCGGTCGCGCGCATTCGCGCCGGCGGGATGGTCATCCTGGTGGACGATGCGCATCGCGAGAACGAGGGCGACCTCGCGTTCGCGGCCGAGAAGGCGACGCCGCAGATGGTCAACTTCGCGGTCAAGTACGGCCGCGGCATTCTGTGCGCTCCGATGGCGCCCGAAGTGGCCGACCGGCTCGGCCTCAAGCTGATGGTGCGCCACAACACCGCCAAGTTCGGAACCCCGTTCACCGAATCGGTGGACGCGCGCCGGGGCACCACGACCGGCACTTCGGCGTTCGACCGCGCGAGGACGCTGCGCGCGCTGGCGCGGCCGTCCACGCGCTCCGAGGATCTGGTGCGGCCCGGCCACATCTTCCCGTTGCGCGCGGTGCCCGGCGGCACGCTGCGCCGCGCCGGACACACCGAGGCCGCGCCCGATCTGTGCGTGCTCGCCGGCCTCAAGCCGGTCGCGGCGGTGTGCGAGATTCTGTCCGAGGACGGACGCATGGCGCGACTGCCCGAGCTCGAGCGCATGGCGCTCGCGCACGGCCTGGGGATCCTGACCATCCACGACCTGATCGCATACCGTCGCCGGCGCGACGTGTTGGTCGAGCGCGTGGTGTCGGTGCCGCTGCCGACGCCCGAGGGCCTGTTCCAGATGCATCTCTACGAGAGCAAGCTCGAGGGCGACCACCACATCGCGCTGGTGCGCGGCAACGTGAAGAGCGGCGGGCCGGTGCTGGTGCGCGTTCACTCCCAGTGCCTGACTGGCGACGTGTTCGGCTCGCAGCGCTGCGACTGCGGGCCGCAGATGCACGCCGCGTTGCGCGCCATCACCAAGCGCGGGCGCGGGGTGTTCCTGTACCTGCGCCAGGAAGGACGCGGAATCGGGCTTGCGAACAAGCTGCGCGCGTACGCGCTGCAGGACCGGGGACTCGACACGGTCGAGGCCAACGTCCGGCTGGGATTCCCGGCCGACTTGCGCGACTACGGGATCGGGGCCCAGATCCTGCGCGACCTCGGGGTGCGCGACATCGAGCTGCTCACCAACAATCCGCGCAAGATCGTCGGGCTGGAGGCGTACGGGCTGCACATCTCCAAGCGTGCGCCGATCGCGCTGCCCCCGACACGCCACAACCGTCGCTATCTCGCGACCAAGCGCGACAAGCTCGGGCACCTGCTCGACCTCAAGCTCGGGGAGACATGATGGCGCCTCCCACGCCTCCCACGCCCGCCGACGCACCCGACGCCGCGGATGGCTCCGGCCTGCGCTTCGCGCTGGTCGGCGCGCGCTTCAACGAGGCGTACGTGACGCGCATGCTCGACGCGGCGCTCGAGGTGCTCCGCCGCCGTGGCGCTGCTCCTGAGGCGATCGAGATATTCCGCGTGCCCGGTGCGCTGGAGCTGCCGCTGGCGTGCCGCTGGGCCGCCGAGACCGGGCGCTTCGATGCGGTGCTCGCGTTCGGTACGGTCATCCGCGGAGAGACCGATCACTTCCGCCTGGTGGCGGACTCCAGCGCGAGCGGCATCGCGCGCGTGGCGCTCGACACCGGCGTGCCGGTGCTCAACGGCGTGCTTGCGGTGTTCGACGCTGAACAAGCCGCGGCCCGTACCGGTGGCGCGTTCGGCAATCGCGGCGCCGAGATCGCGCTGGCCGCGATCGCGATGGCGCGCCTGCGGCGCACGCTGGGGACGCGATGAGCCACGGCCTCGACTCGGCGCGGCGGCGAGCTCGCGAGCTGGCGTTCCGCATCGCCTACCAGGCCGACCTGACCGGCGATGCGTACCGGGAGGTGTGGACCGCGCTGCGCGAGGAGGAGACCCTGAGCGACGATCAGGTCGAGCTGGTCGGTGACGTGGTGGGGGTGCTGGCGACGCGCGCCGCCGAAGTCGACGAGGCGCTGCAGCAGGCGGCCGAGCACTGGCCGATCGTGCGGCTCGCCGCCACCGATCGCTCGGTGCTGCGCTCGGCGATCGCCGAGCTGATGGTGCGCGGCGGCACGCCGGCGCGCGTGGTGCTGGACGAGGCGATCGAGATCGCCAAGCGCTATGGCTCCGAGGAGTCGGGCCGCTTCGTCAACGGCGTGCTCGATCGCGTGGCGCGACGACTGCGTCCCGGGGAGCTCTGATGCTGCTCGCCGTGCTCTCGGACGTTCACGGAAACCTGGAAGCGCTCGAGGCCGTACTCGCCGATCTCGATCGCCACCGCCCCGCCGCGCTCGCGTGCCTCGGCGACTTCGTGGGCTACGGCGCATCGCCCAACGAGTGCGTCGCGCTGCTGCGTTCGCGCTGCGAGGTCGCGATCGCGGGCAATCACGACCTGGCGGCGATCGGCAAGCTGCGACTCGGAGGCTTCAACACCGATGCCGCCTCGGCGGCGCGCTGGACCGACAGCACGCTGAGCCCGGAGACGCGCACCTACCTCGAGAGCCTGCCGTACACCGCCTCATGGCGCGGCGCGCGGCTGGTTCATGCCTCGCCCGCGCAGCCCGAGGAGTGGCACTACGTGCTCTCGCCGCACGACGCCGAGCTCGAGTTCTCGAGCTTCGAGGAACCTCTATGCCTGATCGGACACTCGCACTATCCGGGTGCATTCGAGAGCGACGGCAACCGCGCGCAGTACACCCGCGCCACCGAGCTCAAGCTCGAGAAGAAGCGGCGCTATCTGGTGAACGTGGGCAGCGTCGGTCAGCCGCGCGACGGCGATCCGCGCGCCGCCTACCTGCTGTGGGACGACGACGAGCACGTGCTGAGCCACGTTCGCGTCGCCTATGACATCGATCGCGCGATGCGCCGCATCCAGGAGGCCGGGCTGCCGCCGTTCCTGGCCGAGCGCCTGCGGTGGGGCGAATGAGGGGGAGCGCTCGATGAGCGATGCCGCACCGAAGCGCGCTTCCACGCTCGCGCACTGGGAGTCCTACTGGCGCGGCCATGCGGACCTCGACCGGACCTATTCGACCGGTGGACGGCTGGCGCGCGAGATACTCGCCGACGGAGGAGTGCGGGGCAGGCGCGTGCTCGAAGTCGGGGCGGGCTCGGGGCGCGATCTGCTCGCGCTGGCGCGCGAGGGAGCGATCGGGTTCGTGCTCGACTATTCGCCCACCTCGCTCGAGCTGGTGCGGCGCCAGGCGCGCGAGCAGAACCTGCCGGTGCACCTGGTGCGCGCGGATGGGCTGACCATGCCGTTCCGCGACGGATCGCTCGATGTCGTCTTCCACCAGGGACTGCTCGAACATTTCCGCGATCCGCTGCCCCTGCTGCGCGAGAATGCGCGGGTCACGTGCTCGGGCGGGCGCGTGGTGGTGGATGTGCCGCAGACCTTTCATCTCTACACGGTGATGAAGAACGCGCTGATCCTGTTCGACGCCTGGTTCGCGGGATGGGAGACGCAGTTCACGCCGGCCCGGCTCGAGGGCCTGTGCACCGCGGCCGGCCTGCGCGTCAAGCGCACCTACGGCGAGTTCATGGTGCCCGGTCTGTGGTACCGCGCGACGCGCGAAGTGCTCAAGCGCGCGACCGGACGCGCGCTGCCGCTCGACCCCGCGGGTCCGGCGTGGTGGGCGAAAGGGTGGGAGTCGGCGCGCGCGCGGCTGCTCGCGACGCGCCCGGGGCTCTACCTGAGTCACGTGATCGGTACGGTGGGCGAGAAGCCGTGAGCGGCCGCCACCTGCTGGCCGTCAACTTCCGCGACCCGGCGCATCCTGAGACGGGCGGCGCCGAGCTGCACCTCGAGGAAATCCTGCTCGAAGCGGTGCGCCGTGGCTGGCGTGTGACCTGGCTCGCGAGCGGATTCCCCGGCGGCAAGGCCGACGACGAGCACCGCGGCATGCGCATCGCGCGTCGCGGCAACTGGTGGAACTTCAACCTGGTCGTGCCCGGTGTGCTCCGGCGCGAGTTCGCGAATCCGGCGCCCGACCTGGTGGTCGAGGACATCAACAAGGTGCCGTGCTTCACGCCCCGGTTCGCGCGCTCTCCGGTCGCGGCGATCATCCCGCATCTGTTCGGCGCGACCGCCTTCCGCGAGGCGCCGCCCCCGATCGCGCTCTACGTCGTGGCGCTCGAGGCGCTCATTCCGTTCGCCTACCGGAAATCACGCTTCCTCGTCATCAGCGAGAGCACGCGCGACGACCTGGCGCGCCGCGGCGTCGACCCGGCGCGCATTCACGTGGTGCACTGCGGCATGGACCACGCCACCTATCGCGTCGAGACGGCGGTCACGAAGAGCGCGCGACCGACGATCCTGTACGTCGGCCGGGTGCGGCGCTACAAGGGCATCGACTGGGTGATGCGCGTGCTGCCCAAGGTGCTGCGCCGCGTGCCCGATGCGCGCCTGCAGATCGTGGGCGACGGTCCATTCCTGCCTGAGCTCAGGCTCGAAGCCGCGCGCTACGGACTGTTCAACGCGGTCGAGTTCCTCGGCTATCTGCCTGCGCACGAAAAGGTGCGACGCATGCAGGAGGCCTGGGTCGTGGTGCAGCCCTCTCCGAAGGAAGGGTGGGGGCTCACCGTGATCGAGGCCGGCGCGTGCGGTAGCGCGGTGGTCGCCGCGAACAGTCCCGGGCTTCGCGATTCGGTGCGCGATGGGAAGACCGGACTGCTGGTTCCGAATGACGACGACGAGAAGCTCGCCGATGCGCTGGTGCGCGTGCTCGAGGACTCGGCGCTGCGCGAGCGGCTCGCCGCCGGTGGCATCGAGTGGGCGGCGCGATTCCGCTGGGACGACTGCGCGCGGTGCTCGCTGGACGCGCTCACCGGGGAGAGGGCGTGAGCTTGCTCGGCGGCCATCCGGGCTGGAAGCACGCGCTCGCGATCGGCGCCAAGGTGCTGCTGAGCGTGGGGATCATGGCGGTGTTGTTCCGGCGCATCCCGATTGCGAGCGTCGGCGAAACCCTGCGCCACGCCGATCTGCGCTGGCTGTGCGCGGCCGCGGCGCTGCTGATCGCGAGCAACGTGCTCGGCTCCTATCTGTGGTCGCGGCTGCTCGACGCGGTCGACATTCATCTTCCGTTCTGGAAGGTGTGCGCGTACTACCACGTCGGCCTGTTCTTCAACAATTTCCTGCCGGCCAACATCGGTGGCGACATCGCCCGGGTAGTCGATGCGTCGCGCGCCGGACCCAGCCGCGCCGCCGCGGTCTCGACCGTGCTCATGGACCGGCTGATCGGCACGGTCGCGCTGGCCGGGCTCGCGCTCGTCACCACGCTGCCCGCGATCGACCGCTTTCACCTGAGGGTGCTGTATTTCGCGCTGGTAGGCTTCTTCGCGCTCAGCGTGACCGTGGTCTGGGCGGTGTTTCATCCGGGCCTGCTGCCAGCGCTCGAGCGGCTGCTCGCGCGCGTCGGACTCGGCGGCCTCAAGCCTCATCTCGACGAGCTGGCCACGCGCCTGGCTAACTTCCGGGATCGGCGCGGGCTGGTCGCGCGACTGGCCGTGGTCGCGCTGGTGACGCAGGTGTCGCGCATCTTCGTGCACGTGCTGGTGGCGCGCTCGTTCGGGCTCGACCTGCCGATTACCTACTTCTTCCTTTTCGTTCCCTTGCTCGCGGTGATAGTCTCGCTGCCCATCTCGTTGAACGGCATCGGACTGCGCGAGGGAGCGGGCATCGTGCTGTTCGGACTCGTCGGTGTGAACCGAACCCTCGCATTCTCACTGCAGTTCACCACGTACCTCGTCGCGGTAGCGATCAGTCTCATCGGAGGCGTGGTGTTCCTGGCGCGCATCCCGCGTCGCCGCGCCGAGGCCAGGCAGTTCGGGAGGAATCCGTGATCGATCTGGGCAAGCGCGCGACGCCTGTCATCGGCCTCGTGTTGTTCCTGCTGTCCATCGTGGTGTACCTGATCACCTTGAGCCCCACCGTCCCGTTCTGGGATTCGGGCGAGTTCATCGCGGTCTCCTACATCCTCGGCATTCCGCACCCGCCCGGAACTCCGTTCTACGTCCTGCTCGGCCGGATCGCAACGCTGGTGCCGTGGGCGACGATCGCCCAGCGCGTCAACGCGCTCTCGGCGATCGCCTCGGCGCTCGCGGTGATGCTCACCTACCTGACCACCCTGCGCCTGATCCGCCTCGCGCAGGGACGCGGGCCGAGCGGCGTGCCGCCGATTCCGGGCGAGGGGCCGGGCTCGGCGCTGCGCAGCGAGTGGATGGCGCAGGCCGGCGCGGTGATCGGTGCGCTGATGCTGGCGTTCTCGGACAACTTCTGGGAGAACGGGATCGAGGCCGAGGTCTATTCGATGATGAGCCTCGCGCAGATCCTGGTGTTCTGGCTCGGACTGCGCTGGTGGGAGTCGCACGAGAAGCGTCCGACAGCGGGCCCCCTGATGGTCTGCGTCTACGTGATGTGGCTGAGCGTGGGGTTGCACCTGGGCGTCGGCATGATGGGTCTGCCGCTGCTGGTGCTGGTGTGGCTGGTCGACCGCAAGGCGGCAGTGGTGTTTGCGATGCCGCTGCTCTCGGTGCTGGGCGTGACCTGGGGCCTCGAGCGCATGGCCGGGATCGTGCTGCTGCTCTCGACCGCGACCTTCAGCGTGTACGCCTGGCAGAAGAAGGTGAATGGGTGGCTGGTCGCGGCCGGCGCGGTGTGCGCCCTGATCGCGTGTGTGCCGGCGTTCGGAGATGCCAACTTCGACTTCCGCACCGGAGCCTTCGCGATCGCCGCGATCGCCCTTCCGCTGATTCCGCTTGCGCGCCGCACCCGCGAGGGCCGCGTGATCGCGCTCGCCCTGTTCCTGATGGCGGCCGGCTACTCGACGCACGCCTACCTGCCGATCCGCGCGGCGCAGCATCCGGCGATCAACGAGGGCGATCCCTCCAACTGGGAGAGCCTGCGCTACCTGCTCGAGCGCAAGCAGTACGGCGAGAGCAAGATGACCGAGCGGCGCGGTCCTCTGTCGGCGCAGCTCGACAAGGAGTTCTGGCGCTACTGGAAGCGCCAGTGGCCGATCATGCCTTCGCCCAGGCTGCATGGAGCGCTCGGACGGCAGGCAGAGCCCCGGGTGTGGCAGTACCTGCTGCCCATGCTGCTCGGCCTGTTCGGGTTCCTGTGGCAGTTCAGGCGTGAGCGCATCTCGTTTCTCGCGACCGCGTGCCTGTTCGCATTCGCCACCGTCGGGATGATCGCGTTCCTCAACTTCACCGATCACGAGGTTCGAGACCGAGACTACTTCTTCACGACCGGCTACCACACCTTCGCGCTGCTGATCGGCCTCGGCGTGACCTGGCTGCTCGGCTGGGTGCGCGACTCGTTCCCGCCCGGAGGGCAGCAGCGCGCCGCGACCGGCGCCACCTTCGTGCTGCTCGCGGCCATGCCATTCCTGCTGCTGAAGAGCCTGTGGTACACGCACGATCGGCGCGGCAACTACGTGGCGCACGACTATGCGTACGACATGCTCGCCCCGCTCGCTCCCAACAGCTTCGTGGTCACCAACGGCGACAACGACACGTTCCCGCTGTGGTACATCCAGCAGGTCGAGGGCGTGCGCAAGGACGTGCGGGTCGTGAACCTGAGTCTGCTGAATACCGACTGGTACATCCGCCAGCTGCGCGATGACGAGCCGAAGGTTCCGATCGAGCTGAGCGACGACCAGGTGCGACTGCTCGGAGCCGGCGCGGTGCAGGACCCCGAGACCGGGCGCCTGATCTACACCAACCAGTACATGATCGAGCACATCGTCAACGTCGATCGGGTGGACCATGGCTGGAAGAAGCAGCCATATTTCGCGGTGACCGTGCCCGAGCACATGGGCCTGGACAAGCACTTCTCGCTCGAAGGCCTCGTGTACCGGGTGAACCCCGACACGACCGGTCCCGAGATCGACGAGCCGGCCACCCGCCGCAATCTGTACGAGGTGTTCAAGTATCGCGGCCTGTTCAATCCCGACGGCTCGTGGGACAGCACGGTGTACAAGGACGAGAACGCGGCGACCCTGTCGCGCAACTACGCGGCGGCGCACCTGCAGCTCGCCTTCCTCTACCGGCGCCAGGGCAAACTCGATCGCGCGATCGCCGAGATGGAGCGCGTCTCGCGCATGTTCCCGGACTACACCGAGGTGATGATCCCGCTCGGCGGGTTCTACATGGATCAGGGGGACACCGCGAAGGCGGTCGAATTGTTCCGCAGGCTCACCACGGTGAACCCGGACAATCCGGAAGGGCACTACTATTTCGGTGTGACCCTGTTCTATCGCGGCCAGGTCGATCCGGCGGTGCGCGAGTTCGATCGCGCGATCCAGCTGAATCCGGACTACAACCTGGCGTACTACGCGGCGTACTACGCGCTGCTCCAGAGCGGACAGCGCGAGCGCGCGCTCTCATATCTCCAACGCTGGGTGGATGGGCATCCGACCGATACCCAGGCGCGCGGGATGCTGCAGACCGAGCAGGGCGCCGGTCGCACTCCGGCGCGCGCGCTGCCGCGCCCGCCGGCGCCGGTGCTGCCCTGATCGGGGGCGCGAATGCCTGAGCCGCACGCACTGGTCACCGGCGCGGCCGGCTTCATCGGATCGCACCTCGTCGAGCGGCTGCTCGCGGACGGCGTGCAGGTGACTGGCGTCGACGCGTTCACCGACTACTACGATCCCGCGCTCAAGCGTGCGAATCTCTCGCGCGCTCTCGCCGCGCCGCGCTTCCGGCTGATCGAGCTGGATCTGGCGGTCGACGACCTCGCCCGCCTTCCCGAGGTCGCGGTCGTTTTCCACCAGGCGGCGCAGCCCGGCGTGCGAGCCTCGTGGGGCGCCGACTTCGCGACCTACACGCACCACAACGTGCTCGCGACGCAGCGGCTGCTGGAGCGCTACCGGAAGACGCCGCTCGAGCGCTTCGTGTACGCGTCATCCAGCTCGGTGTACGGCGACGCCGAGCGTTTTCCGACCGACGAGACACTGCTGCCCCGGCCGTTCTCGCCGTACGGTGTGACCAAGCTCGCCGGCGAGCACCTGGTTCTGCTCTACGGCCGGAACTTCGGCGTGCCGGTCAGCGCGCTGCGCTACTTCACGGTCTACGGGCCGCGGCAGCGTCCGGACATGGCGTTCCACCGCTTCTGCCGCGCGCTGCTGCGCGGCGAGCCGATCGCGGTGTACGGCGACGGCCGCCAGTCGCGCGACTTCACGTTCATCGACGACGCGATCGAGGCCAACCTGCGAGCGTGGAAGGGCAGTGCGGTGCAGGGTGTGTACAACGTCGGCGGGGGATCGCAGGTCGAGGTGCTCGAGGCGATCCGCATTCTCGAGGGCGCGCTCGCACGCAAGGCCGAGCTGCACTTCGAGCCGCGCCCGCCGGGCGATCCGCTCCGCACCCGGGCCGACGCCACCCGCATCGAGCGCGATCTCGGATTCCGTCCGTCCACGCCGATCGAGCGCGGGCTGGCGGCGGAAGCCGCGTGGGCGCGCGGTCTCTACGCCGAGGCCCGGGCGTGAGCGCCTCTCCGTTGCTGTCGATCGTGATCCCGGCCTTCAACGAGGCCGAGAGCCTTCCCGAGCTGCAGCGCGAGCTCGCCGAGACGCTCGATCGGATCGGCGTCGCGTGGGAGGCGATCTACATCGACGACGGCTCGCGTGACGGCACCGATCAGGCGATCGCGAAGCTCGCAGCGGCCGACCCGCGGGTGCGCGGCATTTCGCTGCGCCGCAACTTCGGCAAGTCGGCCGCGCTTGCGACCGGTTTCCGCCTCGCGCGCGGCGAGCGGGTGGTGACCATCGATGCCGATCTTCAGGACGATCCGGCCGAGCTTCCGCGCCTGCTGGCCGCGCTCGACTCGGGGCTCGATCTGGTGTCGGGATGGAAGCAGAACCGGCAGGATCCGCCGAGCAAGACCGTGCCTTCGCGCCTGTTCAACGCGGTCACCTCGATGGTGGCCGGAGTACGGCTGCACGATTTCAACTGCGGGTTCAAGGTGTACCGGCGCGAAGTCACCGAGGCGATCTCGATCTACGGCGAGCTGCACCGGTTCGTGCCCGCGCTGGCGCACTGGGCGGGCTTCAAGGTCGGCGAGGTGCCGGTGCGCCATCGCGCACGACGGTTCGGCAGGAGCAAGTTCGGGGCATCGCGCTTCGTGAACGGATTCCTCGATCTGCTGAGCGCCGCGTTCATCTCGACCTCGGCGCTCAAGCCGCTGCACGTGTTCGGACGGATCGGACTCACGTTTCTGATCCTGGGCGCCGCCCTCGGCCTGTGGTTCGTCGCGCTGTGGGTGCGCGGCGAGCCGATGCACGTGCGCCCGCTCATGCTGTTCGGAGCCGGACTCGTCCTGCTCGGCATCCAGTTCATCCTGATGGGATTGCTCGGAGAGATGATCGCGAACATCGGGGCGCGCGCCGACTATCCGATCCGGCGCCTCTACAATCCGGACGACGGAGCGTGAAGGCGTTCGTGCTGGCGGGCGGACTCGGAACGCGGCTTCGCCCACGCTTCGGTGATCTGCCCAAGGCGCTCGCGCCGCTCGCCGGGCGCCCGTTCCTCGCGCATCAGCTCGAATGGCTGGCGGGGTGCAACGTGCACGACGTGGTGCTGTGTGCGGGGGTCGGCGCCGACCGGCTGCGCGAGACGCTGGGCGACGGTGCCGCATTCGGGGTGCGGATCACGTGGTCGATCGAGTCCGAGCCGCTCGGAACCGGCGGAGCGCTGCGCAATGCCGCCGCGCACGTGGATGGGCCATCGCTCGTGATCAACGGAGATACCCTGGTGTCGTGTGACCCGTGGGAGCTCGAGCGCGCGCGCTGGGAAAATGGCGCGCTCGGAGCGGTGGCGCTCTACGAGGCGCCCGATGCCGCGGGCCGCGGCCGGGTCGAGTGCAACGCGGAAGGTCGCGTGGTGCGATTCGTCGAAAAAGATGCGCGGCACGTGGGGCCGGCGTGGGTCAACGGCGGGCTCTACTCGTTCTCGCCCCGCCTGTGGCAGCGCCTGCCCGAGGGCGTTTCCTCGCTCGAGCGAGGCACCTTGCCGCGCCTCGCCGAAGAGGGGCGGCTGTTCGGGCTGCGCGCCGGAGGCGAGTTCTTCGACATCGGCACTCCCGAGGAGTGGGAGCGGGCCGAGCGGCGGCTGGGCGCATGAGCCGCTCGATCTGCTTCCGGGCGCGCGCGCCGCTGCGCCTGTCGTTCTCGGGCGGCGGCACCGACGTCTCACCTTACCCGGAAGAGCACGGGGGCATGGTGCTGTCGGCGACCATCAACCAGTACGCGTATGCCTCGCTGCGTCCGCGCCGCGACTCGCGCCTCTCGATCACCAGCCTCGACTACGACATGGTCGCGCGCTACGACCATCCGCGCCGCATGAAGCTCGATGGCAACCTCGACCTGATCAAGGCGGTGGTGAAGACCATGAAGGTCCGGCGCGGCGCCGACCTGTGGGTGCACAGCGACGCCCCGCCGGGATCGGGCCTCGGAGCTTCCTCCACGCTGGTGGTGGCGCTGATCGGAGTGCTCGGCGCGTGGCTCAAGCGGCCGACCTCGGGCTACGAGGTCGCGGAGCTGGCGTACCGGATCGAGCGCGTCGACATGAAGCTCTCAGGCGGCCGCCAGGATCAGTACGCCGCCGCGTTCGGCGGATTCAACTTCATCGAGTTCACCCGCGAATCGACGGTGGTGAATCCGCTCCGCATCCGCCCCGACGTCCTGAACGAGCTCGAGTACCGCCTGCTGCTCTGCTACATGGGCCAGACCCGGGAGTCGGCGAACATCATCGACCGCCAGACCCGCTCCTATCGCGAAGGACGAAAGTCCACGGTCGAGGCCCTGCACCGGCTCAAGACCGACACGCTGGAGATGAAAAAGGCGCTGCTGCTCGGCAAGGTGGATCTGATCGGCGAGCTGCTGCACCAGGGATGGGAGAACAAGAAGCGCCTCGACGATGCGATCTCCAACAGCCGCGTGGACAGGCTCTACCAGATCGCGCGCCGGGCCGGAGCGATCGGCGGCAAGATGCCCGGGGCCGGCGGCGGCGGGTACTTCCTGCTGCTGACCCGCTTCGATCGCAAGCACAAGGTTGCCGCGGCGCTCGAGAAGCACGGCGGCCAGGTGGTGCCCTTTCAGTTCGAGCGGCGCGGCCTGCTGGCGTGGGCCTCGAGCGGAACCTGAGCGGAAAGGCGCCGGTGCGAATCGCGCTGCTCGGGCCGCTCGCGCCGTGGCGCGGCGGCATCTCGCAGTATCTGGGGATGCTCGGCGAGTCGCTGAGCCGAAGGGCCGAGGTCCGGGGCTACACGTTCACGCTCCAGTATCCGGACTTCCTGTTCCCGGGCGAGTCGCAGAAGGACCCGGACGCCCCGCGTCCACGCTTTCCGGTCGAAGCCACTCTCAGTACGATCGACCCGTTGAGCTGGCGGCGAACCGCGGCGGCGCTCGAGAAGTTCGCTCCGGGCGCGGTGATCCTGAAATGGTGGCTGCCGCAGTTCGGCCCGGCGTTCGCGGGGTCGGTCGCCGCGCTGCGCAAGCGCGGCACGCGCGTCGTGCTGGTGTGCGACAACCTGATTCCGCACGAGGGGCGACTGTTCGATCGGCAGCTCACCCGGTGGATGCTGAAACACTCGGACGGTTACCTGGTCATGTCGAAGAGCGTGGAGCGCGATCTGGAAGCGATGAAGCCCGGAGCGCCGAGGCGGCACGTGCCGCATCCGCTTTACGCCCAGTTCGACCGCGGGCGCTACACGCGTGCGAGCGCGCGCGCCAAGCTCGGACTCGAAGGAGAGGTCGTGCTGTTCTTCGGCTACGTCCGTCACTACAAGGGCCTCGATACGCTGCTGGCCGCGTGGCCGAAGGTGCGCGCCGCGCGTCCCGCGACGCTGGTCGTGGCCGGCGAGCTCTACGAGGACGACGCCCCGTACCGCTGCTTGGCCTCGGCGGCCGGAGATTCGGTGCGCATGCTGATGCGCTACGTTCCGGATGACGAGGTCGAAGCCCTGTTCAAGGCCGCCGACGTCGTGGTGCTGCCCTATCGCTCGGCGACCCAGAGCGGAGTGACCCACGTCGCATACGCGCTCGGCGTGCCGGTGATCACCACCGACGTCGGCGGCCTCGCCGAGAGCGTGGCCGAAGGGGAGACCGGGCTGATCGTGCCGCCAGAAGACCCCGAGGCGCTGGCACGCGCGATCGTGCGCTACTTCGCCGAGGGCCTCGCGCCCAGTCTGCGCGCCGGCGTCGAACGCCTGCGCGCCGCGCACTCGTGGGAGGCGCTGGCCGCCTCCACGCTCGAGTTGATCGACACGCTGCGCCCGGCGCGGGGGTGGAAGTGAGCGGCCCCAAGCCGATCCCCGTAAGCCCGATGAGTCCCACGCACCGGATTCACGCGCCGATGGGCATGGGGGTGGCGCGCGACGTCGCGACCCGCGCCTCGAGCGCCCCTTCGCGCACCGCGCGCTGGCTCGCGCTCGGCGCGTTCGCGCTCTACCTCGCGACCGGGGGCGGGCGCATCGTGGGCAGCGATGAGGTCACCATGTTCGAGGTGTCGCGCGCGTTGCTCACCGGGCGGGTTGCGGTTCCCGAAGGCGCCACGATGCAGGGCCGCGACGGACGCTTCTACAGCAAGAACGCCGCGGGGCAGGCGGTGCTCGCGATGCCGCTGGTCGCGGCCGGCATTGCGATCGCCCGGGCGGCGCATCTCGGCCCCGACCAGCGCGTCCTGATCGAGCGTGCGGTGACATCGGCCTTCAACGCGGCGGTGACCGCACTGCTGCTCGCGGCGTTCTATCTCGCGCTCCGCGCATTCGGAGTGGGGGGTCCGGCCGCGCTCGGCGCCGCGCTGCTGCTCGGCTTCACCACCCCGGTATGGGTGTACGCGAAGAGCTTCATGGCCGAGCCGCTGCAGGCATTGGGACTGCTGCTCGCGCTGACGGGCTCGGCCCGCGCGGCGCTCGGCGAGCGCTCCGGGCCGCGCCTTGCCGCGCTCGGGGCGTTTTTTGCGATCTCCGCCAAGCTCAGCATGCTGCCGATCGCCATCGTCTGCCTGGTGCCGTTGCTCGAGGCGCCTCGCCGCACCTGGATCTGGCCCGCAGCGGGAGTCGCACTCGCGCTCGCCGGCCATGCCGCCTACGACATGGCGCGCTTCGGCTCGCCGTTCGAGACCGGATACGGCGCGCAGGCCACGGCCGCCGCGTACACCACGCCGTGGTGGGTGGGCGTGTACGGCCTGCTGTTCTCCTCGGGCAAGGGTGTCGCGTGGTACGCGCCCGTGCTGTGGCTGGCGCCGGCCGGAATGCTCGCCATGACGTCGGGCGCGCGACCCTATGCCGAAGCCTCGGGCGAGCGCGCGATGACGCGCCGGCGCGCGTTCGGCATGCTCGCGGTTGCGATCGTGCTCGCATGGCTGTTCACGCTGTTCCTCTACGGCCGGTTCCAGCACTGGGCCGGAGACGGCTCGTACGGGCCGCGCTATCTCGTGCCGCTGCTCCCGATCGGATTCATCCCGGTCGCCTTCGCGCTCGATCGAATGGCCGACGCCCGCCGTGTGCTGGCGCTCGCACTCGGGGCGCTCGGCTTCGCGGTCGCGATCGGCGGCGTCGCCATCTACTTTGGCGCCGCGATGCGCGAGGTCGGCGACTATCCGTACCAGCTGCCGCTGGATCATCCGCGCTTCATGGAGGGCAGCCACTTCGATCCGCACGATGCGCCGCCGATCGTTCACTGGCGCATGCTTCGGCGCAATGTCGGGGAGCACCTCGCGGGACACGCGCCGCGCCTGGGCGGAGCCGATTCCGGCCCGCGTGACCCGCGCACCGGCCTGAGCGCGGCAGAGCAGCGTGGGCTGCTCCACGGGCTCGACTTCTGGTCGGCCTATGCGGCGTATGAGGGTCTGCCCGCGGCGCCACTGGTCGCGATCGCGCTGCTGCTCGCCGCGTTCGGAGCAGGTGCGCTGCGGCGCGCCGCACGTGGCGCCAGCGCCGAGGAGCGCGCGCCTTGAAGACGCTTGAAGTGGTCGTGCTCAACTGGAACGGTCTCGCCGACACGCTGGCCCTGCTCGAAACCCTGCGTCTGTGCCGTTGTCCTCAAGGCTGGCGCGCGAAGGTGCGGGTGGTGGACAACGGTTCGAGCGACGGCTCGGCCGCGCGCATCGGCGCGGCGTACCCGGAGGTGACCGTGCAGGCGCTGAGCGAGAACCGGCGCTTCGCGGGAGGCAACAACGCGGGGCTGCGCGAAGCGCTTGCCGCCGGCGCCGACGCGGTGATGCTGCTCAACAACGACACCGAGGCCGACCCCGCGCTCTACGAGCGCCTGCTGCTTTCGCTCGATGAGGATCCGGGCGCGGGAGCAGCCGCGCCGCTCATCTACTTCGGCGCGCCGAGCGGCGATATCTGGTACGCGGGTGGCATGTGTCTGCCGGCGCTCGGCTTTGCCGCGCACCGCGGACTTCGCAAGCGCGACGCCGGCCAGTACCGCTCGGTCGAGACCACCGGCTACCTGACCGGCTGCTGCCTGCTCGCCCGGCGCGAAGCGTGGGAGCGGGTCGGGCTGCTCGACGAGGGCTATCACATCTACGCCGAGGACGCCGACTGGTGTCTGCGCGCGAGACGCTCAGGCTTCCGCCTGCTGTTCGTCCCGACCGCGCGCCTGTGGCACAGGGTCTCGTCCAGCTCGGGCGCGGCAAGCCCATGGAAGATTTATCAGCGCCTGCGCGCCAACCTCACGCTGTTCGCGCGTCATGCGCATGGGGTGGGACGCGTCACCTGGCTGCCTTCGTTCCTCATCCAGCAGGCCGCGCTGGCCGCGTGGCTCGCAGCGCAGGGCCGTTTCGCCGCCGCTGCCGCGGTGCCGCGCGCCCTGTTCGATGCGGCTGCGGGGAGGAGCGCGGCCGAGGTTCGGATGTGAGCTCCACTCCCTGGGCTCGCAAGCCTGTTCGTGTGCCCGGTGAGCCGGCGCTGTTCCTCCGCGAACTGATCGAGACGGCGGCACCGGGTGCGCAGGTGCTGGATGCGGGCTGCGGTCCGGGCTCGTGGCCCTACGCGATGCGGCCCGACCTCGCGATCACCGCATTCGACATCAAGTTTCCGCCGGGGCCGCCGCCGCCCGCGTCCAACCTGCGCCTGCTGCGCGCTGATCTCGCGCGCCTTCCGTTGCGCGATGCGCTGTTCGATCTCACCGTCTGCCACTACGTGCTCGAGCACGTCACCGAACTCGAGGCCTGCTGCAACGAGCTGGCGCGCGTCACGAAGATCGGCGGGACACTCTATCTGTCCGTGCCGCGCGCCGCATCGTTCGATGACAGTCTGTACCGCTTCGCCGGCTACTTCGCCAAGTACGCGATGCTGAAACTTGGAAAGCGCCTCGAGCACCAGCAGCGCTTCGACCTCGAGAAGCTGCTCGATCTGTTCACCTCACGCGAATTCGAGCCGCTGGCGCTGGCGCGGGTGCCGTCGGGCTTCTCGTGGATGAACGACCCTCGCACCAAGCCGCTGCAACGGCCGTTCACCGAAGCGCTCGCCGCGCTGGATCGCGCGATCGGGATCGACCTCGCGAAGGACGCGAATTTCGTGCTCGCGTTTCGCAGGACCGGAAGGCAGAGCGTGCGTCGAATTCCATTCGAGCGTCGGGTCACGCACGTGTGCCGCGAGTGCGGTGAGCACAGCGTCCTGACGCCGCCGAGCCCGGTGCCCACGAGCTGGGTGTGCCCTTGGTGCGGCAAGAGCAATCCGCTCGGCCGGATGCGCTGAGGTCAGGGATAGCTCGAGATTCCAATTGACCGTGTTGCCGAATAGCGTTTCCATATTGGAGGCGGATGAATCCCAACCCCCGGAATCTGCTCCGACGACCGGGCGGCCAATCGCGAAAGGCTCGGCCATGCGCAATCGAAACATCTTGATGTTGCTCCCGATCGTCTTCCTCTCCCTGGCACTCGTCACCCGAGCTGGTGCTCAGGCGCCACCTCCGCTGTTCACGTTTGGCGGGCTGGGATCGGGGCCGAGCAACATGGATCATCCCTTCGGCGTCGATGTCGGGCCGGACGGCAACATCTACGTTGCGGACCAGGGCAATCATCGAATCCAGAAGTTCCAGCCGAACGGCACCCTGATCACCGAATGGGGATCATTCGGTGACGGTCCCGGTCAGATGGAGTTTCCGAGCGGCATCGCGGTCGCGCCTTCGGGAGATGTGTACACGGTCGAGAATCACTCGCACCGCATCAGCCAC
>JANMQY010000053.1:0-44800 GCA_031370785.1 Candidatus Eiseniibacteriota bacterium | reverse complement strand
AGATGGTGATGCCCGGGGACAACGTGGACGTCGAGGTGGAGCTGATCACCCCGATCGCCATGGAGTCGGGGCTGCGCTTCGCGATCCGCGAAGGCGGACGCACCGTCGGCGCCGGCGTCGTCTCCGACATCATCGCCTAGGGGCCAAACGATGCTTCAGAAGATCCGCATCAAGCTGAAGTCGTACGACCACGCGACGCTGGATCAATCGGCGTCCGAGATCGTGCGCACGGCACGGCGCACCGGGGCAATGACCAAGGGACCCGTGCCGCTGCCGACCAAGAAGACGATCTACACCGTGCTTCGCAGCCCGCACGTCGACAAGAAGTCCCGCGAACAGTTCGAGATCCGCATTCACAAGCGGCTGATCGACATCATCCGCTCGAGCGCGCAGACCATGGAAGCGCTCGAGAAGCTGGACATCCCGGCAGGCGTGGACATCGAGATCAAGACCTGACGGAAGCGTCAGGCGGAGCGACGGCGCCTCACCTGTGAGGAACGGGTGACCGGCGTGCGCCTCCGACGAGGAACCAGGACATGATGGGACTCATCGGCAAGAAGCTCGGGATGACTCAGCACTTCGACGAGAAGGGCGAGGTCGTCCCAGTTACGCTGATCCAGGCCGGGCCGTGCACCGTCACCGAAGTCCGCACCGCGGAACGGGACGGCTACACGGCGATCCAGCTCGGGTACGGCACCAACAAGGAGTCGCGCTTCCTGCGCCCGGTGCTGGGCCAGTTCAAGAAGCGCAACCTCCCGCCGGCGCGCCACCTCAGGGAATTCCGGGTCGCCGATACGGCGGGCCTCGAGGTCGGGCAGAGCGTCACGGTCGCGATCTTCGAGCCGGGCCAGCACGTCGACGTCGAGGGCGTGACCAAGGGCCGCGGCTTCGCGGGCGTGGTCAAGCGCCACGGCTTCGCGGCGGGCCACGCCTCGCACGGTCCGACCGCCGGCAAGCAGCCCGGCTCGATCGGCTCGTCGGCCTATCCGTCGCGCGTCATCAAGGGTAAGCGTCTGCCCGGGCACATGGGCGCGGTCAACCTGACCATCAAGAACCTTCGCGTGGTCGTGGTGGATGCGGAGCAGCACGTGCTCGCGGTGCGCGGCGCGATCCCCGGTCCGCCGAATGGACTCGTGATCATCAAGAAGCGGGAAGGCTGACATGAACGCGAAAGTCTTCAAGGTGGATGGGAGCGAGAAGGGCGTAGCGACGCTGCCCGATGAGCTGTTCGCCCAGCCGGTGCACGAGCACCTGCTGTGGCTGTCGGTGAAGCGCTTCCTCGGAAACCAGCGCCAGGGCACGGCCAAGGTCAAGGCCAAAGGCGAGGTCTCGGGAGGCGGTCGCAAGCCGTGGAAGCAGAAGGGAACCGGGCGCGCGCGCGCGGGCTCGAACACTTCGCCACTGTGGCCGGGAGGCGGCCGCGCCTTCGGGCCCAAGCCGCGTGACTACCGTACCGAGATGCCGAAGCAGCAGCGCCGCGCGGCGCTCGCCTCGGCGCTCTCGCTCAAGGCCGGCGAGAACGCGGTGCAGGTGATCGATTCGCTCGCCTTCTCCGCGCCGAAGACCAAGACCATGGCCGAGACGCTTCAGAAGCTCGGGCTGGCCGGAAAGCGCACCCTGCTGGTGATCGAGCTGGCCGACGAGAACGTCGTCAAGTCGTGCCGCAACATTCGGAACCTGAATACCCGCCTGGCTCACCAGCTCAATCCGTACGAGGTGCTGGACTGCGAGGTCGTGCTGCTGACCTCGGGCGCCCTCGAGCGCGTCAAGGAGGTCTTCGTCAAATGATGAAGGATCCGCGGAGTGTGGTGAAGCGTGCGCTCATCACCGAGAAGGGGACGGCCCTGCGCGAGGTGCGCAACCAGTACCACTTCGAGGTGGCGCGCGCCGCGAACAAGATCGACGTCAAGCGCGCGATCGAGACGATCTTCTCGGTGAAGGTGGCCGAGGTGCGAACGATGAACGTGCACGGCAAGGAAAAGCGCCAGGGGCGCTGGGTCGGCCGTCGCAACGACTGGAAAAAGGCGATCGTGACTCTGCAGCCCGATCAGAAGATCGAGCTGTTCGAGCAGATCTAGAGGAACGCGAACCATGGGCCTGAAGAAATTCCGTCCGATGACGCCGACGCTCCGGCACACGCAGATGCCGGACTACAAGGAGCTGACGCGCTCGAAGCCGGTGAAGTCGCTCACCGAACGCCTGTACAAGACCGGCGGCCGGGACAATTACGGCCACATCTCGTCCCGCTACATCGGCGGCGGGCACAAGCAGCGCTACCGCATCATCGACTTCCGCCGCACCAAGGACGGGATTCCGGCGCGGGTCGCGAGCATCGAGTACGATCCGAATCGTTCGGCGCGCATCGCGCTGCTGAACTATGTGGACGGCGAGCGCCGCTACATCGTCGCGCCCGACGGGCTCAAGGTCGGCGAGATGGTGCAGTCCGGTCCGGACGCCGAGATCAAGCCTGGCAACTGCCTTCCGCTGAAGAGCATTCCGCTCGGCACCAACGTGCACAACGTCGAGCTGTTCCCCGGCCGCCACTCGCGCGTCGCACGCTCGGCCGGTGCCTTCTGCCAGTTGATGGCGAAGGAGGGCGACTACGCCCAGCTGCGCCTGCCGTCGGGCGAGGTGCGGCGCTTCCACGTGACCTGCCGCGCGGTGGTCGGTCAGGTCGGGAACATCGACCACGAGAACATCTCGTACGGCAAGGCGGGCCGCCGTCGCTGGCTGGGCCGGCTCGGCAGCGTGCGGGGAGTCGCGATGAACCCTGTCGACCACCCGATGGGCGGTGGCGAGGGCAAGACCTCGGGCGGCCGTCATCCGACGACGCCGTGGGGCAAGAAGACCAAGGGCCTGAAGACGCGCAAGCGCAAGCTGAGCGATTCGCTCATCGTGCGCCGGCGTTCGAAGTAGAAAGGGAGATCGAGAATCCATGGCGCGTTCCATCAAGAAGGGACCGTACGTCGTCGACTCCCTTGTCAGGAAGATCGAGGGACTCAACCGCAGCGGTGAGAAGCGGGTGATGAAGACCTGGGCGCGGCGCTGCACGATCCTGCCCGAGTTCGTCGGTCACACGCTGGCGGTGCACAACGGCAACAAGTTCATTCCCATCTACGTGACCGAGAACATGGTGGGACACAAGCTCGGCGAGTTCGTGCCTACGCGGGTGTTCCGCGGTCACGGACAGGTGACGGTCGAGAAGACCCCGGTGCCAGGAAAGTAGCCATGCAAGCGAAAGCCATTCAGCGCTACGTGCGCATCACGCCCCGGAAGTGCAATCAGGTGCTCGAGATCATTCGCGGCCAGAGCGTCGAGTCGGCGACGACCGCGTTGCAGTTCACGCCCAAGAACGGGGCGCGCATCATTCAGAAGGTGTTGAAGTCGGCGGTCGCCAATGCCCTGCACGTGGGCAAGGTCCGCCTCGAGGATCTGTACGTGAAGGAAGCGGTCGTGGGCGCGGGACCGACGCTGAAGCGCTGGTTGCCCCGTGCGCAGGGCCGCGCCACGCCGATCCTGAAGCGCACCAGCCACGTGTCGGTCACGGTGGCCACGAGGGAGTCGCTCTGATGGGCCAGAAAACCAATCCGATCGGCCTGAGACTCGGGATCGTCAAGACCTGGGACTCCCGCTGGTTCGCCAAGAAGAACTATCCGGAGCTGCTCCGCGAGGATCTGCTGATCAAGCGCTACCTCAAGAAGCGTCTCTACCAGGCGGGCATCTCCAAGATCACGATCGAGCGCAAGGGCGAGAAGGTCACGATCGGAATCCGCACCGCGCGTCCCGGCCTCGTGATCGGTCGCAAGGGCGAGCAGGTCGACAAGCTCAGTGAAGAGATGAAGGCGCTGACCAAGAAGCAGGTGCAGCTCAACATCGAAGAGATCAAACGCGCCGACCTCGACGCGCAGCTGGTCGCCGAGCACATCGCCAAGCAGCTCGAGCAGAGGGTCTCGTTCC
The DNA here is from genome assembly GCA_031370785.1 of Candidatus Eiseniibacteriota bacterium. Taxonomy (GTDB): domain Bacteria; phylum Eisenbacteria; class RBG-16-71-46; order RBG-16-71-46; family RBG-16-71-46; genus DATJGS01. The sequence goes on along the minus strand of JANMQY010000053.1, from coordinate 40,843 downwards.
GCCGCGCGATGAAGAAGGCGATCGCCTCCTCGATGCGCGCCGGCGCCCAGGGAATCCGCATCGCGTGCTCGGGTCGTCTGGGCGGTTCCGAGATGGCGCGCTTCGAAACCTATCGTGAAGGCCGGGTTCCGCTCCACACGCTGCGCGCCGACATCGATTTCGCGAGGGCCACCGCCAACACGGCCTACGGAACGTGCGGCGTGAAGGTGTGGATGTTCCACGGCGAAGTACTCGACAAGCCTCAGACCGGCGCGGTTGCGGCCGGATCGAACAAGTAGGAGCCGACCACCGTGTTGATGCCGAAGCGAGTCAAATACCGCAAGCAGCAGCGCGGTCGCATGCGAGGCAAGGCCTACCGGGGCGGCTCGGTGACCTTCGGCGAGTTCGGGCTGCAGGCGCTCGAGCCGGCGTGGGTCACGAACCGCCAGATCGAGGCCGCACGCGTGGCGATCACCCGCAGCATCAAGCGCGGGGGCAAGATGTGGATCCGGGTATTCCCGGACAAGCCGGTCACCAAGAAGCCGGCCGAGACGCGAATGGGCAAGGGCAAGGGCGCGCCGGAATTCTGGGTCGCCGTGGTCAAGCCCGGACGCGTGATGTTCGAGCTCGAAGGCATCTCGAAGACGGCGGCGCAGGAGGCGATGAAGCTCGGGGCATCGAAGCTTCCGATCCGCACCCGCTTCGTCGAGCGTCATGAGCTGGGAGGAGATTGATCGTGGCTCAGCCGAAGGCGACCAGCATGCGAGACATGACCGCGGACGACATCCGCGCGCGGGTGACCGAGCTGCGTGAGGAGCTGTTCAACCTCCGCTTCCGCAATTCCATGAAGCAGCTCGACAATCCGCTGAAGATCCGTACCAGCCGACGCGAGATGGCGCGGCTCCTGACCGTTCTGACCGAATTGGAGCGCAAGGCCACGCTCAAGGCGTAGGCCCCGCGCCCCGGAGGCAGTGCACGCATGACGACAACGACGACGACGACGGACCGCAATCGCAGGAAGGTGCGGGTGGGCAAGGTAGTCAGCGACCGGATGGAGAAGACGGTCGTGGTGTCCATCGAGCGCCTCGTGAAGCATCCGACGTACGGCCGCTACGTGCGTCGCCGGACGAAGTTCAAGGTTCACGACGAGAAGAACGAGTGTCATGTGGGCGATGTCATCCGCTTCATGGAGACCCGGCCGATGTCGAAGGAAAAGCGCTGGCGCTTCGTGGAGTTCGTCGAGCGCGCGAAGTAGGCGCGACCAGGAGCTCAGGTCATGATCCAGTTGCGAACCATGGTGACTGTCGCCGACAACTCGGGCGCGAAGCGTGCCCAGTGCATCAAGGTGCTCGGCGGCCACCACAAGCGCTACGGCCGCCTCGGCGACATCGTCGTGGTGTCGGTCAAGGACGCGATCCCCGGCGCGGCGGTCAAGAAGGGCGACGTCGCGAAGGCGGTCGTGGTCCGTGCCGTGAAGGAAGGCCGCCGCAAGGACGGCTCGTACATCCGCTTCGACGAGAACGCGGTGGTGCTCATCAACGACGACAAGGAGCCGCGTGGGACCCGCATCTTCGGACCCGTGGCGCGCGAGCTGCGCGAGAAGGCGTTCATGAAGATCATTTCGCTCGCGCCGGAGGTGATCTGATGGGAATGAAGATCCGCAAGGGCGACGTCGTGCAGGTGATCGCCGGCGACGACAAGGGCAAGACCGGCAAGGTGCTCTCGATCGACGAGGCCAAGAATCGCCTGATCATCGAGAAGGTGAATATGGTCAAGCGCCACACCAAGGCGAAGCGCCAGGGCGTGCAGAGCGGCATCATCGAGAAGGAAGCACCGGTGCACCGATCGAACGTCCTGCTCTACGACGCGAAGGCCGGGCGTGGAACGCGCACCGGCGTGCGCATCGGGAAGGACGGCCGCCGCGAGCGCGTTTCGCGCCGCAGCGGGGAAACGCTGGCAAAGAGCGAGTAGTCGTTCAAGAGGCGCACGAGCAAGGCGCCGCACGCGGTCCCGAAGCGCCCGAGAGTCGGGCGGGCGGCGCGGACCAGATCCTGGAGAGATGAACGAACATGGCGAGCGAGAAGAAGGAAAAGGCACCGGCAAAGGCGAAGAGCGCCGACAAGGCCGGCAAGAGCGCAGCCAAGAGTGCGACCAAGAGTGCCAGCAAGGCCTCGAAGGCCGCGCCCTCGACGCCCGGCGCGATCAGCGAGGGTCGTCCCACCGGACCGTCGGAGAAGCCGCGGCTCGCGAAGCTCTACGAGAAGACGGTGCTCCGCCAGCTGATGGACAAATTCAAATACACGAGCGTCATGCAGGCGCCGCGCCTCACCAAGATCGTGCTCAACATGGGCGTCGGCGACGCGGTGCAGGACCAGAAGCTGATGGACGCGGCGGTCAACGAGCTGGGCCAGATCACGGGGCAGCGTCCGGCGATTCGCAAGGCGAAGAAGGCGATCTCGAACTTCAAGCTGCGCGCGGGGCTTCCGGTCGGGTGCAGCGTCTCGCTGCGCGGCGCACGGATGTGGGAGTTCTACGACCGGCTGATCAACGTCGCGCTGCCGCGCATTCGCGATTTCCGCGGCGTCAATCCGCGCTCGTTCGACGGACGGGGCAACTACACGATGGGACTCACCGAGCAGATCATCTTTCCGGAGATCAACTACGACAAGGTGGCGAAGGTGCGCGGGATGGACGTGACCATCGTGACCACCGCGCGCACCGACGAGGAAGGGCGTGAGCTGCTGCGGCTCATGAACATGCCCTTCCGGCAGAAGTAGGAGGATCCGTGGCGAAGAAGTCGCTGATCGAGAAGTGGAAGCGGACTCCCAAGTTCAAGGTGCGCGCCTACACCCGCTGCCATCGCTGCGGCCGGGCGCGGGCGTACCTGCGGGACTTCGGGCTGTGCCGCATCTGCTTCCGCGAGCTGGCGCTGTCCGGGCAGATCCCGGGTGTCGTCAAAGCAAGCTGGTAAACCCGCATCGGGCCAGGCAGCACGCGAGAGCGTGGACGCTGGTCCAAATGGAGTGATTCATGTCCGTCAGTGACCCGGTGGCAGATTTTCTGACCTGCGTGCGCAACGCGATCCGCGCCAGGCATCGCAAGCTCGACGTGCCGGCTTCGCACGTGAAGACCGAGCTGTCGAAGGTGCTTCTGCGCGAGCGCTTCATCAACAACTTCAAGGTGATCGAGGACACCAAGCAGGGAATCCTGCGGGTCTACCTCAAGTACACGGCCGACGACGAGAGCGTCATCTCGGGCATCCGTCGCATGAGCTCTCCGGGACGTCGCGTGTACGTGGGCAAGGACCGCATCCCGCGCGTGATGGGCGGGCTCGGCACCTCGATCGTTTCCACCTCGCGCGGCATGATGACCGACCGTGAGGCCCGCGAGGCGGGTCTCGGCGGCGAACTCATCTGCCAGGTCTGGTAGGGGGCGCCATGTCGAGAATCGGCAAGATTCCGGTCGCGATTCCGGGCGGCGTCACGGTCACGGTCGGCGAGGATGCGGTCATGGTGAAGGGTCCGAAGGGCGAGCTGCAGACCCACATCCTGGTCGGGACGACGGTGAAGGTCGAGGGCGCCGAGGCGAAGGTGACCGCGGAGAAGCTCACCCGCAACCCCGCGTTCGGAACGATGCGCGCGCTGATCCAGAACATGGTGCTGGGAGTGACCCAGGGATTCAGCAAGACGCTCGAGATCGTGGGCACCGGCTACCGCGCGAACATGGAAGGCAAGAACCTGGTCCTGCAGCTCGGCTTCTCGCACCCGGTCAAGTTCACGCCGCCTGCCGGAATCAACATCAAGGTCGAGAATCCGACCCGTCTCACGATCAGCGGCGCCGACAAGTGCCTGGTCGGCCAGGTGGCCGCAGACATCCGCGGGTTCCGTCCCCCCGAGCCCTACAAGGGCAAGGGCATCAAGTACGAAGGCGAGTACATCCGCCGCAAGGCCGGGAAGGCTGCGGGGTCGGCATAACATGAGCGGAAAGCACAACAACTACGAACGGCGTCGGATCCGGCGCTACCGGATCCGCAAGCGCGTCACGGGTAGCGCGGAACGCCCGCGTCTTTCGGTGTACCGCAGCAACACCCACATCTACGCGCAGATCATCGACGACCTCTCCGGGCGCACCGTGGTCGCGGCTTCGAGCCGCGACGGCGTCAAGCCGGACGAGGGCAAGGGCAAGACCGCGGTGAGCGTGGCGGTCGGCAAGCTTCTCGCCGAGCGCGCGAAGGCGAAGGGCATCAGCAAGGTGTCCTTCGACCGTGGCGGCTATCTCTACCACGGGCGTGTGAAGGCGCTCGCCGACGGCGCACGCGCCGGCGGTCTCGAGTTCTAGGAGGTTTCTGATGCGAGGCGGACATCCGCAGGGTCGGGGCGACGGCCGGGGCCGTGGAGGCGATGCTCCCAAGTCGGAATTCGCGGAGCGCGTCATCGCGGTGAACCGCTGCGCCAAGGTGGTCAAGGGCGGGCGGCGCTTCTCGTTCAACGCGATCGTCGCGGTCGGCGACCAGAAGGGTCGCGTGGGCGTCGGCCTGGGCAAGGCCAATGAAGTCGCGGACGCGATCCGCAAGGCCGGCGACGTCGCCAAGAAGAACATGTTCACCGTGCCGGTGACGCGCGGTGGCAGCATCCCGCACCAGATCATCGGAAAGTTCGGCGCGGGCGAAGTGCTGCTCAAGCCGGCATCGCAGGGCACCGGCGTCATCGCCGGCTCGGGAGTGCGCGCGGTCCTCGAGGTGGCGGGCGTCATGAACGTGCTCACCAAGTGCCTCGGCAGCCGCAATCCGCACAACCTGGTCAAGGCCACCGTCGAAGGGCTGCGTCATCTGCGCCGTCCCGCCGACATCGCCTCGATGCGTGGCCGCACGCTCGAAGAGATGTTCGGGCCGAGGGGGCCACGTGGGTAAGCTCCGGATCCGTCAGGTGAAGAGCGCGAGCGGCCACAAGAAGGATCACGCCGCCACGATCGAAGCGCTCGGCATTCGCCGCATGCAGCACACCGTCGAACACAACGACACGCCCCAGATTCGGGGCATGGTCTTCAAGGTCCGCCACCTGGTACAGGTGGAGGAAATTTCCTAGGACGAACTCATGCGACTCGGAACGATTCGCCCGGCATCGGGATCGACGCGTCCGCGCAAGCGCCGTGGCAAGGGCTCTGCGACCGGACTCGGCGGCACCGCGGGCAAGGGACACAAGGGCAAGAAGGCACGCTCCGGCGGCAAGATTCCGGCCTGGTTCGAGGGCGGACAGATGCCACTGCAGCGGCGCACGCCGAAGCGCGGCTTCAAGAATCCGGGCCGCGTCGAATTCCAGGTGGTGAAGGTCGGCCGCCTCGGCGTGGCGCCCGCGGGCGCGGTGGTCGATGCGGCGTGGCTGCGCAGTCAGCGCATCGTGCGTCGTCGCGGCCCGATCAAGCTGCTCGCCGGAGGCGAGCTCGCCGTGGCGGTCACGGTGAAGGTGGACGCGGTGAGCGAAGGCGCGCGCAAGTCGATCGAAGCGGCCGGCGGCAAGGTCGAAGTACCGACCGTCAAGGCGTAAGGACCCATGCTCGATAAGATCCGAAACATCTTCCAGGTTCCCGAACTGCGTCGCCGGATTCTGTTTACTCTGGCGCTGTTCGTCGTTTACCGCCTGGGCGAGCACCTGCCGACGCCCGGGGTCAACACCCGGGCGCTGACCGCCGCGTTCGAGAGCCAGCGCGGCACGCTGTTCGGCCTCTACGATCTGTTCGTGGGCGGGGCGTTCTCTCGCGCGACGCTGTTCGCGCTTGGAATCATGCCGTACATCTCGAGCTCGATCATCCTGCAGGTGCTGGGCGCGGTCGTGCCGTACTTCGAGAAGCTGCGCAAGGAGGGCGAGGAGGGCCAGAAGAAGCTGACCCAGCTCACCCGCTATGGCACGGTGCTGATCTCGATCATCCAGTCGTTCGCCTACAGCGTGTACCTGGTGAACATGGGCGCGACTTCCGGCGTCCCGGTCGTCCCGCACCCGGACGCGATGTTCTATCTGTCCACCATCGTCACCCAGACCACCGGCACCATCTTCGTGATGTGGCTCGGGGAAAAGATCACGGAGCACGGTATCGGCAACGGCATCTCGCTGATCATCTTCGTGAACATCATCGGCGGAGTGCCGAACCGGGTGATGCAGGCGATCGACACGTTCCGGGCCGGCTCGCTGTCGCTGTTCACGGTGGTGTTCGTGCTGGCGCTGATGGTCGCGATCGTCGCCGCGGTCATCGTCATGACCCAGGCCACGCGCAAGATTCCGGTGCAGTACGCCAAGCGCATCGTCGGGCGGCGCATGTACGGCGGGGCGAGCACGCACATCCCGCTGCGCGTCAACACCGCGGGCGTGATTCCGATCATCTTCGCGTCCAGCTTCATGATCCTGCCGACCACGCTCGCGCAGTTCCTGCCGCCGTCGAGCCCGTTCGCGGGGATCAGCCAGTGGTTCACCACCACCAGCTGGGTCTACAACATTCTGTACGGCCTGATCATCATCTTCTTCACCTACTTCTATACCGCCGTCGTCCTCAACCCGAACGACCTCGCGGAGAACATGCGCAAGTACGGCGGTTTCGTGCCGGGCATCCGCCCGGGGCGCAAGACCGCGGAATACATCGACCGGGTGCTGTCGCGGATCACGCTGCCGGGAGCAATCTTCCTCGCGCTGATCGCGGTGCTGCCCGACATCATGATGGCCAGCTCGGGGGCGCGGTACCTGAGCTTTGGCGGCACCAGCGTTCTGATCGTGGTGGGCGTGGCGCTCGACACGCTGCAGCAGGTCGAGTCCCACCTGCTCATGCGGCACTACGAAGGGTTCGTGAAGCACGGCCGACTGCGCGGCCGGCAGAGAATGTAGCGTGCGGCTGGTGCTCCTCGGTCCTCCGGGAGTGGGCAAGGGCACGCAGGGGCGCCGGCTCGCTGAAGCAAATGGTTGGGCGTTGATCTCGACCGGCGAGATCCTGCGCGAGGCGGGTGCACGCGGAACCTCGCTCGGGATCAAGGCCAGGCGCCTGATGGACCAGGGGCTGCTGGTTCCGGACGACGTGATGATCGGGCTGGTGCGCGAGCGCACTCTCGAGCCGGATGCGGCGCGCGGGTTCGTGCTGGATGGGTTTCCGAGAACGGTGCCGCAGGCAGACGCGCTCGACGCGATGCTGAAGGGCCGGAAGAAGAAGCTGGACGCGGTGATCAGCCTGGCGGTGGACGAGGACGAGCTGGTGCGGCGACTCGGAGCGCGCCGGGAGTGCCCGAAGTGCAAGCGGGCGTACAACCAGGCGAGTGCGCCGTCGAAGGATCCGCGGCGATGCGACGACGACCCGGACGTCGAGCTGGTGCAGCGGGCGGACGACGCCCCGGAGACGGTGAAGAAGCGGCTGCAGGTGTACCGGGACCAGACCTCGCCGCTGATTGAGTACTATCGCGGCCGGGGGCGCCTGATCGAGGTGCCGGGCAGCGGATCGACGGAGGAAGTCTACCGGTCGCTTCAGGACGCGCTGGCGCGCGCGGACCGGGTGGGCTGAAGAAACATGGTGTATCTGAGGGACAGAAGCGAGATCGAGCGCATCCGGGCGAGCGCGCAGCTGGTCGCGCGCACGCTGGAGATGCTCGGCGGCGAAGTGAAGCCGGGGGTGACCACGGCCGATCTGGACCGGCTTGCCGAGACGTTCATCCGGGATCATGGGGCGAGGCCCGCGTTCAAGGGCTATCGCGGGTTCCCGGCGACGATCTGCCCCTCGGTGAACGAGGAAGTGGTCCACTCGATACCGGGTGTGCGGCGCCTCAAGAATGGCGACATCATCGGGATCGACGTGGGTGTCGAGAAGGAAGGCTTTTACGGGGACGCCGCATTCACGTTCCCGGTGGGCGAGGTGAGTGAGGAAGTCCAGCGGCTGCTCGCGGTGACGCGCGAGGCGCTGCGCAAGGGAATCGAGCAGGCGAAGTCTGGAAATCGCGTCGGCGACATCTCGCACGCGATCCAGTCGCACGCCGAGCAGAATGGGTTCTCGGTGGTGCGCGAGCTTCTGGGACACGGTATCGGCCGGCAGATGCACGAGGAGCCGCAGGTGCCGAACTTCGGGCCGCCGGATCGGGGTCCGCGGCTGATGGCCGGGCAGGTGCTGGCGATCGAGCCGATGGTGAACGTGGGACGTCCGGAGGTGAGGACACAGCCGGACGGTTGGACGGTGGTCACGAAGGACGGCAGCCTGAGCGCCCACTTCGAGCACACCGTGGCGGTCGGAAGCGACGGCCCCGAGATTCTCTCGGGCTCGTCGCTGTGGTGACAGGAGAGTCGGTTTGGCGAAAGAAGAAGGCATCCAGGTCGAAGGCACCGTAGTCGAGCCGCTTCCCAACGCGATGTTCCGCGTGGAGCTCGAGAACGGCCACAAGGTGCTCGCCCACATCTCGGGCAAGATGCGGATGCACTTCATCAAGATTCTGCCGGGGGACAAGGTCACGATCGAGCTATCGCCCTACGATCTGACCCGCGGCCGAATCGTCTATCGGTACAAGTAGTCGTCCCCAGCAAGGGCGCCTGTCGCATCCAGGACCACGGCGCACGAGGGAGCAACATGAAGGTTCGTACTTCGGTGAAGAAGATCTGCGAGCATTGCAAGGTGGTGCGTCGCAAGGGCGTGATCCGCGTGATCTGCACGCGCAATCCGCGGCATAAGCAGCGTCAGAAGTAGCGAAGGAGGAAGCCTGTGGCACGTATTGCGGGCGTCGACTTGCCGGCGGAGAAGCGGATTGAAGTCGCGCTGACCTACATCTATGGAATCGGGAATACCACAGCCCGTCGCATTCTGGCCGCGACCGGCGTGAGTCCGGACACCCGGGTGAAGAACCTCACCGACGAGGACACCGGAAAACTGCGCGGCGTGATCGAACGCGAGTACAAGGTCGAAGGCTCGCTGCGCAGCGAGATGGCCATGAACATCAAGCGCCTGATGGATATCGGCGCCTACCGCGGCCTGCGTCACCGCCGCGGGCTTCCGGTGCGCGGACAGCGCACCAAGACCAACGCGCGTACGCGCAAGGGCCCGAAGAAGACCGCGGGCGCTACGAGGAAGGCGACAACCGTCGCGCCGAAGGCCGGAGCAGGCGCCGGTGCCGGGGCCGGGACAGGACCGAAGAAGTCATAGTCGAGGGGGTGCGCGGATTCCGCATGAGTCGGCTCCGCGGCGCGACCCGAACGGAGGTTTCGAGTGGCTGAAGTAAAAAAGACGAAGAAGCGCGACCGCAAGGTGGGAACCAACGGGGTCGCTCACGTGCAGGCGAGCTTCAACAACACGATCGTCACCATCACCGACATGGACGGGGCCGTGGTCACCTGGGCCAGTGCGGGCAAGGTCGGCTTCAAGGGCTCGCGCAAGAGCACGCCGTTCGCCGCACAGGTCGCGGCGGAGGCGAGCGCACGCGAGGCGCTCAATCTCGGCATGAAGCGCGTCGAGGTCTGGGTCAAGGGCCCGGGCGCGGGTCGCGAGGCCGCCATCCGCTCGCTGCAGGCGGCCGGCCTCGAGATCTCCGCGATCAAGGACGTGACGCCCATTCCGCATAACGGTTGCCGCGCTCCCAAGCGGCGCCGCGTCTAGGAGAGGACCATGGCTGTCTATCACGATGCGAAGTGCCGGTTGTGCCGCCGCGAAGGCATGAAGCTGTTCCTCAAGGGAACGCGCTGCATGAGCGACAAGTGCGCCATGGAGCGGCGCTCCTACGCTCCGGGCGAGCATGGCAAGAGCCGGCGCGCCAAGGAGACCAACTACGGCCAGCAGCTGCGCGAGAAGCAGAAGGCGCGCCGGATCTACGGCGTGCTCGAGCGCCAGTTCCGTAACTACTTCTACAAAGCCGCGGCTTCGAAGGGCGTGACCGGCGAGACCCTGCTCCAGTTCCTGGAGACGCGGCTCGACAACGTGGTCTTCCGCCTGGGCTTCGCGCCGAACCGCGCCTCCGCGCGTCAGCTGGTGAGCCATGGCCACCTGAGCGTGAACGGAAAGCCGGTCGACATTCCATCGTACCTGGTCAAGGCCGGCGACGAAGTGTCGCTGCGCGAGAAGAGTCGCAAGCTGGTAGTCGTGCAGAACGCGCTCGAGGGCCGCAAGGGCCAAAGCGTGCCGGAGTGGCTCGATCTGAGCGTCGAGAAGATGAGCGGCCGCGTGTTGAACGTTCCGACGCGTGCTTCCATCCCGGTGCCGGTGAACGAGCAGCTCATCGTCGAGCTCTACTCGAAGTAACGATCGACTTGTCCGAACCGATCGCCTTCTCATTCGGAGGCTGCCTATGAAGTGGAAGAATCTGACCATGCCCAAGCAGCTCGTGCCCGATGCCGGCAACAACGACGGCTACGGCAAGTTCGTCATCGAGCCGCTGGAGCGCGGCTTCGGCACGACCCTCGGCAATTCGCTGCGTCGCGTCCTGCTCTCGTCACTGCAGGGCGCCGCGATCACCGCGGTGCGTATCGACGGCGTGCTCCATGAGTTCTCGACCCTCCCGGGAGTGATCGAAGACGTCACCGAGATCATCCTCAATCTCAAGCAGGTGCGGCTCAAGCTGCACGGCGACGGGCCCAAGAAGGGCACGTTCGAGCTGAAGGGCAAGGGCGAGGTGCGCGCCGGCGATCTGCAGGTCGACGCCGAGGTCGAGGTGTTGAATCCCGACCTGCACATCGCGACCCTGAACCGTGACGGCGACCTGCGCGCCGAAGTCGAGATCAACGGCGGCCGCGGCTACGTCTCGGCCGATCAGCACTCGGCCACCGACCGGCCTATCGGAGTGGTTCCGATCGACTCGATGTTCTCGCCGGTCACCAAGGTGAACTACACGGTCGAAGCCGCGCGCCTCGGCCAGCGCATCGACTACGACAAGCTCACCGTCGAGGTGTGGACCGACCGCAGCATCCTGCCGTCGGACGCGGTCGCGGTTGCGGCCAAGATCCTGCGCGATCACTTCCAGCTGTTCATTCACTTCGAAGAGCCGATCGAGCAGGAAGTGGAGCTGGAGGTCGACGAGGAGCTGATGCGGGTGCGCCGCATGCTGGACAAGAGCGTCGAGGAGCTGGAGCTGTCGGTGCGCTCGAGCAACTGCCTGCGTGCCGCCGAGATCAAGACCATCGGCGACCTGGTGCAGAAGGGCGAGCCGGAGATGCTCAAGTACCGCAACTTCGGCCGCAAGTCGCTCAAGGAGATCCAGGACATCCTCGGCGAGATGGGCCTGGTCTTCGGCATGGACATCAGCCCCTACTACGAAAAGAACCCGGTGAGCTCGGAGAGCTAGGAAGCAGTGGCTCTCCGGTCCACGACGAACGACAGAAGGACACGCTGACATGCGACACCGCAAAGACCATCGCAAGCTGAGCCGCACCGCTTCTCATCGGCGTGCGGTGCTCAGGAATCTGGTCACCGCGCTCTTCGAATACGAGCGCATCGAGACCACGCTGGCCAAGGCCAAGGAAACCCGGCGCTACGCCGAGCGCATGATCACGTTCGGCAAGCAGGGCGACATCGCGGCCCGTCGCCATGTCGCGAAGTTCGTCATGAAGCCCGCCATCGCCGACAAGCTGTTCACCACGATCGCTCCCTGGTACACCGAGCGCCACGGCGGCTACACGCGCATCCTCAAGCTCGGGCACCGGCTCGGCGATGCCGGCGAGACCGCCTACCTCGAGCTGGTGAAGTCGACCGAGCAGAAGGAGCAGGAGCGCCAGAAGCGGATCGAGGCGGCCGAGGCGAAGGAAGCCGCGCTCAAGGGCCAGAAGCCCGGTCAGAAGCCGGGCAAGAAGGCGAAGAGCGAGGCCAGGGCCGAAGCGGGCGACGCGCCGGCGGAGAAGCCGTCGCGAGAGAAGAAGAAGGCTGGCGCGGCTGCGCCTGCCAAGCGGCGCGGCAAGACCGGAGTCAAGACCGGCTAGCGCGGCGCGGAGTCGGAGAAGTCCACGGTCGCGGGCGGGAGATCACTCTTCCGCCCGCGTCGTCACGAAGGGACGAAATGTCGGTTGGAAGGATGTGTCCAGGGAGATGGGTGATCGCAACCGCGGCGATGCTGGCGATCGCCGTGGCGCTTGCGCCTGCGCCGGCGGGCGCCGGGATCGTGACGTCGCGGGCCGCCGCCGACGCGCGGACCGACACGATACGCGCCTCGGACGCCTCGCGGACCGCTGCCGAAGATGGCGTGCGGACCGCCGTCGACTCGGCGCGGGCCGCGGGCCCAGGCAGCATCGTCGCCGCTCCGCCCGAACGCAGCCCACTCGTGGACGATCTGTGGGTGGTGCGCACTTCGCTGCTCAGTCCCGCGGACATCCCGCGCATCATCACCGCGGCCGAGTCGATGGGCGTGCACGGACTTCTGGTGCAGGTGGTCGGCCGTGGCGATGCGTACTATCGCTCGGATCTGCTGCCGAGGGCCGAGGCGCTCCCCGGCTCGCGCGACGCCAGTTTCGATCCGCTCGGCGATCTGCTGACACGCGCGCACGCGGCCGGTCTCCAGGTGCACGCGTGGGTGAACTGCCTGCTGGTGTGGTCGGCGCCACAGCGGCCGTCCGACCCGCGGCACGTTGTCAACGCGCATCCCGAATGGATCGCGCGCACCCGTGACGGCCGCAAGCTCTCGGAGTACCGGGCGCGCGAGCGCAGGCGCCTCGGCCTCGAAGGTGTGTTCCTCGCGCCGGCGCATCCCGGCGTACGCACCTGGCTCGCGCGGGTCGTCAAGGAGATCGTGGAGCGCTATCCGGTCGACGGCGTCCACCTCGACTACATCCGCCAGCCGGGAGTCCCGGTCGGATTCGATCCGACCACTCGCGCCCGGTTCGCGCTCGAGAGCGGCGTCGATCCGCGCCGCATCGCGCTGGTTCCCGCCGGCCGGCGCGCCGAAGTGAACTCGGAGTGGGCCTCGTTCCAGCGCGCGCAGGTCACCGCCACCGTGCGCGAGGTGCGCGACTCGATCGAGCGCACGCGCCCCGGGGTCGCGCTCAGCGCCGCGGTTCTGGCCGACACGCTGGCCGCACGCAACGTGCACGCCCAGCCGTGGACCGAGTGGGTGCGCGAAGGGTTGCTCGATCGCGCCTACGCGATGTGCTACGCCCCGACCGTGCAGACGGTCATGGACCAGCTGGTCGGCTACTCCGCCGAATTCGGCGCGCTCGGCCGGGTCGTGCCCGGCATCGCGGTCTACAACACCTCACCCGCGCTGGCCGCGGCGAAGATTCTCGGTGCGCGCTCCCTCGGCTTCCCGCGCCTCGCGCTCTATTCCTACGACTCCCTGGAGCAAAGCTCCGGCTACTGGCACGAACTGCGCGGGCGGCTCGAAGCCGCCGCACAGAACGGGCGACCCTGACGAGGAGGACCGGTTGATTCCCAGCCAGACCAAGGCAGTGAAGGGGTCCGACACCGCGATTCGCGACGACATCCGGAATATCGCGATCATCGCACACGTCGACCACGGCAAGACCACGCTGGTGGATGCGATGCTCTGGCAGAGCGGCGTGTTCCGCGAGAATCAGGAAGTCATCGAGCGAGTGATGGACTCGAACGATCTCGAGCGCGAGAAAGGAATCACGATCCTCGCCAAGAACACCGCGGTGCGCTACGGCAAGTACAAGATCAACATCGTGGACACGCCGGGCCACGCGGACTTCGGCGGCGAAGTCGAGCGCACGCTCAAGATGGTGGACGGCGTCATGCTGCTGGTGGACGCGAGCGAGGGCCCGCTGCCGCAGACCCGGTTCGTGCTCAAGAAGGCGCTCGAGCTCGGGCTGCCGCCGATCGTGGTCATCAACAAGATCGATCGCAAGGACGCACGGCCGCAGGAGGTGCTGAACGAGATCTACGACCTGTTCATCGATCTCGATGCCCACGAGGACCAGCTCGACTTCCCGGTGCTGTATACGATCGCGCGCGATGGCATCTGCCGCCTGACTCCAGACGGCGAGAACCACAAGCTGAAGCCGCTGTTCGAAGAGATCGTCCGCACCATCCCGGCGCCGGACTACGACCGCAACATGCCGCTCCAGATGCTGGTGCTGAACCTGGCCTACAGCGACTTCGTGGGCCGGCTCGCCATCGGGCGGGTGATGAACGGGTACCTGCGCGGCAAGCAGGACGTGGGCCTGGTCCGGCTCGATGGCAGCATGGTGCGCACCCGCGTGACCAATCTCTACGTGTTCGAAGGACTGCAGCGCGTCGAGGTGGAGGAGGCCGGGCCCGGCGACATCGTGGCACTGGCCGGCTTCGAGGTCGTGAACATCGGAGAGACCATCACCGATCCCGAGGATCCCCGCGCGCTGCCGGCGCCGGTCATCGATGAGCCCACCGTGAGCATGATGTTCTCGGTGAACAACTCGCCGTTCGCCGGTCAGGAAGGCAAGTACGTCACCTCGCGCAATCTCAGGGAGCGTCTGGATCGCGAAATCCTGACCAACGTCAGCGTGCGCATCGAGCCGGCCGAGACTCCGGAGAGCTTCCGTGTGTCGGGGCGCGGCGAGCTGCAGATGGCGATCCTGATCGAGATGATGCGTCGCGAAGGCTTCGAGATGGCGGTCAGCCGACCAGAGGTGATCACGCGCACGGTGAACGGCGCGCGCCAGGAGCCGATGGAGAAGCTGGTGATCGATGCCCCCGAGGACTTCGTCGGAGTGGTCACGCAGAAGATCGGCTCACGCAAGGGCCGCATGACCAATATGGTCAATCACGGGACCGGGCGCGTGCGCCTCGAGTTCCGCATCCCTTCGCGGGGCCTGATCGGGTTCCGCAGTGAGTTCCTCACCGACACCCGGGGCACCGGGCTGCTCAATCATCTCTTCGACGGATACGAGCCGTGGCAGGGCGACATCCCGCACCGGATCACCGGTGCGCTGGTTGCCGACCGCTCGGGCAAGGTGACCGCCTACGCGATGGAGAACACCCAGGACCGCGGCGAGATGTTCGTGGGCCCGGGCGCGCGGGTCTACGAGGGCATGATCGTTGGAGAGAATCCGCGCCCCGAGGACATCGACGTCAACATCGTCCGCGAGAAGAAGCTCACCAATATGCGCGCCTCGACGTCGGACGAGGGGATCCACCTGCTTCCGGTTCACACGATGTCGCTGGAACAGGCCCTGGAGTGGATCCGCGAGGACGAACTGCTCGAGGTCACCCCGACCAGCCTGCGGCTGAGGAAGCGGGTGCTGGCGGCCAACGTACGCCCGCGCTACTGGCAGAAAGGCGGATAGCGTCCAGGCGCCAAGTGTCGACCGGGGAAGCGGATCGGGCTGAAGTCGAGGGCGGCGACTGCCGATGACTGTCGCGTTGGGAATGCCCGCGACTCACTCGAACAGTCTTCTAGGGAGGAAGTCTGTGCTTCGTACGCCCCAGGAGCAGAATCCGGCGATACCGGATGACTCGCCGCCGCCCGCGGGCGGTGCGGTCAGCAGCTTCCTCGCGCCAGGCCTCGACGTTCGCAAGGAGTCCCGCCGCATCGCGGCCGGTCTGATCGTCCTCGCGTTCCTGAGCGTCATCCTTCTCAACTTCGGCATCTACCAGAACGCCGAGAATCAGCTGACCAGGCAGCGCTGGAGTGAACTCCAGGTCAACACCGAGAAGCGCCGTGACGATGTGCAGGTGCTGCTCGACGGGTACCAGCGCGACGCGCGGTTCGTGGCTGGCCAGGCCGTGGTCAAGGCCTGGGCACGCAACTCGATGACCTCTCCGCTGGCGCCAGGCGAGCAGCAGTCGATTCGTGCCGAGCTCGAGCGCATCGCCCGCGATTTCAAGCTGGATTTCGCCGCCCTGGTGTCCCCCGAAGGCACGATTCTGGTGGGAACCTCGGGCGCGAGCCAGGAACGCGCGGAGGACGTTGCCAGGCTAACGCGTCGCGCGCTGAGCGCCGGCGCACCGACGCTGGGCGATCTGCATCGAACCAGCGACGGCGCCGAGGAGCTCGCGGTTGCCGTGCCGATCGTGGACTCGGGGGTCGGCGGGCGAATTCCGGTCCTGATGATCGGCGTCTGTGTGGACGACGCCACCAGCTCGCTGCTGCGCAACTGGCCCGGGTTCGGGCACGTGGCCGGGGCCTACCTGGTACGCCAGGACGGTGACCGTGTCGTGTTCCTCACCTCATTGCCCTCGAATCCTCTGGTGCGTCGCGGGTCGATAGTTGCAGGTGTCGATCCGCTGCATCGCGGGGCGGCGATGGCGGCGGCTGGCGCCGAATCGCGCGTGGAGATCCCGCAGCCCACCGGCGCCGATCTGTGGGCCGTGACCCGCTTCCTGCCCGAAGTGGGCTGGGGACTGGTCGGACAGGACGACCGCCGTGCAGTCGACGAGGGCATGCGCTCGACCCTGCTCGGTCTGCTGCTGCTCGACCTGTCGACCGCGTTGCTCGCGCTCGGCGCGCTGTGGTTCTGGCGCCGCCAGTACGCGACCGGGCTGGCCGAGCGGGAGGTGGAGCTGACCAGGCGGCACGCCGCGCGCGTTCAGTCGGTGCTCGACACCGCGCTCGATGCAATCGTGGCGATCGATCACGAAGGCCGCATTCTCGAATTCAACCCTTCCGCCGAGAAGATCTTCGGTCACCGGCGCGACGCGGTGCTGGGCCTCGACATGGCCCAGCTGCTGATCCCCCAGTCCATGCGCGAGCGTCACGCTCACGGTTTCGCGCGGCATCTGAGAACGAACGAATCCAGCGTGCTCGGGCAGCGGCTCGAGCTGTCCGCGATTCGCGCCGACGGCACCGAGATCCCGATCGAGATCTCGATCTCGCGCATGCCGAACATGGACACGCCGATGTTCACCGCGTTCATCCGCGACATCAGCGAGCGGGTCGAGGCCGAGAAGCGCATCCGCAGCATTGCCGAGGGGCTGGAGATCAGCAATCGCCGGCTGGCCGAGGTCAACGCCCAGCTCGACGAGGCCTCGCGCCTCAAGAGCGAGTTCCTGGCGAACACCTCGCACGAGCTCCGCACCCCGCTCAACGGCATGATTGGATTCCTCCAGCTGGTGCTGGATGGAATGTGCGACACACCGGAGGAGGAGCGCGACTTCCTCAATCAGGCGCTGCAGTGCTCGCGGCATCTGCTCGGCCTGATCAACGACGTGCTCGACATCGCCAAGATCGAGGCGGGCAAGCTCACGCTCGACATCGAGCCGATCGACGTCCAGCAGCTGTTCGACGAGGTCTACACCCTGACTCACGTTCAGGCGGCGCAGCGCGGCATCGCGCTCAGGATCAACGCGCCTGCATCCGGCGAGCTGCGCGCACGCGGCGACTTCGGCAAGGTCAAGCAGGTGCTGATCAATCTGGTCGGGAACAGCCTCAAGTTCACGCCGCACGGCACGATCACTCTCTCCGCAACCCAGCATCCTGAAAGCGGACACTTCATGTTCGTCGTTCAGGACACCGGCATCGGAATCGCGCCCGAGAGGCAGAAGGTGGTGTTCGAGAAGTTCACGCAGGCGGACGGCAGCACGACGCGCAAGTACGGCGGCACCGGGCTGGGTCTGGCCATCTCGCGCAGCCTTGTCGAGCTGATGGGTGGCATCATCGGCGTCCACAGCGACGGTGAGGGCAAGGGCTCGCGCATGTACTTCTCGCTGCCGGTCTGGAATGCCGAGGCACGCAGCGAGGTCGAGGTGGAGGAGCCCGGCGATCGCATCGACGGTCCGGCCGGCGGTCCGCTGGTGATGGTGGTGGAGGACGACCGGATCTTCCGCAAGTATCTGACCACACTGCTGCATCAGAACGGCTACCGCACGGTCGAGACGCGTCACGCCGAGGGCGGCTGGGTACTGGCGCGACGCCTGTGCCCGAGCGTGGTGGTTCTCGACTACGCGCTCGGCTGCAACGAGGGCGCGAATCTGCGCACCGGCTGGGATCTCGCCGAGCGCATGACCACCGACAACTCGACCCGGCATATCCCGCTGATCTTCGTTACCGGTTTCGACGACGAGTTGCGCGAGAAGCTCAAGTCCACCGCGTTCGGGCGCAAGCCACAGCACCTGATGAAACCCATCGACGGGAGCGTCCTGCTCGAGAAGATCCAGGAGCTGGTCGGCCAGCTGCACAGCCGCACGGTGCGAGTGCTCATGGCCGACGACGATCCCACGGTGGCGGCGTTCATTCGCAAGGTGTTGCCCGAGAAACGCTACCACCTGGAGATTGCGACCAGCGGCGACGAGTGCCTGCACTTCCTGCGCACCCAGCCATACGGCTTCGATCTCCTGCTGCTCGATCTGATGATGCCGAAGGTCAGCGGCTACGACGTCCTGCGCGAGATGACGCTCACCGGGACCAGTCCGGAATTGCCGGTGGTGGTGCTCACCAATTTTCCCGAGGCGCGCACCGACGAGGAGAAGCGCCTGCTCGAAGACGGGCTGGTCCTCGATGTGCTGCCCAAGAGCTCGATCCACGACAATCCGAAGCTCCTGCCGCACGTCATCGACTGGCAGATGCACGTGGCACATGAGGGCGGGGACGCAGGCCCCAAGCCCGGCCTGGGAGATGACACGCCCGGGGAGAAGGCAGCATGAAGCACGTGCTCGTGGTCGAGGACGATGCCCACAATGCGATTCTGTTCAGCAAGCTGCTGTCGAAGCGCGTCGGCTGTCGGATCACGCTGTCCGAATCGGCGGAGGAGATCCTTGCGCTGGCATGCGGAGGCGATGTGGACCTGGTGATCATGGATGTCTCGCTGGGCAACACCAGTTACGACGGGCGCCCGGTGAGCGGAGTGGATCTGACCCGCATGATCAAGGCCGACCCGCAAGGCGTGGGCGTGCCGGTGATGCTCGCCACCGCACACGCGATGCGCGGGGACGCCGAGAAGCTGCTCGCCCAGAGTGGGGCGGACGATTACGTATCCAAGCCGATCATCGACCACGCCGCATTCGTGGAACAGGTGCGCGGCATGCTCGAGGAAGCCGCATGAAGACTCCGCCCGAAGTGAAAGTGCTCGTCGTCGAGGACGATCCGTTCTTCCAGCGCGTGCTGCAGAAGCGGCTGTCGATCGACGGCTATCAGGTCATGACCGCCTCCGATGGGCGCGAAGGCATGAAGGCGATCGTGACGTTCGAGCCCGATCTGGTGATCTCGGACTGGATGATGCCCGAGGTCGACGGTCTCGAGCTGTGTCAGTCGGTCAAGACCGGTCTGCGCGAAGCGGCCCCGTACTTCATCCTGCTCACCGCCAAGGGCGAGATCAGCGACCGGCTGCTCGGGCTCGAGACCGGCGCGGACGACTATCTGGTCAAGCCCTGCGATCAGGGCGAGCTGATGGCGCGCGTACGCGCCGGGCTGCGCATCGTCGGGCTCACGCAGCACCTGCGGCGCACGGTCGAGGAGCTGAGGGTGGCGGGCGCCGAGCTGGACAGCAGCCGCGCCGAGGTCCATCGGCTGGCAGGCCTGCTGCCGGTCTGCTCGCACTGCAAGAAGGTGCGTGCCGCCGACGGCGAATGGCAGGAGATCGCGGCCTACATCGACTCGCGCGAGCAGGCCTCCTTCAGCCACGGCATGTGCCCGGACTGCCGCACCTCGCAGCCCTCGTAGCCGTTGCCCCAGGGGTGTAAACTCTCTCCCGACCCCGCTTCCGCAGTCTCACGACCCCAGGGAGGTGTCTCGGTGCGACGCTGGATTCCGCTTCTCCTCTCGGCCGCCGCGCTTCTGTTCTTCGCTCATCATGGATTCGTCTCTGCCGCGAGCAAGGCGACCAACCCCGATCACACGAGCGTTCATCTCCAGACGCCCGAGGGTGGCACCGACGCATTCGTCGCCATGCCGGCAGGAGAGGGTCCCGCGCCTGCGGTGATCGTGGTCCACGAGTGGTGGGGCTTGAGCGCCCAGATCCAGGACGTCGCGCGCCAGCTCGCGCGCCAGGGCTACGTCGCGATCGTTCCGGACCTGTACCACGGCAAGGTCGCGGACGGGCCCGAGGACGCGCACGAGCTGATGCGCGGACTCGAGGACACCCGGGTCTTCTCCGAGCTCGATGCGGCGCGCTCGTGGCTGGCCTCTCAGCCCCGCACCGCGAAGTCGAAGGTCGGAATCATCGGCTTCTGCATGGGCGGTGGCATCAGCCTGCGCTATGCACTGCGCACCCCGAGCCTTGCCGCGGTCGTGATGTTCTACGGACCGCCCGAGACCGATCCCGAGAAGCTGGCCTCGCTGCGCGCGCCGCTGATGGGGCATTTCGGCGCCGAGGATCAGGGGATCGCGATCGAGCGGGTCAACGCATTCCGGAGCGCGCTCGCAAAGGCTGGCAAGCCCGCCCAGATCTTCGAATACTCGGGCGCCGGTCATGCGTTCATGCACGAGGGAAAGCCCAGCTACCGCGCCGACGCCGCGCGCGTGGCATGGGCGCGCACGCTCGCCTTCCTGCAGAAGAATCTCAAGAGCTAGCGGAGTGCGACTGGCGGAATGCCGCCGGTGAGCGGCGCTCGCGTGTTGCTGCTCGGCGGCAGCGGATTCATGGGGGCACGCACCGCGCACATGCTGGCCGAGGCCGGCCACGAGGTCTGGACGCTCTCGCGCGGCTCGCACCCGGTTCCCTCCATCGCCCACGCGCTGCATGGCGACCGCCGCGATCCGGCCGCGCTGGCCGCGCTCCTCGACGGACGCCGCTTCGACTTCACCGTGGACTTCTGCGCCTTCGACGCCGCGGACGTCGAAGGTGTGCTCCTCGTGCCCCGCGCCGCGCTCGGCCGCTACGTGCTCATCTCGAGTGGCCAGGTCTATCTGGTGACGGAGGCGCCGCGCACGCCCTACCGCGAGGAGGACAGTGCGTTCCCGCTCCGCCCCGAGCCGGCCGAGCACTCGCGCGATCATGCGCAGTGGCGTTACGGCGTGGGCAAGCGCCGCGCCGAGGCGGCGGTGCTGGCGCTGCGCGCCTCTCACGGCATGCGCGCCACGGTGCTTCGCCTGCCGATCGTTCACGGCGAGAGCGATCCGACGCTCCGGCTCTGGGCGTACCTCGAGCGCATGCTCGACGGCGGTCTGCTGCTGCTGCCCGAAGGCGGCGCCAGCTCGACACGCTTCCTCTACGCCGGCGACGTGGCGGAGGTGCTCCGCACTCTGCTCGAGAGCGAGTCCCCCTCCGAGCTCGTCTACAACCTCGCTCAGCCGGACGTGGTGACGTTGCGCGAGTTTCTGGAGCGCGTTGCGCGGGCGGCCGGCGTCACGCCGCGCTTCGCGACGCTCTCTGCCGAGGAAGCCGCGACTGCCGGACTCGATCCCGGCTTCTCGCCGCTCTCGGGACCCTGGTCCTCCGTGCTCGACCCGGCTCGCGCCGAGAAGCAGTGGGGCTTCGCCGCGACCGCGCTCGATCAGTGGCTGCCCGATGTGGTGCGCTGGCATCTCGAACATCGGCCGCCTCACAGCCACTCCGGATATGCGACGCGCGCGATCGAGCGCGGCCTCGCGGTGGGCCGGACCGTGGAGGCGCACTGAGGCGCGCCGCACGCGAATGGAGCGGGCGCAATGCACACGGGCTCTCCTTGACCCCGCACGAGCGTGGCGGCTAGAATCCCCGGCCTGACTTTGACGTGGCTCGAGCCAGAAATCCCGCGCCGGCCGCACCCGATCCGTTCCTCGGTAGCTCAACGGCAGAGCATCCGGCTGTTAACCGGAGGGTTGTAGGTTCGAATCCTACCCGAGGAGCCACTTGCCGCCGCCCCCGCCGATCGACCGCCCGCGGGGGCGGCTCTTTTTTTCGGGCGAAGGCGCGGTGATCGGGTGATCGTGGTGGTTCGGGCGGCGTGGGCGACGCACGCTGGTGCGCCGGCGCGAATCTCACTACGCTCGGCCGATGAACTTCACTCGGGTCGGCGCGTTCTCGGGATTCCTCGCGGTGCTGGCGGGCGCGTTCGGGGCGCACGCGCTGCGCGCTCAGCTCTCCCCCGAGATGCTCCAGGCGTTCGAGACCGGCGCGCGCTACCAGATGTTTCATGCGCTCGCCCTGCTCTACGTCGGGATGGTCGCCGAGCGCGAGCCGCGTCCGGGCCTCAGCGCTGCCGGCTGGCTGCTCTCGATCGGCACGCTGCTGTTCTCCGGCAGCCTTTATGCCCTCTCACTCAGCGGCGTGCGTCTCTTCGGGGCGGTCACGCCGCTGGGGGGCGTTTGCTTCCTCGTCGGCTGGCTCGCGCTCGCGCGGGCGACCTTCTCGCGCTCCTGAAGTCGCGGCTTCGTTCGGCGTGGCGAGCAGCAAGGTACGGCCCGACAAAACCCCGTTCTCACTTACTAAACTGGGCGACGTCGCCTTGCATTTTTCTGACCTCAGATGATTTTTACGCTGGCAATCGCGGGGTGATGTTGACAGTGTTTCCCGCGTTCGTGGCCGGACACGGGAACCCCCCTGATTCCTGGGTGGCGCGGTCGGGGCCACGAAGAGCGCTTCCCCCGGAGGTGGCCATGAAGGTCAGACTTCTCCTTCCCGTCGCTCTGTTGCTGTGCACCGCAGGTTCGGCGTTCGCGCTGAAGCTGCCCGAGTCCGATGCCGGCGGAGGGCCCGAGCGTGTGTGCGGCACTCCCACACCGAGCATTTCGGAGCAGTTCGCCGAGGGCGCGGCTCTGAAGCGCTACGTGGATGAGTTCGGCGCGCAGGCCGTGGGCGGCCAGATCAAGGTCGCGTTCCACGTGATCTACAGCGGATCGACCGGCAACATCCCGCAGTCACAGATCGACGCGCAGATCGCCGAGCTCAACAAGGCCTATTCGGGTTTCTACGGCGGTGCGAATACCGGCTACACGTTCGTGCTCGCGAGCGTGAGCCGCACCAGCAACAGCAAGTGGTTCAAGATGACGCCCGGGACGGCCTCGGAACGGCAGGCCAAGCAGGCGCTGGCGACCGACATTCCCCATCGCTTGAACGTGTACACCTGCGCGCCGGGTCAGAATCTGCTCGGCTGGGCCTACTTCCCGAGTTCGTATCCCGAAGGTGACTGGCACCACGGCGTTGTGTTTCACTACGGCTCGGTGCCGGGCGGATACCTCGCCCCGTACAACCTGGGTGGCACGCTCGATCACGAGGTGGGGCACTACCTCGGTCTCTATCACACATTCCAGAACGGCTGCACCGCGCCCGGCGACCAGGTCGCGGACACGCCGGACGAGGCGACTTCGACCTCCGGCTGCCCGAGCGGGAAGGACACCTGCCCGACGGCCGGTCTCGATCCGATCCACAACTACATGGATTACTCGGACGATGCCTGCTACACGCAGTTCACCGCGGGCCAGGACGTGCGCATGGATTCGCAGGTTCCGGTGTACCGGCCGAGCCTGCTGAACGCGGCCGCGCCACAGATGGCGGCGAAGCCCGATGCGACGCCGACGGCGGGTACGCCCACGCTCTCGCGCACCGTGGCATTCCGGGGAGCGGCTCCCAATCCGTTCTCGGGCGCCACCAGCGTCAGGTTCTCGCTGCCCAGGAGCGATTACGTTTCGCTCAAGGTCTACAACGTCGCCGGCCAGCTGGTCTCGACGTTGCTGGATCGCGACGCAGAGGCCGGCGATCACGCGGTCGAATTCCGCGCGAATGGCCTGGCTCCCGGCATGTATTTCATGGCGCTGCGCGTCGGCAGCGACGCTCAGGTCGTGCGCAGCGTGATTCTGGTCAGATAATCGCGGGCCGCATCCGGGATCGTCTCGGACCAGCGCGGGGCCGGTCGCAAGACCGGCCCCGTTCGTTTTCCGCGGCGCGCGGCGTGTGGCACAGTGTGCGCCCATGCTCGTTCCCACCGCTCTTGCCCGAGAACGCGACCTCGCGCTGCTCGGCGCTGCCCTCGAACACGCCTCGAGCGCATCCGCCACCGGCCTTCCGGTCGGGTCCGCGCCTGGCCGGGTGTTGCTGGTCGACGTTCGCCGCCAGCGTCTCGCGCTGATCGAGCGTGGCGAGGTGATCGGCGAATACGCGGTTTCGACCGCGGCCGCCGGCGTCGGCAGCGAGTCGGGCTCGCTCAGGACTCCGCCCGGGTGGCATGGCATTCACGCGCGGATCGGGGCCGGCGCGCCCAGCGGAGCGGTATTCGAGAGCCGGGTCGCGACCGGAGTGGTGTGGCGCGGCGAGCCGCAGAAGGAAGACCTGATCCTGACCCGCGTGCTGACGCTCGAGGGCCTCGAGGAGGGCGTCAACCGCGGCCCGGGTGTGGACTCGCTCGAGCGCTACGTCTACCTGCACGGCACCAACCACGAGGGCGCGCTCGGCACGCCGGACTCGCACGGCTGCGTGCGCCTGTCGAATCGCGACGTGATCGAGCTGCACGAGCGCGTCGCCGAGGGTGACCGCGTTCTGATCGTCCCCGACGATGCGGCGAGCGTGCCCGATCCGCTCGGCGCCGGGCGCTTTCACTACGCCGGGCTCGCGGGCAGCGGCATGAGCGCGCTCGCCCAGTTCCAGAGCATGACCGGCGGTCGCGCGAGCGGCAGCGATCGATCGTTCGACCGCGGCGAGCGCACCGCTTCGCGCGCGCAGCTCGAGAAGTGCGGCATCACGATCCACGCTCAGGACGGAAGCGGGGTCGGGGAGGATTGCGCGGCGCTCGTGGTCTCGACCGCGGTCGAGGCCGAAGTGCCTGACATGGTCGCGGCGCGCGCGCGCGGAGTGCCGGTCGTGCACCGAAGCGAGCTGCTCGCGCATTTCGTCGCGAGGCACCGCACCATCGCGATCAGCGGCACCAGCGGCAAGTCTTCGGTCGTCGCGATGACGTTCGAGATCCTGCGCGGCGCCGGGCTCAAGCCGTCGGTGATCACCGGCGGGGACTTGGTGATGCTGCAGCGTGAGGGGCTGTGGGGAAACGCCTGGTATGGCGGATCGGATCTGCTCGTGGTCGAGGCCGATGAGAGCGACGGCTCGCTGGTGCGCTACGCGCCCGCCGTCGGCGTGGTGCTCAATCTGCAGCGCGATCATCGCGAGATGGACGAGGTCGCCGCGATGTTCGCGACCCTGCGCCGCCGGACGCGCGAAGCGTTCGTCGCGGGCGAGGACCCGCGGCTCGCCGATCTGGCGGCCGGCGGCACCGTGTTCGGCTTCGGCCCGCGCAGCGACGTGCGCGGCGAGGGTGTCGATCTTGGGCCGGATGGCAGCGTCTTCCAGGTCGGGGGAGTCCGATTCACGCTGCCTGCGCCCGGGAGGTATAACGTTGAGAACGCCCTGGCCGCGATCGCGACCTGTCGTGCGGTCGGAGTGCCGCTCGCGGACATGGTGGCGCCGCTCGCCGCCTTCGAGGGTGTGGGCCGCCGCTTCCAGTCACTCGGCCGCACGCGCGGGATCGAGGTGGTGGACGACTTCGCCCACAATCCGACCAAGGTGACCGCGGCAATCGAAACTGCGCGCCGCCGCGCCGCGCGCGTGCTCGCAATCTACCAGCCGCACGGCTACGGGCCGACCCGATTCCTGAGACGCGATTTCGTCGAGAGCTTCGTCTCGTCCCTGGGGCCGGAGGACCGGCTGTGGCTGCTCGAGATCTTCTACGCCGGCGGCACCGCGCAGCGTGACTTCTCGGCAGCCGACATGGTCGGCGAGATCGCCGCGCGCGGTTGTGCCGCCGAGTTCGCGCCTTCGCGCGAATGGCTGATCGCGCGCGTCGCCGAGGTGGCACGCGAGGGCGACCTGGTGCTGGTGATGGGGGCGCGCGACCCTTCGCTCACCGACTTCGCGCGGCGCGTACTGGCGGCCCTGGGCGCACTGCGTCCCGGCGGCGCATGACAAGGCTCCCCGGGCGTCATGCCCCGGGGAGCCTGAACTGCCGTCGCGTCGGGCCCGCCTAGTCGAGAGCGATCAGTCGCACCGATTTCTGATTCGAACCCGCCTGGATGCGCACCAGGTAGAGCCCCGGCTTGAGCGACTGGCCCTCGCCGCGCAGCGCGAAGTCCACGGTGTGGACCCCGGGGGCTTCGGTCCGGTCCATGATCGTGCGCACCCGCTGTCCGCTCACGCTGTAGACGTCGATCCGCACGCGTTCGGCCGAAGGCAGCGCGTAGCGCAACGTGGTCCTGCCCTGGAACGGGTTACTCCCCGCGATCGCGAACGAGAACGGTCCGGCCGCCGAGGCGAACTGGGTCAGGCCCACGGCTCGCTCGCGGCCATCAGATAGCACGGCACCGAGGCGATAGAAGAGCGTCCCCGTCGCAACGACGTCGTCATGGAGACGGAACTGGCCGCCGCTTCCCATCGCGATGGGCTCAGCGTTGATCTGCGTCCAGGCGCCGCCTTCCGTTGTCGTCCGGTAGACGTTCCACGCCACGATCTGACCCACCGCGTCCGACGACCATGTGAGGTCCACGCCGGCCGCCGCGGGTGCGGCGTCGAAGCGCGAGATCAGCGTCGCGGTCACCAAGTCGCAGAAAATCCTGGTCTGGCACACCTGGGGCGCGAAGCAGCCCTCGCCCTTGGGAAGCACCGAGAACGTGATGATATCCTGGGGGGGATTGCAGTCGACGGGCACGAAGGCGGTTACGAAGATGTAGGCGATATCGCCCGCCGCGAGCAGGGTCGTGCTGCCGTTGATCGGGCCGCCAATGTACCCGCCGGTATCGGTAATCGAGTAGTTGTAGCCGTCGGGGACCGAGCTGTTGTTGACGATCCTGAATACCCGGACCACGTTTGACCCCGGCGAGCCGATCGTGTCCGGAGGACACATCGCGGTCATGAAGAACGAAATGCCGGTCGTGAAGGCGTCGGGGCCGCGGCCGGCTGTATAGGTGTTCGTGCCGGGGGTGCGCACGTCCCCCGAGGAGATCCTCTGATCCGACCACCCTGGATGGAAGATCGGTGTGCCGCGCGCGGCGGCCTGGTTGTAGTCGCCGAGGTTGGGAATCGCGAGGGAGTTGAGCGAGAAGAACGACAGCTCGTCGGTCACTGCGTAATTCGCCAACCAGGTCGCGCCGCCATCGCGCGAGGTCGTGCCGTAGACGCTCGTCAGGGACGCGCTCGAGCCGAAGCCGGCGTCCCGCGAGTCGTGCCAGTAGATGCTGACCTGCCCGCTGCTGTTGACGGCGACGAAAGGCCGGCGGTTCTCGAGCCCGGCAGCATCGTCATTGACGCGCTGCTCGGAGCTCCAGGTGGTGCCCTGGTCGGACGACTTCACCAGGACGACGTCACGCCCGTCGCGTGGCTGGCCGGGGCTGAAGGTCAGCGGACGGACGGTCATATTGTACGTGAAGGGCGCCGTGCCGGACGAGCCTCGCCGCAGGCGCATGACATAGGGCCCGGTGGTGGGGCAGGTCCAAACGATCCGGTCCTCGAAGGTGCCCTGCCCTGAAGCCGCAAGCACCGAGTCCGGGAAGCCTGTCGGATTGGGATAGGGAGTGGTGACGGCGAAAAGCTGCATACGCATCGCCCTGCTCGTGCCGGTCAGGCCGCACACGAAGCCTTGCGGATCGAGCACCATGAGGTAGCTCTGGCCCTGCACGGCGTTGAACTGCCAGTAGTCGAAGTCGCCCGTCGAACTGATCGAGCCGGTGCAGTCGTCCCCGACGCTGAACAGTTCGGGGCCCGTCGGATTATTGTTGGCGGCGTCGTTGGCTTCGACCTTCGCCGGTCCGGCACTTACGTTGGCGTTCCAGAACGCCGACTCGTGCCAGGTCACGTAGATGTTGCCCCTGTAACATTTGTCCGAGATGTCCACCGCGATGTCGGGGAAGTCGTTCGCGCGCTCGCGATTGTCGCCCGGCCCGGACCACATGAAGGAGGAGTACGGGTTTCCTATGACACTCAGGGGGTCGTAGCTTGCGCCGAAGTTGAGCGAGCGGGTGAATGCGATCTGGGCCTGCGTCGGGGTGAGATTTCCCCCGCCGTCCGGGCAATTAATCAGGTTTGCACCCTTCTCCCACACGACGTAGACCTCACCGTTCGGACCGCAGAACGGTCGTGCCGCCTGCTTGGACGAGGTTGGGGTCGTCGTGTTGTCGAGCACGATCGGGGCGCTCCAGCTCGTGCCCCGGGTCGTCGAACGCACGATCTCAATCTGGGGGATCGCGGTGAAGCGCGTGTAGGCAAAGTACACGTTGCCCGTCACCTTGTCACAGGCGAGCAGACACTTGTCGAGATTCCCGGTCGCCGTCGTACCGATCGAGGCCACGACCGGCGGATCGAGCACGAGCACGCCCGCCACGAAGCCCGCGTGATGGACAGCGACATCCTGCTCCGCGGTCGGATTGGGGTTTCCCGCCGTGCGCGTATAGATCTGGCCCAGGTACCAGTGGCCACTCTCGTCCGTATCCCAGCCCGTGTCTCCAAAGCACTGGTCGGTGGGCAGGGCGAGCGGCACGTTGCCGCCATCGACGAAGCTGGCGCCGCCGTTGGTGGAATAGGCGTAGCTCGAGATCGTATTGCCGGCGACGAAGCCCCTCGAGTCATTCCAGCCGATGACGACCGTGTCGCGGAACACCGCGACCGAGACCTCGGACTGGGTCTCGCCGATTCTGTCACCCGCGGGATTGTTCGCCATGACGTTCGTCGGCCCCGGGATGTAGAGGAGCCGGTGGCCGTGCTCGAACCCGAGCGCGCGCGTGTCGGCGACGTAGCGCTGCACCGCCTCGAGGGCGCCCTCGGGAAGCGCGGCCTGTAGCGCGGGATCGTTGCTGATCGACGCCGCCGCGCGCAGCCCGGAGGGTGACAGATCGTTCGGCCATGGATTGATCTGATCCTGGAGCGCCGCGGCAGCGGCCACGGCGGTGAATGCCCCTCCGGCAATGGCGCACAGGGCGACCGCGCGGAACACCAAACGGGAAACGCTGATCATGGCTGCCTCCTGGGGAGTGGGGGAGAAACCTGGGAGATTTGACTCCGGGTGAAGCGAGGCCTCTCGGGGGTCCAAGAGGGATGAAGGGGGTGATTTGGACTCGGGGCGATGTCGGTCGTTGATTTCGCGTGCAGCAAGGGGATGTTGGCGGCAATGGCGGGGCTCATTGGCCCGACCGTGACTGCCCGCAATCAACCATCATCAAGCCCGCATGTCACGGATTCTTTACCTGCGCGTCAGAGAGTTGACAATCGGCCTGCCTTCTCGACTTCCAGAGGGGTTGAAACCTGTTTGGCACCTATAAACGAGCACCGAAGATCCGCCCTGACATGGTCCACTCCGCTGTGCGCGTCGCCGCCCGGCGTCCGCTTGCGTGCAGCCCTATTCGCTGGAATCCGAGCCGCGATCGCGGAACAGTTGAGTGCTGCTACGGCAGCCTCGAAGGGGCTGATTTCGAGCCGCGGCGGAGAATCACACTCGCCGGAAGAACCGCGCCGCTTGGGATCGAAGTGCCCTGGACTGCGCGAGGCACCATCTCCACGTTCGGGGTGACGTCCGCGAGTGTTCCGACCGGCCCGCTCCGGGCCGTGGGGTTCCGTCCCAATCCCGCTGCTCGTGGTGGTTCGGTGGCCTTCTCGCTCGCCTCTCGCGCGCGCGACAGGCTCGAAGTGCTGGACCTCGTCGGACGTCGCGTGCTCGATCGCGATGTGACCCCATTCGGCGCGGGGCCTCACGTGGTGCCGCTCGGGGTCGCATTGCGATCCGGCGTCTATCTCATCCGGGTCACGCAGGACGGGCGTTCGGCCTCGGCGCGCGGGGTCGTGCTCAACTGAGCAGCGCCGACTTTCCAGTGGCGCGCTTGCGGCCGCGGCGAGACCATAGAGTGGTCACCAAAGCATTCCGACCGGGTCAACATGCCGCGTCACCGCCCCGATCGAGTGCCAACTTTCCCGGAGGTCGCCATGAGTTACCGCATCGTTCCCGTTCTGTTCGCGTTCGCGGCCTTGAGCCTGTGCGCACCCGTTTCCGGGGCGGCGCCGCTACATCTGCTGCGCGCCTGTGGCACCCCGGATCCCGACCCCGTCGTCATAAGCGGAGTGCGCGCGGCGCTGCGCGCGCGTGCCGGAGAAGTGCGAGCCGGGACCGGCGCCACGATTCCCGTCGCGTTCCACATCATCATGTCGGGCGGAGCAGGCAACGTCACCGATCGCCAGATCTCGGACCAGATCCGCGTGCTCAATCTGGGCTACGCGAGGAGCGGCTACCGGTTCGTGCTCTCCTCGGTGGACCGCACGGAAAACAAGAACTGGTTCACCATGGCGCCGGGCACCGGATCCGAGAAGCAGGCCAAGAAGGCACTTGCGATCGATCCCGCGCATCACCTGAACGTGTACACGTGCAGTCCCGGCAAGGGGCTGCTGGGCTGGGCGTACTTCCCATTCTCGGCGCCCGAAGACAGCTACTACCACGGCGTGGTGTTCCACTATGGCTCGGTGCCCGGCGGCTTCCTCGCTCCGTACGATCTCGGCGGCACGCTGGTCCACGAGAGCGGGCACTATCTCGGACTGCTCCACACGTTCCAGGGTGGCTGCGTCGAACCCGGAGACGAGGTCAACGACACACCGTTCGAAGCCAGCCCCGCATTCGGCTGCCCGCTCGGTCGCAACACCTGCTCGCAGCCCGGCGACGATCCGATCCACAACTACATGGACTACACCGACGACGCCTGCTACACGGAATTCACGCCCGGTCAGATCGCGCGCGTCAACGAAATCGCTCCGGTCTATCGGCCCAGCCTGTTCGATCGCGCGATCGCGAGCGCGCAGCCGGCGCTCGAGCCGGCCGCGCAGGCGCCGGTCGCGCGGAGCGCGAGCGTGGAGTTCCGTGGCGCAATTCCGAATCCGTTCTCGATCGCATCCGCGCTGCGCTTCTCCTTGCCGCGGGCCGACTACGTGAATCTGAGCCTGTACTCGATCACGGGGCAGCGGCTGCGCACGCTGGTGGACGCCAACCTGCCGGCCGGCGATCACAGCGCGCTGGTGACGGGGGAATCGCTCGCGCCGGGGATGTACTTTGCCGCGCTGCGCGTCGGAGGACAGCTCTTCTCGAAGACTCTCGTGAAGGTGCGCTGAGCCGGTTCAGACGCAGACTCTGGACCCTGTGCGGTTCCGCAGGGTGATGATCAGGTGACGGACGACCGGGTCTCGCTTGCCGTCGCGCCGTAGCGCCGCTCGACGTATTCGTCGAGCAGCTTCGCGAAATCCGCGGCGATCGAATCGCCCCTGAGCGTCACCTTCAGCTGGCCGTCCACGTAGACCGGGGCGCGCGGATCTTCCCCGGTGCCGGGCAGCGAGATGCCGATGTCGGCGTGCTTGCTCTCGCCAGGTCCGTTCACCACGCAACCCATCACCGCGACGCGCAGCTCCTCGACGCCGGGGTAGGTCTCGCGCCATTCGAACAGGCGGCGCTGGATGTGAGCGGTCACATCACGGGCCAGCTCCTGGAAGAATGTGCTGGTCGTGCGCCCGCACCCGGGGCAGCTCGTGACCTGCGGGGTGAAGTGGCGGATGCCGAGCGACTGCAGGATCTGCTGGCACACGCGCACCTCTTCCGCGCGATCGCCGCCCGGAGCGGGAGTGAGACTGGTGCGCACCGTATCCCCGATGCCTTCGTAGAGCAGGATCGAGAGCGCAGCGGTGGTCGCGACGATGCCCTTGGTGCCGAGACCGGCCTCGGTCAGCCCGAGGTGGAGCGGGTAGTCGCACGCGGCGGCGAGTCCGCGGTAGACCGAGACCAGATCGCGCACGTCGCTCACCTTGGCCGAGAGGATGATGCGCTCGTGCGGCTGGCCGAACGACTCGGCGAGCGCGGCCGAGCGCAGCGCGCTCTCGCGCATCGCTTCGAGCACCACCTCGCGGTCCTCGAGCGGTTCCTTCCGCGTCGCGTTCTCGTCCATCATCGTGGTCAGCAGCGCGCGATCGAGCGAGCCCCAGTTGACGCCGATGCGCACCGGCTTCGCGTGCGCGACCGCGACCTCGATCATGCGCCGGAAATTGTCGTCGTGCTTCTCGCCGACGCCGACGTTGCCCGGATTGATGCGGTACTTGTCGAGCGCGACCGCGCACTCGGGGTACTCGGTGAGCAGCGTGTGTCCGTTGTAGTGGAAGTCGCCGACGATCGGCGCGGCGACACCCTCACCGCGCACGCGGCGCACCATCTCGGGCACCGCGGCCGCGGCCTCGCGCGTGTTCACCGTGATGCGCACCAGCTCGGACCCGGCGCGCGCCAGCTCGATCACCTGCGCGGCGGTGGACGCCGCGTTCTCGGTGTCGGTGTTGGTCATGGATTGCACCACGACCGGGTGCGAACCGCCCACCGGAACCGCGCCGATGCGGCAGGTCACGCTGGGACGGCGTCCTTTGGCGCGGGTCTTGTCGATCTGGATCAGAGGCACGAAACGAAAGATAGCGGGCGCATTCGGGCCGCGTCAAACGCGGCCCGAACGCATCGCGCCATTGCGTTTCTGGAGTCGGCGCTCAGCTCCGCGCCAGCTCCTTCGGCCGCATCTCGCGGTCGAGCGCCTCTCCGATCTCGACCACCATGCCGGGCAGGGCCTCGACGTCCGCGACCGTGGTGCGGAAGTTGACGATGCAGGCGCGGATCACGAACGCGCCGCGGATCACCGCGTTGGAAGGGTAGGCGCGGCCGCTGGCCTGGAGCCGGGTGAGGAGCTCGGTGTTGAGCCGGTTCAGATACTCCTCCGTGTCCGGCGCGCCGGGCTTCACCCCTTCGGGCACGTATCGGAACGTCGCGATGCTGAGCCCGAGCGTGAACGCCTCGAGCCTGGGATGCGCGGCGGCGTGCTCGTAAAGAATGCGCGCGAGCCGGATGTCGTCAGCGAGCAGTTGCCGGTATCCGTCGCGCCCCGCCTGGCGGAGCCCGAGCCACACCTTCAGCGCACGGAACCCACGCGAGTTCTGCGGGCCGCGCTCGTAGAAGTTGACCGGCGTCTCGCCGTCGATGTCTTCGAAATGATAGTAGGGCGGGTGCCAGCTGAAGGCGTGCGTCAGCGCCTGCGGGTCGCGCACCAGCGCGCAGCCGGCTTCGATCGGCGCGTAGAGCCACTTGTGCGGATCGACCGCCACCGAATCGGCGAGCGAAAGCGCCTTGAGATCCGCCGAAGCGTCGGGCAGCAGCGCGGCCAGCGCGCCGTACGCGCCATCGACGTGGAACCACACGCCGTGACTGCGGCACACCTCGGCAATGCGCGCGAGCGGATCGATCGCGCCGGTGCTCACCGTGCCCGCGGTGCCGACCACCAGCAGCGGTACCGCACCGTCCCGGCGATCCTCGGCGATCGCGCGATCGAGCGCGTCCACATCCATGCGCAGCGCATCGTCGGTCGGGATCCAGCGCAGCGCATCGGTACCGAGGCCGAACAGATCGCACGCCTTCTGCACCCAGGTGTGCGTCTCTCGCGACGCGTAGACGCGCAGCGGCTTCGCCTCTCGCGAAGCGAGGCCCTGCTCGCGCACGTTCCACGGCGCCCGGGCGCGCCGCGCCGCGAGGAAGCAGACGAAGTTCGCCATGTTGCCGCCGCTGACCAGAAGGCCATCGCCGCTTGTCGGGAAGCCGATCAGCTCCGCGATCCAGCGAACGGTCTGGCGCTCGATCTCGGTGCCCATCGGCCCGAGCGCGAACGATCCGCAGTTGGGATTGACCGCGGCCGCGAGCAGATCGCCCAGCGCGCCGAGCGGCGCCGCGGACGAGGTAATGTAGCCGAAGAAGCGCGGATGGCCATTGAGCAGCGAATGCTCGAACAATGCCTTTGCCGCCTGGTCGAGCAGAAGCGCCGGGTCGGTGCCACGCTCGGGCAAGGCTCCGCCGCCGAGCGCGGCGCGCACCGTCGCCGGCGATTCTCCGGGCGTGACCGGACGGCCGGGGATGGAGGCGAGATGGTCTGCGATGCGCTCGATCAGCGAATGCCCGAGCGCGCGAAACTGATCGGGGGCCATCTCGAGCGGCGCAACGCGGGCAGGTGCGGAAACGGTGGTGGGCGGCTCCATGGAGTTCTCCGAAAACCGGCGAAGAAGCGTCGCGGGGTGACTTGGCTCGACAGGGCGTGAATGCTATAGCTCGGCCCTCGCCGCTGTCCATTCGCCTCGAAGGGGAAGCTCGTCATGCCCGAGTCCGGATCGCAATACGTCCACGGCACCGCGCCCGAAGAGCAGTTCCGCCTCTCACGCCTCAATGATCTGCTCAACGAGGCGACGCTGCGTGAGCTGGCGCCGAAGAGTGGCGAACGAGTGGTCGATTTTGGCTCCGGCCTCGCGCAGCTCACCCGCGCGATCGCGCGCGCGACCGGCAAGCGTGTCGTCGGCATCGAGCGCAGTCGTGAACAGATCGCCGAGGCGCTGCGCCAGGCGCGCGAGGTCGGGGAAGAGGCGCTGGTGGATCTGCGCGCGGGCGATGTGCTCGATCCGCCTCTCGCCGCAAACGAATGGAACACGTTCGATGTCGCGCACGCCCGGTTCGTGCTCGAGCACGTGCCCGATCCACTGGCCGTGGTCCGCCAGATGGTGCAGGCCGTGCGCCCCGGCGGACGCGTGGTGCTCGCCGACGACGATCACGACGTGCTCCGCCTGTGGCCGGAGCCGCCCGGATTCATGAGCGTGTGGGGCGCCTACGTGCACACCTACGATCGCGCCGGCAACGACCCCTACGTCGGACGTCGCCTGGTGGCTTTGCTGCACGCCGCCGGCGCGAGCCCCGTGCGCAACACCCAGATCTTCTTCGGGAGCTGCTCGGGTCAGCGCAGCTTCACCGCATTCGTCGAAAACGTGGCCGGCATTCTGGAAGGCGCACGCGACGCGATTCTGACCGGAGGTGCGTTCGATCCGGTCTACTTCGAGGACGCGGTCGCCGCGTTGCGCGGATGGGGAGAGCGCCCGGACGGCGCGCTGTGGTTCGGCATGTCGTGGGCGGAAGGCGTGAAGCGCGAGTAGCGGATCAGCGCGATGTCGTGCCGGGCCGCCCAGGCGGATGCTGTTGCTCCAAGTGAGGCTGCTCGATCTCAGGCGGTGCGATTCGCGATCCGGAATCGGTCGACGACCGGCGCGATCTCGGGGGTGAGCGCATCGAGCGCGTGCTGCATGCGGCGGTGAACCTCGGCGAGCAGCCCGGCGCGACGCGATTCGCCCCTCGCGGCGTCGGCGCTCCACGCTTCGTGCACCGCGATCGGCTCGGGCACTCGGATGCGGGCGACTCGCGGGCCGACCGCGACCGGCACCGTGTTGTGGAGCGCATCCGCGAATCCGCGGGTGACGAGCGAGGCGCGGGTGCGCTTGAGATTCTCGGCGACCTGCTCCTGGGTGAGCGTCTCGTCCGGGTAGCGCTCCCGGGTGAAACCGTGCAGGCGCTGCAGCTCGCCGAGCAGTGCACGGTCGCGACGGGCGCCTTCGGGGTCATGGGCGATGCGCTCACGGATCGCGCGCCGGGTGGCGCGCTCGAAGCGCGGGAAATCGCCTTCCACGGTCGCATAGCGTGCCTCGAGCCGGCGTCGCACCTGGGTTGCGGCTTCGGCTTGCACGTCGAAGTAGTCGCGCCCCGCGATCGCCGAACCGAGTCCGCGCACCGTGATCTCGAAACGCGCGCACTGGCGTGCGAGCAGGTTCACCTGCAATGCGAGGAAGCGGCGCTCGCGGGCCAGCCCTTCGCCCGAAGGCAACCCGAGCCGGCGCTCGATGTGCTCCATCTCGCGCGCGAGGCCGCGCGACACGTCATGCGTGAAGTGGAGCTTCCACACCACCGGCACGATGAACACCGGAACGTCGCGGCCGGCCGTTCGCGCGCGGGTGCACGCCTCCCACGCCATCTCGACGATGCCGGGAAGCAGCCGGCCGACGCGCTCGGCGTGCCAGCTCGCGGTGCCCTCCGGGTGGAGCAGCACGCCATGGCCGGCCAGCGCCCAGCGCATCGAGTACTCGCGTCCGTTCCCGCCCGGCGGGTTGGAGATGAGGTTGTTCGCGAGCCAGAAACGCTGCGCCATGGGCGAGGCGTTCACGATCTCGTACGAGGCCCAGTGCGCCATGAGCGGGGAGACCAGGCGCGAGATCTCCTTGTCGAGCATCCAGTCGGTCATGAACTCGGGATGATTGGGCCCGAGGAATGCCGCCGTGCCCGGCCGCACCGCGGCGCGCAGACGCGCGAGGTCGGCAGCCGGCAGATCGATCTCGCGGATGCGCAGCCAGTGCGGGAGCACCAACTGGCGATTGATCGGCCCGAGGGCGCGGATGAGCCACGGGACCGGCGTGGGATCGCGGTAGGCGAGGCGATCGAACCCACGACCAGCCGCCGGCGCGCGCAACCGCAGATCCTAGCTATGCACCAGCCGCTTGTACTTGATCCGATGCGGCTGGTCGGCTTCGGCGCCGAGCCGCTCGTGGCGCACCCGTTCGTAGTCCTGGTAGTTGCCCTCGAACCAGGTCACCTGCGACTCGCCCTCGAACGCGAGGATGTGGGTGGCGATGCGGTCGAGGAACCAGCGGTCGTGCGAGATCACGACCGCACATCCGGCGAACTCGAGCAGCGCCTCTTCCAGCGCGCGCAGCGTGTCCACGTCGAGATCGTTGGTGGGCTCATCCAGCAGCAGCAGGTTCGCGCCGGTCTTGAGCAGCTTGGCCAGGTGCAGTCGATTCCGTTCGCCGCCGGACAGTGCCTTGACCGGTTTCTGCTGATCGGCGCCGCGGAAGTTGAACCAGGCGCAGTAGGCGCGCGAGCTGACGACGCGCTTGCCCAGCTCGATGTTGTCGAGCCCGCCCGAGAGCTCCTCCCACACCGTCTTCGTGCCGTCGAGCGTTTCGCGTGACTGGTCGACGTAGGCGATCTTGACGGTCTCGCCGATGCGCAAGGCACCGGCGTCGGGCTTCTCGGTGCCGGTGATCATCCGGAACAGCGTGGTCTTGCCCGCGCCGTTCGGGCCGATCACGCCGACGATTCCGGCGGGAGGGAGCTTGAACGAGAGATCCTCGATGAGCAGGTTCTCACCAAAGCCCTTCCGCAGATGGTCGGCTTCGATCACGACGTTGCCGAGGCGCGGCCCCGGCGGAACGTAGATCTCGACGTTCTCGATCCGCTGCGCGCCTTCTTCGTTGAGCATCTTCTCGTACGCCTGCAGTCGCGCCTTGCTCTTGGCCTGCCGTGCGCGCGGAGCCATGCGAACCCATTCGAGCTCGCGCTCGAGCGTGCGCTGGCGCGCGCTCTCGCTCTTCTCTTCCAGCGCGAGGCGATTCCGCTTCTGGTCGAGCCACGAGCTGTAGTTGCCTTCCCACGGAATCCCGGCGCCGCGGTCGAGCTCCAGGATCCAGCCGGCGACGTTGTCGAGGAAGTAACGATCGTGGGTCACCGCGACCACGGTCCCGGTGTATTCCTTGAGGAATCGCTCGAGCCAGTCCACCGACTCGGCGTCGAGATGGTTGGTCGGCTCATCGAGCAGCAGCAGGTCGGGCTTGCTGAGCAGCAGGCGGCACAGCGCGACCCGGCGCTTCTCGCCGCCCGAGAGCGTCTTGATCTCGGAATCGCCGGGCGGACAGCGCAGCGCGTCCATCGCGATCTCGAGCTGGCGATCCAAGTCCCACAGGTTCATCGAGTCCATCTGGTCCTGGACCTTCGACTGCTCCTCGAGCAGCCTGGTCATCGCGTCATCGTCCATCGGCTCGGCGAACTTCGCGCTGATCTCGTTCCATCGGTTCACCACCCGCATCTTCTCGCCGATCCCATCCTGCACGTTCTGAAGCACGCTCTTGGCCGGATCGAGGCGGGGCTCCTGCTCGAGGTAGCCGACGGTGAAGCCCTTGCCGATGAACGTCTCGCCGATGTAGTCCGGATCGAGTCCGGCCATGATCCTGAGCAGCGAGCTCTTGCCCGCGCCGTTCAGGCCGAGCACGCCGATCTTGGCGCCGTAGTAGAACGAGAGCCAGATGCCCTTGAGGATCTCGCGCTTGGGAGGGACGACCTTGCGGAGGTCCTTCATGGTGTATATGAAATCGGGTGCCATGGTCCTGCCTTTTCGAGTCGATGCGGACGTGCCGCAGGGAATGTGAAGAGTGGAATGGACGCGAGAGAATGCGCGATGCGGCCCCGGCGCGCAAGCGCGAGGCGCGCCTCGCCGGCCACCGGCGGCATTCACCGACGCCGGCACGCCGTTCGCCGAATCGGACGCGACCCGCAGGCTTCAGGCCCGTAACTTCCCGTGTGACGAGAGAGGTGGCGGGGGTCGCCACCGAACGTCGCGAAAGGGAGGAGCGAGATGCGGTCGAAGCGCGCTAAGGACCCTGAGGTCAGCATTTTCGAAGGGCTGACCCTCGTCGCGATCGGCGTGGTGTTCCTGCTGTCCCAGTTCGGACTGCTGCCCCTCGAGTTCTGGCGCAGCGGGTGGCCGTATCTGGTCATCGCCCTCGGAGCGATTCAGCTGGTGGTGGCGCGCTCGCCGCGCCGGGTCGGTTCGGGCGTGATGACGGTGTTGTGCGGTTTGTGGTTCCTGATCGCGCAGCGCGAGGCATACGGGCTGACCTGGATGAATAGCTGGCCGCTCGCATTCGTCGCGATCGGGTTGGGCATGGTGGCGCGCGCGATCGCCGCGCGAGTGATGTACGGGAAGGAGGCGGGCAATGCAGACGCTTGACGGCCGCACGGAAGTTCCGGTGCGGACGACCGACCAGAGATTGCGCCGGCTGCGTGAGGTGGCGTTGGCGGCGTGTGCGGTGTGGCTGGTGCTCGAGAATGCGGCGCTGCTTACGTTCATCCCGTGGCACGTCGCGCCGGAAGTCACGGTGGTGGGCGCCGCCCTCTACAAGGTGGCGTTCTGGTTCGGTGTCCGGCTGTGGGTGTTCCTGGCCACGGCCCTGATGGTCGGGGCGCTGTGGGCGTATTCTGCGCGCGGCACCCGCATGCAAGGAAACATGGCCGGCAGGGAGGTGCGCCGTGGCTGATGCTCAGGAATACAGATTCGGCTCTACCGGAACCAACCGCCGTCGTCCACCGCTCACCGCACGGCTGGTGATGGGTCTGGTGTTCGTGACCCTCGGCGCGCTGTGGACGCTCGACAACCTTCACGTCCTGGACGCGAGCTCGATCCTGCGCTGGTGGCCGGTGCTGCTACTGGTTTACGGACTCGCCCGGCTGACCGGAATCGGAGCGCATCGCACTCCGATCGCTGGAGCATTGTTCGCGGGCGCAGGCCTGTGGTTGCTGCTCGGCGTGCTGGGTCTGGTGCGCCACGGTCTGTGGTCGCTGTGGCCGGTGCTCCTGATCGGGCTCGGAGTGACGATCATGATGCGCGCCATGCGCACGCCGGGAACCGGAGAGGCCGGTTCCGACGGAGCGTCGGACGCTTCGCCCTACCCGCGCGCGCTCGCGTTCATGGCCGGCGTGACGCGTCGCGTTCAATCGCAGCAGCTTCGTGGCGCCGAGGTGACCGCGGTCATGGGCGGCGTCGAGCTCGACCTTCGCGGGGCGAAGGCGGCGGAGCGCGAGGTGATCGTCGATGTGTTCGCAACGTGGGGCGGCATCGAAATCTACGTTCCCGACGACTGGATCGTGGCCTGCGAGGTCACGCCGATCATGGGCGCGGTCGAGGAGATCATCCGGCCGGTCTCCGAGGGCGCCACCACCACGCTGGTCATCCGTGGCATGGTGATCATGGGCGGCGTCGAGATCCGCAATCAGGAAATGGGAAACCGCAAGATACGCGCGGGAATCGTGTTTCCCGCGGACGCGTTTCGCGATCGCAGCTCGGAGCGCCGCGGGCACCCCGAGGACAGGAAGGACTGAGTGCATCCGCTTCTCGCAAAGCCGGCGCGGCTCGCGCTGTATCTGATCACGTGCCTCGCCGACGGCGTGCTGCTCGCCGGGCTGCTGCGGGTCGTGACACCGAGGCCGTGGTTCGACGCGCTGGTGTTCGCGCTTCCGATCTCGATTCTGTTCGGGTTCGTCGCGCTGTCGGCATGGTGGGTGTGTCGCGCTCATCCGATGCATGGCAGCCGCGCGGCGAACGCCATCCTCTATGCGATAGTGGCCGCGGCCCAGTCGAGCGCGGTGTGGGTCGCGCTCTCGACCCTCTACGCGGTCGCGCTGTCGGTATGGTTTCACATTGGCCCGGATCGCGCGGACATCCTGCGCGACGCCGTGACCCTGTTCGCCGCCGGGCTGCCGCTCTACCTGCTCTCGGTCGTGCTCCACTATCTGGTGCTTGCCTTTGAAGCGTCCCACACCGCCGAACGGCTGGTGCTCGCCTCGCAGGTCTTCGCGCGCGAGGCCGAGCTGCGCGCGCTGCGCGCACAGCTCAATCCCCACTTTCTGTTCAACAGCCTCAACTCGATCAACGCGCTGGTCGGGCCCGACCCCGAGGGCGCGCGGCGCATGTGCGAAGGGCTCGGCGATTTCCTGCGGCGCACGCTCGCGCTCGGCGCGCGCGACGCAGTCACGCTCGGCGAGGAGCTGGCGCTGGTCGACCGCTATCTCGACATCGAGCAGGTGCGCTTCGGCGACCGGCTGCACATCGAACGCGTTCTCGACCCGTCGGTGACGGGCTGCCAGGTGCCGCCGCTGCTGCTGCAGCCGCTGGTCGAGAACGCGATCAAGCACGGCATCCAGGACTGTGTCGCGGGAGGCACTGTGCGGCTCGTGACCCAACGACATGGCGACTCGCTTAGGCTGTCGGTCGAGAATCCGGTCGAGGAGGACGCCCCGCGGCGCAGGGGCGAAGGCGTCGGCCTCGCCAACGTTCGGCGCCGGCTCGAAGTGTTCGACTCGCGCGAAGCCCGGCTCGATGCGGAGCGCTCCAATGGGCAGTTTCGGGTGACGCTGACCCTGCCCGCGCTCGACGGCGAGGAAGTGGACCGTGGCTGACGCGCTGCGCGCCGTGATCGTGGACGACGAAGCGCCTGCGCGGGCGCTGATCCGCGAGTACCTCCTGGCTCATTCCTCGATTCAGGTCATCGCCGAATGCGTGAACGGGTTCGAAGCGGTCAAGACCATCGGCGAGCTGCACCCTGATCTGGTATTCCTCGACGTGCAGATGCCCAAGCTCGACGGATTCGAGGTGCTGGAGCTGCTCGAGCCGGCGCCGGCGGTGATCTTCTGCACCGCGTACGATGAGTTCGCG
>JANMQY010000045.1:0-7765 GCA_031370785.1 Candidatus Eiseniibacteriota bacterium | reverse complement strand
CGCGCGAGACGAAGAAGTCGCGCCGCCGAAGCCCGCGCTGGTGAGCCAGGATCCGCAAGAATGGGTGGCGCGGTTCGTCGGAAGCGAGGGCCCGGTGCAGATCGGCTCGAAGGCGATCGCGCAGGCCAACTGGGAGCCGGAACCCTTCGAGCCCCCCGCAGCGAATCCGCCCAGCCCAACCGAAACCACAGCGGAGCCGAAGAGTTCGCCGGTGGTCACGTACTCACCAATGCGCCCGCGACGCAGGGGTCGCATGCACGTCGCCACAACGGCCGCGCTCGCCACGATCGTCGCGGTCGCGGCGTTCGCCTTCGTCATTCGGGTGGGCGGCCTCGCGAATAAGAACGCCGAGGGAACCGCCGTTACCTCGACGGCCGCGAGCGTTCGCGGGGCCGCTGCTCGTGGCGAGGAAGCATCGCCTTCGGCGAGCAGGACTGAGCGGCCCTTGGTGAGCCCGAACGGACGCTACTCACTCGACGTCGGCGGGGTTCTCGACCTGCAGAACGCGTACGACGAGCGAGACCGGATGCAGTCGCTGACTGGAATCGAAGGCTGGGTCATTCCTTCCCCCGATGACAGTGGCAAGCCGCACCGCATCGTGCTCGGAATCTACCGCTCGCGCGATCGCGCGACCGCGGCGGCCAACATGCTGCTGCGGAGCAAGACGCTCAAAGAAGTGACGGTGGTGCCGCTCCCGCGGCGAAGCGCGAGGCGCTAAGCGCTCTCGGCCATTGTCTCCTGTTCGGAACGCACCCTTCGGACGTAGGATCATTGTCGCGACGACCGACAAATCCGACCCTTCCGGAGGTTCTCCCCATGTCTTTCCTGCGCCGCTCGCTCCCTGCCCCGGTTTTCTTCGGTCCCTTCTCCGCGATCCCGTCGCACCGCGCCCGCTGGGGTGCGCTCGCTGCCTTCGCAGCAGCCTGTGCTTGCGCGGCGGCGATGCTCGCCCCGCGCCCGTCCGCCGCTCAGAGTTTCGGCGTCGGCGTGAAGCTCGACATCGCCGCCGGCCCTGGCCCCCGGACGGTGACGGTCGGCGACGTGAACGGTGACGGCAAGCTCGACCTGGTCACCGCCAACAACTTCGGCAACACGGTATCGGTCATGCTGGGCAATGGCGCGGGGGCGTTCGGACCCAAGTCCGACTTCGTCGCCGGGTCGCAGCCGAACTGGGTGTCGATCGGCGACCTGAACGGCGACGGCAAGCCCGACCTCGCGGTGGCGGACTATGGCGCGGCCCTGGTTTCGGTGCTGCTCGGCAACGGCGCGGGCGGATTCGGTGCCAGGACCGACATCGCGGTCGGGCCGGCTCCCCAGGCGGTCGTGATCGGCGATCTGAACGGCGATGGCCGGCCCGACCTGGTGGCGGCGAATGGCAATTCCGACAACGTCTCGGTGCTGCTCAACAACGGCTCGAGTGGCTGGGCCCGCACCGATTTTCCGACCGGATTCAATCCGATCTCGCTGGCGCTCGGGGATCTCAACGGCGACGGCAAGCTCGACGTGGTGTCGGCGAACTACTACGGCAACTCGGTCTCGGTGCTGCTCGGCGACGGCGCCGGCGGGTTCGGGCCCAAGACCGACCTGCCGGTGGGAACCAATACCGGCTCGGCCGCGCTCGGCGACCTGAATGGCGATGGCAAGCTCGACCTTGCGGTCGCCAACTCGGGTGACAACACGCTATGGATCATGCTCGGCAACGGCCTGGGCGGGTTCGGAGCCGCGACCATCTACGCGGGCGCGGCCGGTTCCTTCACCGCGGTCATCGGCGATGTGGATGGCGACGGCAAGGCCGACCTGGCCGTTGCCGCGGGTGGCGCGGGCGTGGTGTCGGTGCTGCCCGGCAACGGCGCGGGCGGGTTCGGCGCCCGCACCGACTTCGCATCCGGCACCGGGAGCTACTGGGTTGCGATCGCCGATCTGAACGGCGATGGCCGGACCGACCTCGCCTCCGCAAACTTTTACGGCGCATCGGTGTCGGTGCTGCTCGGCAACCGCACCGGCGGCGGCTTCGCGCCGATTACCGAGTACCCGACCGGGACCGGCCCACAGTCGGTGGCGGTCGGCGACCTGAACAGCGACGGCAAGCTCGATCTGGCGGTCGCGAACAGCGGCGTCTCAGTGTTCCTCGGCAACGGCGCTGGCGGATTCGGCGCGAAGACCGACTTCGCCGCCGGATCCGGCCCCAAGTCGGTGGCGATCGGCGACATCAATACCGACGGCAAGCTCGATCTCGCCGTCGCGAACTCGTCGGGCAACAACGTCACCCTTCTGCTCGGCAACGGGGCGGGCGGGTTCTCGTTCCTGAGCAACTACGCGTCGGGCGTACAGCCCTACTTCGTGACCCTGAAGGACGTGAACAGCGACGGTAAGCTCGACATCTTGGTCGCGAATCTAGGCACTAGCAACGTCTCCGTGATGCTCGGCGATGGCGCGGGAGGATTCGGAGCCACGACCAACTACGTCTCCGGCGGTCAGGCCGATGCGATCGCGGTCGGCGACCTGAATGGCGACGGCAAGCCCGACCTGGCGGTGACGAACCTCTTCACGACTTCGGTCTCGGTGCTGCTCAACAACGGCTCCGGCGGTTTCCCGACCCATACCGAGTACGCGCTCAACGGCCGGCCCACCTGTGTGGTGATGGGCGACTTCAACACCGACGGCAAGCTCGACCTCGCCGCCACCAACTTCGACGGCAACAATGTCTCGATCCTGCTCGGCACCGGCACCGGGACGTTCGGCGCCAAGACAGACTTTCCTACCGGGGCTTCCCCATACTCGGTGGTGACCGTAGACCTCAACGGCGACGGCCGACTCGATCTGGCGACCGTCAACGGCAACTCCAGCGCCGTCTCGGTGCTGCTCGGCAACGGCGCCGGCAGCTTCGGCGCGAAGACCGACGTCGCCGCCGGAGGCAGTGGCAACTGGATCGCGACCGGGGACTTCAACGGCGACGGTCGCCCCGATCTGGCGGAGACGAAGTCGTTCACGACCAACGTGGGGGTGTTCCTGGCGCAGCAGCTCACGCTCACGTCGCTGGCGGTCGGTCCCAATCCGTGCGTGCTGGGCTCGCCGCTCACGCTCACCGCCAACGTGACCGTCCCCGCGCCCGGCTCGGGCGCGCCGAGCGATTCGGTACGGTTCTTCGATGGGACGACGCTGCTCGGCACCTCGCCCGTCAACGGCGGCGGCGCAGCCGGGCTTTCGCTGTTCGCTTCGTATCTCGGCGTTCGCAACTACTCGGCCGTTTACCGCGGCGACACCCGGTACTTCGGCAGCTTCTCGCCCAGCCCGGCCCAGCGCGTGGTCGCCAGCGCGAGCCCCGCGATCGCGAGCATCAAGGATGTCGGCGCCGATCAGGGCCATCAGGCGCGCATACGGTTCCGCGCGAGTCCCTTCGACTACTTCGGCTCGACGACTCCGATCACGCGCTACGACATCTACCGCAAGATCGCGGCGGGGCTCGCTCCGGCCGCAATCGCGCCGTCATCGGCGACGGGGTCACGCGACCGCGCGCGCGCGGCTTCGCTGATGTCCGACGGCTGGGAGCTGGTCGGCAGCGCGATCGCCCGCACCGACACCACGTACAACCTCGTCGTCCCGACGCTCGCTGACTCGAATTCGTCGGGCATCCACCGAGCGACGTTCTTCGTGAGCGCCGCGACCTCGAACCCCGGCGTCTACTACGACTCGGCGCCGGACTCGGGCTATTCGGTGGACAATCTGCCGCCAGCGCCTCCCGCGCCATTCACTGCCGCGTATGCAGCCGGCGCGACGCACCTTCACTGGGGCGCCAACTCCGAGGTCGACCTCTGGTACTACCGGCTCTATCGCGGCAGCTCGTCCGGTTTCACGCCCGGGCCCGGGAACCTGATCGCCACCAGCTCCGACACCAGTCACGCC
Organism: Candidatus Eiseniibacteriota bacterium; assembly: GCA_031370785.1. Classification (GTDB taxonomy): domain Bacteria; phylum Eisenbacteria; class RBG-16-71-46; order RBG-16-71-46; family RBG-16-71-46; genus DATJGS01. The sequence continues at coordinate 3,862 of JANMQY010000045.1, read as the reverse complement.
GATCCGGGAGCGGCCGGCAGCTACTACAAGCTCTCGGCGGTGGACGTGAACGGCAACGAGAGCGGCTTCGCGGTCGTGACGCCCGATGGCACGACGGACGTGGGAGAGAGCGGACCACTCACGTTCGCGCTCATCGGCGTGACACCGAATCCCGCTTTCGGAGCGCGCATGCGGGTCTCATTTCAGCTGCCCGATGCGGTGCCCGCGCGGCTCGACCTGATCGACGTGAGCGGTCGTCGCGTAGCGTCGGCCGAGGTAGGCGTGCTCGGTGCGGGGCGACACGTGGTGGAGTTGCCGGGTGGGCGCACGGTCGGGCCCGGGGTGTATTTCCTGCGGCTCACGCAGGCGGGGAATCGGCGCGTGACGCGGGTGACCGTGCTGGAGTGAGGGCGCAATGCGTGCGTGAGAGCGGATTCAGCCCCGCTCTCACGCCTCCTTGCGCCGACATTGCGGCGAGGCATAGGTTCCTGCGCCTACCTCACGCAGTTCCCTTTCGATCCCCAGCCAGGAGATCCCATGCTGCTCATTCGCGAAATCATGTTCTGCAAGCCCGGCAAGGTGCGTCCACTGGTCGACAAGTTCCTCGCGATGGCGAAGCTCTCGGAGAAAGTGGGCATGCCGAAGATGCGCGTCATGACTGACTTTTGCGCGGAGCGGTACTGGACCATCGTGTCGGAGATGGAAGTGCCGAGCCTGAAAGCATTCGAAGACATGATGTCGGGCACGCCCCCGGGCGCGAACCCGGACGACATGAAGAAGTTCGAAGAGATCATGAAGGGCTACCACGACCTCGTGGAGAACGGCCGGCGCGAGATCTATAAGATCGAGGGCTGAGCTGGATGGTTGTTGCCCGCCCTGAGTGCAGCTCTGGTCATCGAAGCTCGGGGTGGGCTTTCTGAAGCCAGGCGTCAATGATCTCCGCGAAGCGCGAAGTCTCCTTCAGGATCTCGTCAGCGAGGTTCTCGCCGATTTCATCGCCGTCGTAGGCAATGACGTTTCGGCGACGACGGCAGCGATCGAAATAGCTGATCAGCGAGGCGTTTTCATTGCCCAGGGCAAGCCCCGCGGCTTCAATCGTGAGCTGGTGATGCCCGACGCGCGTCTTGATTCGATGCCCAGAGGCCAGGACGGCGATCGTCGCCAGATCAAGCGCCGCGTCGTACGCGAGCTGGAACCGACTTTCGGGGGAGAGGCCCGTCAGCGCAGCATCGCCAAGCAGTCGCTCAGCGGCCCGACGCTGCGCGGTGATTTCTGCGCGCGCGGGCTTGTGGGCCTCGACTCGGCCTTCCTTTAACCAATCGGTCCAAGTCATCTGTGGTTCCTACGATAAAGAGCTTCTCCTTGTCCAGTACTCCGAGCAAGAAGTGATTCTCTGAGGCTGCCTTCTTGGCGAATTCGCTCGCGCGGTACAAATTCGCATTGATCGGACGGCGAAGGAGCTTTTCCGCGGCGCGAAGTGCCGGAGCCACGCCCTTGAGGGTCGACTCGCCGATGATCATGAGGTCGATGTCGCTCTCGGACCCTTCAGCGGCGCGCGCTACAGAGCCGTAGACGAAAGCCGACTCGATCTTGTTCGCAAAAGGCCGCAGCGCCTCGCGAAGGACTTCGGCCAGGCCGGCAGTCTTTGTCAGCAGCGTTCGAAGCTCCGGAAAGATGGGAGAGTCCGGATTGGCGCGAAAGTAGGCGCGATTGCCATCTCGCTTCGTCAGCAGGATCTCGGCCCGGCTCAGTCGCGCCAGTTCTCGCTGCAAAGTGGCGTGGTGCACCGCGAGGTGGCGCGCGAGATCGCTGAGATACCACCAGCGCCCTGGCTCCATGAGCGTGGCGGCCAGGATGCCTTGCCGGGGCCCCGTGAAGAGGGCATCGAGAGCAGAGGTCTTACGCATTACGCAGCAGTATTGCTGCAAAAAGCAGCGCAGTCAACGTGTCCCCGGCCTGAGGCCGTCTTCGTGCCCGCATCACCGACCCTGCGTACCACCAGATCACGCTCGTGCTCATGCGCAAGCGGGCGACCTTCGCCATCCTGCTTCTGCTCGCGATTGTCCTAGCGCTCGTTGCGCCTCATGCTAGGCAGGCATAGGCCCGCCCGCGCAGCGTGTGCTAGATTCCGCGCATGTCTGCCTCCCACGATATCTACGCAGGTCAAGACCCGCGCGAAGTGCCGGCCTACGGCGTTGCCGAAGCCGCGCAGTACCTCGGCATGCCGCAATCGACACTCCGGTCGTGGATGGTCGGTCAGAGCTACACCGCAAAGGGTGAAAGGCGTCAGTTCCGCTCGGTGATCCGGCCCGCAAGACCGGCAGAGCTACGATTGTCCTTCCTGAATCTGGTCGAAGCTCACGTCCTCGACGGACTGCGACGTCAGCACAGCATTTCCCTGCAGAAGATCCGTACCGCACTCGTGTTTCTCACGAGAAACTATCCGTCGAGTCATCCCCTCGCAGACCATCGTTTCGAGACTGACGGGCTGGACCTTTTCGTCGAAAAATACGGTCGACTCATCAATGCTTCGCAGGACGGTCAGCTCGAGATGAAGCAGGTGATTCAAATGTACCTTCAGCGGGTCGAAAGAGACGATCATGGCATCGCTTCTCGGCTCTTTCCGTTCACCCGCAGTCTTCCTCACGAGAGTCCCCGCCTCGTAGTCATTGACCCTCGCGTGGCTTTTGGGAAACCGGTGTTAGCCGGGACCAGCATCCCGACTGCGATCATCACCGAGCGATTCAAGGCCGGCGATTCGATCACGACACTGGCGGGAGACTACAATCGGCCGCCCGAAGAAATTCAAGAAGCCATCCGGTGCGAGCTCGAAGCCGCTTAGAGAAGAGACTTTCTTTCTCGATTCGGGACTCGGAAGGACGGTCGTCGCGGACGCCCTTCGCGCGGAAGGGCTGAAAATCGCGATCCATGACGACGTCTTCGCACCGGGCACTCCCGATGCGGAGTGGCTGCCCCACGTCGGGAGCAGGGGCTGGATCGTGCTCACGAAGGATACGCGGATTCGGTACCGGACCAATGAGCGCGACGCCTTGCTTAGGGCGAATGTACGAGCCTTCGTGCTTCGAAGCGGAAACCTGACTGGCGATCAGATGGCCGATGCCTTCGTCAAAGCGCTGCCGAGAATTGAAGCTGTTCTCCGTAACCAGAAGGGGCCATTCATCGCCGGGGTTTCCGCGGCGGGGGCCGTCACTCTGCTGCTCGACTAGCTTCCGGCTACACTGCCCCGCATGCCCCTCGCACCCGGCTTTCGCTCGCTCGATCTTCGGCCCGGCGCGCCCGACTTCCTCGACCTGCCGTGGCACTTGCCGCTTGCCGAGTGGGACGCGGCCAGCCCTCGCATCGTCGATCTGCTGCGCGGCATCTCGCGTCACGAAGTGCGCTTCGTGGCCTATGGCAGCGCAGTCTTCGCGTTCAAGGAACTCGCCGCGGACGCCGCCGAGCGCGAGTACGACCTGCTCGTCGGCATGGAGGAGCGTGGCCTGCCGGCGGTGGTCGCGGTCGGGCACGCGATCGTCGAGCGACAGGGCGACCAGCCGGTGAGCATGCTGATCACGCGCTTTCTCGATGCGTCGCTTCCGTACCGCGCGTTGTTTCAGCATCCCGGATTCGAGCGCTACAGCGAGCGCCTGATCGATGCGATCGCGGGCCTGCTGGTCCGGTTCCATGTCGCCGGGGTGTACTGGGGCGATTGTTCGCTCTCGAACACGCTGTTCCGCCGCGATGCCGGCGAGCTGGGCGCCTACTTGGTGGACGCCGAGACCAGCGAGATGCACGAGTCGCTCTCGGACGGCCAGCGCCGGCAGGATCTGATGATCCTGGAAGAGAACATCGCGGGCGAGCTGGCGGACCTGGCGGCGTTCAC
>JANMQY010000040.1:0-11147 GCA_031370785.1 Candidatus Eiseniibacteriota bacterium | reverse complement strand
GCGCGCATCGCGCTCGACCGCATGCTCGCGCTCAAGGGCAAAGGCGCCGCGGCCTCGGCCCTGGCCCTGGACTGATGCGATGAGCGACTTCCTTCCGACCGAAGGCGGCTCAAGCCCGGATGAGGCTTCGCCGCCGCGTGCCGCCGACGCCGGACTCGTCACCATCGGCCCCGACGGACGGCCACACATCCGCGTCTACGGAGCGCCGCGTCCCGCGGTGCCGCAGGCGGTGCCGCTCACGCCGCGCTTCGGCGGCTGTGCTTCGGGCGCGGGAGCCGGCATCGGCGCCGACGCGACGACCGGGTTCCGCCGCCTGCCCGACTGGCTCAAGGTCAAGCTGCCGGGTGCCGGCGAGTACGCCGAGACCAAGGCGCTGCTGCGCGAGAAGAAGCTGGTCACGGTGTGCGAGGAAGCACGCTGCCCGAACCTCGGGCACTGCTGGTCACGCGGCACCGCGACCATCATGATCCTGGGCGAGCTGTGCACGCGGCGCTGCGGCTTCTGCGCGGTCGCGCCGGGCCGCCCCAATGGATTCGTCGACTGGGACGAGCCGCGACGCGTGGGCGAGGCGGTGGCCGTGATGAACCTGCGCCACACCGTGATCACGTCGGTCGCGCGCGACGATCTGGCCGACGGCGGCAGCACCATCTTCGCGCAGGTGATCCGCGCGATCCGCGAGCGCTCCAAGACCGTGATCGAAGTGCTGATCCCCGACTTCCGCGGGCACGAGGACGACCTCCAGCGCGTGATCGAGGCCGGACCCGAGGTGATCAATCACAACATCGAGACCGTCGAGCGTCTGCATCCGATCGTGCGCCCGAGCGCGCGCTACGCCCGCTCGCTCGAGCTGCTCAGGCGCGTGAAGGAGAGCGGCACCGGCATCAAGGCCAAGTCCGGAATCATGCTCGGCTTGGGCGAGCGCGAGGACGAGCTGATGCAGACCCTGCGTGACCTGGTCGCGCACGGCTGCGACCTGCTCACCATGGGCCAGTACCTGCGCCCGAGCCCGAATCACCTGCCGGTGATCGAGTACGTGCACCCCGACCGCTTCCGCTGGTGGGGCGAGCAGGCCGAGGCGATCGGCTTCGAGAGCGTGGCCTCGGGCCCGCTGGTGCGCTCCTCGTTCCACGCCGACGAACTGGCCGGCACCGTGCGCAAAGGCGAGAGCAGCAAGGCGGGGTGAGGCTGTCCCATCGCATCGGCCCATCTCGCAGGATCTCGACGTCATGGAATCCGTCGTAACCGCCCATTCCCGCAGACTCTCGAACGCCGCTCTGGTTCATCTCAGTGCCGCTCTTGCAGCCGGCCTATGCCTCCTTCACTGGAGCATGGTCGATTACCCCGAGCGCCTCTTTCAGCTCTCCTGGCACAACGCCATAATCGCAAATCAAGGTCCCTATCCGGAGCAGTACCGGTTCCTCTCGTTTTTCCTGGCCGAAGGGCTCATGCGTCTCGGCCTTCCGTTCGATTGGGCGCACGCGGCCCTTCGGTGGTTGTTCACTTCTGCGTCTCTTTTTGTCTTCTATCGCTATCTCACCGCATGGTTCGACCCGCTGGTCGCCTTGCTTGGCTACTTCATGTTCGCCGCTGTGCTCCCCTTCACCTACCTGTTCTATGGGATGCAAGTCACTGATCCCTTGAACATGCTGGTGTTTCTCCTCGCCTTCTGGGCGATTCGAGACGGCAAGGATGCGTGGCTTTTTCCCCTCGTCGTTCTGGGCATGCTCAACCGCGAGACCGTGCTCATGATTCCACTGCTCTACGCATGTGTTCGCTTTGACCAGACCTCTCCCCGGCGGTGGCTGTGGCGCGCAGCGGTGCTCGCCATCATTGCAGCCGCGATCTACGCCGGCCTCCGGTTCGTTTTCGGCCTCAAGGCGCCATACGCCCCGAGTGGCCTTGGAGCCGTCAGCGGTTTCTGGCACAGGAATGCCGCCAGGTGGACCGGTTGGGTTCAAGCCCTCGCCTTCTTCAACCTGGCTTTGCTCTACGCATGGCGCCACCTGGAGCGTCGCCCCGTGTTCCTTCGACGCGCCCTGCTCCTGGTTCCACCGTTTCTCGCCATCCACCTCTCAGTGGGAAACCTTCGCGAGATTCGGCTCTTTCTCCCGTTGCTACCAGTGCTCATCCCGTTGACGCTGATGGAACTCACGCAATCCCACACCGACGAACTGGCCGGCACGGTGCGCAAAGGCGAGAGCAGCATGGCGGGCTGAGCGCGTCCGCTCGAAAACACGAAGGGCCGGCGCCCTCGCGGGGCCGGCCCTCGTCGTTTCAGCGCGATCGCGCCTCGCCTACTCGCCTTCGTTCAGCCACACCGTCCACGCCTTGTTGTTGAACGGCCGGCCGATGAAGTGTTCGACCAGCATCGCGGCCGGCATCGAGCCACCCGGCGCGAGCACGAGATTGCGATAGCGCGTCGCGGCGCCCGGCTTGAGCATGTCCTCCTTCTTGAACTGGGCGAACATGTCCTTGGCGATGACCAGCGACCACATGTACGTGTAGTACACGGCCGAATAGCCATCGAGGTGGCCGAACGCGCACTGCAGGTGCGTGCCAGGCACATACGGGAACGGCTGGTATCTGGAGACCAGCTCCTGCACGAGCTGATCGGTGTTGACCTGCGCGGGATCGCGGTCGTAGATCGACAGCGAGAGCTTGGCGTACACCATCTGCCGCCGCACGCCCAGGCCCTTGCCGAACTCGTTCGCGCGCTTCATCTGCAACACAAGCTGGGCTGGGATCGGCTGGTTGGTCTGGTAGTGGTTGGCAAACGTGGCCAGCACCTCGGGATTCTCGGTCCACTCTTCCAGCATCTGCGAGGGGGCCTCGACGAAGTCGCGCTCGGTGCTGATGCCGCCGATCCCGACCCACTGATGGTGCCCCGCGAACAGGGTGTGGATCAGGTGCCCGAACTCGTGGAAGAAGGTGCGGACATCGCTGTACTCCATCAGGCCCGGATCCCCGGCCTGGCCGCCCGGGAAGTTGCAGATCAGCGCGGCCTCGGGGATCTGACGTCCCTCGACGCCGGTGCGCACGTCGAACTGAGCGGCGTGGTTGTACTTGTTGGGGCGCGGATGCATGTCGAGATAGAAGCGTCCGACCAGCTTGCCGCCCTCGAACATCTCGTAGCACTCGACCGCGGGGTGCCAGACCGGCGCATCGGGCACGCGCCGGTACTCGACGCCGAACAGCTTGCTGGTCACGCCGAGCACGCCGTCCTTCACCTTGTCGTACTGGAAGTAGGGGCGCACCTGCTGTGAATCGAAGTTGTAGTCCGAGCGCCGCACCTTCTCGCTGTAGTAGTTCGACTCCCACAGATTCACCACGCTGGCCGTCGGCGCGTCCTGCTGCTTGCGCTTGAGCAACACGCCGTACTCGCGCATGGCGCGGGGGCCCGAGGGCTCGACGATCTGGTCGATGAACCCGGCGGCGTTCTTCGCGCTTCCGACCATCTTGTTCGCGGTGATGCAGTCGGCCCAGGTCGGATATCCGCACAGCCGCGCGAGGCGGTAGCGCTGCGCGGCCAGGCTGTCGAGCACCGCCATGTTCTTCGGATAGGCGCGGTTGTTGTAGGTCATGAACATCCGCTTGCGCAGATCCTCGTTGTTCGCATACGAGAAGATCGGGACGGCGTCCGGATAATCGATGGTCAGCGTGATCGAGCCGTCGGCGGCCGGCTTGTGGCGGGCAATGTAATCCGCAGGCAGCCCGTCGAGGTCGGCCGCGCTCCTGGCGATCACCGTCGAGTGGTCCTCGCGGATGTTGCGGCCGAAGGCCTGGCTGGTCTCGACCAGCGTGTCGTTCAGCGCTTTGATCTTCGCGCGAGTCGCGGCGTCCTTGTCCACGCCGGCGAGCCGGAACTCGCGGAGCTGCTTCTCGACATAGAACTTGGTCTCCGCGTCCACCTTCCCGAGGTCGAGTGCGGTGAGCGCGTCGTACACCTTGCGGTCGAGCTGCAGCTCGGTGAAGTACGCGGCCACCATCTGCGCGGCCTTCTCCCCGGTCACGCGCAACGCGGAGTCGGGATGCACCTCGGAGATCAGTCCGGCCTGCGAGTTGGCGGCGTCGAGCTGGAGCAGTGCGTCATCGTAGGGCCGCAGCGTGTTCGCGATCGTGCGCGGACCCTTGACCGCCAGCATGCGCGCGATCGCGGCCTTCGCACGGGCGACACGCTGCTCCTCGATCCCGGCGAATGACTTGGCGTCCGGATGGCCGGACCAGAACGGAGCATCGACGGCGGCGGCCTTCGTGACCATCTTCTTGGTGACCGTCGTGCTGGACCTGGACGCCACCTTTACGGGCGCGGCGGCCGACGCGCCAGCGCCCAGCAGCAGCGCGGCCGTCAGGGTGAGAAACATTGCACGCAGGTGAGTCACGGATCCTCCTCGTGAGTTCGCAATCTCCGACCGGAATGGGACGGACCGGGCGCGGGAAAGGCACGGTCGCTCCGCCGAACGGCTCGACCGGCCATGGGTTCGTTCAAGGAACGCGGTACGTTAACCGACCGACCGGCCGCGCTCAACGAACAACCGCCGAGCGCGGGCTGGGCACCCGGGGAACGCGGCCTCTATCGAGAATGCGTCCCCGCAGTCCGGTGTTCAGGCGGGGTTACGCGGGCACGCCCGCCCATGGTCAGCCCTTGCGCGGCGGCTTGCTCGGGCGCATCTCGACGCGGCTGTAGAGAGCGCGCGCGGGGGAGCGCAGCAGGTCGATGACGACCTCGGCCACGTCCGCGGGCTGGAGCGCCCAGTCGGACTTGGTGCCCGAGCCGCGCCCGAACTCGGTGGCCACGCTGCCGGGCATCAGGTAGGAGACCCGGATGCCGTCGTAGCGCACCTCCATCATCAGCGCCTCGCTGAAGCCGTTCACGCCGAACTTGGTGGCGTTGTACCCGGCGCCGTTCGGGATCGGATTCTTTCCGGCGAGCGAGGAGATGTTGAAGATGTACCCACCGCCGCGCGTCTTCATCTGCGGGATTGCCTCGTGGCAGCAGTAGAAGACGCCATTCAGGTTGGTCTCGATCATCGTGCGCCAGTCGTCGGGGCTCAGCTCGGCGACCGGGCCGAACAGACCCACGCCGGCATTGTTCACGAGTACATCGCACCCGCCCAAGTCGCGCTCGACCGCTCCGAACAACCGGACCACCTGGACGTGGTCGCGTACGTCGCAGCCGTAGCCGCGGGTCTTGCCGCCGATCTCGCGCGCCGCGGCCTCGGCGCGGTCGGTCGCGCGCGAGGTGAGCGCCACCGCGGCGCCTTCGTGCGCGAGCGCTTCGCAGATCCCGCGGCCAATCCCACGATTGCCGCCGGTCACGACCGCGACCTTGCCGTCGAGGAAGCCCATCAGTCGGTGTCGGCCTGCCAGAGACGCTCGATGCCGCGGATCACGCTCGGATGGCGTCGCCACTGGTAGCCGACCATGCCGGCCGCGGCGAGCAGGTTGCCGACCACCACGGTCCATGCGGGCAGCTTGCCCAGGAGCGAAGTGCCGAGCGCGACGTTGAGGCCGAAGAAGCCGATCTGCAGGCTCAGGAACAGCACCAGCAGCACGAAGAACATGATCGGGAAGCGCTCGAACAGGGTCATCAGATACGAGAACAGCACGCCGACCACGGCGAACGCCATGAAGTGGAACGCGGTGTACGCGGCGATCTCGAGCGGTGCGATCGTAACCGCCTTGCCCGCGGCGTCGGCCCCGTGGAGCAGGATGTTGCCGAGCAGGGCCGGCGTGAACAGCGGTTGCCCACCGACGATGTCCAGGATCAGGAACCACAGCGCCACCACGACCGCGCCGATCATGCCGGTCACGAGACCATCGAGCAGGATATCGCCGGTGTTGGCGGCGGCGGGTGAGTCGTGGGTGGCCTTCGTAGAGCGTTCCACGGTCATGAGGGGTCTCCTGCGGTCGCGACACTCGAAGGGAAGCTGAGACTCGGGCAGCTTAGCACTCAAGGCACACGGCGGGACACCCGCGGGGCCCGGCCCCGTCAGTGGCCCTCCGGACGGAGGGTGAAGAGCACGCGGCCGCCGCCCGCGATGTGGGCTCCGTCGATCGCGATTCTCACCAGGGTCGCGGTCGAGAGCTCGACGGTCTCCTCGGTCAGGCGCGCGCACAGATTGCCGAGCTGCGGCATGTGGCCAACCAGCAGGATGTGACCCGAGAGCGCGTCGCGCGCCGAAAGCTCGAAAAGCAGCGATTCGACCGTCGCCTCGGGCTCGAGCGAGTCGAGCTCGTGGAGCGCAGGCGGGGGATGGAGCGCGGAGAGCACGATCCTGGCGGACTGGCGGGCGCGCAGCAGCTTGCTCGTGAACACGAGCGAGGGCGGAGCGCCGGCGGCGCCGAGCCGGCCCGCGACGGTGCGCAGCGCCGCGCGCCCCTCCTCGGTCAGCGCCCGGCCGCGATCGCCGGTCGGGCTCGTGGGCTGCGCCTTGCCGTGTCGAAGCACATCGATCAGGAGCGGCACGGTGTCACGCTCGCGGTCCGGGGCGCCTGTGTCAAGCAAACGCGGCGGAGGGGATTCCCCTCCGCCGCGTCTCGTACGTGCGTTGGAAAGCGCCGGGCCCTGGTCGGGCCGCGGCGTGCGACGTCAGTAGCCAGTCTTGCCGCCCGCGGCCGGCGCGCTGCGATCCGCGATGTCGAACGTGATCATGAACCCGTTCGTATTGTTGTACTCGAACGGCTTCTCGCCCACGCGGTAGGCCTCGACCGAGTTGGGCATCAGCACGAAACCGTCGTTGTGGTCGACGCCCCAGTACTGCAGGCCATTGATCACCGGGATCTTGCCCTTCTCGCCGAAGCTTCCCCGCTCGAGCCGGACTTCGGCCGTCTTGCCGCCATCGAGCCTGGCGACCGCGATGCCCTTGGCCGCGTCGTAGTCCCAGCTCATATCGCCTTCGCCGGTCGTGAACGAGTTCCATTTGACCGGGTAGATGTGCGGGGCGATCGCGAGGATCCCCTCACGCTGCGCCGGGGTAACCGCCTTGTCGAAGGTCAGCACCGCCCAATCCATCTGGCCCTTGGAGAAGTCGCCACCGAGATCGCCGCCGACCCAGAACTTCGCGCCGTCGAGCTTGGTGCCCTTGTAGCTGCCGTGATTGACGCGGATCGCGTTGTTGAACTTGCAGAAGTGTTCTTCGGTGTGGCTGTTCGCGTCGTGATGGCCCGCGGGATGACCCGAGCCGAAGTAGCACGAGCAGAACATGGGACACGAACAGGCTTCGATGATGGTCGCATTCATGTTCCATTCGCCGGTGGATTTCGCGGCAGATTTTGCATTGGGACTGGCCACCGCGATCGTGGCGACTCCAAGCAGAAGCAGGAGGGTTACTGCTGCGGTCTTCATGACAGCCTCCGAGGGCAAGGAAACGATGAAACGGGCACCGACCGGGAAAGCCGACCCGCATGCGGCGCAGGCTACCTAAAAGCGGACCGATAGTCGTGTCAAAAGAGGTTGCCTGGGTCCGGTTGCGGGGCCTTGCGCCCTTCGATAATCTCTCCGGTCACCCAAGAAGCCAGCATGGCCATTTTCTTCACCTATCTTCAGGAGCGCGCCGAACCCCATGAAAAGCAGGCTTCTCGAGGTTCTTCGCGACCGCGTCCTGTTCTTCGACGGCGCCATGGGCACCCAGCTCCAGGCCCGCGAGCTGACCCCGGCCGATTTCGGCGGCCAACGCTGGGAAGGGTGCAACGACTACCTGTCGCTTACCCGGCCCGACGTGGTCGAGGCGGTGCACGTCGCCTACTTCGAGGCCGGCGCCGACGTGGTCGAGACCAACTCGTTCCAGGCGGCCCGGCTCAGGCTCGAGGAGTGGGGCCTCGCGGAGAAGACCCTGGGGATCAATCGTACCGGCGCCGAGATCGCGCGCCGGATCGCCGACCGCTTCGAGAAGAGCGATGGCCGGCCGCGATTCGTCGCCGGCTCGATGGGGCCCTCGGGAATGCTCCCGTCCTCGGAGGATGCCGATCTCGGCAAGCTGCGCCTCGAGGACCTCCAGCCTTCGTTTGCCGAGCAGGCCGAGGGCCTGATCCTGGGCGGCGCGGACGTGCTCATCCTCGAGACCTGCCAGGACATCCTCGAGATGAAGGCGCAGATCCTGGGCGCGCGCGAGGCCATGGAGCGCGCCGGGCGGCGCGTACCGCTGCAATGTTCAGTGACGCTCGATCCGTCCGGGCGCACGCTGCTCGGCACCGACATCCGCGGTGCGCTGGCCACGCTCGAGGCGATGCGGGTCGAGATCATCGGGCTCAATTGCTCGACCGGTCCGGACCTGATGCGCGATGCGATGCGCTATCTCTCGCAGAACGCGAGCACGTTCCTGCACTGCATTCCGAACGCCGGACTGCCCATCAACGACGGCGGGCGCACCGTCTATCCGATGAAGCCCGAGCCGATGGCCGAGACGCTGCGCGAGTTCGTGAACGAGCTCGGCGTCAACATCGTGGGCGGGTGCTGCGGCACCACGCCCGCGCACATCCGCGCCCAGATCGCGGCGATCGGACGGCGCGCGCCTGCGCCGCGCCCCGGGCGTTCGGGATGGTTCCTGTCCAGCGGCATGACCGCGACCGCGCTGTGCCAGGAGCCGCGCCCGCTGCTGATCGGCGAGCGCCTCAACACCCAGGGCTCGCGCCGGATCAAGCGGCTCGCGCTCGAGGACCAGATCGAAGACATGATCCCGGTCGCGCGTGAACAGGTCGAGGGCGGCGCGCACGCGCTCGACGTGTGCATGGCGCTCACCGAGCGCACCGACGAGGCGGCGCAGGTGCGCAAGCTGGTCAAGAAGCTCTCACTCTCGGTCGAGGCGCCACTGGTCATCGATTCGACCGAGGCGATCGTGATCGAGGAGGCGCTCAAGGCCTGCCCGGGCTGCCCGCTCATCAACTCGATCAACATGGAGAACGGGCGCCAGCGCATCGATGCGGTGATGCCGCTGGTGGTGAAGTACGGCGCGGCGGTGATCGCGCTGACCATCGACCCGGCCGGCATGGCCAAGACCGCGGCGCGCAAGCTCGAGGTGGCGCGGACCATCCACGACATCGTGACCCGCGAGTACGGCCTGCCGCCCGAGCTGCTGGTGTTCGACGCGCTCACCTTCACGCTCGCGACCGGAGATGCCGAGTTCATCGATTCGGCGATCGAGACCATCGAAGGGATCCGGCTGATCAAGCGCGAGCTGCCCGGCGTGCTCACCAGCCTCGGGGTGTCGAACGTCTCGTTCGGGCTCTCGAAGGAATCGCGCGCGGTGCTCAACTCGGTGTTCCTCTACCACTGCGTGCAGGCCGGGCTCGACATGGCGATCGTGAATCCCGCGGACATCATCCCGTACGCCGAGCTCCGCGAGGACGACCGGCGGCTGGCCGACGATCTGGTCTACAACCGCGACCCGCAGGCGCTCTCCAGGTTCATCAACCATTTCGAAGGACGCACCGCCGAGGGACGCGCGCAGGAGGAGGAGGCCGAAGAGGCCTCGATGGACGTCGAGCACAAGCTCCACTTCCAGATCCTGCACCGCAAGCCGGCCGGCATCGAGGCGCTGGTCGACGAGGCGGTCAAGCGACAGGACCCGGTCGCGGTGCTCAACGGCGTGCTGCTGCCGGCGATGAAGGAGGTCGGCGACAAGTTCGGCTCCGGGGAACTGATCCTGCCGTTCGTGCTACAGAGCGCCGAGGTGATGAAGAAGGCGGTGGCGCGGCTCGAGACCTACCTCGAGAAGAACGCGGACGTGACCCGCGGTCGGGTCGTGGTGGCGACGGTCTACGGTGACGTGCACGACATCGGCAAGAACCTGGTCAAGACCATCCTTTCCAACAACGGCTACACCGTGTTCGACCTCGGCAAGCAGGTGCCGGTGCAGACCATTCTCGACAAGGCGAAGGAGGTCGATGCAACAGCGATCGGGCTGAGCGCGCTGCTGGTCTCGACCAGCAAGCAGATGCCGATCTGCATCGGCGAGCTGCACCGAGCCGGGCTTCGCTATCCGGTGCTGATCGGCGGCGCCGCGATCAATCGCAATTTTGGGCGGCGCGCCGCGCTGGTGGACGGCGAGGTGTTCTATCCGCCGGGCGTCTACTACTGCAAGGACGCGTTCGAGGGGCTCGACACCATGAACGCGCTGACCGATCCCAAGCAGGGGCCGGCGCTGATCGAGAAGAACCGGGTCGAGGCCTTCGAATTCAAGACCAAGGCCGCCGAGCTGGAGGCGCGCGCGCAGGAGTCGAGCGCGAAGCAGAGCGACTTCCGGGTCGAGGTCTCGCGCGACGTCAAGATCCCGGCGCCGCCGTTCTGGGGCGTGCGCACCACGCCGACGAGCGAGATTCCGTACGCGCGCATGTTCGAAGGCATGGACCTGAAGACGCTGTACCGACTGCACTGGGGCGCGCGCGGCACGGGGCCCGAGTACGACAAGCTGATCCGCGAGGACTTCGAGCCGCGCCGTCTGGAGCTGCAGCGCGAGGCCGAGCGCGACCGCTGGATCGTGCCGCAGGGCGTCTATGGATTCTTCCCGTGTCAGAGCGAAGGGCAGGATCTCATCGTGTTCGAGCCGTCCGCGTTCGCGCCGGGGTCGCTCACCCCGCGCGGAAAGATCGAGGAGATCATGCGCTTCAACTTCCCGCGCCAGGCGGATCGCGAGGGCCTGTGCCTGAGCGATTACTTCACGCCGGGCGAAAGCAGCAAGTTCGACGTGGTCGCCTTCCAGGTGGTCACGGTCGGATCGCGCGTGGACGAGCTGGGCGAGACGCTGAACGCGAATGGTGAATACTCGAAGGCGCTCTTCGTGCACGGGCTCGGCGTGTCGGCGGCCGAAGGACTGGCCGAATGGCACCACCAGAAGATCCGGAAGGAATTGGGTCTCGATGAAGGGCGTGGAAAGCGCTACTCGTTCGGTTACAGCGCGTGCCCGGACCTCGCGGATCAGGAGAAACTGTTCAAGCTGCTCGATCCCGAGCGTGCGATCGGCGTCACGCTGACCTCGGCCTACCAGCTCGTGCCCGAGGCCTCGACCAGCGCGATCGTGGTGCACCACCCGGCGGCGATGTACTACATGGTCAAGGCCTGAGGAAGAAGGGCAGCGCCGTGCCCCACGCCCCCGTCGTCCTCGAAGGCAGCGTCGTCCGGCTCGAGCCGCTCTCGCTCGCCCATCACGCCG
>JANMQY010000137.1:0-5425 GCA_031370785.1 Candidatus Eiseniibacteriota bacterium | reverse complement strand
TTCTACATCGGGCTGTTCCGCGAATCGCTCGCGCCACCTCTCTCGGGCACGCAGATCGCGAATCTCTACCAGGAGTTCGAGCGCGGCTACTTCTCGATGTACGTGACCGGCCCGTGGAACGTCGGCGAGTTCAAGAATCGCCTGCCGGCGAGCATGCAGCGCGCATGGGCGACGGCGCCCATGCCGGGGCCCGAGGGCGGCGCCTCGCGGGTGTCGCTGGCCGGCGGATCGAGCCTGGTGCTGTTCAGCGCTTCGCGCCGTCATGACGATGCCTGGAAGCTGATCGAATTCCTGTCGCGCCCCGATCAGCAGCTGCGCTTCTACCAGGCGTGCGGCGATCTCCCGGCACGGCGCGAAACATGGCGCGACACGAGCCTGACGCACGATGCGCCGATGCGCGCGTTTGGTGAGCAGCTGGAGCGCGTCGTGCCGACCCCCAAGGTGCCGGAGTGGGAGCAGATCGCGATACGCTTGCAGTCGACCATCGAGAGCGTGGTCCGCGGCGCGAGTTCGCCCGATTCCGCGCTCGCGGCGCTCGACCGGGACGTGAACCAGATGCTCGAGAAGCGTCGCTGGCTGATGGAGAAGCGGCGCGCGGTGCCTCACGCCGCGGCCCAGCCGGCAGGGAGGACGCCATGAGCCGCTCGGACCGCGCGCGCGAAGCACGGGCCGCGTGGCTGTTCCTCGCCCCGGCGCTCGGGCTCATTCTCGCATTCTTCGTGCTGCCCGTGATCGCGGGCTTCGTGCTCAGCCTGACCGACTTCGACCTGTATGCGATCGGAGATCCGTCGCTGGCGCGGTTCGTCGGCGAGCGCAACTACGTCCAGATCCTGCACGACAGCGAGTTCTGGAACGCGCTGCGGATCACATTCCTCTACGTGCTGATCGGCGGCCCGCTGTCGGTGGTCGCTTCGCTCGGCGCGGCGCTGCTGCTCAGCTCGCGGCTCGGGCGCTGGAAGGGTCTGTTCCGTGTGGTCTATTTCATGCCCGTCGTCACCACCCTGGTCGCGGTCGCGATCGTGTGGCGCTATCTCTATCACCCGCGCTACGGTCTCGTGAACTGGTGGCTCGCGCATCTCGGCATCCACGGGCCGGACTGGCTCGGCGATCCGCACTTCGCGCTGATCGGGATCATCCTGATGGCGGTGTGGAAGAACTTCGGCTACAACATGCTGATCTTCGTCGCCGGCCTCGAGAGCATTCCCGCCGAATACTATGAAGCCGCTGCCATCGACGGAGCCTCGGGCTGGGAGCGCTTCCGCTACATCACTCTCCCGTCGCTCGCGCCCACGTTCCTGTTTGTTGGCGTGATCACGATGGTCGCCCAGTTCCAGATCTTCGCCGAGCCCTACGTCATGACCCAGGGCGGCCCGCTGCGCAGCACGGTCAGCATCGTGCTCCTCATGTACGAACAGGGATTCCGCTGGTGGCGCATGGGCCTGGCCACCGCGCTCGCCTTCATCCTGTTCCTGATCATGCTGGTCGGGACGCTGGTGCAGATGCGCCTGCAGCGCGAGCGGGAGCCGCGATGAACCGGCGGACGGGAAGCATCGTGGTGCTGCACGCCGGTCTGATCGCGCTGGCACTGCTCACCGCCGCGCCGCTGCTGTGGATGGTCTCGGCATCGTTCATGGCCCCCGGCGAATCGAGCACCTATCCGCCGCCACTCCTGCCGCACCACTGGACGCTCGAGCATTACGTAGTCCTCTTCACCCGTCTCAATCTGGGCCGAGCGTTCTTCAACAGCGCGTTCATCGCCGTTACCACCACCGCGGCCTCGGTCGTGATCAACGCGATGGCCGGCTACGCCTTCGCGAAACTGCGCTTCCGCGGGCGCGATCGGGTATTTCAGTTGCTGCTCACTGCGCTGGTCGTGCCCACTCAGGTCGGGATGCTCCCGCTGTTCCTCGAGCTCAAGGCGCTCGGGCTCGTGAACACTCCGATCGGGGTGATGATCCCGTACCTTTCGAGCGTGTTCGGAATCTTCCTGGTGCGCCAGTATGCGCTCGCGATTCCGACCGACCTGCTGGACGCCGCGCGGCTGGATGGCGCGAGCGAGTACGAGATCTTCTGGCGCGTCGTGCTCCCTGTGATCCGGCCGATTCTGGTGACGCTCGCGGCCTTCAGCTTCCTGTCGGCGTGGAATGACTTCCTGTGGCCGCTGGTCGTGCTCAGCGACCAGTCACGCTTCACCATGCCCGTGGCGCTGGCCAGCCTCGCCGGCGAGCACATGCTCGACACCGAGCTCATGATGGCCGGCGCGGTTCTCGCGGTGCTGCCGGTGATCGGCGTGTTCCTCGCGCTCCAGCGCTTCTACACCCAGGGCGTGATGAGCGGGAGCGTCAAGGGGTGATGCTGCCGCGGCGTTGGGTGCAACGAGCGGGCTGGGTGTGGCACGCGCTGATCGCCTTTGCGCTTCTCCTGTCGCTCGCCATCTTCCCAAGATGCGCGGCCGCCGATGACGCGCCCGCGAGCACTCTGGTCGATGGCTTCGAAGACATCTCGCCCTGGTCCGCGGTTCCGGCCAGCGGCGTCGTGATGAAGCTGAGCTCCGACCGCGGGGAGCGTGGAAAGGCGATCCGGGTGGACGTCGACTTCCAGAAGGGCGGCGGCTACGCCGTCCTCCATCGAAAGCTCGACCTCGATCTGCCCGCGAACTACCGATTCTCGTTTCGCGTGCGCGGCGAGATCGGCCCGGAGAATCTCGAGTTCAAGCTGATCGATGCGACCGGCGACAACGTCTGGTGGCAGAACCGGCGCGACTTCGCTTTCGGGAGCGACTGGGAAACTGTCGCAATCCGGAAGCGGAACATTTCGTTTGCGTGGGGTCCGATCGGCGGCGGCGAACTCACCCACGTTGCCGCCCTCGAGTTCGCCATCACCGCGGGGAGTGGTGGCAAGGGAACGGTGTGGATCGATGAGCTGCGGCTCGAGCCGCTTGCGGTGTCCGGGACGCCAGCGCCGATCCGGGCTGTGGCCTCGTCCTCGCTGCCGGGCCACGAAGCGGCGCTGGCGGTGGATGGTGACTCTGCGAGGGCGTGGGCGAGCGCTCCGGAGGATAGGACGCCCCTTCTCACCCTCGACTTCGGCGGATTGCGCGAGTTCGGCGCAATCGTCATCGACTGGGTCCCGGGCCACCGTCCTACGTCCTACTTCCTCGAGACGTCCACCGACGACTCCACCGATGACACGAGATGGAAAGCCATCGGGGAAGTGATCGACGGGCGCGGTGATCGCGACTGGCTGTTCGTACCGGAGAGCGAAGGTCGGCGGCTCCGGCTGCACGTCTTGCGGTTGGAGCGCGGAATGACGCTCGCGATGAGTGAACTCAGGATCATGCCCGTGGATTGGGCGGCCGATCGCAACGCGTTCGAAGCGAGGCGTGCTGCCACCGCTCCGCGGGGTTGGTATCCGCGCGCGTTCCTTGGCGAGCAGAGCTACTGGACGGTCGTTGGCGAAGACGGAGGCCGCGAGAAGGCGCTACTCGGCGAGGATGGCGCGCTCGAGGTTGGTAAGGGGCTGTTCTCGATCGAGCCGTTCCTCGGGCACCATGGGCGCATCATCACCTGGGCGGATGTTCGGTCGAGCCAGAAGCTCACGTCGTTCCCGTTTCCGGAAGTACGCTGGGCCGCTGGATCGATCGGCCTGCGCGTGTCCGCATTCCCGATCGGGCGCGGCATGGAATCCGCGATCATCACGCGCTATCGCGTTGAGAATCGGGGGAACGCGGCCGACAGTGTTCATCTGTTCCTGGCAGTGCGCCCCTATCAGGTCAATCCACCAACGCAGTTCCTGAACACCGCGGGGGGAGTGGCGACGATCAACCGGATTACGGCGCACGGCCGCGTGGTCTGGGTCACCGGCGACCGGGGAGTGGTGAGCCTGACCCCGATGCCCCGGTTGAGCGTTGCGAGGGTCGAGGGAGGTGACTTCGTGGGATTGCTGGCGGAGGGGGGGGTGCCCACAGCAGAGCGAGCTCGTGCCTCTTCGTCATCGTACACGGGCGTCTTCGGCTACGACCTAGTCGTACCGGGACATGGGGAGCGCGAGGTGGACTTGCTCGTCCCGCTGAAACCCGCCGCACCGGCCATCCGCGGACTTGGCGCACTCATGCAATCCCCCGCGCAGATTGCCGCTCTCGAGGACTCCTGCGCCGCGGTCTGGCGTCGTCGCCTCGACAAGGTCTCGATGTCGCTGCCGGGAGCGCCTGCGGGCACAACGCGCACGCTCGCCGCGCAGGTTGCCTGGATGCGGATCGAGCGCGACAGTGCGGGGCTTCAGCCCGGCGTGCGCGCGTACGACCGCACCTGGATCCGCGACGGCGCGCTCATGGCTTCGGCGTTGCTGAGCATGGGGCAGGAGGACGCGGTCCGCGAGTTCATCGACTGGTTCGCGCCGTTCCAGTACGCGGATGGGAAGATTCCGTGCTGCGTGGATGCGCGCGGCGCCGATCCAGTGCCGGAGCACGACAGCGACGGCGAGTTCATCTGGCTGGTCGCCGAGTACTACCGTTTCACCGGCGATCGCGCGCTGGTCGAGCGACACTGGCCCGCGGTTCGCGCGGCGGCCGGCCATCTCGACCGGTTGCGCCTCGAGCGGCGAACGCCGGAGTGGCGGGCGCCGGGGAAGGAGCCGTTCTTCGGAATTCTTCCGCCCTCGATCAGCCACGAGGGCTACTCGGCGAAGCCGCAGCACTCCTACTGGGACGATCTGTTCGCACTGCGCGGCTTTCGCGATGCGGCCTGGCTCGCCGGCGAGCTGGGGCTGGTCGCAGTGCGGGACAGTCTCGCCGCGGTGCGGGACACCTTCACTCACGACCTCGCGGCCTCGGTGCGGGCCGCCATGGCCGCGCACCGGATCGACTACGTGCCGGGCTCGGCGGATCTCGGCGACTTCGACGCCACCTCGACCACCATCGCGCTCACCCCGGTTCATGCGGGGGAGGTGCTGCCGCGAGCGGCGCTCGAGCGGACGTTCGAGAAGTACTGGGAGTTCTTCCGCGAGCGGCGCGACGGCGTGAAGCCATGGGAGGCGTTCACGCCTTACGAGATGCGCGCGATCGGCTCGTTCGTGAGGCTCGGGCAGCGCGAGCGGGCGAATGCGCTGCTCGAATATTTCATGCGTTATCGGCGCCCGGCCGGATGGGAGCAGTGGCCCGAGGTGGTGTGGCGCGACGAGCGCGCCCCGCATTTTCTCGGTGACCTGCCGCACGCCTGGGTGGGCTCGGACTTCGTGCGCTCGGTGCTCGACATGCTCGCCTACGATCGCGAGAGCGACGATGCGATGGTGCTGGCGGCCGGCGTGCCCGAATCGTGGCTGCGCCGGGTCCCCGCCGGGACGCCCGCGGTCGCGATCAAGGGTCTGCGCACGCGGTGGGGAAGCCTCGGCTATCGCATGAGCAGGACGCGCACCGGGCTTGTCGTGG
>JANMQY010000123.1:0-3544 GCA_031370785.1 Candidatus Eiseniibacteriota bacterium | reverse complement strand
GGAAGATCGAGCGACTGTTCGCCTGGCTGCACAACTTCCGCCGGCTGGTGACCCGCTGGGAGTACGACGTCCTGAACTTCGTCGGCTTCGTCCAGCTCGGCTGCATCGTTATCCTGATGCGCCGCTGTTTATGAGACTGCTTCTAGTAATAGATCCCATCGTGCGCCCACTGACGGATTCCAGCGCCGTTCAACCTCTGGGCATAGATATAGTAAGTGCCCTGACTATTGACTTGGTCGAGCCACGTGACGATAACTCCGTCCGCTCCATCCGAAGCCATCGCGGGGTAGAACTGACCCACAGGCCCTTCCGTGACCGGTTCTAAACCCCATTGCAATACCCCCGCCGAGTTGATCCGCTGAGCGAGGATATGGCTCCTCGGGCTTGTAGGTCCCCCATCGTATCGGTACTCGCTCCACGCAATGAATGCCCCGCCGGCTCCATCCGCCATGACGACGGGGTCACTCTGCCCACTTACCCCGTTGAGCGCCACCCCGTCCGGTGTCCACTGCGGCACGCCCTCCGCGTTCAACCGTTGGGCAAAAGTGCGCGCCGTGCCATCGCGAACGTCCCGCCAGACGATGATTGCTCCACCCGCGCCGTCCGAAGTGATCGAGGGGCTGATCTGTTCGTTGTCGGCAGTGCATACCGCCACGCCGTTGGCGGTCCACAGCGGTGTCCCCGACTGGTCCACGCGTCGGGCGTAGATATCGCCGATGACTCTGCGGTTGTCCTGCCAGGTGACGATCGCGCCGCCCACCATGTCGGCCACGATGGCAGGGACTCGCTGATCGCCAGCGGCGGTGCAGAGCGGAACGTTGACGTTTGGAGAGATCGGCCACGCAGCCTGCGCGACGCCGGAATACATGGTGGCCAGGGAAACCATCGTGGTGCTCAGGATGCGACGGGCGGTCGTGGTCATTGCACGCTCACTAGGAAGGTAGGGATGTCGAGCCCGGCACCCATTCAGCTTGCCCAGTGGTCGATCGAAGTTCAACAGGAAAGTCGGCAGGGACGCCACTTTGAGTCTCCCCCGCGCCCGGTGCTAGCCTCCCGCGCACTTCTTTCCCCGCGCGAACGCACTCAATCGGGAGGTTTGTGATGGTCGATGTCCGCCAGCTTTCGGTGAAGGAGGGCGACGTCCTCCTTCTGATCGGCACCATGAAAGGCGCGTTCCTGCTGCGCTCGAACGCGGCGCGCGCCAACTGGGACGTGGCCGGTCCGTACTTCGCGGGGCACGAGGTCTACGCGCTCGCGTTCGATCAGCGCGAGGGGCGTCGCCGGCTGTGGGCCGCGCCCGGCAGCCAGCACTGGGGCTCGATGCTCTCTTCGAGCGACGACTTCGGCCGCACGTGGACCAATCCCGAGTCCGCGCCGATCCGGTTTCCGGAAGACACCGGCAAGTCGCTCAAGCGCATCTGGCAGATCCGCCCGGGCCCCGAAGACGAGCCCGAGACGATGTACTGCGGCGTCGAGCCGGCCGCGCTGTTCGAATCGCACGATGGTGGCGAGAGCTGGGCGCTGATGCGCGGGCTCTGGAACCATCCGCATCGCGAACAGTGGCAGCCGGGCGGCGGCGGCCTCTGCCTGCACACGATCCTGCCCGACCCTTCAGGACGTCAGCGCATCACGGTGGCGATCTCGACCGCGGGCGTGTACCGCAGCGACGACGGCGGACGCTCGTGGCAGGAGCGCAATCATGGCGTGCGCGCGGAGTTCCTTCCCGACAAATACCCTGAGTTCGGACAGTGCGTGCACAAGATCGTGCAGCACCCCTCGCACCCCGACCGGTTGTTCCTGCAGAATCACTGGGGCCTCTACCGCAGCGACAACGGTGGTGACTCGTGGAAGGACATCGCGAACGGAGTGCCGTCCGACTTCGGCTTCGCGATGGTGGTTCACCCGCACGATCCCGAGACTGTGTACATCGTGCCGCTCGAGAGCGACGAGTTCCGCTGCACGCCCGAGGGCAAGCTGCGGGTGTATCGCACGCGCAATGGCGGCGGCTCGTGGGAAGCGCTCACCAACGGCCTGCCGCAGGAGCACGCGCTCGAGACCGTGCTGCGCGACGCGATGGACGCCGACCCGCTGAATCCGGCCGGCATCTACTTCGGCACGCGCAATGGCGCGGTATGGGGCTCCGCGAACGGCGGGAACACATGGCAGGAAGTGATCTCGGGGCTGCCGTCGGTGGTGTGCGTGCGCGCCGAAGTGGTCGGCGATCCTACGAAGGTGCGGGTTCCGAAGCCTGGCGCGCGAGCGGCGGCGAAGCGACCGGCAAAGGCGCGGAAGAAGGCGGCGCCGAGGAAGAAGCGAGCCGGGGCGAAGAAGGCCACAGCGAGGCCGAAGGCGCGAAGCACGAAGAAACGGCCGAAGGCTCGAAGCATGAAAAAGCGGCCGAAGGCGCGCGGCGCGGCCAAGCGGCCGAAGGCGCGCGCTGCTTCCAGGAAGTCCGCACGACGGGCGCCGAGGAAGAAGTGAACGCGATGCCCGCCACGTTTCACATCCCGGGATTCCTGCGTCCGCATACCGACGGAGCCGCACACGTTCAGCTCGACGCCTCGCCCGCCACCGTGGGCGAGGCGCTCGGGATGCTGTGGCACCGCTACCCCGGCGTGCGCGACCGCGTGGTCACCGAGATGGGTAAGGTGCGCCCGCACGTCAATGTGTTCGTGGGCGACGAGAACATCCGTTGGACCGGCGGACTCGAGACCCCACTCTCGGGCAATCCGGAGATCTCGATCGTGCCGGCGGTCAGCGGCGGGTGAGCTTGCGGCGGTGCGGGGGGCTGAACTCCAGGTGGTGCGTCGGCTGACCCCGCCGCGCGACCGCGACTCCGGTCAGAGCGCCGGATGCCTCGCGAAATGCGTCGCGGACTTGACGCTCAACTGGAGCGCCAGCCACTCGAGGCGCTCGCGCCGCTCGCGCTCGTCCGCATCCACCGGCCACCAGCGGTCCTCATCGTGCATCAGCTCGCCGAGCCGGATGCGATAGCCGGGCGCATCCGCCGGAGGCGCTCCGGTCCAGAGCGGCAGATTCTCGAGATCCACCGGCTCGCGCGACATCGCCGCCTCGCCGGTGATCCAGTCGAGATGCCGCTTCAGCCCCAGGTAGTGCCAGGAGCCGTTTTCACGGGGTAGTCGCACCCACGCGGCATTGGGCGAGAGCTTCCACACCGCCGAGTCGGTCCGCGCTTCGGACACGTGCTTCTCTACCGCAGCGCGCGCCTGGCTGGCGAAAAGATCGCCTGGCACGCGACTGGTTCGTCTCCGTTCTTCCACGGCTTCCTTCCTGCCCCGGGGCGGGCTCGTTCCATCGTTCTCACCAGGGGGATGCTCGGGGCGGCGAGTGTGCACCCTCGCAATATCCTGCCACAAGTGCCGGCCGCGCGTTGCGCACCCTTCGCGCCGCCGCTAAGCTCGCGCCACATGTCTGCAGTTCTCTTCAGGACCGAGCTCGTAAAGGCGACACGCGCGTGACCAAGGCCGAAACCAAAAAGCGGATCGAGGAGCTCTCGGCCGAAATCCGCGAGCACGACGTGCGT
>JANMQY010000029.1:0-52409 GCA_031370785.1 Candidatus Eiseniibacteriota bacterium | reverse complement strand
TGGTGCGCTTCACGTTCCCGCGCCAGGCCGTCCGCGAAGGCCTGTGCCTGTCGGACTACTTCCAACCCGCCGATTCGAGCAAGTTCGACGTGCTCGCAATGCAGGTGGTGACGGTCGGTCCGTACGTGGATGAGCTCGGGGCGGCGCTGAACAAGCGGGGCGAATATGCCGTGGCGTTGTTCGTGCACGGGTTGGGCGTGTCGGCGGCCGAAGGCCTCGCCGAGTGGCACCATCGCAAGATCCGCGCGGAGCTGGGACTCGAACCGGAGCGCGGCAAGCGCTACTCGTTCGGTTACAGCGCGTGTCCCGACCTCGAGGACCAGGCGAAGCTCTTCAAGCTGTTGAGCCCCGAGGACGCGATCGACGTCACGCTCACGAGCGCGTTCCAGCTCGTCCCCGAAGCTTCTACCACCGCGATCATCGTCCACCATCCGGCCGCGATGTACTACATGGTGAAGGCGTAGGGCAGATGACTTCGCCAGATCGCGTCGATCCGGTGACTCTCGATGGCGTTCGCGTGCGCATGGAGCCGCTCGATCTGGCGCGCCACTGGCCCGGCCTCCTCGAGATCGGAATGGATCCCGATCTGTGGCGCTGGACCACGAGCATCATCACGAGTGAGGCGCAACTGCGCCGCTACCTCGAGACCGCGCTCGCCGAGCAGGGCAAAGGCGTCTCATTGCCATTCGCGACCGTGGACAGGTCGAGCGGCCGAGTCGCCGGGTGTACGCGCTACGGCAACATCGCGATGGAACACCGGCGTCTCGAGATCGGATGGACCTGGGTCGGGCGCCCGTTCCAGCGCTCCCATGTGAACACCGAGGCCAAGTACCTGATGCTGCGCCACGCCTTCGAGACGCTCTCGTGCATGCGGGTCGAGTTCAAGACCAGCGCGAAGAACCAGCGCTCGCGCGACGCGATGAAGCGCATCGGGTGCACCGAGGAGGGCACGCTGCGCAAGCACATGCTGCGCGAAAACGGAGAGCCGCGCGACACCGTGTACCTGAGCATCCTCGACGACGAGTGGCCCGCGGTGAAGTCACGGCTCGAGGGCATGATGCAGGTGCGGGCGTAGACGCGGGGACGTTCACCGTTTCCGCCGCGCAACAACCGCCGTCGAGGTTCGGTCGCGAGTGCACGGTCGTGCTGGCCCGTGAACAATCGAACGCGCCCGCTACGCACTCGGCGTAACGGGCGCGTCGCCCTGCATCGGTCGGCGTCAGTGTCCGCTGCGCTGCACCACCGCTTCTTCCGACTGAGCGGACGTCGGCGTGCCGGACACGCGCGGCAGCCCCCAGATCCCCTGGAGGACGGCGTCCACCAGTTGGGCGCCCTGGTCGCGGCGGAAGCTCCAGATGTCGAAGCCGCTGAACAGCACGGCACCGCTCTCGCGTCCGTGATAGAACGTCATGATCGGGAACCCCGACCCGGATCCGAGGCTGTATAGGGTGTCCAGCGGTGAGCCGCGTCGCGAAGCGTCGTTGTGGTTCTCGAGTATCGTGTTCGGCTGCGTGAGGTACTCCGCCGTTCCCGACCTCGCGTAGAACGCGGCCGAACCGCTGCGCATCGGCGGAAGTGGGTCCGTCGCCGGTGTGCGACCATCCAGCGACATCGGGAACCTCGAGAAGTCCCACCTTCCGCCGGATGCGCCGGGCGTGGCGCGCACGACGCTCGCCGTCAACAGGTCGTAGGTGAACTCGCTTCGCCAATGCGGATACTCATACATGAACTGCCCGGGCACGAGTTCGCCACGCGCCGATGAGAAGGTGTTGGTGGTGTTGCCTCGAGCCCGCCATTCGATGGTGGAAGCGAGTCCCGCGCCGCCTCCCAGCAGCCACAATTGCCCTCCCGCCTGCACGTAGGCAGCAAGCGCGTTCACGCGGCCGGCCGACATCCAGCGAAGCGCGGTTACCGGTTGTCCTCCGGCCTCGTCGCGAATGCCTGCCGACTTCGCGTCCACGTACCAGATCACATGGCGATACTGGCTCAACAGGTCGGCTGAGATGGAGTTGTAGTTTCCGGAATTCGTGCCGAGGGTGTCGAAGCCGTAACCCGCAAAGAGTCCCGGTCGACTCAGGGTCCCCGCCGTATAGCCGCGCCACGGGACTCCGCCCCGCGCGAAGAGGAATGAATCCAGTTCCGCCGCCGTTGGCCACGGCCCGGTCGGCGGCCTGAGAGTGCCGTTCACGATTTGATCCGGGACCAGCCGCGTGTCGTCCACGATCAACAGGTCACGAGCGAACGTGGGACGGTAGTACTGGATGCGCAGGCTCGTGAGAGTCATGAGGCCGCTCTGATCCTGCGCCTCGACGTAGAGTCTCCTGACGAGAACTCCGTCGCGTGGCGGAGGAATCGTGGCCGATGTGTTGTATTCGCCCCATTCGCTCCAGTGTGCGAGATCCTTCGCGTTGCGTCGCGGAGTCCCGTCGTTGGGGTCCGCGATGTCGACCGCCCAGCGGAAGCTGAGGTCGCCTCCGTTGAGGGCCGACACCGCTGACCAGTTGACCGTGAGAGGCTTGCGGGAGTCCGCATCGATGCTCAGCGGCTCACCGTTCACGCTGGTGAGTCTGAAATAGTCCCCATGGAACGTAATGCGCGGCCCTCCAGTGCCGGGGGCAAGCACACGCATCCGGAGCATGTTCTTGTCGAGGGAGAAGATCGGATCGTAGTCGCCGTTCGCATCGAACCCGGTCACGACAAACAGGTAGGTCTGGAACGGGACGAGGTTGGTGTACGTGTGGGCCGAGGAATCGCCGGGCAGTGAGTCCCAGCCCGCGAAGCCAGGAGCGTAGAAACGCCTGAGCGAGTCCGGATCCAGGATGGCGAGCTCGATGGGAAATTCGGAATTGCCTTGGGCGAACAGCTTGAACTTGAACTTCGCGAGTCGATTCGGAATCGCCCCATCGGGATCATTCCCCACCCAAGAGATCCGGATCTGTGACGGCACGGACGTCACAGCGAGGTGCGTGGGGTAGGGCAAAATGATTCGCACCACCGGCGCAAGGTTCTCGCCCCACATCGCCTGCCACGCGGATGTCGACACTGCGCCTTGATCGTCCACAGCGCTCACTGCGAAGATGGTGGGCTCGCGATGGGCCTGTCCCGTGGGATTGAGAGGGGTCGGCAGCGCGCGGCGCATGTGAATCGTGCGTTGCGTCTCGGTGACTGCAGTCCAGGACTCGTCGACCTTATCGACCGAACGCGGGTCCAGCGCGACGACATAGTGATCGACGCGACCGTCGGGGTCGCTCCCGACCCAGCTCAGCTGGCGCGCGATCTGAGTGGCGCCCTCGGTTTGTGGCGGCGAGCCGGTCAGGCGAACTGCCGGGGGCTGATTCGGGATTCCAAGAGTGTTGCCGACCTTGCGGCCGCAGCCGGCAGTCAGAGCCAGGGCTCCAACGCCGCACGCGACCAGGATGCGAATGGACAGCCGCATCGCTTCCTCCTGCGCATTCGGTGACCCGGTCGTGGGTAATCGTAGGCGAGGGGAGTGGTGGGTATTGAAATATGAGGTGGGAGTATTCTCCGGAGTGGCCCCGGTCCGGTGATGAAGAGGGAGCCTACGCCCGGGCGCCGCGTGACCTCAAGGGGAAATCGAGGTCACGCCTCTCTCGGGTCGCCCTTCTCGGGATCGATGCCGAATTCCTTGATGGCGCTCGTCACAACGCCCGGCTCGACCTGGCCCTGGCGCATCAGCGCACCGAGCGTCGCGACCACGATGTGCTCGGCGTCCACTTCGAAGTGCCGGCGCAGCGCGTCGCGCGTGTCGCTGCGGCCGAACCCGTCGGTGCCGAGCGGCGTGAACGGCCGCGGAACCCAGCGCGCGATCATCTCGGGCAGTGACTTCAGGTAGTCGCTCGCCGCCACGATCGGACCGGCTGCCGATTCGAGGGTGCGGGTCACGAGCGGCACGCGCGCGGGCTGCGTCGGATGCAGGCGATTCCAGCGCTCGGTCGAGAGCGCCTCGTTGCGCAGCTGCTGGTAGCTGGTCACGCTCCACACGTCGGCGGCAACGTCGAACTTCTGCGCGAGGATCTCCTGGGCGCGCAGCGCCTCGAGCAGGATCACCCCGCTGCCCATCAGTTGCGCGCGGTGCCTGGCCTGCTGCACCGCGGAGCGATAGAGATACATCCCGCGCAGGATTCCCTCTTCGCAGCCGATCGGCATCGGCGGCATCGGGTAGTCCTGATTGTAGAGCGTCAGGTAGTAGAAGATGTCTTCGCCATCCACATACATTCGCCTGAGGCCATCCTTGATGATGGTCGCGACCTCGTATGCGAACGCGGGGTCGTAGGCGACCACGTTCGGTATGACCGACATCAGCACGTGGCTGTGTCCGTCCTCGTGCTGCAGGCCCTCGCCGTTGAGCGTGGTGCGGCCCGCAGTCGCGCCGAGCAGGAAGCCGCGGCCGCGCGCGTCGCCGAATGCCCACATCAAGTCCCCGGTGCGCTGGAAGCCGAACATCGAGTAGAAGATGTAGAAGGGAATCATCGGCTGCGCGTGGGTTGCGTAGCTGGTTCCCGCCGCGGTGAACGAGGCCATCGAGCCGCTCTCGGTGATTCCTTCTTCGAGCAGCTGGCCGTCCGGCTTCTCGGTGTATGAGAGCACAACCTTGGAATCGACCGGATCGTACTTCTGGCCGTGCGGAGCGTAGATGCCGATCTCGCGGAACAGCACTTCCATGCCGAAGGTTCGCGCCTCGTCGGGAATGATCGGGACCACGCGCTTGCCGTAGGCGGGATCGCGAAGCAGATTGCGCAGCAGCTTCGCGAAAACCATGGTCGTGGACACCGCCTGGTTCTCTCCGGTGCCGGCCGAGAATTCGGCGAACACCTTCTGCGTCGGCGCCGGAAGAGCCTTCGAGCGCGGCGCGCGCTTGGGAATCATGCCGCCCAGGGCGCGGCGGCGCTCGAGCATGTACTGCACGTCGGCGCTGTCCTTGCCCGGATGGTAGTAGGGCGGGTCCTCGAGCTGGCGGTCCGAGATCGGCAGCTCGAGCCGGTCGCGGAACTTCTTCAGCTCGTCGGTCTTCATCTTCTTCATCTGGTGCGTCATGTTGCGGGCCTCGGCGCCCGATCCGAGCGTCCAGCCCTTCACCGTCTGCGCGAGGATGACGGTCGGCTGCCCGCGATGCGTGACCGCCGCGCTGTAGGCGGCGTACAGCTTGCGGTAGTCGTGCCCGCCGCGGCGCAGACGCTTGATGTCCTCGTCGCTCATGTCCTCGACCATCTTGAGCAGCCTCGGGTCGGTGCCGAAGAAATGCTGGCGGATGTACGCGCCGCTCTCGACCGAGTACTTGAGCCAGTCGCCGTCGACGGTCTCGTTCATGCGGTCCACCAGCAGGCCGTCATAGTCCCGGGCGAACAGCGTGTCCCACTCGCGCGCCCAGATCACCTTGATCACGTTCCATCCGGCGCCGGTGAAGATCGCTTCCAGCTCCTGGATGATCTTGCCGTTGCCGCGCACCGGCCCATCGAGCCGCTGCAGGTTGCAATTGATGACGAAGGTCAGGTTGTCGAGGCCGTCGCGTGCCGCCAGCGTGAGTGCGCCGACGGCTTCCGGCTCGTCGGTCTCGCCGTCACCGAGGAATGCCCAGACCCGCGAGTTCGAGGTATCGGCGATGCCGCGCGCATGCAGATAGCGGTTGAAGCGCGCCTGATAGATCGCGTTGATCGGCCCCAGGCCCATCGAGACCGTCGGGAATTCCCAGAAGTCGGGCATGAGGCGCGGGTGCGGATACGACGACAGGCCCTGTCCGCGCACGACTTCGCGGCGGAAGTGATCGAGCTGTGACTCGGTGAGCCGGCCCTCGAGGAACGCGCGCGCGTACATGCCGGGCGCAGCATGGCCCTGATAGAAGATCTGGTCGCCGGCCTGCCCCTGGTCCTTGCCGCGGAAGAAATGGTTGAACCCCACTTCATACAGGCTCGCGGCGGAAGCGTAGGTCGAGAGGTGTCCACCCAGCCCAGAGAACAGCTGATTCGCGCGCAGCACCATGACCACCGCGTTCCAGCGGATGATGCGGCGGATGCGCAGCTCCACGGCCTCGTCGCCCGGAAACGGCGGTTCCTGCTCGGGCGAGATGGTATTGATGTAGCGCGACTGCACGAGCCCAGGCAGTCCGACGCGCAGCTGGCGCGCCCGCTTGAGCAGGCGCCGCAGCAGGAAGTCGGCGCGCTCCCGGCCCTGCTTCTCCACGATCGCGTCCAGCGCGTCGATCCACTCCTGGGTCTCGGTCGGGTCGGAGTCGGGGAGCTGGCGCTTGAAGCCTCCCAGCATGCCCAGCTGAAAGCGCTCGCTTTCGCGCCGATCGCGGTACGGCGGGGCGCCGGGCTGCGTGGCGCCTGGCTGCGTGGCGCCGGGCTGCGCGGTTTTGGTCTCGGGTGTGTCGGTGCTCATGGTGGCGCGTGATCCTCCGCTGAGTTCAGTCAGGGCCAACGAACGCGGCAGCATAGCGCAGATTTCGTGAGCCGGATACTCGGGGGCGGTGTTAATCTCGGGTCCGCCGATCCCCCGGCCCTGATACGCGGGAGGCCCCTCTGAGGCTCCTCTCTTCGCCGCCGTCTCTCCTGACCCTGACTCGTCATCTCGCACTGGGCGCGGTCCTCGCCTTTGCGGCTCCTCGAGCCGTCGGAGCCGATTGCCCGCCCGGGACGTTCCCACCGATCGCGATGGCGTTCGGCACCGCCCTTCAGCCGTCGACCATGTTTGTCACCGACCTCAACGGCGACGGCATGCTCGATGTCGTCGTGGGGGGATTCGGCAAGGTCGCCATTCACCTGCAGTCCGCCCGCGCAGTGCCCGGAGATGCCGCGTTCCTCACCGAGTCCGACCTGCCGCTGACCGGGGTCACGGGAGGCAAGCTCACCGCAAGCGGGATCGCGAGCGGAGACTTCAACGGCGACCGAATCCTCGATCTCGCCGTGTGCGCGTCCAATTCGGCGACCGTGACACTGTTCTTTGGCCTGGGCTCGCCAGGTCAGGGAAACGGAACGTTTAGGGCTCCGGAGAGGTTCACGATTCCGGGAACGGCCCACTCCGTGAGCGCGATCATTGCCGCAGAGCTCACCGGCGATCGAATACTCGATCTGATCCTTCTGACTCCGGATGTCGCGGGCTTCGTCGTCTTCCGCGGCCTCGGTACCGGCGGCGCTCCGAATGGAACGTTTACCCGGATTCTGGGCATGAGCGTGGGAAGTCTGCCGGTGACGATGGCGACCGGAGATTTCGACTCGAACGGGATTCCCGACCTCGTGTTCTCCGTGAAAGGCGAGGGAAGTGTTGCGGTGATGCTCGGCATTGAACCCAACGGAGTCGGCGGCGCCGGCTTCAATCCCGCCGTCAAGTACCCGGCGGGCAGCGCGCCGTCCGCGGTCGCGGTTGCCGATCTGAATCGCGACGGGATCCAGGACCTGATCGTCGCGAGCGGCCCGAACTCGACCGTCTACTCCCTGCTCGGAAGCGGATCGGCCGGGCGCGGCAACGGCACCTTTTCTCCTGCATCGGGGACCGGCGTCGCGGGACAGCCCGGCGGAGTGGCCGTCGCGGATTTCGACGTGGACGGAATTCTCGACATTGCGGCCACGCTCGTCGACCGGGAATCGGTCGAGATCCTTTGCGGCGGCGGAAGCGCCGGGAACTGGAACGGGACCTTCAGTTCGACCGGATCGTACGCGCTCGGCGCGGCCCCGCTGGCGATTCTCGCTGTGCCGCTCAATGGTGATGCACTGCCGGACCTGCTCATCGCGAATCCCTTCGCCGGCAGAATGTCGATCATGGTCGATGGCTGTCCGACCATCAGCACGTTCATCCCCGAACCGCCGCACGTTCCTCCGCCGCTACCGACCCCGACGCCTTACACGGGTTGCCCTTCGGGCCAGTCACTCGGACTCGCTTCGGCAACGCTGGCCGCGGCGGGCCGCAATCCGCATGGCCTCGGCTCGGCCGACTTCAATGGCGACGGCGTTGCCGACCTGGCGATCGCGAACAGCGCCTTCAACGGTCCGGCGGACGGCGCCAACCTCACGATCATCCTGCGCGGGGCCGATGGCGCGCTGGGCGTCCGCCAATCCTATTCACTGGGCGCGGGCGCGAAACCGTTCTCGATCGTCACCCGAGACTTCAACGGCGACGGACGCGCCGATCTCGCGGTGAGCGACTACGCGCTCAGCCGGGTCGCGATCCTGATCAACCGGGCGATCGGAAGCTCGCCGTCGATCGATTTCCAGCCTCCTGCCTACTACCCGTGCGGCGTGGACGGCTTTGCGCTGCGCGCCGCGGACCTGAACGGCGACCACATCCAGGATCTCGCGGTGCTGAGCAACGGCACTCCGAGCGTTTCGATCCTGCTCGGGCAGGGTACTGGCGGCATCGGGAATGGAGCATTCGGCGCCGCCACTCTGTATCCGCTGCCAGCGAACCGCGCGGCATCGCTCGCCATAGCCGATCTCGATGGCGACGGCGCGCAGGATCTCGCGGTGACGCTCAACGAAATGAGGATGGTCGCGATTCTGCGAGGGCTCAAGACCGCCGGGAATCCCGACGCGCGCTTCGACCGGGCCGTCACCTACTGCACGGGCCCCGCATGCAGCGATACGCGCCCGTGGGACGTGGTCGCCGCCGACGTGACCTACGACGGCAGGCCGGATCTGATCGTGGCGGACATCGGCACTTCGCAGATCTCGATCATGGTCAATCTTCCGGACGCTCCGGGAAGTGTGACGCTTCTGGCCACCCCACCGATCGACATCCCGGGCGGCGCGGCCCACGTCGCGGTCGCGGACATCGACAGCGACGGTGTGCTGGACATTGCGGTCGCCGGACGATCGTCCGGCAGCGAGATCACGTTCGTGAAGGGGTATGTGCCGGTGGATGGCCAGCCGAAATTCTTCCCGGTCCAGCACCTGCCGCTGCACGAGGTAGCTTTTGGCCTCGCCATCGTCCCGGTTTCGGCGCTCGGCGTCATGGACCTGATCACGGTGAATTTTTCGACTGATTCGCTCACCGTGTGCCGGACCGGCTGCACCGTCGATCCATTTGCGGCCCCGCCTCAGCCGCCGATCGTGAACCTCGGCGACTGGGACGTGGATGGAAAGCGGGTCTGTCTCACGCGATCGCTGCAGCGTTCGCCGGTCGGAGTCGGCGACGGCACCGGAGGCGCCTACGTGGTGTGGCAGGACCATCGGAACGGCCTGCAGACCGACCTTTACCTCATGCACCTCGGCTCGAACGGTGACCCGGTCCCGGGCTGGCCCGCCAGCGGACGTCGCGTCTGCATTGCGACCGGAGATCAACTGGACGCAAACGTCATTGCGGATGGGACTGGTGGCTGCATCGTCACCTGGACCGACGCTCGCTTCCTCGCGGAGCAGGTCTACACCCTTCGCCTGCTCCCAAACGCTTCGATCCCGCCCGGGTGGACCGAGAACGGCGTCCCGCTCCATCCTGGTAATCTGCAGTCCGCGTTCTCGGTCGCCCCGGATGGGAGCGGCGGAGCACTCTATGCGACCCTGGAAATCCGCTCGGACATGCCCCAGATCATGGTGTATCACCTCACCGGATCGGCCGCGCCGGCGCCCGGCTGGCCGGCCGATGGCGTTGCGCTGACCGGTGGCCCGGACTTCATCTATTCCTCCCCGCACCTCGTCGCGGATGGCGCCGGAGGTGCGATCGTGAGCTGGTCATTCAACCGGCTTCCGGGTGCCAGCGATACTCTCGACGCGCAGGGCGTCAGCTTCGCGGGCGTCAGCAACGGCGCGCTCGACTGGCAGCAGCATGACTTCTCGCTCTCTCCCGGTTCCGCTCTCGCACCGGATGGGGCCGGTGGAGCGTTCCTCGCCGAAAGCCGGCTTCCGGGCACCATCTACGCCCGCCGCCTGGACGATTCCGGGGCCTCGACCTGGACCACCGACGTCTGCGCGCAGCCCACCGTCACAGAGCTCACGAGCGTGATCGCCGACGGCACGGGCGGCGGATATTTCGTGTGGGTGGATCAGCGAGGCGGCGGGCAGGACATCTACGCGTCGCGAGTTCTCGGGAATGGAGCGATCGCGCCGGGATGGAACGCCACCGGCCTTCCGCTCTGTACGGAAATCGGGCGGCAGACCGCCTCCCGCGCGGCGACGGTCATCGGACACTCGCTGCTGGCATGCTGGGAGGATCGCCGCAGGGGTGAATCGGATCTGTACTGCGCGCTCCGTGATGCCTCGGGCCACCTGCCATCCGGATGGTCGGAAAACGGAAACCGCTTGTGCGGCGCGGCGGCGGATCAGAGCCAGCCCTCGGTGTTCTCGGACGGCGCAAACGGCGCGTACATCATCTGGCAGGATCCGCGCTTCGATGGCGACCGCGTGTACGCCCAGCATCTCAGCGTTGATCTGGCAACCCCGACCACGCTGGCGATGGTCTCGAGCGAGGCCGAGCCGGACCGGGTGCGCATCGAGTGGTACGCGGCGCAGGGCGCGGGGCTCTCGGTCACCGTCTATCGGCGCGACCTCGGCTCGGGGTGGCGGGCGCTACGCACGCTGCGCGCCGACGGCACCGGGCGACTGACGCTCGAGGACCGCGACGTGATCGCGGGGACCACGTACGAGTATCGGCTGGGGTGGATCGAGGAGGGGGCCGAGACCTTCGGCGGTGAGGTCACGGTCGAGGTGCCGCTGCGCGCGGAGTTCGCGCTGGCCGGCGCGCGCCCGAACCCGGCGGTGCGCTCGCTGCATGTGATGTTCTCGCTGCCGGACCTTGCACCGGCGCGGGTCGAGGTGCTGGACGTGAGCGGACGGCGGGTGGCCTCGCGTGAGGTGCACGCGGCGCAGGCCGGAGCGCAGACGGTCGAGTTCGGGGAGGCGACGACACTGCGGGCCGGCGTCTATCTGGTGCGACTCACCCAGCACGGACGCTCACTCACCCGCCGGGCGGTGGTGATCCGATAATCGTTCGACGCGAGTGAACACCGCGCGCGGCCATCCGGTCGTGCGCGGTTGTGTTTTCCGGCGCACGCCTCGCGCTGATAGACTTCGCGCCTCGTACGACCTTCACCCCTCGAGGAGATCGCGCCATGTCCGTGATGACCACGCCCGCCACCACGCTCTATCCCGCCCGCAACGGCCCGCGTCCCATGACCGCCGAGGACCTGTGGTCGATCCCGCGAGTCGCCGCGCCGGTGGTCTCCCCGGATGGAACGCAGCTCGCGGTCGCGGTCACCACCTACGACATGGAGAAGAATCGCGGCACGAGCCGGATCTGGCGGGTGAATGCGGCGTACGGTGAAGCGACGCCGCTGACCTCTGGCGAGGTCTCGAGCAGCGAGCCCGCGTTTTCGCCGGACGGAGGCCAGCTCGCGTTCGTGCGCAAGGACGGAGCGCCCGGCGGCAAGGGCCAGATCCATCTCCTGCCGCTCGCAGGCGGAGAAGCGCGGCGGATGACGGAGCTTCCGCTCGGCGCGTTCGATCCCAGGTGGCTTCCCGACGGCTCGGGGCTGATCTTCGTCTCGCCAGTGCTCAAGGGTCACCTCACGCCCGAGGCGACCGCCGCCGAGCTCGAGCGGCGCGACAAGGATCCGGTCAAGGCGCACATCACGGAAGATCGCATCTTCCGCTACTGGGACACGTGGCTCACCACCGGCGAGGTGCCCCATCTGTTCCTGCTGGACATCGCGAGCGGCGCGGTGCGCGATCTCACGCCCGAAAACGTTGCCTGGTTCGACCTGATGGAGCCGAGCGGCCAGTACGACATCTCGCCCGACGGAGCCGAGGTCGCATTCGGCGGGCTGGTGTTCGATGAAACACGTTCCCAGATGCGCAGCGCCCTGTTCACGGTGCCGGTTTCGGGCGGCACGATCACGTGCCTCACGCCCGACCGCGCCACCGACGAACTTCGCCCGCGCTACAGCCCGGATGGCAGGAGCATTCTCTACGGCCAGCAGCTGGAGCCGTTGTTCTACGCCGATCGCATGCGCCTGATGCGCTTCGATCGCGTCTCGAAAGCGCACGCGCCGCTCCTCACCGAATGGGATCTGTCGCCGATGCACTGGGAGTTCGCGTCGGACGGAACGATCGTGTTCGAGGCGGAGCAGGAAGGGCGTGTCAGCATCTTCTCGCTCAAGAGCGGGTCGACCGATCCGACGCGCCTGGTGCGCGGCGGATCGACCGGAGGGTTCGACCTCGCGCCCGACGGAAGGATCCTCTTCAGCCTGCAGACGCTGGTCTCACCCGCCGAGGTCCACACCTGCGCGGCGGACGGCCGCGGCGTCAGCCGCCTGACCCGCTTCACCGAGCCGGTCACCGCGAAGTTCGCGGCAGGCGAGGTGCGCGAGATGCAGCTCGAGGGAGCGAAGGGCGAGACCATCCAGATGTACGTGGTGCTGCCGCCCGGATACGAGGCGGGGAAGAAGTACCCGCTGGTCCACGTGATCCACGGTGGCCCGCATGGGATCAGCGCCGACAGTTTTCACGCGCGCTGGAACGCCCAGCTGTTTGCGGCGCCCGGATACGTGGCGGCGATGGTCAACTTCCAGGGCTCGACCTCGTGGGGCCAGGACTTCGCGCGCCGAATTCAGGGCGAGTGGGCGGAGCGCCCGTTCGAAGACGTGATGCGCGCGACCGACGTCCTGATCGCAGCCGGGCTGGTGGACGAGAAGCGCATGGCCGCGGCCGGCGGTTCGTACGGAGGCTTCATGGCCTCGTGGATCGAAGGGCACACCGACCGCTTCCGCTGCATCGTCAACCACGCGGGCGTCTACAACACGCTTTCGCAGTACGCGAGCGACGTGACCCAGGGCAGGAACCTGTCGTTTGGCGGAGAGCCGTGGGACAACATCGAGGGCATCCATCGCTGCAACCCCGCGCACGCCGCGGAGGGCTTTCGCACTCCGATGCTGGTGATTCACGGCGAGCGCGACTTCCGCGTGCCGGTGACGCAGGGCCTCGAATGCTATGGCGTGCTCAAGGCCAAGGGCGTGCCCGCGCGCCTGGTGTACTTTCCTGACGAGAACCACTGGGTGCTCAAGCCCCAGAACTCGCGGCTCTGGTACCGCGAGGTGCACGCCTGGCTGGAGCGCTGGCTCTAGGGATCGGCCGCGCGTGGCTCGCGACCTGCGCGGGCGTCGCGGGTCAGCACCGCGCCGAGATGCGCGCCGACGAACGTGAGCACGACCATGCTGCCGATGTTGTGCGCGGCCGACAGCGCTGACGGATAGCGCACCGCCTCGCCGCTCGCTTCGGAAATGCGCACGTGCCACCACAGCGCACCGAGCCACAGGCCGGTGAGGTTGGTGGCCGCCATGAAGACCGCGGCGATCAGTCCGAGAGCGTAGTCGAGCCGGGCGCGGAACGGCGCGACCCGCGACCAGTGCTGCCACTGGTAGATCGCGTACGCGACCGTGAGCGCGACGCCGCCGATCACGTGCAGCGTTTCCCCGGGGATCACGCCCCATGCGAGTCGCGCGAAGAAGATCACGAGGCCGCCGAGCGCTTCGACCGCGAGCAGCATCCAGAGCGTGACCAGCAGCGGCGCACGCAGGCGCCGCGCACGCGGGTGTTCGGCGCCGGGCGCTGTCGGGCGGGAAGGCGCGCGGCTCAGAGCAGGTAGCGCACGGCGAAGATGATCTCGCCCGAGACGATGCTGATCGTCCACAGCACGAGGAACGTCCAGGTGAGCGCCGGCCGTTCGCGGAACCAGAAGCGCCCCTCGCGCTGATCCTGATACGCGAACACACCGAGGATCACGAACACGAGATAGGCGATCAGCGAGAGCATGCCGTGAAGCGCGTAGAACAGACGCAGTCCGGGCGCGATCACGTGGGCGCCGCTTGCTGCCTGCGCGGCGCGGTTGGCCATGTACATCACGTTGACCAGCGCTTCGAACAGCGCGACCGCGAGGAAGATGCCGAGCGGAAACGTGCGCCTCGTCCAGTTGCGACGAATGATGAAGAAGACGCCCGCGGTCACGAACAGCTCGCTGATTGCGGAGAAGATGCTGAACGGCGGGATCGACATGGGGCTCGTCTCGGGCGCCGGGCGCCGGAAGGGCCGCGCAAGGGCCTCGGGACCAGGGTGAGGGGCAGGAGTGCCGCGGACTCTAGCGACCGTGCCGGCGCCCCGCAAGGCGGGGCGGGGCCTTGACACCTCCGGGCACCGTTGGTAACCCTTGCCCGTTTTCGGAGCCAGTCGAGGGCCTTCCGCGCTCCCAGGCCCGAGTCTCACCCGTCCGTCATGCCCACCGTTCGCGCGATCGGCCTGCTTTCCAGGGGCCTGGGACAGCGCATATGAGCGCGGCGTCGAGCGAAGAGAAAGATTGTGATCCGGCTCACGCGCTGTGAGCCGGGGCGAGCGCGGGGCGCCGTTCCCCGCACCTTCCAGGAGGAAAGAGTCACATGCAACTGATCCGCACTTCTGCGAGCGCCCGGAGCGCCCATGCAGGCGGTCGATTGATTTCGATCGCGGCGGCGGTCCTGACGCTCGCATCCACGACCGCGCTTCCGGCGGGGACGTGGGCGGCGGATGAACCGGCGAAGCAGTCTTCGGCGTTCGCCGACAGCACGAAGCCGGTCAAGTTTTTCGAAGAGACGGTGGTGACCGGCGCGCGCTACCCGCGCGCCTACTACGAGTCGCCTCAGGCGCTCTCCTTCCTCACCCGCACCCGATTGCTCGAACAGGTGCCGACCGTGCTCGGGGACGCGCTGACCGGGCTGCCGGGCGTGGACAACAGCAAGGACAGCCCGTGGGAAGAGCGCCCGGTGCTGCGCGGACTCTCGGGCCAGCGCGTGCTCGTGCTGGTGGACGGCTTCCCGATGAACAGCGCGCGTGGCAACGGCCCGCATCCTTCGCTGGTCGACGCTTCGCAGGTCGAGCGCGTCGAGGTGGTGCGCGGACCTTCGTCGGTCGCCTACGGCTCGGACGCGCTCGGTGGCGTGATCAACATCATCACGCGCCAGGCGCCGCCCGCCGACGGCACGACCGGACTCGGTGGCGCGGCCACCATTGGCGGCAGCTCGGCCGAGAAGGAGCGCACCGCCTACCTCGAGCTGATGCCGCGGATCGGCAAGTTCTCGGCGTACGTTTCGAGCGGCGGGCGCAGGGCCGAGGACTTCCGCTCGCCGACCGGCACCGTGCCCAATTCGGGATTCCACGACTACAACGCGCTCGCGAATCTGCGCTACGCGTTCACTCCGCAACTCGCACTCAAGACCGGCTACCAGTTGTATCGCGGGCGCGACATCGGGATCCCGGGGCTGTCGTTCTCGATTCCCGGCTTCAGCCAGGACTTCCAGTTCAGCTTCTACGAGCGTGACGAAGTGCACGTTGCGCTCGAGAAGCAGAACGAGAACTCGTGGATCGCCTCCTCCCAGATCAAGGCCTACTGGCAGCGCGAGCATCGCGACTTCTATTCGAACGAAAGCGCGGGCACCGCGTACCTGCCTCCCGGCTATCCGCCTGGCACCGACCACCGGGTGCGCAACCAGGACCGCTACTTCAACCTCGGGACCACCGGCCTGCAGCTACAGGCCACCTCGCGCAAGACCGAGCGCTACCTGCTGACCGCCGGGCTCGACGCGGCCCGCGACATGACCGACGGCGACAACGTGCGCCATCAGCATTACGAGGACGCGTCGAACACGTCGCTCGGCCCGACCAGCGTGCAGGTCACCGCCTCGGTGCCTGACGGTCGCTTCGACAACTACGCCGGGTTCGTGCAGTCCGAGCTCCATGCAGGCGAGCGCTGGACCTTCAACGCGGGCGGACGCTATACGCACTACCGCTATCGCACCGACGTCGGCGTGAACTCGACCACGCGGCAGTTCCCGGCGTACTCGGCGAACAACGACGCGCTGTCGGGATCCATCGGCGCGGTGTTCTCTCCGGCGCGCGATCTGCACCTGACCGCCAACGTTGCAAACGGCTACCGGCAGCCGAACGCGCAGGACCTGTTCTTCAACGGCCCGGCCTCGGTCGGCACCGTGATCGGCAATCAATCGCTCAAGCCGGAGAAGAGCGTCTCGGGCGACCTCGGGCTTCGCTGGGGGCCGGGCGCGCTCGCGTTCTCCGGCAACCTCTACTACTCGACGTATCGGGATCTGATCGACGCGATCCGGGTCGCGGCGCCGCCCGCTCCGGGAGCTCCCGCAACCTACCAGTACGTGAACATCTCGGACGCCGTCATCTGGGGCGGCGAGGCCGAGGCCGAGTACTCATTCCTCCAGCACTGGACCGCGCGCGCAATGGTGAGCGGCACGGTCGGCGACATCACCAGCGCCGAGGCGATCGAGAAGCTGTACGGGGTGCAGGGGATGGATCGGGCGGCGCTGCCCAACGTGCCGCCGTTCAAGGGGACGCTCGCGCTGCGCTGGACCGACTCGAAGGGTCGCTTCTGGATCGAACCCGGCGCGCGCTACTCATGGCGCACGAACCGCCTGCCTTTGCCCACCCCGGGCGTCCCCCAGATCGGCGCCTTCAAGTCGGAGTGGATCGTGGGCGACGTGTTCGCGGGGGCACGCTTCGGGACCGGCCAGCGGATCGTGGTCGGGGTGCGAAACTTCACCGACACTCCATACCGGCAGCCGCTGGCCTCGGTGGACGATCCGGGAATCTCGCTGGTGGGAAGCCTTTCCACCTCTTTCTAGGCCCGGCAGCAGGATATCGAAGCTCGGCACGATCGGCCGGGAGTCGCCTTCGGGCGGGCTCCCGGCCGGCCTCGCCTCCCACCCGGCACCCGGATTTGCAATGAACTCACCGTCACGACGTGCCGATAGCACGGACAGCCCGAAGCGCGAGCGAAGGCTCCCGCCCGGGCAGGTGCTGACCGAAAAGTGGCCGGTGTTGCACTACGGCTCGGTTCCAAAGGTCGACCTCTCCACGTGGGATCTCAAGGTTTACGGCCTCGTGGAGAAGCCGCAGCGCTGGAGCTGGGACGAGTTCCACACACTGCCGCGGATCGAATCGCGCAGCGACATCCACTGCGTCACGCGCTGGAGTCGCTACGACAACGTCTGGCAGGGCGTTTCGGTCCGGGAGATTCTCGGGCGGGTGGGAGTGAAGCCGAATGCGGCGTTCGTGATCGCACACGCCGAACAGGGCTTCACCGCCAACCTGCCGCTGTCGGAGCTGACCCACGATGATGTGCTCCTCGCGGACAAACATGACGGGGTGGACCTCACGCCCGAGCACGGCTGGCCTCTCAGGCTGGTCGTCCCGCAGCGTTATTTCTGGAAGAGCGCCAAGTGGATTCGTGCGCTCGAGCTCGTGGACCACGACCGACCCGGCTTCTGGGAGCAGAACGGCTACAACAACGAAGCCGATCCCTGGAAGGAAGAGCGCTTCTCCGACTGGTAGGCGGGCTCTCGCTGAGGCGGAGTGTGCCCGGTGACCGATCCCAACCTCGTCGCCCGCGCCCAGGAGCTTCTCGAGCAGTCGCTCGAACAGATCAACGCACTTCGTAACGCAAACCTCCGCGACGCCAACTTCAAGGAGTGGCGGCAGAGCACGCTCACGCTGTTCCAGCGCCTGTGGTCGGGCGACGATGTGCGCTCCGAGCGCTTCCGCCGCATTCCGTTCACGCCGCCCTCGACGCGCGCCGACAGCAAGATGACGCGCGAGTGGTTCGAGCGCGGCGCCGCCGAAGCCGCGAACCTGATCCGGATGCTCATCGACGAGGTCGCGGAGAGCGGCATTCCGGAGCATTCCGGAGAGTCCCGCCCGGCGCGTCTCGAATACGACATCAGCGAGCCGCCACGCGAGGACTCGGAGTCGATTCCCGACTACGAAGGGAACACCATTCCGCTCGTGAGCCCGCCGAGCAGCGTCTCCAGGGCCGCCCGCCCGGGCCCCGATGCCACGCCCGCCCGTCCGACTCGCCTGACGGAAGCGTCCCGCCCTGAGACACAGCCGGACCGTTCGCCGCAGGAACACCAGACCAGGGAAAGCACGCGCCCGAACAAGAGTGGCGGAAAGCCGCACAAGAAGAACGGTGGCAAGGGACACCTGAAGGACATGCTCGGCTTCGGTGACGAGGGCGAGTCGCTTGCGGCTCCGCCGCCTGCTGCCGGGCCGCCCGCCCGCGCGCCTTCGCATCCGTCGCGGCCGATGCCCGGTACGCGCCCGCTCGCGCGATCCGAGTCGAGCCTTCCGCGCGAGCACCGGCTCGAACCGCCCGCAGCGCAGACCCCGAAGGCGGAGGACGAATCCGAAAGACGCGCGCCCGAACGCCCGACGCCCGCTGCACCGCGCGGCGAGAAGTCGCGCGTCTCGCATACTCCTCCGCCCCCAGAGGAGCTCGATCCCGACACGCAGTCGGAAAGAGATGCCGAGGTCGAGGCAAACGAGTCATCGCTCCAGTTCGCGCTCGAATCCGCGCTCGAGATGGACAACGCCTCCGAGGACGCTTCCGAGGGAAACGAGACCGAGGAGTTCCTCGGCAATTCGCCGGTGTTCCGCTCGAAGGGCCGCCCGGTCAAGCGCAGGCAGGCGGCCGCCCCGGCTCCCGCTCAGGTCCACTCCGCCGCCGGCACCGCGGTGCTGGCGATCGCCACCGAGATCGCCGCGATGGGCGTGCCCGAAGGCCATCGTCCGCGCGCGCGGGCCGCGCTGCTCGACCTGGCGCACCACTTCGACCGCCACGATCTGACCTGGAAGGCCATGCGTGAAGCCGTCGGCTTCATCATGGAGTACCCGGCCGTCGCCCGGCGCGTCCTGCCGCTGTTGCTGCCCTACCTCGAGGACGCCGCGTAGGACCTGCCGGATATTTCACCCGGCCGGCGCATCGCGCCGGCCTTTGTCATTACTGACCCCATCGTACTGCTGGCAACGTTCCGAGCGTGTGCTAGCCTCATTGCCCGGTTGATACTTCCCGAGAGCGAGGGCCATGCGACTGGACCGTTACACCGTCAAATCCCAGGAAGCCATCGAGCATGCCCAGCGTCTCGCGCGCGACCATGGACATCAGGAGCTCGCGCCGATCCATCTGCTCGCGGCCCTGCTCGAAGAGAAGGAAGGCACCGTCGCCGCCGTGCTGCAGAAGCTCGGCGTGCCGCGCGATCGCATGGCGCTCGACGCCGAGGAAGCGTTGCGCACTCTGCCCAGGGTGCAGGGCGGCAGCATGTACATGGGCGACAGGCTGCGCACCGTGCTGGAGAGCGCCGAGGCCAACGCCGAGCGCCTCAAGGACGAATACGTCAGCGTCGAGCACCTGCTCGCCGCGCTCGCCGAGGCCGACAAGGCCGACCCCGCCGCGCGCACGCTGGCGCGCTCGGGAGTGACCTCCGAGGCGATCCTCAAGGCGCTGCAACAGGTGCGCGGCGGCCAGCGCGTGACCGACGACAATCCCGAGGACAAATATCAGGCGCTGCAGAAGTACGGGCGTGACCTCACCGCCGCGGCGCGCCAGGGCAAGCTCGATCCGGTGATCGGACGCGACGACGAAATCCGCCGCGTGATCCAGGTCCTCGCGCGACGCACCAAGAACAATCCGGTGCTGATCGGCGATCCGGGTGTTGGCAAGACCGCGATCGTCGAGGGCCTCGCCCAGCGCATCGTCTCGGGCGACGTTCCGGAGAGCCTGCGCGACAAGCGCGTGATCGCGCTCGACCTGGGCTCCCTGATCGCGGGCAGCAAGTTCCGAGGCGAGTTCGAGGACCGGCTGAAGGCCGTGCTCAAGGAAGTCACCGCGGCCGAATCGCGCATCATCCTGTTCATCGACGAGCTGCACACCCTGGTCGGCGCCGGCGGGGCGGAAGGTGCGATGGATGCGTCCAATCTGCTCAAGCCCGCGCTCGCGCGCGGCGAGCTCCACTGCATCGGCGCGACCACGCTCGACGAGTATCGCAAGCACATCGAGAAGGATGCCGCGCTCGAGCGGCGCTTCCAGCCGGTCTTCGTGGGCGAGC
The DNA here is from genome assembly GCA_031370785.1 of Candidatus Eiseniibacteriota bacterium. Taxonomy (GTDB): domain Bacteria; phylum Eisenbacteria; class RBG-16-71-46; order RBG-16-71-46; family RBG-16-71-46; genus DATJGS01. The sequence continues at coordinate 32,533 of JANMQY010000029.1, read as the reverse complement.
CGAGCGTCGAGGACACCATCGCGATCCTGCGCGGTCTCAAGGAGCGCTACGAAGTGCATCACGGGATCCGCATCAAGGACTCGGCGCTGGTCGCGGCCGCGATGCTGTCGAGCCGCTACATCGCCGACCGCAAGCTGCCCGACAAGGCGATCGACCTGGTGGACGAGGCCGCCTCGAGGCTGCGCATGGAGATCGATTCCATGCCGATCGAGCTGGACGAGCTGACCCGGCGCGAGCGTCAGCTCGCGATCGAGAGGCAGGCGCTGGCCAAGGAGAATGACGCCGGCAGCCGCGAGCGCCTGCGCCGCCTCGACGAGGAGCTCGCAAAGGTGCGCTCCGAGAAGAGCGTGCTCGAGACCCACTGGAAGAAGGAGAAGGAGGCGCTCGATGGAATCCGCAAGCTCAAGGCGGAGCGCGAGCGCATCAAGACCGAGGAAGCCAAGGCCGAGCGGGCCGGCGACCTGGCGCGCGTGGCCGAGCTGCGCTACGGGCAGTTGCTGCAGGTCGAGCGCCAGATCGAGCAGGAGAATGCCCGTCTCGCCAAGCTGCAGCTCGAGCGCCGCATGCTCAAGGAAGAGGTCGACGAGGAGGACATCGCCCAGGTCGTGGCCAAGTGGACCGGCATCCCGGTCGCGAAGCTGATCGAAGGCGAGGTCGAGAAGCTGGTGCGCATGGAGGAGCGCCTGCACCAGCGCGTGGTCGGGCAGGACGAGGCGGTGCGGCTGGTCTCGGAGGCGGTGCGCCGTGCGCGCGCCGGACTGCAGGATCCCAAGCGCCCGATGGGCTCCTTCCTGTTCCTCGGGCCGACCGGCGTCGGCAAGACCGAGCTGGCCCGCGCGCTCGCCGAGTTCCTGTTCGACGACGAGCACTCGATGGTGCGGATCGACATGAGCGAGTACCAGGAGAAGCACTCGGTCGCGCGCATGATCGGCGCGCCTCCCGGATACGTCGGCTACGAGGAGGGCGGTGCGCTCACCGAGGCGGTGCGGCGGCGCCCTTACTCAGTGATCCTGCTGGACGAGATCGAGAAGGCGCATCCGGAAGTGCTCAACGTGCTGCTCCAGCTGCTCGACGACGGGCGGCTCACCGATGGGCAGGGGCGCACCGTGGACTTCCGCAACACGCTGATCATCATGACCAGCAACCTCGGCTCTCAGTACATCCTCGATATGAGCGAGAAGGATCGAGACAAGATGGAGGCGCTCATCCAGCAGGCGCTGCGCGAACACTTCCGCCCCGAGTTCCTGAATCGTGTGGACGAGATCGTGATCTTCAGTCCGCTCACGAGGAAGGACCTGCGCGCGATCGTGGACCTCACCGTCGAGGGCCTGCGCCGCATGCTGGCCGAGCGCGAGATCGGGCTCGAGCTCACCGACGCGGCGCGCGATGCGCTCGCCGAGGAGGGCTACGATCCCAACTTCGGCGCGCGGCCGCTCAAGCGCACGCTGCAGCGCCGGATCCAGAATCCGCTGGCGATGCGCCTGCTCAAGGGCGAGTTCAAGCCCGGGCAGACCATCGAGGTGGATTTCGAGAAGGGCGAGTTCGTGTTCCGCGCGGCCGCGCACCAGCGCGCCGAAGCGGTCCCGAGCTAGCAGGGCGGGGTCGGCGCCACGCCCTGGGCTCGCACTACTCTCCGAGGTCTGCCGCCTTCACGAAGTCCCGGTGCTTGCCGCGACCGACGCGCGCGATGCGCTCGACCGTGCGCAGTACGATCGGCACGCCGAGCCCGCCCGTGACTTCGGCCTCGATCTGGCCGCGCGCCGCGTCGCTCCACGCCTCCCCGGGGACCACGCGCAGCTCGATGTGGCCATCCGGGAACTCTACGAACTGGTACTCGCGCACCTCGCCACTCTTCGCGTGCGGCCTGAAGATGTAATAGGGCAGGAGTCCATTGATGCGGCGCCCGTCGGGCAGCGTGAGGAATTCGCCGACCCGGCCCTGGATCGGACCGAGCAGGGGCAGGCCCCGCCCGCAGGCGCACGGGCCTGGAGGCGCGCCCACCAGATCGCCGATCCGGTAGCGGATCACGGGCTCGCTGAAATTGAACAGGTCGGTGACCAGCACTTCGAACATGCCGCCCTCGGCCGGCACGAGGTCCACCACCACCGACTCGGCCGGCACGTGCATGCCCCCCTCCTCGCACTGGAAGCCGGTGACGCCGGCCTCGGCGCACCCGTAGCTGTCCACGATCGCGCACCCGAACGTTCGCGCGAGGCGCTCGCGCTGCTCGGCCTTGAGCACTTCGGCGGTGGTGATCACCGCGCGCAGCCCGAGCGCGCGCCCGTCGAGCCGCTGCGCGGCGATCTCGTCGGCGAAGTGCGTGACCGCAGAGGGGTAGCCGAACGCGAAGCGCGGCCTGCGCCGCATCAGTCGCGCGTAGAACTCGCGCGCCCTTTCGGGCGTGATCTCGAATGCGGAGAGACGCTCGCGATTGAAGGTCCAGTCGCGAAACCGGGCCTGGCGGCGGCCGGATTCGTCCAGCGCGAGGCCCCAGAAGTACGCGTAGCGATCTCCGACTTCGAGACCATGCCAGTGCCATCCGCGGAACACGTTGGCGTGCGCGTGCGCCCATGATGCGTGGCTGCGCAGCACCGCGATCGGCGTGCCCGAAGACCCCGAGGTCGTGGCCTTGAGCCCGCGCGGCGCAACACTCGAGCACAGCGCGTCGGCGTTCTCGCGCAGATCGCGCTTCTCGAGCACCGGCAGCAGATCCCAGTCGGCGCGATCGCGCAGCGAATCCGGCGTGAGCCCAAGCGCGCGCCAGCGTTCGCGGTAGAAGGGCACGGTCTCGTAGGCGTGGAGGAAGAGCGCGCGCTGGCGCTGCCACTGAAGCTCGAGCAGCCGCTCGGATGGCCAGCGCTGGCTGTTCTCCAGCTCGCGCATCACGCGGCGCACCGGCTCGCCCCGCATCTCCTGCAACTGGTAGTAGAGCCAGCGGGAAAGCCGTGCGTTCACTCGGTCTCCGGGCGCGACAAAGGATATGGTCGAGAGCGCCGCATACTGTCCAGACGAAAAGCCAGGGTCAAGTTCACTCCGACTCGCTGGACCCTGCCCCCCCGGGCAGGGGTACGATGCCAGTGGACAGATTGATCGTAATGACATGCATCGAGCGACAAAGCGACCCAAAACTGCCCGGTCCGCCGCGGACTGGACACTCGTCCGGACTGATGTTTATGCTTCCAACCCCTTGCTACGGCTGGGGCAGCGGCGCTACCCCTCCGTCGTCGGCACAGCAGGTGCATTAAACCGCGGCCCCTCTCGACCATTGCCCTTTCCCGCCGCCGTAGTTTGCCGGCGCCCCAGCGAGGACTCATGCGCTCAGGGACTCGAACCGAATTCTTACCACGCACGCCCTGGCGGCTTCTGCGCGGTGCGGCGCTCTGCTTTGCGCTCGCGCTGGTCGCCGGGCCCGCGCTTGCAGGAACCTACTACGTTGCGACGACCGGCAATGACGCGAACGCCGGTAATTCGAGCGGCGCGCCATGGCGCACGATTGCCAAGGCCAATACCACGCTCAATGCGGGCGATGTGGTCTTCATCTCGCCCGGCGTGTACACCGACCCCATCAAGCCGGTGCGCAACGGTACCAGCAACACCCAACGCATCAGCTACGTCGGCAGCCTCTCCACCCCTTCGCTGATCACGGTCAAGGACATCTGGCTCGAGCGCCAGTACATCAGCGTCAAGGGCGTGACGTCGAGCGCCAGCTTCACGTTCTACTACACGAGCGAGTCGGCCAAGGCGGTGTACGACTCGATCGCCTGGTGCGTGGCCCTCACCGGCGGATGTGGATTCGCCGGCGCCAAGAACTCGTCGGTCTCGAATTCCACCATCAACGGCAATGTCTCGTTCATGATGAACAACTGGTATGCGATCCCGCCTGGGAACGTCGCCTCGATCGCGGATACCTTGCTCAACAACACGATTCATATCGGCACCATCCAGCTCAAGGGATTCCAGATGCGCGGCTTCACGCAGTACTGCGTGGTCGAGCGGAATCGCATCGACGCCCTTTTCTCAGCCGCCACCGGCGGCGACGTTCAGGGGCGCTACATCTACAACTCCTATTACAACACCTTCCGCGACAATAGCTGGCGTATCGAGGCGGACGGCCCGCTGCTGGGCAACCAGTACACGGGTTTCGCGCTGCGCGACTCGTCGCATCACAATCTGTTCGAGCGCGACACGATGATGTGCGGCGTGCAGAGCGGGTACGACATCGGCGGACGCCTGGTGAATGCCGGAAACGCACCGTGGGTTGGCCAGTGCATCGGCAATCGCTGGAAGGACTGCTTCTTCCTGACGACCGGCAACGTCTTCAACCAGGACATCATGGACGGGACGATCATCGAAGGCACCGTGTTCGCCTCGTTGCACTCGTATGGGCTCTACATCCTGGGGCCGATCAAGAACACCATCATCCGCAACTGCACGTTCGCTTCGTGGTCCGGCCCCAGTGTGAAGCTCGAGGGCGATCCGCGCGGCGGCGGAAACCAGTTCTACTCGAACATCTTCTACACCGAGCAGGTCGGGCCGTGCCTGAGCGGCAAGGCCGTCCTGTTCCTCGGCTACACGACCGGCTTCAGCCAGAACAACAACCTGTTCTTCTCGCGCACCGCTCAGGCCGGCGTAACGCCGGCCAACCAGTCGCTCTACTGGTCCTCGAGCAGCTGCAGCGCGCCCGGCCCTGGCACCAGCTGGGCAAGCGCCACCGGCAACGACGTGAATTCCAGGTACGGCGACCCGAAGTTCGTGAGTACGGCGTTCCAGACCTTCAACCCCCATATCACCGCCGGCTCGCTCGCGCTCGGACTCGGACAGGGAGGCGTGGACGCCGGAGCGTTCCCTTTCGCCGGAGGGGCGGCGGACGTGACGCCGCCGGCCACGATCAACAATCTCACCGCCGCCCAGGTCAACGATAACAACGTACTGCTGTCGTGGACCGCGCCCGGTGACGACGGCACCTCGGGCGTCGCGGCGGCCTACGACCTGCGCAGCTCGACCTCGCCGATCACTGCGGAAAACTTCGCGAGCGCGACCCCGGTCTCGGTGCAGCCCATCCCGGTCGTGCCGGGCACGGTGCAGACCTACGCGATGCTCGGGCTGATGCCGAACACCGCCTACTACTTCGCGATCCGCACCCGCGACGAGGTGAACAACTGGTCGGCGGTCAGCAACGTGATCTCGCCGACCACGGTGGCCAGCGACACCCGCGCGCCGTCCAACGTCAACGACCTGAGCTCGCCCTAGAGCCTCGAAGCCTCATTCGAACGGCCCGGCGGGTTTTTCGCCGGGCCGTTCGTGTCTCAAGGATCGCTTCAGCTCGCGCTGCCGAGACGCGTGTCGGCGGCGGGCTCGAAGAACACCACCCGATTCTTGGGCGGACGCTTGGCCTTGAGCAGCGCCTGATTCGCCGCGCGCCACAGGTCGGCGGGGGTCTCGGCGTGATCCGGGAACATCGCCACGCCGAGGCTCACGGTGACGCCCAGCCGGTGGGCGCGCCGGTCAAGCCCCTCGATGCGCACCGGCATGTGCTCGACCAGCGCGCGCAGACGCTCGCACACCGTGGTCACGTCCTCGGCCTGCACCGGCGCCGTGAGCAGCACCGCGAACTCTTCGCCGCCCCAGCGCGCCACGGTGTCGAAGGGCCGCACCCCACGCTTGAGCGCGTTGGCCACCTGCACCAGGACTTCGTTGCCCGCCTCGTAGCCAAACGCGGTGTTGAAGGTCTTGAAGTCGTCGATGTCGGCGATGCACAGTGCCATCGACGTCTGCTCGCGCTGCGCGCGCGCCATCTCGTTCGTCACCTGCAGGTCGAAATAGGAGCGGTTGTAGGCGGAAGTGAGCGGGTCGATGAACACCAGCTTTTCGATGCGCGCGGCCCGGTCCAGCGCCAGCGCGCAGTAGTCGGCGAGCAGCACGACCATCGACAGGTCCGCGGGCTTGAACGGGTCCACCTCGCGGCTCAGCACTTCGAGCGCGCCCATCGCCGAGCCATTGGGCGCTGTGATCGCCACCAGCACCAGCGAGCGCACGCCGCGGCGGCGCGCTTCATCAGCCAGCGATCCCGCCTTCGACAGGTCGGGTCCATAGAGCAGCGCATCCGGCCGGAGGCGTGCTTCCTCGAGCAGCCCGCGGTCGAACGGCAGGGCCGCCGGGCCGTCGTTCTCCGGACCGATCAGTAGTCGGACTTCGCTCGCTCCCAAGAATTCGCGGCCGGCCTGATGGAGCTGCGCGATCAGCGAGCTGCGCGCATCGCCGCGACGCGGATCGGAGAGCAGCGCCGGATCGTCGAGGCGCAGCAGGCTCCGCACCTGATCGAGGCCAGCGTTGGCCTGGGTCGGAAGACTCGCGCGCAGATACACCATGACTCCGGCGTGTTGCACCGGCTGGGGAAGCTGCACGGTGATCACGTCGAGTCCATCGCGGCGCTGGTAGCGCACACGGTCGGCGCTCCCGCCGGTGGGAAGCGGAAGGCGCTTCACCTCGCCGAGCTGCTCGAGCTGATTCAGCGCGAGGAGAGCGGCGTGCTCGATCTGGCCGGTAACGCCGGCGGAGAGAGCCCGATGAACACGCAGCCGATCTGTCGGAGGCAGTGCGTCGAGCGGCAACAGGCGCTCGAGCAGCTCACGGAAATCGATGCTCTGCTGTTTCATGGGGCTTCCCTGCTCCCTGGGCGGCCCATCTTTTTTGTCCTCAGGTCCCACGGGGGGGAAACGGCGGGGTGCGATTCGAGTGGGTCCTACGACAGATTCGGACGCGGAAAACTGTATCACACCCTTGCGCGACAATGGTGTGAGTAGTGTGACGCGCGCGGTGGAAGCGGGCTGCCGGGGCCAGGTCGGGCAACTCGCACGATCGACCTCGCGCGAGAGGGTAGGCGCACCGCGGGGAGGCGTCCGGCGCGGTCGGAGGGGGAATAGCGCTTGACACCCCCCGCCCACGTCCATAGGTTTCAGAACCTTGCTCCGATGTGTTCCTGCTGCCCGGAGTTACCCCGATGCGGCTGTCCGAACTGCTCAAACCCGCTGCGATCACGCTCAATCTCGAGGCCCGGACCAAGCGCGAGGCGCTGGTCGAGATGGTCCAGCTTCTCGAGGCGGCGCATGGCTTTCACAGCCAGGGCGAGATCCTCGACCGGGTGATGCGCCGCGAGGCCATGATGAGCACCGGCATCGGTTACGGGGTCGCCATCCCGCACGGCAAGGCGCGCTCGGTCGACCGCATGGCCGCGGCGATCGGCGTCTCGCCCGAAGGCATCGAATTCGAGTCGGAGGACGACCAGCCCGCCCACCTGCTCGTGCTGTTCGTCTCGCCCGAGAGCGCCACCACATTGCACGTCAAGGTACTCGCCAACTTCTCGCGCCTCTTCAAGGAAGAGACGGTGCGTCGCACGCTGCGCGAGGCCCGCACTCCCGAGAGCTTCCTCGCGGCGCTGCAGTCGGCAGAGGCCGTCTACATTCCCTAGATCTCGGCGAGGGCCGCGCCGCGCGCGGTCTTCGATTCGAGCGCCATCCCGAGCTCACCTCAGGGAGGACCACGCGTGCACTTTCTGGACGCCTGGAGCCGGCTGGCCCCGCTCGATTTCGCCCGGCTCCTCCTGCCGTTCGCGGCACTGGCGGTCGCCATCCTGCTGCCCGGTCGCAGGGTGGCTGCGCTGGCGGCGCTCGCGGTCGGGATCTCCATGCCGCTGGCCTTCGAGATGGCCGAGCTTTCGCTGCGCCTGGGCTGGATGCTGCTGTGGCTCGCAATCGCGGCCAGGGTCGGGTCCGGCGATCCCGACCCCGAGCCTGATCCGACCGCCCGCCCGGGCGGCTTCGAGTCGGGAGCGGTCGGCCTGATGCTCGGGCTCGCCCTGTTCGTGCTGCTCGCCGCCGCGATCGCGCGCCAGGACCTGTCGCCCGAACAGAGCCGCACCGTCTCCTACGCGATCGCGATCATGACGCTCGGGCTGCTCCACCTGATGCTGAGCCGGCACCTGCTGCGCGCGATGGTGGCATTCGCAGCGCTCGGGCTCGGCCTGCAGCTGCTCGGGCAGGCGGCGCGCAGCGTCTCGCTGCCCGGGGAAACCGCCGACTCGGGCGGGATCCTGCTCGGCACCGCGCTCGCGGTGGCACTCACCGCGCGCCTCGCCACGGCCCGCGCGCAGGCCGGCGGCGGGGTCTGGGTGAGCCAGGCCCACGACCTGCACGACTGACCGTGTTCCAGCGCCTCCGCAACCGGTTCGACGCGCGCGTGCAGGGTGCGCTGCTGTGCGCTATGGGTCTGGCTCTGCTCACCGGCCCGAGCCTGGTGTCCGGCGCGCTCGGGCTCGAATTCGTGGCGATGGCCTTCTGGTGCTGGGCGCGCTCGGCCGATGACGCGATCGAGCAGGTGAATCGCTGGGCGTGGCTGCGCCGTCCGGCGCAGGGGATGTGGCTGGCCGCGGCGGTCGCCGCGATGCGGCCCGCGGTGCCGGCCTGGCCCGGCCTCGGGCACATCGGCGCGTCGTGGCTGCTGCCGCGCCTCGAGGCGCTCGGCGTGGTGTGGGCCGGCCTCGAGCTGCTCGCCGCCCTGCCGCTGGCACGGCCCTACTCGGATCTCTCGGGCCCGCTGCTCGCGGTGCGCCCCTGGCTACCCACGCTCCTGCCCGCCGCAGGCTTTGCCGTGCTGTGGCGCCACGCCGACGCGTGGGTGCCGGTGCCGGAAGTGCGCGGCATCACCGAGTTCCTGCTGGTGATCACGGCCGCGCTCGCCGCGTTGCGCGCGTACGGGCGGCGCCAGTGGGCCGCGGCACTGCGCTGGCTCACCGTCTCCGACAGCGCGCTCGCCGCGCTGCTGGTGGCGAGCGGGGTGGTGGGCCCGCAGGTAAGCCTGCTGCTGTGGCTCGGCGCGTGCGGCGGTCGCACCTACATGCTGGCCGGCGAGCTGCGCGGCGCGACCTCGCGGCGCGGAGCCACGCTGCCCCGCCTGTGGCGGGCGGCGGCGTGGACCGGCTCGGCCGCGCTCTCGTGGCCGCTCTTGATCGCGGCGGGATTCGGGCGGGGCACCGGGCCGCACGCGCTCCGCTTCGGGCTGATCGCGATCCCGGTGGTGCTCATCGCTTGGGTCAGCGTGCGGCGCATCGTCCGCGCGCCCGAGCGCCGCCAGGTCATGCGTCGCGACGCGGCGATGAGCCTCAGCCACGTGAGCGCGCTGATCACGCTCTTCCTCGGGCCGCTCGCGCTGCTCCTGGGGTGGTGGACCGGATTCGAAGCCTCGTGGCCCGGTTCGGTGATCGCGCTCGCGCCCGCGCTCGCCGGCGGGTTGACCGCATTGCTGCTCCCTGCTCCGCGCGCCGGCGCGGTCGCGGCCGGAATCGGCGCGACGGCGCGCCGCAGCGCGCGCGGCACCTTCCGCCTGGTGACCGCGCTCGAGCGGCGTGCGGTCGAGGGCCTGGCGCGGGTCGGCGCCGCGCTGGTCGCGCCGCTGCGCGACGTGCACACCGGCGACGCGCAGGAATACCTGCTGTTCCTGGTGGGCTTGAGCGTGCTGGCGCTGGTGCTCCCGTTCCTGCGATGAGCGCGCGCGCCTCTCATCCCACAGCGCCGGAGGCGGCATGAGCCTGCCGCCCACGCTCATGGCAATGCTCGAGCCGGCTCCGCTCGCCGCGCTCGGCGCGCTGCTCTGCTCGGGCCTGCTGCTCACCGTGGATCGGCGCGGTCACGGTCCGCTCTACGCCCTTGGCCCGCTGGTGGTGCTGGTGCCGCTCGCCGCGGCGGTCGCCGGGCGAGTGCCGTTCGCCCACACCACCGTCGCGCTGCTGGTCGCGCTCGTGATCGCGATCCTCGCGCGCGATCGGGATGAGCTGCTGCAGAACGAGTGCGCGATCAAGCTGCTGTGGGTGATGAGCGCTTCGCTCGTCCTCTCGGGCGCCGGGGAAGAGCTGCTGATCCTCGTCACCGGCACCCCGCGCGTGCTCGAGCAGTGGGGAGTACTCGCGATCGCGATCGATGCGCCCTACCTGTGGAGCGTCGCGCTGCCGCTCTCGCTGCTCGCCGGCATGGTGATGCTCGGCGGCGCCCCATTTAATTTCTGGACCGCCGACGTGCTGCAGGGCGCGCGCCCGTGGGCCGCGCCGCTCGCGGTCGCGGCGCTGCAGGTGACCGGCGCGGCGTGGATCGCGCATCGCCTCGAGGGGATCGAGGTGCTCCCTGCCGCCAACGCGATCTGCAGCGGGCTGCTCGGCGTGGGCGCGGCGACCGCGCTCGTGGTCGGCGCGGCGACGCTGATGGTGCAGCGCCGACCCGAGCGCCGGGTCGGAACGCTGGTGAGCCTGCACGGCGGGCTCGCGCTCGCGCTGTTGCTGGTCGGAAGGCGCGCGGGCGAGCCCGACTGGTTCGCCGCGTGGGCCGCGCATCAGGCGCTCGCGATCACCGGTGCCAGCGTGCTGGCGCGCTTCCTTCCGGTCGCGGCCGGGCCCGCCGATCGTGGCGGTGCCCTGTTCCGCCGCCATCCGTGGACCGGGCTCGCCGGCTGGCTCGCCACCGCATCTCTGGCCGGAGTGCCGGGAACCCCGGGCGCCTGGCTGTGGCTGCGCGTGGCGCGCGCGCTCGCGACCTCAGGCCATCTCGCGCTGCTGCTCGCGCTGCTGCTCGCGTGGCTCGCGGCGTTCGCGGCGGTGATGCGTCAGGCCCGCGAGGCGCTCGGCGTGCACCACTCGACGCCCGCGCCCGCCCGCTCGGTGCCGTGGCAGGCGCGCCTCACGCTGTGGATCGCGGCGCTCGGGCTCCTCGCCCAGATCGCGCTCGGCTGGACGAAGCGGTAGGTCTGGAGCCGGCTACGGCGCCCTGGCGAGCGAGGGCAGCGGCGCAGCCAGTATCGCTTCCAGCGCCGCATCCCGACGTTCCCGCCGCATGGCGAGGGTGGGCGGCACATACATTGAGGGCGCGATCCACTTGGGCTGGTCAAAGGGCCACGAAGTCTGCCAGTAGATATCCGAGACGCTGAGCGTCAACCGCGAATTGGGCAGGTAGAAGTTGTTCGACTCCCCGACAAGATTGGGGGACGAGGGGGTCGGCTCGCCAACGAACGTGGCCTGGGTGTGGAGCTCAAGCAACGTGGCGGCATTCATCGCGGCCGAGTACGTGTACGGGCCGATGAGCACGTAAAGGCCGCCGGGCCGATTGACCCTGGATGCGGCGATCCCGTCCGTGAGAGGCAGGAGCAGGCGCGAGTTGCCGCCGTTGTTCGCGCGCAGGTCGACGATCAAGCGTTCCGCTCGGGTCGAATCCACGAACCGCAGGAGTCGCGTAGCGAATCCTGCGAGCGATTCGCGCGGGCCGTTCACGACCGAATTGAACCCGAAATACACCGTGCGCGTCTCGGGCAGGTACGTGAACCATTGGGGGCTGCGCAGATCGCGTCGGGAGAGTGGCAGCGGTTTGCCCCGGGTGAGGGAATCGACCGTCACCACGCGCCTTCCTCCGCAGGTGCGATTCCCAACAAATGGCCCGGCCCGCGTCCTGGATCAGCGGCGTGGGCCGGGAGCTGTGCATGCTGGAGATGGTGCGCCGCCTTGGAATCGAACCAGGAACCTACTGATCAAAAGTCGCTCCGACAAGTCGTGGTGAGGTGTAACGAATCGGGGTGAAGCGCAACGAGCACGCGCGCCTCGCCTCGTCTCTGCTCGACACGGACGCGATTCGCCGGGATACGCCCGTTCGGCGGCAATGGCTCATTCGGCACCCGGCAACCGCGGGGCATCCCGTCACGCCGTTTCTGCCGCCCCCACAAATCGACGCTCACACGATGCCCTGCGTACGAGAATGCTTGAGTCGCGATCAGTGAGGCTGCTACCCTCTTACCCTCTTGGGACCGGGATCCGCTGATCCTGGTCCAAATCCCTTCATCCACGCGTCTTTGACCCCGCCGAACGCGCACGTCCGTGCGTTTGGAGGCGACTGGATCCCGGTACCGACCATGCACCTCGCTCAAAGCGCCTTCCGGACCCTGACTTCTCTTGCCGCGGTTTCGGCACTGACCTTCTCACTTTCGGGAACGGCCCACGCGGACCGCCTTCCACTCCTGGGTCCGGGCACTGCAGCCCCCAACCCGACCACCAGCAGCGCCACCCCCCTCAACGGCCTGATCCTGGTCGTCGACCCGAGCTCGGTGCCCTGCGACCAGATCGTCACGTTCAGCGACGTCCCGGGTGGAGAGACTCCGGGCACGAATTTCGACGGTCTCCTCTGGTCGGGAGGCATGGAGTTCGCCGAGCGCTTCCTGGGCCAGGGAGTGAGCTACGGCGGCGACTTCGATGTGGTTTCGGGAACTCCCGTCAATCCACTCATTCTTCAGGTGGGAGCTCCCGGACAAAACCTCGACGTGTTCGCCTACACCGCGAATGTGCTGACCGGGCTCGGGCATCTGGGATATCCGGACCTCGATGCGATCGGCGAGGGCTCGATCGCCATGTCCTTCCCCACCGCGCAGTCGCGCGTGAGCTTGCAGATCGTGGGCGGGAACGGCGGGTCGGCGACGCTGAGCTTCTATCGCGGGGACGGTTCGCTCATCGACAACGTCGTCGTCTCGGGACTGGCCGATCTCGGATACGGCTTCGGGACGTCCGACGATTCGCAGAGCATCTCCGGCATCCTGATCCAGAGTTCGGACCCGAGCGGCATCGGCGTGGTCAACATCTGCCACGCAGGTGGCGTGCTGAAAACGCGTTCCTTGACCTGGGGCATTCTCAAGAGTCTGTACCGATAGCGTTTCGGCGGATGGTGCGGGTTTTCTTCGTTGCCGCGGCATTCATCCGTCGAGTTCGAGTCTCGATGGCAGCCCGACCCGATCCGGCAGTCAGAGGCCGAGTCCTTGGATTCGTTGCGCGCCGATGCTCAACCCGGCTTCATGGAGGGCTACATGCAACGGCAGAGAACTTTCTTTCTTCTGGTCTGGCTGTGCATTGGCGTGTCGGCGGTGATCGCCCGCGTGGCACATTCGGCCTGGGTCTCCGATGGCGTAGCGCTGTCGCCGAATTCGTCCAACTACAAGCCGTCGATCACTTGCGACGGCTTGTCCGGCTCCATCGTCGCGTGGTTCGGAGGAGCCGGTTCGGATATCTTCGCGCGCCGCCTCCTGGCGGATGGCTCGACAGCCCAGGGCTGGCCGACCACGACGCCGCTGGTGGTGTGCGGAGCCACCGGCCTGCAGGAGCAGCCGGTCCTGGTCCCTGACCCCGCGGGCGGCGTGCTCGTCTTCTGGCAGGACGCCCGCAACGGATCCAACTACGACATCTACGGACAGCACATCAACGGCTCGGGACAGATCGTGTCGACTGCGTCGTCGAACTGGATCGCGGACGGGATTCCCATTTCGGGCGCGACCGGGAACCAATACTCGCCGATGGCGGTTTCCGACGGGGCCGGCGGCGCCATCATCGTGTGGCAGGACGGCCGCCACGGGGCGGGGAACTACGACATCTACGCCCAGCGTGTGGACGGCGACGGAAACCTGTTGTGGGCGCCGGCAGGAGTCCCGGTGTGCGTCGCCACCAACAACCAGATCAATCCCACGATCATCCCGGACGGAGTCGGCGGGGCCTTCATCGCCTGGCAGGACTATCGCAAGGGCAGCGAGTACGACATCTACGTGCAGCATCTCGCCGCGAATGGAACGGTCTTCCCGAACCCGAGCTGGACCACCGACGGTCTCGGGGTGTGCTTGGCCACCAACTCCCAGTTCTACCCGGTGCTCGCGGGCGATGGCACGGGTGGCGTGTTCGTTGCCTGGCAGGATTTCCGATCCGGCACCGACAACCACATCTTCGCCCAGCACCTGAGCGCCGGGGGCGCCCTCGCGACCGGTTGGCCGGCGAACGGGAGCCCGGTCTGCCAGGCGCAATATTCGCAATACTACCCCGTGGTGGCGGCAGACGGCGCGACCGGCCTGTTCGTCGCGTGGCAGGACTACCGCACCGGAACGACGAACCACATCTACGCACAGCATCTGACGGCCGGGAACGCGGCCTGGGTCGCCGATGGCATTCCGGTCAGCTCCGCGAGCAACGGCCAGTTCGCCCCGCAGGTCGCCGCGGACGGCGCGGGCGGCGCCTTCATCACCTGGTACGACAGCCGCAACGGCTCGACCAACGACATCTTCTTGCACCAGGTGAACGCACTGGGAGTCCTGAACCCGGCCTGGGATCTGGACGGCCTGGGCGTCTGCCTGGCGCCAAACACGCAGCAGTTCCCGGTGTTGGCGACGAACCGCATAGGCAGCACGGTGATGACATGGCAGGATCTGCGGTCGGGTGGCGTGGCCACCGCCGCGATCTTCGCGCAGCAGACCGGAGCGACCGGGACCACGGCGGTGGAAGGTCCGCGGGCCTCCGGCACGCAGATCAGCTCCGCGAGGCCCAACCCCTCCCGGGGGATCTCCGAGATCCAGCTGACGCTGGTGGCTCCGGTCTACGTACGGGCCGAGGTCCTCGACGTCACCGGGCGCCGCATCGCGACGCTGGCGTCGCGGAACTTCGCCGCTGGCGTTCATCGGCTGACGTGGGACGGATGGAACGCCCGGGGCGAACGCGTGGCCCCCGGCGTGTACTTGGTCCGGGTTCAGCTGCCCGGATCGGAAAAGATCCAGCGCATCGTGAGGTTGCGATGAACCGCCCGGTTGCAGGCCGCAGAATGGGCGGGGTCGCCCTCGGAGCCGCGAGCCTCCTGTTGCTCGCGCTCGCGACGAACGTATTCGCCTCGCAGTACCCGCCGGGGCCTGGGAACTGCTGCCCCGACACCCTCACGATCATCAATCTGCAGAACCCGCTGGCGACTCCGCACCCGACCACCGGGGACGTCGTGCTCGGCGTGGGTGGCGTCATCACCGGCTTCGCCGACCAGTTCCAACCGTACGGCTTCTACATGCAGATGAGGAACGGGCTCCCGTACAGTGGCGTCGGCGTATTCACCGGGGGCGTGAATCAGGGCCCGGGCACGTCGTTCGGGCTTCATCTCGGCGACTCGGTCGTCGTCTACGGGAAGGTGAAGTCGTACAAGGGCGCCGTCGCGATCGGCAGCATCGGCGGAAGCAGCGAGATCGTGGGCGTCACGCCGGACAGTCCGACCAACAACGAAGATCTGCTGGTGCGCGTTGCGTCGCACGGCAATCCGCTCCCGCCGTTCCACGTCGGTTCGCTTGCCGAGCTCGAGGAATCGTTCTCGAATCCGGCCGCCAGGCCCTGGGATGGCATGCTGGTCCGGCTCAACGGACCGCTCGAGGTCGTGCAGCTGCTCGACGAGAGCGCCATCAACAGCTCCATCAGTAGCGTCGAACATCACGCGGACCGCGGCTTTCTCGTCGTCGATCCCGCATGCTCCGGCGTAGTGTGCGACACGGTAATGGTGGACTGCAGCACGCTCACGAGCTACACGCCGCCGCCGGTCGGCACCCTGCTGACGTTCGTGCAGGGCTGCTTCGACCTGCGCGAGGCGCGCCACCGGATCCAGATGCGCGGGCCGGGCGACATCGGGATCGGCAACGCGCCGCTCGCCCTCGACGCGTTCCCGACCTTCGACAACGACCTCCTGGGCGGACTGCGGCTCGACCAGGTCATGCTGGTGTTCGACCGGCCGGTCGAGAAGAACAGCGCCGAGAACGTCGCCAGCTATTCGCTGGCTTCGAACGGAACCATCGAGAGCGCGCAACGCCTTGACGCGCCCAACGACGACCGGGTCGTGCTCCAGATCCGCAACGCACTGAACGACGGCGACCACGAGGCGGTCACCGTGAAGGACGTGGCGAGTCTCGTCGACGGGACGCCGATGGGGGCCCCGCAGACCTTCGACTTCTTGAACGGCGTGCTCGAGCTGGAAAAGGTCCAGGCGCCCGACCCGGCCCTACTCGCGAGCAACCCCTGCGAGGACCGGTCGCGGTTCTCGGGTCCGGGATCCACTCCCGGCCTGCGGGCTTCGGTCATGGGGACCGTCGTCGGCCAGTTCGGGGACTTCTACCCGCTCCAGGGCACCACACTCACGCGCGGTGGCCTGTGGGTGCACTCGACGAGCTTCCCCCTGACTCCGGGCCATGCTTACGTCCTCGCCGGCGCGCTCCAGGAGGCCTCGGGCGAGACCCGGGAGGTGAACATCGTTTACGCGATCGATCTCGGCACCGCGCCCGATCCCGTTCCGACGCTCCAGTCGGTGCACACCCTGCTCGATGACACCTGCGACGACACCCAGCTGTTCCTCAACGGCGTTGACCTCGATGGCATGCTGGTCACGATGGACCGCGTCGTGGTCACCGGAAGCCAGCCGGCCGGGGGCTCCTTCTCCGTCGCCCTTCCGGGCGGCGGGAGCGTCCCGGCTGCGTCGCGTCGCGTCGCGTCGACGGCGAGTGCCTCCGAGCAGATCCTCGTCGCGGCCCTCGGCGACAACTTCTCGTTCGCGGCTGAGGCTGGGCGGATCGTGACGATCACCGGCGTCCTCGGCGTGGTGGACGGATCGTTCGCGGTCTTCCCGCGCAGCGACTCGGACATCCATGATTTCGGGCCCATCCCGACCTTCAGCCAGCCGCTCAATATCTCGAAGGCCGCCACGGCCTCGCGGGACCCGGACATCGTGGCGGGCACCGGCGGTGAGCTGTTCATGGCGTGGGGACGCGTCTTCAACGAGTCCGTGCACTCGCTCTCGCTCGACAACACGCTGAACTGGTCGCACCCGGAGCCGATCCTGCACCAGGGGGTGCAGCCGGCGCTGGCGGTCACTCCGTCGAACAAGTTCTGCGTACTCTCTGCGAGCACCGATTCGCTCTTCTTCAAGCAGTCCACGGACGGCGGGCTCCAGATCGACCCACTGGCCACCACCGTGGACGTGTTCTCGACGAGATACCCGGCACTCACGGTGGGCAGCGGCGAAGACCTTCACGCCGCATGGGAGCGGACGGGCACGGGCATCTTCTACTCCCGGTCGTTGACCGGCGGCGCCAATTTCAGTATTCCGATCCCGATCGCGCTCAACAGCCAGCCGTACGAGACGAACTCGATGGCGCGGATCTGCGCGACGAAAGGGGACAGCGTATTCGCGTTCTGGCAGTACCACCTGCCCGGCGAGCCAGGGGTGGACAAGGTGCTTTACAGTCGCTCGCTCAACGGGGGGGCCTCGTTCTTCACACCGCGCCAGGTGCGGGACGAGCGAAACCCGATCTCCAGCGTTGTGAAGCTCGCCTTCCTCGGAGATGCCCAGGTCGGCCCCGACGGTACGGTGTACGTGATGGGTCTGCAGGCGGGTGGTCCGAACGACAGTGTCGCGTTCCTTCGCTCGACCAACGGGGGCGCAACGTTCGCGCTCGTCGGACATCCGTCCGCACCGGCGTTGAGCGGCATCTGTCCCAAGAGCTTCGCCGTCGGACCCGACGGCACGATCCATGCGGTGATTGGGACCTGCGGCACCGCCCTCTACTACACGCGCTCGACGGACGGAGGAGCGACCTGGGGCCCGGCGGTGAACGTGAGCAGCGACAGCTCTTCGCTGGTCGGAGAGCCTCGCGGCGCCAAGATCGTCCTCGACGGCACGGGAACCCCGGTCATCGTCTGGTTCGCTCCGGTAGGAGCGTCGACGGAGGTCTATTCGGCGAGGCTCTTGAACTGAAGTGGCGTATGCACGGATGGCTCACGTGATCGGCGCCCGGACCCTTGCAACCCGGGCGCCGCGCGCTTCACGGGCGGCCGGCGCCCGCGTCCTGTTCGCTTGCGCCTTCCTCGTGACGCTGGTTGCCGCCGAGCCCGCTTGGTGCCTGTGGCAGACGTTCGGACTCGCCGATGGACTCGCGGCGATCCAGGTGCGCGCCATTGCCGAGGACCGCTCCGAGAACATGTGGTTTGCCACCGCGTACGGCGCGAGCCGTTACGACGGCGCGGTCTTCCGGAGCTTCACGCGAGCGGACGGGCTCGTCGACGAGGACGTTCGCGCCATCCTGCCGGACCGGTCGGGACGGCTCTGGTTCGGAACGGCCGGCGGTGTGAGCGTGTTCGACGGAAGCGTCTGGCGGGCCTTCACGACGAGCGACGGCCTGGCGTCGAACGACGTTCGCGCCATTCTCCAGGACCGCGCCGACCGCCTGTGGTTTGCGACCAGCTTCGGGGCGAGCCGGTTCGATGGCGCGAGCTGGACGGCTTACCACCAGAGCGACGGGCTCGCGGCTAACCAGCTCTCGTGCCTGTTCGAGGACCACACGGGGAACATGTGGTTCGGGACCCAGGGTGGCGGCCTCAGCAGATTCGACGGCACGACGTGGACCACCTACACCACCGTCACGACCGCCGGAGGGCTGGGAGACGACTGGATCGAGTGCATCCTGGAGACCCGTGACGGGGTGCTCTGGATCGGGACCCGGTACGGCGGACTGAGCCGCTTCGACGGAACCTCGTGGAGTCGCATCACCACTGCCGGGAGCCTCACACTCTCGGACGTCACGGGCCTCCGCGAGGACCGTTTCGGCGGGCTGTGGGCGGCCACCAACTACGGCCTCGCGCGCTTCGACGGGCTGACGTGGCGGGCTTACACCACCGCCGACGGCCTGGCGGGGAGCATCGTTGCGGCGCTCGCGATCGACGGCGCCGGCAACGTGTGGGCCGGTACCGACAACGGCGTCAGCCGCTACGACGGCGAGAGCTGGACTTCGTTCCTCGACGCGGGGCTCGGCGCGTACGGATCGCCGGCGGTGTTCGAGGACCGCACCGGGATCGTGTGGGCGGCGACCGGAGGCGGCGGCGTCGCACGCTACGACCGATCGGCATGGACGAGCGTGACCGTCGCTTCGACCGGCGGCGGGCTGGCGAGCGACCTGGTCTCGGCGGTGATGCAGGACTCCACCGGCGCGCTGTGGTTTGGCACCTCCGCCGGGGCATCGCGCTTCGACGGAACCTCGTGGAGCCCCTTCACCAACTCCAGCACCTCGGGCGGCCTGATCGGCGACAACATCACCGCCCTTGCCCGTGATTCGAGCGGCGCCGTCTGGCTCGGGACCACCGTCGGTCTCAGCAGGTACAGCGGTACGACGTGGACGTCGTACACCACCGCCAGCAGCAGTATTCCCGCGAATCGGATCCGATCGCTGCTCGTGAGCCGCGACGGAAGCCTGTGGTGCGGAACCACAGCCGGCGTGGGCCACCTGCAAGGCACGACGTGGACGAACTACGCGCCTGCGCCCAACGGCCTCGTCGGGCCGAATGTGTACGCAATTCTCCAGGACCACACCGGCGCGATGTGGTTCGGCACCCAGACCGGCCTCAGCCGATTCGACGGCACGACCTGGAGCGACTATACGAGCGGTCTGAGCCAGGCCTCGGTGCGCTCCCTGGCCGAGACCCAGGACAGCGTGCTGTGGGTCGGCACCGTGAGCGGCGGGGTCGACCGTTTCGACGGCACCCTGTGGCACACGTATTCGACCGGGGACGGGCTGCTCGATATAACGGTGAGCGCGGCAACCGTGGAGCACTCGGGCAGCCTTTGGTTCGGGACCCCGACGGGGGCGGACCTCTACGAGCCCGCGCGCGTCCCGCCGCAGACGGTGATCACCACGGCGCCGCCGCCGCTGTCGGCGAACCGGCTCCAGGTCACGCACTTCGCCGCGGCCTACCGCCAGGTGCTGGGTATCGAGTTCTCGACCTCTCTCGACTCCGCGCCGTGGTCGGCCTGGCTGCGCGACGACGCGTGGGTCGGCAGGGAAATCCCCGATGGCATCCATACCCTGCGGGTGCGCACGCGCGACATGCTGCACCACGTCGATCCCACTCCCGCCTCGGCCACGTTCGAGGTCGCCGCTACCCCACCCGCGCCGGTCATCACGTCGCCCGTGTTCCGACAGCCCGTCCGCGACTCCCTGGTGGTGGTCGGCACCGCCAGCGCTCTGCGGTTCCGCTCGCTGCGCGTGGACCTGAGACCGGCCGGCGCGTCGTCCTGGGAGGCACCCGTGGCCACGACGCTCGCGCAATCGCTCACCCCGGTGACCGACGGCATCCTCGCGCGGCTGAACACGTCGGGGCTGCAGGATGGAAACTACGAGCTGCGCCTCTCGGTGCAGGACACACTCGGACTCACCGGCGTCACGACGGTCACGTTCATCGTCGACAACATGGCGCCATGGGCGGTCCAGACCACTCCGGCGCTCGTGTCCGCCCTGGACGGCGGCGACGTCTACACCACGAACAGCGAAGCGCACGTGTACATCCCGCCGCGCGGCCTGGCCCGCGACGCGGTCGTGCACCTCGACCCGCTCGATCCGTCCGCCGTCCCCGCCACGCTCCCCGACGGCGCGATCCGCCTCGCTCCCGGCTTCGCGGTGGGCACGGAAGGCGTGCCGCTCGAGAAGACCGCCGCCTTCGATCTCGCGGTGACCGGCGCCGCCGCGCCGCCCGGCACGCAGCTCACGCTCTACGTCGCGGGAGATGACGGAGTGTGGCGGCGGCTGGGCGGCACTCTCGACGCGGCGGGCGCGCGCCTCGCGACGCCGTTTTCCTCCGCGGGCAATTACGCGATCTTCGCAGCGTCGGCCGCCTCGGCGTCACCGGGTACGTCGCTCGCCCTTTCGCTCACGCCGCGCATCTTCTCGTCGCGCGGTGCGCTTGCGAACTCCACGATCCGCATCGGCTTCGTGCTGGCGCGCTCGGGAACGGTGCGGGTGACGATTCACAATCGCGCGGGCCGGCTGGTGCGGGTCGTGATGTCGGGGGAAACCCTCGGACAGGGGACGAATCTCGTGAGCTGGGACGGGCGCGACGAGGATTACCACGAGGTCGAGGCCGGGCTGTACCTCGTGACGGTCGAGGCGCTCGGCGAGACACGCACGCAGACACTGGGGGTCGTGCGTTGAACCGACGCCGGAGCGAAGCGGCGGCGCGCCGGCGCGTCGAGTCGCAATGGTGCCGCCCGGGCGCCCTCGCGGTGTTCATCGGACTGGTGATTGCCGTGGGCACGCCGCGCGCCGCGCGGGCCACGCCCAGCAATCAAGTGCCGGTGGGAACGCGCGCGATCGGGATGAGCGGCGCGTTCAGCGCGCTGGCCGACGACGCGAGCGCGCTGTTCTGGAATCCCGCCGGTCTCGCGCGCGTCGGGCATCAGGAGTTCTCGGCCTCGCACGCCAGTCTGTACGACACCGGCATTCACGATGACCTCGTCTCGTTCGTGCTGCCGCTCTCGCCGGACCGGGCGACGGCGGTCGACTGGTATCACTCGGGATTCGACGACGGTGTGCTGGGCTTCTCCGAGAACCGCATGACGCTCGGAGGCGCACTCAAGGTCCTCCCCTGGCTGTGGGCGGGGGCCGGCGGAAAGATCCTCACGCAAGGCACGAGCCTCGACGGCCTGAGCATCACGTCCGGACGCGGATTCGGCCTCGACCTGGGCCTGCTCGCCTCTCCCGCCGACCGCTGGCGTGTGGCGCTGGTCGGGCAGGACCTGACGGGGACAAGCCTGCGCGCCCCCGAGGGCCAGAAGGAGCTCGCGTACCCGCGCAACCTGCGCCTCGGCACCGCCTACGCGTGGTCAAATCTCGGCACCGCCGCGTTCGACGTGGACGACCGCTGGCACCTCGGTGTCGAAGCCACACCGCATCCGTTGGTCGCGCTGCGGGGCGGAGTCGAGAAGGATCGACACGGGATCGAAGCGGCGACCTGGTCCATGGGACTCGGGTTCAAGGCAGGGGCGGTGCGCGCGGACTGGGCGCGGACCATGCCCCCGACTCTGGCCGCGACCGATCACTTCTCGCTCTCCGTGGAGTTCAATTTCAATCCCGCGCTGTTGCGGATCGAGAAGGTGCAGACGCGCGAGCTCTACACCTCGCTCTACAAGTTCTACGCACGCGACGGGTTCGGCTCGGTTCAGCTGCGCAACCTTCAGGATCGGCCCCTGACGACGCGGGTCGGAGTCTACATTCCCGATCTGATGAGCGTGCCGAGCGAGCAGGAGGTGACGCTGCGACCCAGGGCGGTGAGCGATCTGCCGCTCACCGCGATCTTCGACGAGAAGGTGCTCGCCCAGCGCGGCGACAGGCCGGTCCAGGTGCAGGTCACCGCGAGCTACCAGAGCAAGCGGCTGGTGAGGCGCGAGAAGGGGGTTGCCCGCACGGTCGCCTATGCCCCCGGCGCCATCGACTGGAGCGACGGCATGGCCCAGGCGGCGGCGTTCGTCACGCCCCGCGATCCGGCCGTGGACGGGCTGGCGCGCCAGGCTGGCCGCCTCGCGCTCGCTCTCGAGGGGAATCCGTTCGGCAATCGCAACCTCGCGTTCGCGGCGGCGATGACCGACGCGCTGGCGGACCTTGGCATGGCCTATGTGCCCGACCCCACCAACCCATTCGCCACCATTTCGGCGACGCCGCACGCGGTGGACACGATCCACTATCCCTATCAGACCCTCGAGCGGTTGAGCGGCGATTGCGACGACACCACGGTGCTCATGGCGTCACTGCTCGGGAACGTCGGGGTGGACACCCGGTTCGTGGACGTCCCCGGGCACATCTTCCTGGTGGTGGACACCGGCCTGCACGAGCGCAACCGCTCGGCCCTCGGCGCCGACAGCACCATGATGGTCATCGCGGACGAGAGGGTCTGGATCCCGCTCGAGACCACGTCGCTGGCGCGCGGCTTCGCGCAGGCGTGGCGCGACGGCGCTGACGAGATCGTCGCGGCGTCCGCCCGCGGCCCGGTCGATTACGTGGACGTCACCGACTCGCAGGTTCGCTACGAGCCGGCCCTGCCACCGGGCGAGCGCCGCATCCCCACGCTCGTCGAGGCCCGCTTCAGCGCCCGGATCGCGGCCGAGGCCAAGGCAGTCTCGGAGATCCGCGACGAATATTTCGCCGCGCACTTCGGTGCCGCCTCGCGCGAGCTCGAGGCGACTGCAGACGCGCTCCAGGAGGTCGCCCGGATCGACTTCGAGGGCGAGGATTTCGATGGAGCGCGCAAGCAGCTGGAGAGCGCCCTGGCCAAGGCGCCTCAGTCGGCGTCGGCGCAGAACAATCTCGGCGTCGTGCTGGCCGCGATGGACAGCCTGCATGCCGCCGATGAGCACTGGCGCGCGGCCCTCGCTCTGGGGCGTCGCGACGCTGGCATCGCGCTGAACCGGGGACTCGCGCGCTGGGCCGAGGGAGACAGCGTCCTGGCCGGGCCAATGCTCGGCACAGCCGTCGCCGAAGCCGGGGGCTACGTCGCCGCGTGTCGCCTGATCGCGCTCGCCCCGGAGGATTCCCTCGACCACGCCGCGGGCTTCACGCCTGAGGACTTGACACTGCGCGCCCGCATCCGTAGGCTCCTCCGCCGCCGCAGCGCCGTCGGCAGCGAGAAGCTGCGAGCCGGGGGCCGCGCGGTGGGCACCGAATCGAGCGCTCTTTCACCTCCCGTCCGCGGGATCGCGAAGTACCTGTACTGGATCGAATGAGAGGAGCCGCGTGTGAGACGGGCTGGGTTGGCGTGGGCTGCGGTTGTGCTTCTGGTGTCTGTGGCGCCGCGGTTCGCGGTCGGAGCTTCGACTGACTCGCGCGGCGAGTTCGGCGTGACGCTCGCGATCAGTGGAGAGGAGGCTCGTGCCGAGTCTATCTTCGTCACGATGCTCTCTCACACGCGCGGAGATGCGCGCGCCCTCAACAACCTGGGCAACCTGCGTCTGCTTCGCGGAGAGACCGGGGTGGCGCTCGCATTCTACGAGCGCGCGCTGCGCGGCGACTCGCTCGACGCGGGCATCCATCTCAATCGCGCCACCGCCCTGATGGTGATCGGCGACAAGGAGCGTTCGGCGGAGGCTTTTGCCCGGGGCGTGAAGCTGGCGGGCGGCACCGAACAGGCGGAGGCGCTCCTGGGCCTGCCGCCCGAGAAGCAGCCGACCGAGCGCGCCGCACGTAAAACTTCGATCGACCCGGAACAGCTGCGCGCGATGTTGAAGACCGCTGCGAATTCGGTCCCGAAGGACTCCGGTCGTCAACCGGACTCCAAGACTGTGCGGCCGGCGGCGGGCTCTCGCACGGCCTGGCGCTCGGCGGGCGCGCGCGGCTCCGACGGCGGGGATGCGCCTCAGCTTCTCTACTGGAAGCGCTGAGCCTCGATCTTCCTTCGTGAGCGGGCAGACCCCCATCCAGCGGGTGCCGGCCCGGCTTGGCGCCCTCATCGGCACGTCGTGTGGCGTGCTCGTGGCGCTGATCTGGCTGTTCGGCGGGCTCCGGCCGCTGGACCTGCGTCTGCATGACTGGCGGTATCGGCTCCGGGGCCCGATCGCAGCTTCCGACCGCATCGCGCTGGTCGAGATCGACGATCGCACGCTGCGCGTGTTCCGGGATGTCTGGCCGCTGCCGCGCGAGAACTACGCCATGGCCATCGACGCGCTGGCGAGCGCTGGCGCGCAGGCTATCGGCGTCGACCTGTTGTTCCTGGGCGAGAACTCCGAGGATCCGGCCGGGGACGAGATGCTCGCCGCGGTTACGGCCGCGCATCCGAACCTCGTCCATTCGATCGGTTTCCAACCCAACGACGCCTCGCTCGGCGGGGCGCTCGCGATCCCGGTCGATTCCAGTGCGCTGATCCGCCACGGTCGGCCCGTCTCGCAACAGCGTCTCGCGATCGCCCAGAGCGTCTCGCTTCCCTACGACGCCCTGCTGGCCAGCGCGCGCGGGCTGGGACACACGGCGGTGCTGATCGACGCGGACGGGGTCATTCGCCGCATTCCGCAGTTCGTGCGCTTCGGCGAATGGGCGTATCCGTCGCTCGTGCTGCGGCTGGTCGAGACGGCAGCGCGCAGCGACACGACTCTGCCGCAGTTCGAGCTCTCTCCCAATGGGATCCACATCTTCTGGCATGGCCGCCAGATGCTGGTGCCGTCCGACGACGAGGGAGCGACCTCCATCGCATTCGCGGGCGATCGGGACGCGTTCGCGCACCGCTATTCGCTGCTGCAGGTGCTGCAGTGGTATCGCAACGACGACACCCTGGCGCTGGCGCATGCCTTTCGCGGCAAGCTGGTGCTGATCGGCGCGACGGCCGTGGAGGAGCACGCGACCGACATCGGGGCGACGCCGTTCTCAGGCGCGGCGCCGCTGGTGTACATCCACGCCAACGCGGTGAATGCCGCGCTGCGCGGGAGATTCCTCGCACACGTGCCCGCGCCGTGGATCATGCTGTCGCTGATTGCGCTCGGCCTGGGACTGGGCCTGGCCTTTTCGCAGATGTCGCTGGCCCGCGCCGCGCTCGTCGCGCTCGCCGCGCTGGTGGCGGTGGCCGCGCTCGACTACGGGCTGTTCGTTTTCAAAGACATCGACCTGCCGCCGCTGGGGGCGCTGCTGGTGGCGCCCCTCACCCTGGCCGCGGTCGAGAACGAGTGGCGGCGCGGCGCCGAGCAACGCTCGCGCATGCGCGCCAATGAGCTCGACGTGGCGCGCTCGATCCAGCAGAATCTGCTGCCCTCGACCCCGCCCGCGCTGGCGGGGCTCGACGTGTTCGGTCGCAACCTGCCCGCCGACGAGATTGGCGGAGACTACTTCGACTGGATCGCGCTGGATGACGACAAGCTCGCGGTGGTGGTGGGCGACATCAGCGGACACGGCATTCCCGCGGCCCTGCTCATGGCGCACCTGCGCGCCTCCTTCCACGCCACGGCAGAGGCCGGCCGCTCCCCCGAAGACATCGTGACGACCATGAACCGCTCGCTCACGCGCGCCACGGCGCTGGGCAAGTTCGCGACCTTCTTCCTGGGCGTGATCTCGGTGCGCGAGAAACGACTGCTCTACTGCAACGCCGGCCACAACCCCCCGCTTCTCTTTCGCGGCGGGGCGCTGCATCTGCTTCTCGCGACCGGGATCCCCCTCGCCATCATCGAGGACGGGCTCTACACGTGCGGGGAGGAGCCGTTCGGTGCCGGCGACGTCCTGGTGATCTACTCGGACGGGATTCCCGAGGCCCCGATCGGGAAGCAGTTCTACGGCGAAGAGCGGCTGCAGGAACGCGCGCTCCAGCAGGTCCGATCGAACTCGACGGCGGCGGCATTCGTGGATCACATCCTCGCCGATGTGCGGGCCGTGGCCGGCGAAGGAATGCGCGCCGACGATGTGACGCTGGTCGTCGTCCGCGGCACCTGAAGCTGGCGCGAGGCGCCAAGACTTTTCGAAATCGCGGTGTGTAGTCTCTTTCGGGGGGAATCGAGCGCCTCGGCGCCTACTTCAAAGAGCCGGCCCGCGCCTGGATCAGGCGGCGCGGGCCGGGTGCGATGCATGCAGGAGTTGGTGCGCCGCCTTGGAATCGAACCAAGAACCTACTGATTAAGAGTCAGTTGCTCTGCCAATTGAGCTAGCGGCGCAGACGCAGCGATCACCCTCACTGAGGGCGATGAAGTCGCGCAAAAAAGCCCGCGTAATCTACGGTCGGGAGCGCGTAGCGTCAAGCCGCAAATCCCTCCCACATGCGTCTCCTGACGTGCGCGCGCGGCGCGTGCTATCCTGCTCGCTCTTTTCGAGCATGGGTCGATGCCCTCCGTGTGCCGCGCGGGAGGCGAGCGAGGAGGCTGGCGTGGCGCGACCTGCGCCGGAGAAGAGTTTTTTTCAGAAGTTCCTGCTCTACTGGCTGCCCGTGCTGCTCTACCTGACCGTGATCTTCGTGATCAGCGCCCAGCCCAACCTCAAACCTCCGATCCAGTGGCAGCAGTCGGACAAGATCTACCACCTCGCCGAATACGGCGGGCTGGGCCTGCTTCTGTCGCGCGCGATGCGCGGAACGTTTCCGGTGCGGCGGTTGATGACCGCGACTGTGCTCGCCGTCGTGCTCGGCTGCTGCGTGGCGGCGGGGGACGAGTACTTCCAGAGCTTCATTGGAGGGCGCCGATCGAGCGCGTTCGACTTCATGGCCGACGCGGCGGGCATCATGATCGCCCAGCTGGCCACCCTGCTGATCGCGCGGGACTGAGCGGAGGAAAAGGGCCCATGTCGCTCAAGCACCAGGCGCCGCGTGGCACGCGCGACCTGCTTCCGGCGGAGACCGGGCGCTGGCAGTGGGCCGAGCAGCGCTCGCGTGAAGTGTGCGAGCGCTACGGCTACGGCGAGATCCGCACTCCGATCTTCGAGGAGTACGAGCTGTTCGCGCGCACTTCGGGTGAGTCGAGCGATGTCGTGCAGAAGGAGATGTACCGCTTCCAGGATCTGAAGGGTCGCGACCTCGCGCTGCGCCCGGAGGGCACCGCGAGCGTGGCGCGCGCCTATCTCGAGCACGGGCTCAGTGGCAGCGGACGCATCCATCGCCTGTGGTACGCGGGACCGATGTTCCGGTACGGACGGCCGCAGAAGGGACGCTTCCGCCAGTTCCACCAGATCGGCGCCGAGGTGATCGGCACCGTTGCGCCGGGCGCGGACGTCGAGATCATCGCGCTGTTCGTGGACATCTTCGAAGCGTGGGGCTTCACCGGACTGAACGTCGCGGTCAACAGTGTGGGCACGCCCGAGTCGCGACTGGCCTACGGCGAGCGGCTGCGTGCCTGGCTGACCCCGGTGCTCGAGGACCTGAGCGGGGATTCGCAGGCGCGCTTCGTGCGGAATCCGCTGCGGGTGCTCGACACGAAGGACGAGGGCGACCTGAAGCTGCTCGAAAAGCTCAAAGAGGGCGGCTCGCCGATGCCGCGCATGCTCGATGTGCTCGATGCCGAATCGCGCGCGCACTGGGATCAGGTGCTGGCCGGGCTCGAAGCGCTGGGGATCGCGCACGAGATCGACCACGGGCTGGTGCGCGGGCTCGACTACTACACGCGCACGGCATTCGAGGTGAACGACAAGTCGCTCGGTGCGCAGAGCACGCTCGGCGGTGGCGGTCGCTACGACGGCCTGATCGAGGCGCTGGGTGGCGCGGCGACCCCGGGGGTCGGATTTTCGATCGGGCTGGATCGCGTGCTGCTGCTTCTGGAAGAGAGCGGCGCCGCGCCGGAAGCGGCGCGCGGCACGGTGTACGTGGCCGCGATGGACGGCACCAGGCGTGAAGCCCTCGCGCTGGTGCGCGAGCTGCGCCGGGAATTCCGGGTGGACTGCGATCTCGAGGCGCGCGGCATGGGCGCCCAGATGAAGGCTGCGGACAAGAGTGGCGCCGCGCTGGTCGTGCTGCTCGGCGAAGAGGAATGGAAGCGCGGCGAGATCGTGATCAAGGATCTCGCCAGCGGTCAGCAGTCCATCGCCACGCGAGGAGCGCTGGCCGAGCATCTTCGGAGTCGCCTGCCGGTCACTGAAGCGGGCGTCCGGGTTCGATAGGAGGAGCGTGTCATGCCGTTCATCGTGCGGGTGGTCGATGACGAGGATGAAGCCATCGAAGGCGTCCGCGTCGTCCTGAGCTTCACCGAAGCCACTCGGGGACAGACCGATCCCGAGCGCACCGACGAGGAGGGCCGCGTCGAGTTCGAAGGCTACGAAGACGGCGAGGTCAAAGTGTTCCTCGACGGCGAAGAGTGTGCGATCTGCGACTACGTCGACGGCGACGAGATCACGATCACCCAGTGAGGACAGGCGAGAGCCGAGGCCGCGCGCATGAGTGAACGGATGGAGGCGACCGGGGTGAAGCTCGAAGGCCTCGGCGATTGGCGGCGCACCCACACTTGCGGCGAGCTGCGCGCGCCCGACGCCGGCCAGAGTGCCATCCTGATGGGCTGGCTGCACCGCATGCGCGACCACGGCGGCGTGCTGTTCGTCGACCTGCGCGATCGCTACGGCCTCACCCAGATCGTGTTCCACCCCGAGACCGGAGGCGCCGAGTTGCTCGAGCGTGCCGCCGCGATCGGCAACGAATGGGTGATCGCGGTCAGGGGTCAGGTCAACCCTCGCCCGCCCGAGTCGCTCAATCCCGACCTCCCGACCGGCGAGGTCGAGCTGGATGTGCGCGAGCTGAAGATTCTTTCTGCCGCCGATCCGCTGCCGTTCCAGGTGAACGACGAGAGCAACCTCGCGAGCGAGGACCTTCGCCTCAAGTACCGCTACCTCGACCTGCGCCGTCCCGAGCTCTCGCAGGTGATGGCGCTGCGCCATCGGGTCATGCAGGTGGCGCGCGCGTATCTGTCGAGCCAGAGCTTTCTCGAGATCGAAACGCCCATGCTGGTCAAGCCGACGCCCGAGGGCGCGCGCGACTACGTGGTGCCGAGCCGCATGCATCCCGGCAAGTTCTACGCGCTGCCGCAGAGCCCGCAGCTCTACAAGCAGACGCTGATGATCGCGGGCGTGGACCGCTACTTCCAGCTCGCGCGCTGCCTGCGCGACGAAGATCTGCGCGCCGACCGCCAGCCCGAGCACACCCAGATCGATCTCGAGATGAGCTTCGTCAGCGAAGAGGATGTGTTCAAGGTGGTCGAAGGCGTCTACGCCGCGCTGTGGAAGGAATGCCTCGGCATCGAGATCAAGACTCCGTTCCTGCGGCTCACCTTCCGCGAGGCGATGAGCCGGTTCGGCTCGGACAAGCCCGACCTGCGATTCGGCCTCGCGTTCCGCGACGTGACCGCGATCCATGCGAAGTCCCCGCGCAACGTGGTCGCGAACGGCGCGAAGGCCGAGGGCGGAGTGGGAGTCGCGCTCACCATTCCCGGCGGTGCCGAGATTTCGGGCACGCAGCTCAGGAAATTCGAAGACATCGTGAAGGAAGCCGGCGGCGGTGGCCTCAGCTTCTTCAAGGTGCTCGACGCCGAGCGCGAGAAGCAGAAGGTGATCTTCCCGGACGCCCTTCTCGATGAGTTCCTGGCCGCGGCCGGCGCCAAGACCGGAGACGCCGTGCTGTTCACCTCCGGCCCTTGGGAGAAGACGCTCAAGGCGCTCGGCGTCCTGCGCTCGCAGCTCGGCCAGCCGCTGCTCAAGGGCTGCGAGAACGAGTGGCAGTTCCTGTGGGTACGCGAGTTTCCGTTGTTCGAGTGGAACCCCGATCGCAAGGGGTGGGACGCGCGGCACCATCTGTTCACGATGCCGAACCCCGAGCACATCGGCATTCTGGAGAGCGACCCCGGCAAGGTGTACGCGCAGCTCTACGATGTCGTGCTCAATGGCAACGAGCTGGGCTCGGGTTCGATCCGCATCCATCGCCCCGACATCCAGGAGCGCGTGCTGAAGATGGTGGGATTCACTCCAGAGGAGGCCCACGAGAAGTTCGGGTTCCTGATCGACGCCTACCGCTACGCGTCCCCGCCGCACGGCGGGATCGGCATGGGCCTCGACCGGATCGTAATGCTGATGAGCGGCCGCGACTCGATCCGCGACACCATCGCGTTCCCCAAGACCGCGAGCGCCGCGAGCCTGATGGACGGATCTCCGAGCGAAGTCGAAGCACAGACGCTCAAGGAGCTGGGGCTGAAGTAGGCGTTGAGGACTCCCATGGGCGCGGAAACCAGTCAGGACGACAAGCCGCGAGCCTCGCAGCACATCCTTCCCGTCGCGCTGCTGTTGCTGATCGCCGCGGCACTCCGCCTGTCTCGCATCGGCTACGGCCTTCCGGATTTTTTGGAGGAGGCGATTCCGCTACGGCTCGCACTCGCAATCCGGGACGTCGCGACCGGACACCTCGACTGGAATCCTCACAGCTTCAACTATCCGTCGCTGAGCATCTATTCGCATTTTCTCGTGCAGCAGATCGTTTATGGGATCGGGCACTTCGTCGGCGCCTATCCTTCCTACGCCGACTACCAGCTGCTGTTCTCCATCGACCCCTCACCGATGGTCATCGCTTCACGCGTGCTGTCGATCGTGGCGGACCTGCTCGCCATCCTCGGTGTCATTCGAATCGGCAACCGGGTGGCTACGCATGCCGGGTACATCGCGGGCGCGA
Organism: Candidatus Eiseniibacteriota bacterium; assembly: GCA_031370785.1. GTDB lineage: Bacteria > Eisenbacteria > RBG-16-71-46 > RBG-16-71-46 > RBG-16-71-46 > DATJGS01. Next base: position 1,767 of record JANMQY010000029.1, on the reverse strand, counting down.
TCTGCGCGCTCTCGCCATTGCTGATCACGACATCGAGGTCAATTTTCTCCGACAGCATCATGGCGGCTTGCGCCCTCTGGGCCCTCGAGCGTCTCCTCGCCTGGCACGAGCAGCACAGACCTCGCGATCTTCTCGCGTACGCGCTCCTTGCTGGTCTGGCGATCGGCGCCAAGTATCCCGCGGTCGCGATCCTGGTTCCCGCGGGCTACGTCCTCTGGACCGCACGTGGCGCCGCTGCGATCGGCGAGTGGCTGCGCACCTCGGCCATTGCGCTGATGGTCTTTTTCGCGACCACGCCTTACGCGATTCTCGACTTCCGCACCTTTCGCCGCGACACGCTCTTCGAAAGCGCTCACGCCGCGGTCGGCCATTTTGGGAGCCTCCAGCATCACAGCCTGTTCTTCCAGCTCTCGCAGCTCGCGTCGAACCTCGGCTGGCTCGCGCTCATCGTCGTCGCCTTCTCGATCTACATTGTTGCGGTCACGCCGTCGCTCCGCGTTCCGCTGCTTTCTGTCTGGCTTGCTCTGATCGCATTCGGTGCACCCATCGCATTGGCTCGGATTGACGCAGCGCGCTACCTCGTGCCGGTCATCTACTGCGCGGCGCTGCTCATCGGCGTGACGCTGGCGTACGGGCTGCAACGCTGGGGCGCGGGCCGCGGGCGCATGGCGGTCGCACTCGCATTGCTCCTCATCGTTGCGACGCCGTTCTGGGGCGCTGCGTCCCTGATGATGCAGAGACAGCGCGGGACTCAACTCATGGCGAGGGAGTGGTGCGAGAAGCACCTGCCGGATTCGGCACTGGTCGTCCAGGAGGGCTACTCGGCGCGGCTTCCGACCGTGCTTCAGAAGGAGCGCTTCCACTCGGACAATGCGTATCGGCTGGCAGGCCCTGCGGCGCGGCACCGATTCGACTCGATCCGCGCGTTCCACTCGGTCGCGATCCCACTCAACGTCGCCGGTAGCGTCACCGCGCGATTGCCGCGCGCGGGCGGCGGCACGACCGAAGTGCCGATCCTCGTTCACAGCAGCGAGCTCAGTCGCGTCTTCTACACGCCTCATCTCTACGCCGGCATCGACTACTTCATGACGAGCGGGGCGGTCCGGAATCGATTCGAAGCGGACACGCTGCGCTATGGAACCGAATGCGCGTTCTACAAGTGGCTGGATTCCAGCGCAACGATCGTGGCTAGGTTCAATCCCGGCCCGGAGCGCGAGGGACCGCAGATCATTGTCTACGACATTGCCTCGGCCGTGAGGGATCTCCAGCCGCAATCCGTTCAGGATCCGTACTGGTGGAGCGCGGCGGTTCCGGATGGCGCGAAGGAGATCCTCGCTTCCCAGACGCCTCCGACGGCGGAGCCAAAGCCTGCATGCAACCTTGGCCTTGCTCCGCCGCCTCATTCCGTCCGCACACTGGGCAGCGTCTTCAGCCAGTACGTCGAACGATTCGTCCTCGATCTGGCGACCGAGCACTCATTGATGCGGCAGTACGCTCTGGCGCAACAGTTGTCGGGCGTCACGATCGCAGTCGACCCGGAGAGTGAGGAAGCCTGGCTGCTCTACTGCGCGGCGGCGGCACAGCTCGGGCGCTGGGCGGACGTGCGAGATGCTAGCGCGTGCGCGCTGCAGACCTTGCCCGGTCCGCCGGAACCCGCCCTCCAGCTTCTTCACGCTCGCGCACTCGCGCGCACCGGCGCCACGCAAGCAGCCAGGATTGAACTGGAAGCCCTCGCCGCGCGCCTGGGCCCAACGGATCCGGTCGGCG
>JANMQY010000105.1:0-6917 GCA_031370785.1 Candidatus Eiseniibacteriota bacterium | reverse complement strand
TGATGTCGATGTCGGGATAGGGGTCGCTCAGGCTCTTCACGTGCGACACCTGCGCGGCGAGGTGGAACACGACCTCCTGACCCTCGACCATCAGCGCCATCAGGTGTTCGTCGCGCACGTCGCAGTAGTTGACGCGCACCTCCTTGCGGACCGGCTCGATGTTGAAGGCATTGCCGCCATACTCGGGAAGCATCGCGTCGGCGATGGTCACCTCGGCGCCGGCTTTCGCCAGGCGAATGGCCAGCGTCGAGCCGATGAAGCCGAGACCGCCGGTGATGAGCACGCGGCGGCCGCGCCAGGCGGCGTCCTTGGTTGAGGCGTCAGGCAAGAGGATCCTCCGAAATACTCAATTGGCGCATGCGTGTCATTGCGCTGCGCTCTCCGGCGCGGCGCGGCCAAGCAGCGCGCGCGCTTCGCTCAGCGCAACGTAGCGCGTCGCGAGACACACCGCCAGAGCGACGAGCGACGAGACTGCGGCGGTCACGACGAGCAGGACCCATCCCCAGACGCCCGCACCCGCGGGCAGGGCCCGTTCGGCAAGCACTCCGGCCGCGGCGCCCAGTGCGAGCGCGAGCGACGGCACTCCGAACGGCGTCAGCACGGCGCGGGTGCGCGAAAGGCCGATTTTCCCCGAGACCCGCCACACGAAATGAACCGCGCCCACGAGATTGCCCGCGATCATCGAGATCAGCGCGCCGGCGAGCCCGATCCTGGGCAGGAGCCACAGGCACAATCCCAGATGGACGACGAGCGCGACGAACGAGAACCAGGCCTCCATGTCCGGGCGCCCGATGCCACGCGCGACCGAGGTGGCGACGCCGCCGCCGAGCACGAACGCCGCGGCGAGCGCGAGCCCCCGCAACGCGAGCGCGGCCTCTCCGTGACCGGGACCGATCCACACGAAGTAGAGGCGATCGGCCGCCCCGAGCATGGCCGCGACCACGACCGCGGTCACGGTCATCACGTATCGATTGGCGCGTTCGTACAGCTCGCGCAGGCGCGGCGCATCGTCCACCGCATGCAGCGCGGAAGCCGCGGGCATGAGCGCGAGCAGCAACACCTGCGGGAAGGACGAGGCGGCTGCCACCACGCGAAAGCCCAGCTCGTAGGGCGTCACCGCGGCCAGCGAGACGAAGCGCACCAGCAGGAACTTGTCCGCCTGCTGATGGGTCACGCCGAGAATGTTGTTGATCTGCACCGCCCCGCCGAAGCGCAGGGCCTGCCTCCAGCGTCCGAGCGCGCGCGTGATCGACGTCAGATGGAACTCCGGTACGTGGCGGGCGACCACCACGCGCCCCACGACCACGCTCAGTGCCCATCCAAGAGCGAGGTTCACGACCAGCCCGCGAAGTCCCCAGCCATTCGCGAGCACGATCGGGGTGCCGATCGCCTGCTGGATGGTGAGCGTGAGCGTCACCAGATTGGCGAGGTCGAAGCGGCCGTAGCCCTGCGCCACTGCGATCATCACGTTCGCGGCGCCGGCGATGAGGAACACCGCACCGCCGGCGATGATGGCGAAGGCGGCATCCGGCCGCGATGCGGCCGGAAGCCGCAGCAGGTCGAGCAGTGGCCCGGGCGCCAGCGCGCCGAGCGCAAGCCACAGAACACCGAGTGCTGCGTAACCGGCGATCGCGAGCGTCGCGTAGTCACCGGCCTCGGAATGATCGCCTCGACCGCGCGCCGCGGCGACGTGCCGCAGCGTCATCTGCGCGAATCCCAGATCGAGGGCCGCGAGGTAGCCGCTGAACGCGAGGAACAGCGACCACACCGCGAAGCCTTCCGCACCGAGCGCGCGCAGGATCCACGGGGTCAGGACCAGCCACACCACCATCGCGGCCACGCGACCGCTAGCCGCATGCAGCGTGTTCGCGACCAGCTGTCGGGCCAGACCGCGGGGTGCGTTCATCGACACGGGCTCGTCAGGCTCGCCCCGCGCGCCTTCGCGGGTTCAGCGCGCGCGCCAGTACTCCAGCATGTCGGCCAGCGTCTTCTCGAACGGGATCACCGGCTTCCATCCGGTCGCCTTGACGAACTTGGAGTTGTCGCCAAGCAGGATCGGAACGTCGCTCGGGCGCAGGCGCGCGGGGTCCTGCTTGACCTCGATCTTCGTCTTCGTGAGGGAGAGCAGATGGTCGAGCAGCTTCTGGATGCTCCACGCGGTGCCGCTGCAGATGTTGTACACCTCGCCCGGCTCGCACTTCTCGAGCGCGAGCCAGTAGGCGCGCACCATGTCGCGCACATCCGTGAAGTCGCGCTTCGCCTCGAGATTGCCGACGTGAAGCACCGGCGGCTTCCTGCCCTTCTCGATGTCGGCGATCTGCTTGGCGAAGTCGGAGGCTACGAACACCGGCCCGCGCCGCGGGCCCTCGTGGTTGAAGCCGCGCGTGCGCACGCTGTCCACCTTGAACGACATCCAGTACTGATATCCCAGCATGTCCTGTGTGACCTTGCTCACCGCGTAAGGCGAGAGTGGGCGCAGCGGGTTGGTCTCCTTGATCGGCACCTCGTTGGGGAACACCATGCCGTATTCCTCGCTCGAGCACGCGAGCTGGATGCGGCATTTGAGATCGATCTTGCGCACCGCCTCGAACAGGTTCAGCTGGCCGAAGATGTTGGTGGTCAGCGACTCGGTCGGAGCGATCCACGAGGTGGGCACGAACGACTGCGCGGCGAGGTGGAAGATCCAGTCCGGGCGGACGCGCTCGAGCGTGTCGCGCGTCGAGGTCGCATCGCGCAGGTCGCACTCGAGGATCGTGATCTTGTCGGCGAAGTGCTCGATGTTCTCGGTCCGGCTGCGCCAGCGCTGGATGCCGAAGATCTCGCAGTCGTTCCGGGTGAGCATGTAATCCACCAGGTGGCTTCCGGCGAAGCCGGTCACTCCGGTAACGAGCACGCGACGCATGAAAGGCCCTCGGGTCGAGTCGGCAGATCGGTCAAGTGACGCAGGAAAGTAGGGGTTCGGCCCGGGTGCGTCAACGCTGACCCAACCGTTGGAGTGGACGGTGAGCGAGGGACGCCGATAGACTGCGCTCGCTCCCGCCACCCTCTCCCACTCGCGAGAAAACCCATTTCACGTGGACGACCTGAGTCGAGCCGCAGCGCGGCCGGTGAATGCAGACGATCGCATTCTTCTCGAACTCGCACAGCTTGCCCGCGATCCGGATCGTGGGCTGAACCAGTTCCGGAGCCTTGTCGGAGGGCGCCAGTATCGCAGGCTCTATCGCCTGTTTCGTCGGGTCGTGCCCAAAGGAGCCTCGATTCTCGACTGGAGTCCGGGAAACGGCCACTTCTCCTACTTCCTCGTGCGCTCGGGCTACCGCGCGGTCGGATACTCGTTCGAGGCGCATCGATTCGAGTCGTGGCTGGGCGATCCCGCATACCGGCTGATCCCAGCCAGCGAATCGGACCCGGTCTCGCTTCCCTTCGAAAGCGAGGCATTCGACGCGGTGACCTCGGTGGGCGTCCTCGAGCACGTGCGCGAGACCGGTGGCGATGAAGCGTCCAGCCTCCGAGAGATTGTGCGCCTGCTCAAACCGGGCGGAGTCCTCGTGGGCTACCACCTGCCGAATCGATCCAGTGCGACCGAGTGGGCGCTGAGACGATTGTCCGGCAGGTACCATCATCCTTTCCGGTACTCGCGCTCGGAGATTCACTCGCTCATGCATGGCGCAGGCCTCGAACTTCTCGAAGCGCGGCCCTACGGCATCCTTCCGCGCAGCTCGTGCCACGAGCTGTTCGGGCCGTTGCGCTACTCCGTCGCTGCTGCGAACCTGTGGGACGCGGTCGACGCGACGCTCGGCACCATCCTCTCACCGATCTGCCAGAACTGGCTGTTCGTCGCACGAAAGCCCGTGAAGCACTGATCCAGCCCGGCGGTATGGCGCACCTCGAGGAGCACACGCGGATGAGATCCTCGATCTCGGTCATCATCAACACACTCAACGCCGAGGCATGGCTCGACTACGCCCTGCGCTCCGTCGAGCCATGGGCGGGCGAGATCGTCGTCGTGGACATGCACAGCGAGGATCGGACGCAGGAGATCGCGCGTGCCCATGGCGCTCGTGTGCTGATGCACGAGCGCACCGGGTATGTCGAGCCCGCGCGCGCGTTCGCGGTCGCGCAGGCGACGCACGAATGGGTGCTGATCCTCGATGCCGACGAGATGGTGCCCGAGCCCTTGAGCCGTCGCCTTCTCGAGATCGCCGCCAGCGGCGAAGCGGACGCCGTCAGCCTGCCGCACCTCAACTACATCCTCGGCGCACCATTGATTCACACCGGATGGGGCCCGGATCAGGATCGGCACTGGCGATTCTTCCGGCGAGGGTCGGTCGAGCTGCCCGATCGCATTCACGGCGCGATGCTCCCGCGCCCCGGAGTGCGCACGCTACGTCTGCCTGCGGCAGCGGATCTTGCCATCATTCACTTCAACTACATCAACGTCGAAGACTTCATGTCCCGGCTCAATCGCTACACCTCGATCGAGGCCTCGGGCGCATCGGGGCGTGGAGGGGCAACAGGCGCGGTGCCGGCCAGCGCAAGAGAGTTCCTTGCACGCTGGATCCGGCACGGCGGATGGCGGGACGGCTGGCGCGGCTTCTACCTGACGCTGATGATGATGTGCTACCGGGTCGTGGCAGCGGCGAAGCGCCGCGAGCTGGAGGCCGGGAACTCGCGCCCGATCGTCGAGCAGCGCTATCGCGACGTCGCGGAGCGGGTGGTCACGGGCTACTCCGCGCGCAAGAAGTGACCTGATGTTCGATCGGTGTGTGCTCACGCCGGTGGGATTGCAGGCCGCGTCGATCGCGTTGCCGAAGGCGTCCTCGGATCGAAAGGCGTTCGCGATCACCGCGAGACTCTGTCCGTGGGCGTAGTCGACCGCCGCGTTCTGGCGCGCGCGGCCGGTGCCGAAGTCGTAGCCGAAGTCGTCGAGATCTTCTGGCCATTCGAGTATCAGCGGCGTTTCGTGCGCGACGGGTGGGCGTTGAACGAGGCGTACGTGCTGCGTGCGTTCCTGCAATTCAATGCACGGTTCGAGATCACGTACTTCGCAGATTTCGTCGCGCAATGTCATCCCGAGCTCGTCCCGCCAGCGATGCGGGACGTTTCGAGTCTCTGGCTGCACGTCAAGCTCATAACTGATATCTGAGGAGAGAGGCTATCGCTATGTTTAAGAAGAAGTCGGACAATCTCGCGCCGGGTCAAACGTTCTGGCAGTCGTCGCCCAAGATCGTCGGCCCAGCGAAGGCCTCTGAGTTCAAGGATATCGGGCAACAAAATACTCGGAGTGCTTTCGAGGATTTCATCCTCGGAAAAAGCAGTACCAGCACGCTCTTGCTTGATGCCGGATGCAACACAGGAGTTGAGGGCTACCGGTTAATGGCCAAGGGCTTCCCCGGATTCTACGTGGGGATGGACAGCAATCATAAGGCTCTCGCATTGGCGCTGCAGAATGTCGAGAGGCACAGGGCGGCTTTTATTCTGTCCAGTCTCGAGTCCATAAGCTTTCCCGATAAGCACTTTGACGTCGTCCTGAACAAGGACGTAATCGAGCACGCGGCCTCGTATGAACCTATCCTGCTCGAGTTAGCAAGGGTGACGAAGACTTGGCTCGTGCTCTCAATGTTCATCAAGATGCACGACAAGCCTGACTACATCTACCGCGAGCCGGAGGGCTATCACCACAATCGTTACGAGCGGAAGAGGCTGTACGATTTCATGGCGAGACAGGGATTTGCCGCGCCCGAGACAATCTTCTCAGAGGCGGAGGACGAAGTCCTGATCTTTAGAAGGACGTAGGCTGCCTGAGGAGGGTGTCCTATATTCGTCCGCACCAACATCGAAGCCGGAGCCGCTCGGCCGTCGCTCGCCATCCCAATCACCCCCGGCGTTGTCGACTGGTACGCCGTGATCGATTGCGGACGACGCGGTGGGCTGAAGGTGCAGATCCCCCGCCGAGGTACCGGTACTCGATAGCCGCGACGTAGGTACCCGACACCAGCACGGTGTTGCTCAACACCTGCGTACCAGGCGAATCGGCGACCTGTATGCCGACGTCTCCCGACTGCGTGCTGGCGCGGTCTATCTCCGGCGGGATCCGCGGCTGGACTTGCGCGGCGTTACGGCCTCGCCGAAGGCCGTGGTGCCGCGCCAGGCACTGGTGCCGTGAGCGGACGGTGAGTCTCTGCCCCCGCAGCATCACCGAATGACGACGAGCCTCGAGACGCTGCGACTGCCGCCGGCTTCGAGCGCCACGAAATAACTCCCGGCGGCGACCCGGTTCCCGCCCACAGCGGCCGGGCACTCGGATCGAATGTGGCCGGGACGTCGACCGTTCTCACGGTGAAGCTGTAGGTGTGGAGCTGGGTGTCGAGATTGATCCGGCCCAGGTTGGTGTGCCAGAAGTGAAGCGGGCCCGAGTGCAGCACGGGGCCGGTGAAGGCGGTGCCCGGCGCGAGCGTCGGCCTGGTGCGAAAGGGCGCACGTCCGTTCGAAAATCCGTACGCCGAGAAGCCGAACTCGCCCCAGCCGGTGGCCTCGTGTCCGCAAAGCAAGGCGACGTACCAACTGTAGAAGAGCGGCTGGCTGTAGAGATCCGGATTGTCGGTCGCGGTGGTCGTGATCGAGAGTACCCGGAAGCCGAGCGCCGCTCGATAGGCTTCGAGCGCGTCCGATCGGATCCTCCACGTGGGGCCGTCCTCGTACACTCCGAGCCGCACTCCGTGACTCTCGTAGAGAAAGAAAGTCCGAAGCCCCGAGACCGCCCCCTACCGATAGCGCTTCGCCCGCACCGGCTTGGTCGAAGGCGGCTCGGTCACGGTCCACTCCGGCCGCTCCGGGAAATCCGGATGGCTGAGCGCGCGCACCGCGAGCGCCCAGTCCGCAGCCTCGAGCCCGGCCTTCTCGAGATTCTCGCGGAA
>JANMQY010000097.1:0-2506 GCA_031370785.1 Candidatus Eiseniibacteriota bacterium | reverse complement strand
CGCCGACCTGCGCCTGCGCGAGGCGATCTCGCAGGCCGAGCGCTTCGCGCTGCTCGCCCAGGTGCGCCTGCCGCACCATCTCGTTTACCGCGTCTTCCATGCGTGGGACTACGCCGCGGTCGCGGCGTGGACGCTCGTGCTGCTGGTCGCCCTCGTCGCGCTGCGCGGCACGGGGCGGACGCGCGGCTGGGGAGTGCTGCTCGTGGCGAGCGCGGCACTGTGCGCGGCCGGCGCCGTCGCTTCGTCTACCGGCAGGCCGCTCGCGCTGGTCGAGCTTCAGACCGCGAGGCTCAGCGCCTGGGTGCCGCTGCTTGCGATCCTCGCGTCCGCGGCCGCGCTCACGCGCTCCCGCTCGACGCTCGGCACGCTCGCGCTGTTCGCGACGCCGCTGCTGGGCGAAGGGGCGTGGCGCCTCGTGCGACCGGCACTCGCCCCCGGCCCGTTTGCGGGGATGAACGGCGAGGTTGCGCAGGCACTCGTGCTGCTCGCGCTCTTCGTTGCGCCGACATTTCGGACCGCATTGACGTCGAGCCACGCATCGAGATTCGGCCGGCTGGCCCCGGTTGCGGCGATGCTTCTCATACTCGGCTTCGTCGCGTCGGGATGGCGCCGTCCGCCGGGCGCGGAGATGGAGCCGGAATGGCGCGAGATCGCCGAGCGCGCGCGAACGGTCTCGGCGCCGACCGAGGTGTTCGCGACGCCGCCCGATCTGGATGGATTCCGCTTCTACAGCCGCCGGCCGATCGTGTGCGACTTCGGCAACATCGCCCACGACGATCTGGTCGGGTGGCGAGAGCGCATGAATGCGCTGACCGGCGATCCCGCCGCGCTCGATCCCGTGCCCGGGCTCGAACTCAGGTCCCGCATCGCGCGCATCGCCTCGGACTACGACCGCGCGGTATGGCGCGATCCCGAAATCCTGCGCCGCTACGGGGCGCGTTTCGTGGTGGCGCGCGCCGGTACCGGACCGGCGCCTGCGTGGGCAGTGCCCATCGCCTCGAATTCGAAGTATGTTCTCTACCGGATCGGATCCGCGACGCAGTTGTAGCCCCGCCCAGAGGACTGAACGAAGTGCGTGACGCTGCGACCCTGAACGTGGCCATGCTCTCGCCGGTGGCGCCGGCGCACGGTCGCGGCGGAGTTCAGGACATCGTCTGGTCGCTGGCGCGCGGACTCGTCGAGCGCGGACATCGGGTCACTCTCGTGACCTCCGAGCACCCGGACGGCGTGGGGCTCGAGAACGTCGACGGCGTCGATGTGCGCTACCTGCCGGTCGAAGCGCGCACCATGGCGCTCAAAGGCGCGGGCGGCGCGTGGATGCGCCTGAGCCGTGCCTGCGTGCACGAGCTGCATCGCGCCCTGCCTCTCGACGTGATCCACTCGCAGAGTTTCTGCGCGCTCCACCTGGTGAACGAGCTGCGCGGCGTACCGGTCGTGGTCAGCCTGCACGGCACCCACGTGGACGAGTTGCGCACGCGCGCCGGGCTCGTGCGCGAATCGCTGGCTCGCACTCCGCGCGAAGCGCCGCGCTACGCAGCACTCTGGCTGCTCATGCTCGCGCGCTTCCTGCGCGAGGGCCCGAGGGTGAGACGCGCCGCGGGCGTGATCGCGACCAGCCGCGAGCAGCGCGCGGTCCTGATGCGGCACTACCGCGTGCGGGAGGAACGCCTTCACGATGTCTGGAACGGCATCGACACCAGGGTTTTCGCGCCGGCCGCGGCTGATCCGGTGCTGCGTCGCGAGCTGGCGGGCGATGCAGGCGTTCCGCTCGTGCTCGCGGTGGCGCGGCTCTTTCAGGAGAAGGGAATTCAGCACCTGCTGCGCGCCTGGCCGCGGGTGCTGGATCGCCTTCCGGACGCGCGCCTCGCCATCGTCGGGGACGGCGGCTATCGCGCGACGCTCGAAGCCCAGGCGGCCTCGCTCGGGCTCGCGCGGGTGCGCTTCACCGGCACCGTCCCGCTCGAGGCGCTGCCCGCAATGTACGCGGCGTGCGACCTGTTCGTGAATCCCACCGTCCGGATCAACGGCTACGACCTCACGATTCTGCAGGCGATGGCCGCCGCACGCGCGGTCGTGGTCTCGGACATCGGAAGCGTTCCGACCGCAATCAAAGACGGCATTGATGGCGTCCTCGTGCCGCCCACCAACCCGGTGGCGCTCGCCGCCGCGATCGCGACGCTGCTCGAGGATCCCGCGCGCCGGGCGGCTCTGGGCGAAGCGGCGCGGCGCACCGTGATGGAGCGCTTCAGCGTCGAGGCGATGATCGAGGACACGCTCGCGGTCTATCACCGGGCGCGCGCCGCGGTCGGAAACGTTCCGGTTGCGCCGGCGCCTTTGCGGGCGGAGCGCGCGTGAGCGCGAAGACCCGGATACTGGCGTGGCTCGCCGGCACGCCGCTCGATCCGCTGTGGATCGCCAGGCGCTCGCTGCGGCGCGAGCTCGCGCGTGCCGCGCCTCACGGCCGCGGGCGCTTGCTCGACATCGGCTGCGGGGTCAAGCCCTACCG
>JANMQY010000095.1:0-20089 GCA_031370785.1 Candidatus Eiseniibacteriota bacterium | reverse complement strand
GGCTGCTTCGGGGAGCGCGGGCGGAACATCCAGGTGCCGTACTGGATGTCCGTCTCGAACGAGAAGCCGAGATCGGTCTCGATCGTGATTGGCTTCACCTCGTAAGGCCGCGGCGCATCCTTTGGCCCGCGCGGGCCGACGCTGTCCGATGGAAAGAACTCGAGGATGTCCCAGAGCGACACGTTGCGCTCGGTGAATGTCCACACATCCTCGGCGCGCACGGGGATGCGCGCTTGCGGCTCAGGCACCGGACTGCGGCACCTTGGGGCGCGCGATGCGCACCACCTCGCGCAGCGGCGCGTACGCGTCGCCTCCCAGGCGGCCGACCGGGCGGAGCTTGGCGGGATCCACGCGGCCGTCGGTGAGCACGTCGTCGCGCACGTGGCCGCGCACCACCTCGCCCACCACGAACACGCTGTTGCCCAGCTCGATCTCGCGGAACAGGCGGCACTCGAGGCTGACCGGCGATTCGGCGACGCGCGGCGCCTTGACCAGATCCGAGGGCTGAGGCGTGAGCCCGGTGATCCCAAACTCGTCCACGTCGGCTGGCCATTCGCCCGAGGTGCGGACCATGCGCTCGGTGAGCGGTTCGTCCACGACGTTCACCACGAAATCGCCGATCGCGCGAATGTTGCGCAGCGTGTCCTTGGGCTCGCCTTCGCGCCGGCTGATGGCGATGCCGACCAGCGGCGGCTCGCTCGAGATCGCGTTGAAGTACGAGAACGGCGACACGTTGAAGCGGCCGTTGGTGCCGACCGTCGAGACGAACGCGATCGGGCGCGGCACGATCACGGAGATCATGAACCGATACACATCAGCCGCCGGGGCGGTTCGGGGGTCGAGAATCATGAGGCGAGGTCGAAGCGCCGCGACCGCGCGGCGCTAGGCCCGCTCCTCCCAGACCCGCGCGAGATGAACCACGACCTCGACCGACTTCTCCATGTCCTGCGCCGAAACCCATTCCAGTCGCGAGTGGAAGTTGTGCTGCCCGGTGAAGAGGTTCGGCGTGGGCAGGCCCATCTCGCTCAGGATCGAGCCGTCGGTGCCGCCGCGGATCTGCGTCTCGATCGGCTGGAGCCCGGCGCGGCGGATGGCTTCGCGCGCGTTCTCGACCACTTCGGGATGCTTGTCGAGCACTTCGCGCATGTTGCGGTACGACTTGTGCACTTCGAACGAGACGCTTGCGCCCGGCCACGCCGCGAGCGTCTCGCGCGCCAGATTCTCGAGCAGCGTCTCCTTCTCCTTGAGGCCCGCGGTGCGGAAGTCTCGGATGATGAACTTGATCGCGGTCCGATCCACCGAGGCCTCGACCGCCATCGGATGAACGAAGCCCTCGCGCCCGGAGGTGGTCTCGGGCGAGAGCCCCTGCTTGGGCAGCCGGTTCACGAAGTCGGCCGCGACCTTGATCGCGTTCACCATCTTGCCGGTGGCAAGACCGGGATGGGTGTTGAAGCCCTGGAAGATCACGGTCATCGCATCGGCCGAAAACGTCTCGATGTCGAACTTGCCAATGGCTTCGCCGTCGAGCGTGTAGGCACCGACTGCGCCGAAGCGCTTGACGTCGAAGTTGCGAACGCCGCGCCCGATCTCTTCGTCGGGCGTGAACGAGATGCGAATCGCGCCGTGCGCGATCTCGGGATGCTGGAGCAGATGTTCGATCGCCGCCATGATCACGGCGACGCCCGACTTGTCGTCGGCGCCGAGCAGCGTGGTGCCGGAAGCGGTGACGATGTCTTCGCCCTTCTTGTCTGCGAGGCCTTCGATCTCCGCCACTTTCAGCACGGCGCTCGGATCGTCCGGCAGAACGATGTCGCCGCCCGCCCAGTTGCGATGCACGATCGGCTTGACGTTGGTGCCGCTCATCTCGGGCGAGGTGTCGGCGTGGGCGACGAGGCCGAAGGCGGGGACCTTCGCCTTCTTCGTATTCGCGGGAAGCGTCGCCATGACGATGCCGTGCTCGTCGCGCGCGGCGTCGCTGAGGCCGAGCTCGCGCAGCTCCTTCACGAGCTGATCCAGCAGCACGAGCTGCTTTGGCGTACTCGGAGTGGTGTTCGAGTCGGGATCGGAGCGGGTGTCGTACGTGACGTAGCGCAGGAAGCGCTCGAGCACGGAAGTCTTTTGAGTCGCGATGTCGGGCATTGGGGGTCTCCAGAGTCCCGGGTTGGGAAATGGGCGGCGTGAGCTGTTTCTCGGTGCGCCACAGGCTAGCGCTATGGGCCCCTTCTTGGAAGGAGGCGCGGGCCTGGCGCGCCGGGGCGTGGAACGAGCGCCTGAACTCGGATGGGCGAAACGGGGGTAGTGACGCTAGAGTGGAGCCACAGTTCATCGGTAGCGCGAGGCCGCGGCCACCGACGACCGGGGGGGCGAACGAGAATGGGCAGCGGAAGAAGTGACGGGCCTCGGCGCGCAGGCCCTCGGCGCCCGAGCCCGCGGCGCCCAGCTCCCCCTCAGTGCAGCCGCTTCCGCCGATTTCTCACGAAGTCGCGGAACACGTAGGCGCCGAGATTGTTCGGATCGGCTTCGTAAATGCGCCCGTGGTTCAGCTCGGTGAGCTTCCTCACGAAGTCGAGCAGCGACGGGTCGGCGGCCAGCATGAAGGTCGTGATGGTGATGCGCTTGCGCCGGCAGTACGCGGCCTCCTCCAGCGTCTTGTTCACGATCTTGGGATCGAGCCCGAACGGGTTCTTGTAGAGCCGCCCGAACTCGCGGATCGCCGAGGGCTTGCCGTCGGTGATCATGAAGATCTGCTTGTTGACGCCTTTGCGCGTGCCGAGGATGCGCTGGGCGAGCTGCAACCCGGCCTTGGTGTTCGTGTGGTACGGACCCGCCTGGATCTTGAGAAGATCGCGCAGCGGCACCTGCGCCGCGTCGTCGCCGAACAGCACCACGTCGAGCGTGTCCTTCGGGTAGCGCGTCTGGATGAGCTGGGTCAGCGCGAGCGCGATCTTCTTGGCCGGCGTGATCCGGTCCTCGCCGTACAGGATCATGCTGTGGCTCACGTCCACCATCAGCACGGTCGCGCACGCGGAGAGGTGCTCCTGCTCGTAGACCTCGAGATCGTTCTCGTCGATGGTCAGCTCGTCGATGCCGTGGTTCTTCACCGCGTTGCTCACCGAGCCGAGCGGGTCGAGGTCGCTCAGGTTATCGCCGAACTGCCACGCCCGCGTCTCGCTCAGCCGCTCGCCGCCCTTGCCCGCGACCGGCGTGCGATGGTCCCCGGAGCCGCCGGCCTGCAGCGTCGAGAAGATCTCGTTGAGAGAATCCTGGCGGATGCGCCGCTCGCCCTTCGGCGTCACCTGGAAGCCTTCGGGGGTGCGCTTCGCCTCGCCGGTTTCCTCGAGCAGCTTCTTGAAATCTTCGACGCCGAATTTCTCGCCGAAGAATCCGTACTGCTCGCCGAAATGCTCCATCCAGCGCAGCGCCTCCTCGACGTCCCCGCCGGTCTGCAGCAGCAGGTTGCGATAGATCTCCATCATCTGCTTGATGAACTGGAGATCGTCGGGACGCGGGCCGTGCCACTTCTGGTAGTCGAAACGCATCGTGATCAGTGTCCTTCGACGGTCTTCCGGGTTGCCTCGTCGAGGGCCGTGTTCAGGTCCACGACGTGAGGGGTGATGACGACGAAGCTCTCGCGACTGCTTGTCTCATGGATATCGCGCGAGAACAGAAACGGCAGCACGTAGCCCAGCACCGGGAAACGCCGGTGCACGGTTCGATCGAGCGTGCGAGTGAAGCCGCCGAGGAGCACGCTCTCGCCGTCCTTGACCACGACGGTGTTCTCCACGATCTGGCCGTCCTTGACCGGGCTGCCCGAGATGTTGCTCGAAAGCGATGTGAGCTCGGCGCGCAGCTCGAGCCTCAGATACCCGCTCTCGCCGACCGAGGGCAGCACCTGAAGGCGCAGCCCGGCGTCCATCGAGTCGGTCGCGAACAGATTCGAATAGCTGGAGTAGCGAGTCACGTACGTCACGCGTTGACCGTCGAGGATGGTCGCGGAGCGGTTGTTGAGCGTCAGAATGCGCGGGGCGTCTCGCACCGTCGCGGCGCCGTTTTCGTCGAGCAGCTGCAGCACGTTGTTGAGCTGGGCGAAGCCATTGAGGTCGGTCGCGGTCGAAGTGTTGGTGAACGTGCGCTCGGAGGCTGGGATACCACCGCCTTCGGTCCTCTGGCGATCTGTCCTGCCAGAGGATGAGATTCGTCCATTCGCGCTCGACTGCAGCAGGCTCCAGTCGATGCCCAGGTCCCGGGCCTTGTTCTGGTCCACCTCCACGATCTTCGCCTCGATCGCGATCTGGCGCGGCGCCACATCGAAGGTCTGCGCCTGGGACAGGATCGCCGAGATGTCCTCGGGGCTGCCCCGCAGCAGCAGCATGTTCGAAGCGTCGTTGCGGCGTACGTCGACGGCGTGGCTCGCGCCGCCGGAGCTCCACTCGATCACGCTGCGTCCGCCCACTTCCCGCGCGCCGAGCATGCGCTCGAGCTCGGCGGGCGGAAGGAACTGCGGCTTGAGCACCGCATTGCCAGCGTTCTGCGCCAAGGCGAAACCCGCCACTGACAGCATGCAGATGAGAGCGATTACAGAGCGAACGACGTTCATGCGGCACTCTCCCATTGTCGCGCCGCGCGAGCGGCGGCGCTGGTTCACGACGACGGGCCTTCGAGCCCGACACGTCGCGGGATACGCCGGCTCACGGGCGGACATTCCGGGTGAAATTCGAGGCGCAGCGCCCCGGGGGCCCGGACCCGCTCAGTCCTGACCGCCGAGCCCGCTCAGCATGCTCTTCAGCATATCCTTGTAAGCCGTGGTCGCGCCGTCGGTCCGCTCGCGCGACAGCATCGAGTGCTGGTGGAGTCCTTCGAGCACCAGCTCCATGGCCACCGCGGCCTCTTCGGCGTTGGCCGGCTCCAGATACTTGTCCGCCAGCGCCGCCAGCCCCTTGACCTGCGAGAGCTGCAGCGAGAATTCCTTGTGCGACAGATCGTCAGCGACTTCCACGTGGTTGCCGCCCGAGAACCATTCGAGGACCGGGCGGTATTCCGACGAGGTCATCTCGCCTTCCGACTCGGGCGGCACCGCGCGCCGCGTGCGCTTGGGCTTGTACGCATCCGGGAAGCGCTGCGAGAAGAGTGCCTTCACGCCGCGTCCGAGCAGCGCGCGCGCCACGTTGAGCGCGCCCTCCTGCTCGCCTTCCAGCACCAGCTCGACCTTGCCGCTGACCGCCGAGACCGCCTGCTGCAGGTCGCACACCCGCGCGGTGACGTGCTTCTCGCCGGTGCGCAAGCCGCGGCGCTCCGCGTTGCTCACCACGTTCTCGATCAGCGCGATCGGCAGCCGCGCCGAGACTCCCGAGTTCTGATCCACGTACTCGCTGCGCCGCGCCTGGATCGCGACCTCTTCCACCAGCTCGCGCAGGAACTTGGGAATCGCCACTTCGATGTCGCCTTCGCGATCGATCCACGACTCCTGCGCGGTGATCGCCATGCCGTGATCGCGCTCGAGCGGATAGTGCGTGATGATCTGCGAATTGATGCGGTCGCGCAGCGGCGTGATGATATTGCCGCGATTGGTGTAGTCCTCGGGGTTGGCCGAGAACACCATGCAGATGTCGAGCGGAATCCGCACCGGGAAGCCGCGGATCTGAAAATCCTTCTCCTCGAGAATGTTGAGCAGCCCGACCTGGATGCGCGGCTGCAGGTCCGGCAGCTCGTTGATCGCGAAGATCCCGCGGTGGGTGCGCGGAATGATGCCGTAGTGGATGACGCGCTCGTCCGAGTAGTCGAGCTTGAGGGTCGCGGCCTTGATCGGGTCGATGTCGCCGATGAGATCGGCGATCGTCACGTCGGGCGTGGCCAGCTTCTCCTGGTAGCGCTGCTCGCGGTGGATCCAGGCGATCGGCGTCGCATCGCCCTTGCTCTCGACCAGCGCGCGCGCGTGGTGCGTGAGCGGCACCAGCGGATCGCTGTTGAGCGGGCAGCCTTCGATCGCCGGCATCCATTCGTCGAGGAACTGGATCAGGGCGCGCAGCAGCCGGGTCTTGGCCTGACCGCGCAGCCCGAGCAGGATGAAGTCGTGGCGCGACAGGATCGCGTTCACCATCTGCGGCTCGACGGTGTGCTCGTAGCCGATCACGCCGGCAAACAGCGGACCCCCGGAGCGAATCCGGGCGATGAGGTTTGCGCGCATCTCGTCTTTGACCGAGCGCGTGCGGTATCCGGCGGCCTTCAGTTCACCAAGGGTGCGGGGACGGGACATCGAAGGCGTTCTCCTTGCAATTCGAGGACGCGCCGCGCGGCATGGGCGCAGAGGGGAGGTCGGCGGGAAGTCTAGGGGCTCACGCGAGGACGTGCAACGCGCAGCGAACGGTCTGATGCGCCGGGCGCGCCCGCGATGCGAACTGGTCCGCCCTGCTATGCTTGGCGCTCGCCATGCATGACGCCCACCTCGTGGCCGAGGCCGCATTCGTCCGGCAGGTCATCGCTCCCTACAAGACGCTCGCCGAACTGCGCGCCGCGCCGCTCTGGCCGGAGCTCGAACGTCGCGTTCGTGCGGTGCTCGGCGCGCCGAGGCGCCACGCGCCGGCGGCGCTCCCTCCGCCCTCGCCCAATCCGTCGCGGATCAAGGCGGTGCACTGGAACATCGAGCACGGCAACTGGTACGAGCAGGTCGAGAGCGCGCTGCTCCGCCGGGAAGAGCTGTCCGACACCGACCTTCATCTGTTCAATGAGATCGACTTCGGCATGGCGCGCGCGGCAAATCGTGACGTCACCGCCGACCTGGCGCGGGCGCTGAATCGATACGCGGTGTGGGCACCGCTGTTCATCGAGACCACGCCCGGCCGCGACGAAGACCCCCGAATGGCTGCCGGGCAAGCGAATCAGGAGTCGCTGTTCGGGCTCGCAATCCTCTCCCGCTGGCCGATCGGAGAAGTGCGGCTGGTCGAGCTGCCAAGCCCGGAGGACGTGCAGTTCGACCTGGAGCGCATGCTGGGCCGGCACGTCGCGCTGATCGCGACCATCGAGCGCCCGGGCGCGCCGTTCGTCGCGGTCTCGGTACACCTCGAGGTGCATCGCACCCGCACCAGGCGCGCGGCGCAGATGCGGGCGCTGACGCAGGCGCTGGGCGAGGAGCGTCGCCCGGTGCTGCTCGCCGGAGACTTCAACTCGCACACCTTCGATCGCGGGTTGTGGCACGCGCCGCTCGCCGGAGCGATCGCGCTGCTGCTCACGCCGGGCGGTGCGCTCGAGCAGCGCCTCCTGCGGCCGGATCGCGGGATCAACCGGGAATTCGTTTTCGACGAGCTGCGCGATGCGGGATTCGAATGGGAGCGATTCGGCGATCGCAAGCCCACGCTCGATCTGCGCTTCGAGCGGCTCGATGAGGTCCGCGCCATTCCGGCTCCGCTCCGCGACCTGACGCGCGCGGCGCTGCGCTGGGCCGAACGTCGTGGACGCATGCGCCTCGACTGGTTCGCGGGGCGCGGATGGCGCGACGGCCGCGGGTACACGGTCGCGGGACTCGATGGACCGGGGCTGGCCTCGGATCACGCCCCGATCGTGGCCGAGTTCGAGTGAGACGCTGGCGCGCGAGCCCGGCTCACGCCGCGCGCCGGTTGCGGAACACCAGCAGCTGGCAGGCCACCGGCCCGATCGTCACCTCCGCGCTCGCGCGCTCCATCTGTTCGTTCATCTGGATCGGGGTCTGGACGAACATCGGCAGGCCGAGCTGCAAGGTTCCACCGCGGCCCGCCATCTTGGATTTGACCTTGCCGGCGACGATGTTCATCACCTCGCTCACCCCGTCCACCGCCTCCTGGTCGCTCATCTCCTGGTCCTGGCGCAAACCGAGAAGTCCGCGCGCCAGCGCCCGCACTCCGTTCGGCGTCGAGGTGATGCCGAGGTGCATGGAGCTCGTGTCGGTCAGGATCGCGATGTAGGTCCCGGGGTTGGCCTGCTCACCCTTGCCCGGAATTTCCCGGGCCGGACTGCCATCGAAGCGCAGCGACGACGTCGCAAGCTCGTCCGTCGCCTCCTTGAAGCAGTCGAGCCACTCCTTGATCTCGATGACCTTCGCCGCCATGACGTTTCTCCTCGGTCGTGTCGGACCTCGCGGCCGACGTTGAGTGTTCAGCCGGCGCGCCTGAGCCCGCTGCGATACGAAACGCTTGGCCGGTAGCACACCGTCCGACCCATCTGCACGGGCTCGAACGAGTCGTCCAGCATCAGCGTGGTTTCACCACCACCCAGAATCAGATATCCATCCGGCTTGAGCGCGCGTGAGACCGTCTTGAGCACGCTGCGCCGGGTCTCGGCGTCGAAGTAGAGGAGCACGTTGCGCATCATGATCACGTCCATTGGCGGCAGGCTCGGCCACGGCGTAACCAGGTTGATCTCGCGGAACTGCACCATGCGCCGCACCTCGTCGCGCAGCTTCCATTCCGTGCCGCTCTCGGCGAAGCACTTGACCAGCAGCGCAGCGGGCAGGCCACGATTCACTTCGATCTTGCTGTAGAGGCCGGCGCGCGCGCGCTCGAGCATGCCGAGCGACAGATCGGAGGCGATGAGCTGCAGCTTCCAGCTGAGCAGGTGCGGGAAGTACTCGCGGATCAGCATCGCAAGGCTGAACGGCTCCTGCCCGCTGGAACACGCCGCGCACCACACGTTGAGCGTCCGCTCCGGCGCGCGCTTCTCGATCAGCTCGGGCAGCAGCTGGCGGCGCAGCGAGTCGAACGGATGCAGGTCGCGGAAGAACGAGGTCTCGGTGATGGCGAGCGCCTCGACCACCCGCCGGTGCAGCACGCCGGAAACTTCCTCGGTGTGCAGCCCCTCGAGCAGCGCCGTCGCCGAGCCGAAGCCTTCACGCTGCGCAAGCGCGGACAGGCGGGACTCGGCGAGATACTCTTTCCCCGCCTCGAGCACGATGCCGGCGCGCCTGCGCATCAGCTGCTGGAGGTAGGCGAAGTCCTCGCCGCTGATGCGGCCCTCGTCGCGTCGCGAGCTGGTGGTCATCAGGCGGCCTCCCGTGCGCGCCCGATCGAGACGCGGCGCAGGATTTCTTCGCCGATCTGCTCGAGCGGCAGCACGCGATCCGCGAGCCCTTCGCGCGCGACGTTGCCGGGCATTCCCCACACCACGCTCGTGGCCTCGTCCTGCACCAGGATCTGCCCGCGCGCGCCGGCCACGATCCGGCAACCGCGCAGCGCATCCTGTCCCATGCCGGTGAGCACGACGCACAGCGCGCCGGCGCCGAACACGTCGGCCACCGAGCGGAACAGCGGATCGGCGGATGGACGGCAGGAGTTCTCGGGCGGATTGCGATCGAGCTGAGTCACCACCTGCGCGCCCGAACGCTCGACGGTCATGTGGAAATCGCCGGGCGCGATCCATACCCTGCCCGGCGCGAGCGGCGCACCGGGCACGGCCTCGGCGATACGCAACTGGCACTTGGCGGCGAGGCGCTCGGCGAGATAGCCGGTGAAGCGCGGCGGCATGTGCTGGACGACCAGCACCGGGATCGGCAGGTAGGCCGGCAGATCGGAGAGCACCACCGAGAGAGCGCTCGGCCCGCCGGTCGAAGCGCCGATCGCGAGCACATCGACCCGCCCCGGCGGCAGGATGTCGCGCGACCGGTAAGGCGCGTAGAACTTCGCTTCGCGCGAATCGTCGCGGCGCGGATCGCGCGGATCGCGGGCGCGTCCCGGGGTGTTCGGAGCTTCCGTTCCCGGTCGCGCGTCCGGATCCTCGTCGCACAGCGCGTGAATGCGCGGCAGCAGCTCGGAGCGGATGTGCTGGATCGCGGCGTCGAGGCTGGTGGCGCCGATCTTGGTCACGTAGTCCTTGGCTCCGAGCCACAACGCATCGAGCGTCGCGGCGGCACCGTGATGCGTGTCCGAGCTGAACACGATCACCGGCAGCTTCGAGTGGCGCCGACGCAGCTCGAGCAGGGTCTCGAGCCCGTCCATCTCGGGCATCTCGATGTCGAGGATCACGATGTCGGGCTGGAGCTGGGGAATGCGCTCGAGCGCCTGCCGTCCGTTGGCCGCCGCGCCCACGACCCGCAGGGCAGGGTCGATCGACAGCGCGTCGGCGACCAGCCGGCGCACGGTAACGGCATCATCGACGATCAGGACGCGGATCGGCTCCATGCTCGGGATCAACTCAGGCCGCGCGCTCGTTGGGATCCAGCCCGAGCAGGATCAACTTCTCGAGCAGCGCCTCCTTGTCGAACGGCTTCATCAGGTACTCGTCGGCGCCGGCCTCGAGCGCGACCGTCACCTGCGACAGCTCGCTCTCGGTGGTGACCATCATCAGCCTGAGGTCGGCCCACTGCTTCTCCTTGCGCACGCGCTTGAGGAACTCGTGGCCGTCCATCTCCGGCATGTTCCAGTCCACCAGCACCAGATCCACCGACTCGAGCTTCGACAGGCTGACCAGCGCTTCGACGCCCGACCTGGCCTCGTGCACTTCGAATCCCACCTCGCGCAGCAGCTTGCAGATGATGGCCCGCATCGCCCGCGAATCGTCGACTACCAGTGCCTTCATGACGTCACCTCGTGTGTTCGTGGAATTCCGGAGCGCGTCATGCGGCCCGGCTGCTGTTCGGATCCCGCTCGCGCGGGCCCGCTGGGGGTTGGTTCGCGCCCGGTGCGCCGGACATTCCGAGGATCTCGCGCATCGCCCGCGGCTTCGCGGTTGGCGCGCGCAGCGGACCCGGTGTCAGGCCCGCCCGCGGTTCGCCGCGTGAGGAGTCGGCCTCCGCCGAGGCGTTCGCGAACTTGAACTGCACGGTGAGGCGGCGCAGCTCGGAGGCGAGCTTGGCCAGTTCGCCCGCGGAGCGCTGCGTGCTCGCCGAGCCCGCCGCGGTGTCCTTGGCCGCGAGCGCGACGTTCTGCACTCCGCCGCTGATCTCGGAGGTGCTGCGCGCCGCCTCGCCCAGGCTGCGCCCGATCTCGGCCGCGGTGGCGAGCTGCTCGTCGACCGCGCTCGCGATGGTGTTCGAGATGTCCTTGATCTGCTGAATGGTGTGGCTGATCTGCCTGATCGCGAGCACCGCGGCCTCGGTGTCGGCCTGGATCGCGTCGATCTTGGAGCCGATGTCCTTGGTCGCCGCGGCCGTGCCCTTGGCCAGTTCCTTGACCTCGTTCGCCACCACCGCGAAGCCCTTGCCCGCTTCCCCGGCGCGCGCCGCTTCGATGGTGGCGTTGAGCGCGAGCAGGTTGGTCTGCTGCGCGATCGAGCTGATCACCTGCACCACGTGCCCGATCTCGGTGCTGCTGGCGCCGAGCTTTCCGACCGCGTGATTCGTGGCGTCCGCTTCGCCGGAGGCGAGCGAGGCGACGCGCGCCGCTTCGGAAGTGATCTTGGCGATCTCCTGCATGCTGGTGGTCATCTCTTCGACCGCCGCGGCCACGCTCTCGACGCTGTGGTTGACCTGCTCGGAGCCCACCGACACCGCGCCGGCCTGGCTGGAGGTCTCCTCGGCGGTCGAGCTCATCTCGTAGCTGACCGCGTAGAGCTCCTCAGACGCGTTCGCCAGGGAGGAGGCCTTGCCGCCCAGCGCGCCGAGCACGTTCCCCATCTCATCGCCCATCGCGTTGGTCGCGCGCGCCAGATCCTCCAGCTCGTCTCCGGTGCGCACGTCGGCCTTCACCGTCAGATCGCCGCCCGCCATCGCGATCGCGACCCGATGGATCTCGACGATCCCATTCAGGATGCGGCGCGCCACCAGCAGTCCCATGCCGAGCGTCGCCACCGCGATGAACAGCCCGAGCATCAACATGACCTGCGTGCGCCGGTGCGCCATCGCGGTGGCCTCGCGCTCGACCGACACGTTCGACTCGAGCGCCATGCGCGCGGCGTAGCGGATCGCGGCGCGATGCTCTTCGAACGCCTCCTTCATCGGGCCGTTGGCCAGCGCGCGGGCCTGCGCGAGTTCACCGCGGCGAACCGCCGGGATGAACTGGGAGTCGCGAATCTTGAGGAACTGGGCGCCGTGCTTATAGGCGCGCAGCAGCAGCGCATCGGCAACCGGGCCCATCGGCAGCTCGCGCTCCCAGTACTGATGACGCGCTTCGAACTCATCGGCGAAGCTCTTCGACTCGGCGATCAGCTGGGCGATCCGTCCCGGATCGGTCTCGACCGTCATCTGCTGCACCGCGAGATTGGCCTCGACCAGGTACTCGGCCGGAGGCAGCGCGTCGGCCAGCAGGTCCTTCCCCTGCGCGATGCGCGCATAGGTCGGCCCGCCGATGCGGACGTCGCGGATCGTGCCGAGCGCGATCAGCCCGAAGCCGGCGAAGCCGGTGAGCGTCAGAACCGCGAGCCCGACGAGCTGTTTCTGGATAGTGAGCTTCATCTCGTGCACTCCCTGTGCTTCTGGGCCGGGCCGTATCGCCCCGGAGTCCCGGTGAGTCCCGCGCGGCGCGTGTGCCGCGCCGAACCGGACGTTGTCATCTTCGACGTCACACGGTTGCGCTCTGCAGCGTGCGAGCGATATCCAGTACCAGCAGCAACCGGTCCTCCAGCTTGTACGCGCCGCGAATCAGCTCGCCGCCCCGCGCGTTTAGCGCGGCGGGCGGACGCTCGAAGGCGTCCTGCGACACCTCGACCACATCGCCGATCTCGTCCACCCACAGGCTGATCGCACCCTCGGCGCTGCGCACCACCACGTTGGCGGGCGCGACGCCCACCGGTCGCGCGCTCAGCCCCAGGCAATGGCGCAGGTCCACGACCGGCACGATCTGGCCGCGCAGGTTGAGCAGCCCGCGCACCGCGGCATTGCGTGCGGGCAGGCGCGTGATCTCGTGCGCGCTCATGACCTCCTGAACGCGCTCGACCTCGATGCCATACAGCATGCCTTCCAGCAGGAACGTGCAGAGCTGCCGAAGCTCGGACATCGTTCAGTCCCCGGCCGCGTGCGCAGTCTCGGGCGCGAACCCTTCGAGCCCGGCATTCGAGACCAGCGCATCCACGTCCAGCACATCGGTGACCCGCTGCTGGAGCACGATCGACCCCGCGACCCCCTGGCGGCTCGCGACCGGCTGCTCTTCATCGATCTGCTCGACGATGTCGATCAGGCGTCCCGCGATCAGCCCGATCGGGCGCCCGCGCCATGGCAGCACCACGATCTGCATCGTCGCGTCGGATTCCCCGGGAGCCTCGCCGAGCATTTCGGCGACGCGCACCACCGGCAGGATCTCCCCGCGGTACTGCACGACCTCACGCCCGCCAGCGCGCTCGATCGCGCCTGAGGCGAACTCTTCGAGCCGGGTCACGCGCTCGAGCGGCAGCGCGACGCGGCGCTCATCGTTCAGGCGGAACAGCAGGAGCTTGCGGCGACCGGCGCACTCGGCCGCGCTCGCGGAGGCGGCATCCGCCGGCGAAGTCGATCGCCCGCTCGCGTTGATCACGCCGGCATGGCGCGCGATCGAGGCGACATCCAGGATCAGGGCGACGCGACCGTCGCCGAGGATGGTGGCGCCGGCGAGTCCCGGCACGCGCTTCAGGTGGTCGACGAGCGGCTTGACCACGATCTCTTCGGCGTCGTTGATCTCGTCCACCACCAGCCCGAACACCCGGCCGTCGGACTGGAGCACCACCAGGTTGAGCGTGCGCTCCGACGGCAGTTCGCGCGGGAACGTCGCGTCAGGGGGGCACAGCGCGTGCCTGAGCGGAACCAGTGGCAGGAGCGCGCCGCGCAGACGGCACACCGGCAAGCCGTGCACGTCCTCGATCGCGCCAGGTCCCGAGGGGCCGGGCGCGGGGGCGCTCGTGTCGAGCCGCACCAGCTCCTGCAGATTGGCCTGCGGGATTGCGTAGCGCTCGCCGCCGTCAGTGACGATCAGCGCCGGGATGATCGCGAGCGTGAGCGGGATCCGCAGGAAGATGGTGGTGCCGACCGTGGGCTGGGTCTGCACCTCGACCGCCCCGCCGATCGCTTCGACGTTGGTCTTCACCACGTCCATCCCGACCCCGCGGCCCGAGACGTTGGTGATCTGCTGCGCGGTCGAGAACCCCGGAAGGAAGATCAGATTCGCCCAGTCGTGATCGGTCATGTGCTCGACCCGATCGGCCTCGATCAGGTGCCGATCGAGCGCCTTGCGCTTGATGCGCTCGATCGGGATCCCCGCGCCGTCGTCGGAGATCTCGATGTAGACCTGCGCGTCCTCATGATAGGCGCGCAGCAGCAGCCGGCCCTCGGCGGGCTTCCCGCACACCGTGCGGATCTCGCGCCCCTCGATTCCGTGATCGATTGCGTTGCGCACCAGGTGCATCAGCGGATCGCGGATCGCCTCGAGCACGGTCTTGTCCAGCTCGGTGTCCTTGCCGTCCATCTCGAGACGCACGTCCTTGCGGCACGCCGTGCTCACGTCGCGCACCAGGCGCGGCAGCTTGTTCCACAGCGTGCTGATCGGCTGCATACGGGTCTTCATGATCCCCTCCTGCAGCTCGGAGGTGATCACGTTGAGGCGCTGCGAGGTGGCGGGCAGCGCGCCGAACTCGTGCGTGCCCACGTACTGGAGGATCTGGTTACGCGCCAGCACCAGCTCGCTGACCAGGTTCATCAGGCGGTCGAGCAGCTTGACGTCCACGCGCACGTGTCCGTCGGTCACCCCGCCACCGTGCGCGTCGCCGTGCACCACCAGCGCTTCGAGCACTTCGTGAGGCTGAAGCAGGCCCTGATCCACCAGGATTTCGCCAATGCGGCGCGGGTCTCCCAGCTTCTGCAGGCGCTCCGCCTCGTCCACCTTGTCGCGCCCGATCCTGCCCGCGTCGACGAGCGGATCGAAAAGGCGCGACGGCTGCGACTCGGTGAACCTGGGCGCCGGCGCCTGCGGGGTAGTGACGCGAGGCGGACTCGGCTCCGCGACGGGTGAGGCTTTGCCGACCGGCTTCTTGAAGCCAGGCACCGGCGCGGGCGTGGCTCCCGATGCGGGCGTGGCCCTGGCCGGCGAGAATCGCTGAAGTGCGGCGATCGGTGCGGCGTAGTCCCCTTCACCTTCGCCGCCGGTCGACTCGATGCTGGTAAGAATGATGCGGATCGCATCGACCATGGCCAGCAGCGCGTTCGTCATCTCCGGAGTCAGCGCGAGCTCGCCGTCGCGCAGGCGGCTCAGCAGGCTCTCGCCGGCGTGCGCAACGGACTGGAGGCGGGCAAAACCGAGGAACCCGCAGGTGCCCTTGATCGTGTGGATCGCGCGAAAGACGCGGCCGAGCACCTCGCGGGAGGCGGGGTCACGCTCCAGCGTCACGAGGTCGCGGTCGAGCTGGTCGAGGTTCTCGTGACTCTCGATCAGGAATTCTTCGACAATCCTGTCGTCCGAGCTGCTCATGAGCGTCTTTCCAGTCCCGACACGAATGTTTCGATCGATGTGTGGACCCGAGGGGTCGCTGACAAAGACGACAACGCCGGCAACGTTTCACGACACGACAGCCTCACCCGGCACGAGATGGAAACTCGAGGAAAGCCGGGTGAGGGCCCACCGCGCACGTGGCGGTTGCCCGCTTTTCAGCCTGCTGAAACGTTTTCGGGCACGGTGGCGTCGGACTTTAGGCGCAGGGTTCCGGGCAGATCGCGGGAGTCCGGGCGGGGGCCCGGGCGGGCAGCGCCGTGGTGTCGGGCGGCCTGGTGGAACGCGGGAGAGGACGCCCTAGTTGGGCGTGGCCGGGTCGGCGGCGGGTGACGGCGACTTGAGCGTCACCTGCAGCTCGGAGGTCAGCTTGCTCACACTGACCACCTCTCGCCAGGTCGTGAAGCCCATCGCCATCACCGAGAGCGTGCGCTCTCCGAGCGGGGCGGTCATGCAATAGCGGCCGGTCCGGTCGGTGACCACGCCAATTCCGACGTCGGCCATGATCACGCGCGCGCCGGCGACCGGTCGGCCCTCTTCGTCCTTCACCGTCCCGCACATCAGGCCAAGCTCGACATGGGGCTGCGGCGCGGGAGCCAGCGGGGTCGGGTGCGGTCGCGAAGTGTGCGCGGCTCGCGCGGGGCGCACCTGGGTTTCTTCTGGCGGCGTACCGGAAGGTGAATGCGTCGCGAGTCCGATCGGCGACGTTTCGGACGCAGGCTTTTCGGTTGGCGATGTCAATTTCGGCAGTGTGCTCTGTGGAACGGCGCTCGGCGCGGGGCTGGTGGATGGGTTCGCGAGATGCTCAGCGTCCAGCGGCGGCGCAGCCACGGTCGAGGCGGTCCCACGCGCTCCGTTCGTGCCCGAAGCGTCGCCGAAGCGCCACAGGCGGTCGATGCGCAACAGGAAGAGCGCGGCGGCGAGCACGATTATGGCCGCTGCGGCAATTCCGATCCATCCATGCGAGCTCCGGGGGGGCGGCGGCGCCTCGATCACGCGCGAGGGACGGGGCCGCGACGGCCGCGGCGCCGTCGAGCGCGGCGAAGCCGGGGCTTTCGGCGAAGCCGTAGCTTGCCGCGAGGGCGCGGGCGGTGAAACCTGAGCCTCCTGCGATGGCGTGGACGGCGAAAGCCGAGCCTCGGGCGGCAGCACACCCTGTTTGCGTCGAGGGGCCGCGGGGTCGTACCGCGCGGGCGTGTATTCAGGCAGAGGATCGAGGCCGTACCCGACCGGCTCGATACCCAGATCGTTTCGTTTCGGTGCTTGCGCCGCGGCGGCGAGCGTGTTGATCGCATTGCGACGGTCCGACTCGGCGCGCAGCGCCATCAACCGGGCTTCGGCCTCGACCGCACTCTGTGCCGCGCGGGCGGCGCGCGTTTCCGCCTCGGCACGCAGTTGCGCCGCCTCGGCCGCACGCATCTCGGCCTCCGCGATCGCCTGCGCAGCCGCCACCGCACGGAGCTCGGCCATCTCGCGTTCGCGCGCGGCCAACGCGGCCATCTCGCGAGCGACGCGCTCGGCTTCCTGACGCGCCCGCACCTCGGCCGCGCTTCGCGCTTCTGCCGCCACCCGCTCCGACTCTTCGCGCGCCTTTGCTTCCGCCTCGGCGCGCGCCCGCGCCTCCTGCGTCGCCCGCCTCGCTTCTTCGCGCGACTGAGCTTCCGCCTGACCACGGACGCGGGCCTCCTCGGCAACCGCCGTCTCTTCGCGGGCCTTTGCTTCGGCCTCCAGCCGGGTGCGCGCTTCGTCTGCTGCCCGCTCGGCTTCTTCGCGCGCACGCTCTTCCGCTTCCGCCCGGGCGGTGGCTTCCTTCGCGGCGCGCTCCGCCTCTTTGCGCGCTTTCGCCTCGATCTCGGCCAGCGCGCGAGCCTCCTCGGCGGCGCGCTTCGCATCCTCGTGCGCGGCCTCGATCGCCGCGGCCAGAGCACGCGCTTCGCTGGCTTCCGCCCGCTCCCGCGCCTCGCGCTCCAGGCGTTCGCGCTCGACCCGTTTCGCCTCGTTGGCAGCTTCGCGTTCGTGCTCGATGCGTTCGGCCTCGTCGGCAGCTTCGCGCGCACGGCGCGCCTCTTCGAGCTTTGCCTGGGCTTCGGCCTCGGCGCGCATCGCTTCCTCTCGCACACGCGCCGCGATCACCGAGCGCTGCCTGGCTTCCGCTCCGCCGCGCGCCTTTGCGATCGATTCGGCGTCGGCCTGCGCCGACTGCGCGGCCTCTTCCAGCATCCGGTGATGGGTGTCGCGCTGCGCATGCGGCTCGCGCGCCTCATTGATCTTTGCCTGCGCCGCATTCTCCGCGCGGTTGAGCAGCGCGGCCGCTTCGCGCAGCCGCTTCTCTTCGCGCTCTCTCGCTTCGGCTTCCGCTTTGGCGCGGGATGCGGCCTGGACGCGGTCGCGCTCCACGCGCTCGGTCTCATGGCGCGCGCGCGCGGCACGCTCGGCCTCTTCCTTGGCGAGACGCTCGCGCTCCTCCTCCGCGGCCTTCAACGCCTTTGCGCGAGCCTCGACCTGCGCCTTGCGCGCGGCCTCCTTCTCGCGCTTGTGCTCGGCCTCCAGCTCCGAAATCCTGGCGGCGTTCGCCGCGACCTTGCCCGGATTGAGGACGCCTTCGATCTCGAGGGTCAGCGCCTCGAGCAGCGCCTTGCCCGGCTCGTCGAGAAGCGCCCGCGACAATCCCTCGTCCTGCGAAGTGAGCGTGGCCAGCTCGGCCCGGCAGGCTTCGCACTGTTCGAGGTGGCGGATGACCAGCTGCTGCGAGGCACCGGCGAGCGCGTCATCGAGCCGGGCGGACATCTGCTGAACGGTCAGGTGCATCACGCGCCTCCCGGCAGGCGCGCGGCCTTGATGCTGACCTGGTCGCGCGCGGTTGCGAGGCGCGACATCGCGGTTCGGTTCGGCACTTCGAGCGCGGAGGCG
Organism: Candidatus Eiseniibacteriota bacterium; assembly: GCA_031370785.1. Taxonomy (GTDB): domain Bacteria; phylum Eisenbacteria; class RBG-16-71-46; order RBG-16-71-46; family RBG-16-71-46; genus DATJGS01. Next base: position 1,832 of record JANMQY010000095.1, on the reverse strand, counting down.
ATGTCGTCGTAGGACAGCTTCTCCACCAGACGCAACGCCAGCACCAGCTGCTCGTCCGCTCCCAGCTCGGAGAATGCGTTCACCAGCGCGCGTTCACGCGGGTTGGGGGAAGCGTTGCCGATTTCGGGGCTGCCCGAGCGGCGGCGGCGGAACGCGACCGACAGGTTGCGCACCGAGCGCGCCAGCCACGGGTAGAGCGGACGGCTCAGCGGAAGATGTTTGACGTTCTTCCACGCCAGCACGAAGGCATCGCGAGTCAGCTCGCGCGCGTCGGTCTCGTTGCGAGTGAGCGCAAAGGCGATCCGGTAGATCGAGCGGCGGTAGTGGGTGACCAGCTCGAGGAACGCGGTTCGATCCCCCTGCTGCGAGGAGAGCAGCAGGCCGGCTTCATGTCCGGCTTCCATCCATGGGCTCGAAGATGGGACCGATGCCACCCGGCAAGTCCTTTCGCCGCGGCGGGGCGCCGATGCAGCGCCCAGACGCGAAAAGCACAGACACCGGTCCTCCCCGCGCGCCGGGGCGGCCGGACGATATCTCTGCAAATACTTCGGAGGCCCGCTGCTCGAGTTAGCGCGCCTCGGCCCACCGCTTCGAGTGCGACGCTGCTATTCTTGATCGGGCGTGGATTCCGTGCCCTAATCAGCACGAAATCCTCGTCGACCTCCCGAACCAGACAGGAACCGCATCATGCCCCTGCCCGCCCGCAATTCCTTGGCAGTTATCGGCGCCGGCCCGATCGGGCTTGAGGCCGCCTGCGCCGGGTTGGACCGTGGGTTCGACGTGCACCTGTTTGAGCGCGGCGAAGTCGGATCCCACCCGATCGCCTGGGGGCACGTCCGCCTGTTCACGCCGTGGCGCATGAACGAGGGGCCCGCCTCGCGGCGCCGGCTCGAAGCCACCGGCTGGAGCGCGCCCGACCCCGAGGCGTTCCCGACCGGCGAGGAATACACCGAGCGCTTTCTGGCGCCTGTGGCCAGGTTGCCCGAGCTCGCGGGCCGCGTACACAGCCACTCGCAGGTGGTGCACATCGGCCGGAGAGGCCTGCTCAAGGGCGACGACCTTCCGGCCGGAAAGCGGCGCGAGGCGCCGTTCCGACTGCTGGTGCGTGACCAGGGCGGGCGCGAGAACTTCCTCAGCGCCTTTGCGGTGATCGACGCCTCGGGCGTCTATGGACAGCCCAACTGGGCGGGCGACGGCGGCATACCGGCGCGCAGCGAGCTCTACCTGGCACCCCAGCTCTCCTACCACGTCGAGGACGTGCTGGGCCTCGCGCGCTCACGCCACGCCGGCAAGCGTACGCTCGTGATCGGCGCGGGCGCGAGTGCAGCCACCACGGTCACCGGCCTGGCGAAGCTTGCGGCGGAAGTGCCGGGCACGAGCGTGGTGTGGGCGATGCGCGGGAGCACGGCGGCGCTCTTTCCGGGGCTGGCGGACGATCCGCTCCCGGAGCGGCGCGCGCTCTATGCCGCCACCCGGGTGCTCGCGCTCGGCGGCGACCCCAACGTCACGGCGATCGGCGGCGCCGTGGTCGAAGGCTTCGAGTTCAACTCGGCCACCCATCGCTATCGCGTCGCCCTGCTCATCGGCGAGCAGCCACGCGTCGAGGAAGTGGATCAGATCATCGCGAACACCGGCTTTGGGCCCGACACCTCGCTCTACCGCGAGCTTCAGGTGCACGAGTGCTACGCCACGCTCGCGCCCATGAAGCTCGCGACCGCGTTGCTGGGTGCGGCGGCCGGCGATTGCCTCACCACGCCGGCTTTCGGCGCCGATGTGCTGGTCAACCCCGAGCCCGATTTCTTCATCCTGGGCCACAAGAGCTACGGCCGGAG
>JANMQY010000052.1:0-22359 GCA_031370785.1 Candidatus Eiseniibacteriota bacterium | reverse complement strand
AGGTATGCGGGATAGCACGGGGTGCACATCAGGACGGTGTCGCCCGGATTCAGGTGAGCGAACAGCAGCTTGGCGATTCCTTCCTTGGAACCCACCAGCGGCATCGCCTCACCGTTCGGGTCGACGGTTACGCCGAAGCGGGACTGGTACCACTGCGCGACGCCCGCGCGGAACTCGGGCAGACCATTGAAAGAGGGGTAGCGATGATTCTGCACACTGGTGTCGTCGAGGGCCGCCTTGAGCGCTTCGATGGCTTGCTGAGGCGGGCGCATGTCCGGGTTGCCCACCCCCAGATCGATCACATCGACGCCCTGCCGGATCTTTTCGTCGCGATCCTGAAACACTTTGGCGAGCGCGTATGGGGCCACGTTGTTGAGCCGGTCCGACGGCGCAAGCACCGGTTTGACAGGCGATTGTCTCGACGACATAGTGACCTCATGGAGGGCCGGTGAGACGCGGCACTGGACTTGCGTGCTTACAGCAGTCATGAGCAACCGTCGCCATTCTAGAGGTCTGCGCTTCCGTGGACCAGTGCGAACCTCCCTGGGAATCCTGCTCCTCTTCGCGGGGTTCCTCGCCCCCGGCTTTGCGGGCGCCGGCGCCGACGACCCGGACAGCGCGGAGGTCGACACCAGCGCCATCACCTCCACGGTCGCACCGCCCGCCCCGGGAGAGCACGAGGTGTTGCCCGCGGTCGAGCGACCGTTCCGCGAGGGCGAGAAGCTCAAGTTCTCGGTGCAGTACGGACCCATCCACGCGGGAAACGCGTATCTCGAGGTGCCCGAGGTCAGCGACTGGAAGGGACGCCCGTCGTTCCGCCTCGTGGCGCGGGCCGAATCCAACGCGTTCTTCAGCCTGACCTACAAGGTGCGTAATCGCATCGAGTCGGTCTGGGACCGCGACGGGCGCTTCAGCTGGCGCTATCGCGAGGATCGCCACGAAGGCGGATTCAAGGGCAAGAGCGAGATCGTGTTCGATCAGGATCACGGCGAAGCGTTCTACAGCAATGGCCAGTCGTTCCCGATTCCGCCGCACGTGCAGGACGCGCTGTCGGCGTTCTACTACACCCGCTACCAGGCGCTGCCCATCGGCGGCAGCGTGATTTTCGACTATCATGCGAGCCGACGCAGCCAGCCACTCGAGGTCCGCGTGCTGGGACGCGAGCGCGTGCGCACTCCCGCGGGATCATTCGACTGCGTCGTGATCGAGCCACAGCTCAAGGCAGGCGGCATTTTCAAGAACAAGGGACGTCTGGTGATCTGGCTTACCGACGACGAGAGGCGCATGCCGGTGCTGATGAGAAGCAAGGTCGCGATCGGATCGATCAGCGTCGTGCTGCAGGAAGCGAAGTCGGGCGCTTCCTGATGTCGCGCTACCCCGAGGCGGATCTCTCGCGGTTGCGGGTCGGCTCGGTCACGGAACGCGCCACGCGCGTCAGCATCGAGGATTTCGCGAAGCCGCTCGATCCGGCCGCCGCGCGTGCCGTGCTCGATTCGCTTCCCGATCAGCTCGGTTCGAAGGCGCTGCGTGAAGTGGTGTCCCGGATCGCCGCCGCGCACCGTGCCGGCCGCCCGGTCGTGGCGATGCTCGGCGGACACGTGATCAAGGTCGGAGTCTCGCCCTGTCTCGTCGCCCTGATCGAGCGCAGGGTGATCACGCACGTGGCCATGAACGGCTCGGCCGCGATCCATGATGTCGAGATCGCGCGGATCGGACGCACCTCGGAGGACGTCGAGGCCAACCTGCACACCGGTACCTTCGGCATGGTGGATGAGACCGGCGACTTCATGAACGCTGCGATGAGCGAGGGCGCGAAACGCGGCGAGGGGCTGGGGGAGGCGTGGGGGCGCTCGCTGATCGAAGCCCAGGCGCCCCATCTCGAGGTCAGCGTTCTGGCCACGGCGTGGCGGGTCGGCATTCCGGCCACCGTGCACGTCGCGATCGGCACCGACACGATCCACCACCACCCGCGCTGCGATGGCGCCGCTCTCGGCGAAACCACCCTGCGCGACTTCCGCATCTTCGCGGCGACCCTCGCGCAGGCCTCGGGGGCCGTGGTGCTCAATCTGGGCTCCGCGGTGATCATGCCCGAAGTGTTCCTCAAGGCGCTGAGCGTCGCCCGCAACCTGGGCGCCGGGCTCGACCGGCTGACTACGGTCAACCTGGACCAGATCCAGCATTACCGCCCGAGGGTCAACGTCGTGGAAAGACCCACCCGGGGCGAAGGGTCGCGCGGCCTCACCCTGACCGGGCACCACGAGATCCTCATTCCGTTGCTGACCGCGGCCATTCTCGGCGAGATCTGACCCTTCAGGCCCGGGCACGGGCCTTGCGTTTCCATCCGGTCGTGCCCAGGTGCGGGAGTCGAGGATTGACACGGGTCGAACCCCCTCCCTATACTTCATCCCTCAGTTTTGGCGCCGTTTGCGGCGCCTCGAGCATTGATGAACAGGGCGGAGGTCTCCCGAGACGTCTTTTGTTACTGCTTCGGGCTGCGATCCGTACGGGATCCGGCCCGGTTTCCGGGTTGCTGTGCCGGCAGAGGCCGGCGCCAGCGCCCTGCCTCGGGAAAACCCGCTGGGACTGGCTGGCTTCACGCAGGCCCCGGTTTCCCGTGCGCGGGAGTCCGGGGCCTGTCGTCGTCTTCGGGAGAACTGCTGTGATCCGAAACGCCCTACGCTTCGTACTGCTGTGCGCGCTCGCACTGGTCGCGATCGTGCCGCTCGCGCGTTCCGCGAGCCAACCCGCTCCGCCGCCCGCGCCCTCGGACTCCATGGCGATGGACTGGAGCCGCGTTCCCGAGTACCGCATCGTTCCCGGAGACGTGCTCACTCTGGACTTCGGTCCGCGCGCCGATCTCAATGGCGACATCCTGCGCGAGATCGTGGTGCGGCCCGACGGCCGCATCAGCGTGTTCCCGGTCGGCGACGTGATCGCCGCCGGTCGCTCGCCCCGCGAGCTGGAGGTCGCGCTGGTCCAGCTGCTGTCCGGCGACATTCGCGCGCCACGCGTCACGGTCGAGATCACCCGGCTGGCTTCGAATCAGGTGCACGTGCTCGGCGACGTCGTCAATCCGGGACGCGTCCCGGCGGACCCGTTCATCACCGTGGTGCAGGCCATCGCCGCCTCAGGTGGATTCCGGGACGGCGCGGCGAAGAACGGCGTACTGGTATTCAGCCGCAACGGTTCGCGCACGGTGCGGGTCTCTCGCGTGCGCGTGGATGACATCATCAAGAACGGCGGACTGCTCGGAGACCTTCCGCTCTCGCGTTTCGACATCGTCTACGTTCCGAGAGGCGCGGTCGGAAACCTCGACAGCTTCAGTCGCCAGTTCTTTGGCGGCCTGCAGAACGCCACGGGACTCGCGCTCCAGGGATGGGAGCTTTTCAACCTCGACCGGGTGTTCTTCGTACCCGGTCGCTGACCCTTCCTGAGGAACGCGCCATGAATCAGAACGCTTCGAACGAACTGGCTCCGGTTGCGCGCCAGGCCACCGCGCGCGAATTCCTCAGCGTCATCTTCAGGCGCAAGTGGCTGATCATCGGCATTTTCGTGGTGACGACCATCACCGTGCTCGCGGTGGCGCTGACCACGCCGACCGTCTTCTCGTCCACTGCCCACGTGCTGATCCGGCGCGGCGAGCAGCAGAATCTGCTGACCGGATACCGCAGTGTGGTGAACGACTGGGAAGCCGACCTCGCCAGCGAGATCGAGGTCGCGAAAAGCCATCCGGTGATCGAGCGCACGCGCGAGCTCCTCAAGGAGCAGGCGAAAGGCGCTCCGGTTCGCGTCAACCCGCGCCAGCTGGATGCGGAAGTGAAGGGCAAGAGCAACGTGCTCGCGCTCTCGTATCAGGACGGGGACCCGGCGGTGGCGCAGCAGGTGTGCGACGCCTTCTCCCGCGCCTACATCGACTACCGCCAGAACAGCATGACCCTCAACTATCCGAAAGCCTTTTTCGATCGGGAGATCGCGAAGGTCAAGGCCGACTTGGAAATGTGGACCGAGCGCCGGCGCCAGTTCGGCCTGAAGAACGCAGTGGTAAGCGTCCCCGAACAGACACGAATGCTGTTCGATCTCCAGAATCAGCTCGAGCGCCGACGCAGCGACCTGACCACGGAACTCGCGCAGAGCGAGGCGACGGTGAACGCGATGCAGCAGTTGCGCGACCAGCCCGAATCGGACCTGCCGACCCTCGGCGTGGAAAACGTGGCGGGCTCGATCTTCGTGTTGAGACAGAAGCTTCTCGATCAGCAGGCGCGAGTCGCGCTGATCCGGGAGCGCTATCGCGACGATTCTCCCGAGGTGGTCAATGCGACGGAGACCGTCCGGACGCTGCAGGACATGCTCAAGCGCGAGGTGAACTCGCGCGTCGACCTCGCCCAGGCGAAGATCCAGTCGCTTCGTGCGGGCCTCGCGGTCGTGGATCACGACCTGGCCGGCAACCGCGTGCAGCTCGCCGGCATGCCGGCCAAGGAGATCGCGCTCGAGCAGATGGACCGCGAGATCGGAGTGCTCAAGGAACGGTACAGGACGCTTTCCGAGGACAGTGACAAGGCCAGGGTGACCGAAAAGGTCACCCCGACCATCAACGTGGTGCTGCTCGCCCCCGCGGGCTCGGCGGTATCCAAGACCACGCGCGACTGGATCCGGATCGTGCTTGCTCCGGCCTTCAGCCTGGTGGTGGGCATCGGCCTCGCCTTCTTCCTCGACGGCCTCGACGTGACCGTGCGCACCAGCGGTCAGGCAGAGGACGCCATCGAACTCCCGGTGCTGGCGGCGCTCAACGACCGGCGCCGGTCGTCCCGCTGACTCTTCCGGAACGAGGACCTTCGAGCATGACCCGCATCTTCGACGCGTTGAAAAAAGCCGAAGCCTCAGGGCCCGCAGCAGTCCCGGCGATCCCGAAATCGCAATCCGCGCCGCTGCCCCCATCGGCGCTGAGGGGACCCTCGGCTCCCGGAAGCTTCCGGGCGGCCCGCGCCGAGCGCGCGACGGTATTGCGCGCGATCGTCGCGGCGGCGCTTCCGGAGGAGATCCAGCGCGAGATGAGCTCGCTGCGCGTCTCTCTCGAGTCCGCGCTCGATGAGCGCGGGCCGCGCGTGGTCGCATTCTTCAGCACCCAGGGCGGTGAGGGGACCAGCACCGTGGCCGCCCAGTTCGTGATCGGCCTGGCCTCGGATCCTCGAGCGCGAGTGCTGTTCATGGACGTTCAGGCCCATCGGCCAGCGATTGGAGCGGCCGCAGGGCCGCTGGCTGGACTGTTCCTTGTCCCCGACGGGACGGACGCACGCGGCAGGACGCTCGATCTCATGCCAGTACCCGATGTGGCGCGCGCCGCCGGGCTGTTCGCCGCGGCCGATGCCCGCGCACTGCTCGATCAGGTGGGCGACGCCTACGACTGGATCGTAATGGATGGTCCGCCGGTGCTGTTCGCCTCGGACGCTGCTGCGCTCGGCGCCGTCGCCGACGGCGTCGTGCTGGTGGTCGAAGCCGGCCGCACCAAGAAGCCGGTGCTGACGCGCGCGGTGGATCTGCTGCGCAAGGCCGGCGCGCGGGTATTGGGCAGCGTGCTCAACCGCAGGCGCCTCGAGATCCCGGAGTTCATCTACCGCCGCATCTAACCCCGGTCCCAGGTGATTCCACCACTCCGCTCTCCCGTGGAGCCCGTGCCTTCAGGCTACGATCGCACGGGCTCGCTTGCTTCCGAACCGATGGCCGGCGCGTTCGCGCTGGCGTTGGAATGGGCCGGCACGCGCCGGCGCGCGCTGATCCTCGCCGGCAGCCACGCCAATGGTGAAGCGGTGTGGGTCGAGCACGAAGGGCGGCGGGTCTCGCTCTCCGACCTCGACCTGTTCGTCGTGATGGCGGACGAAGCCGCATGCCGCGAGGCCCTGGCGCGCGCGCGCGCGGGCCGCTCCGGCCTCGCCGCCCGCCTGCTCGCGCTCGGGCTCGCCGCGCCGCTCGAGACCGCGTTCCTGACCGCCGAAGGGCTCGCCGCCATGGAAGCCCGTCCGGGCACGCTGGAGCTCAGCCGCCACGGCCGCTGCGTGGATGGAGATCCGGAGCTGCTCGCGCACGTTCCGCACTACGCGCCGGCCGACATCGGCGGCGAGGAGATCACGCTGCTGCTCGAGAACCGGGCGTTCGAGCTGCTCGCCGCGCGGCTGGGCCTCGAAGCGCCGGGCCGGCTCGAGCGCCTGCGCGCGCGGCACGCCCAGCTCAAGGCCGCCCTCGATCTGGCCGGGGTCGCCGCCCTCGAGCGTGGCGAGTATCCCGACAGCGCGACCGCCCGCGTCGCGTGGGCTCGGGCGCACGACCCCTGGCCCGCGGTCGGCGGGGATCTCGAAGCGCTGTGGACGGCAGCGCTCGCCTGGCGCGAGGGCCGCGTGGAGTTGCCTGCGGAAGCGGCGGCGCTCGACGAATGGCGCCGTGCGGTGCGCGCGTGGCGTGCGGCATGGTGGGAGCGCAGCGCCGCGCTCCTGCCCGGCGCGCCCGAGGATCCATTCGGGCGCGCGGTCGCATTCGCGGCCCGGGCACGCACCCGGCGCCGGGTGCGACATGCGGTGGCGTTCCCGACCCGGGGTGGACTGGGGCCCGGCACCTGGAGCCGCTGGCGGTTCGCGGCGCGCGGCACGCCGCAGCACCGGCTGAACGCATCCGCGGCGATCCTGCTGCTGGCGGTGGCAGACGGCGAAGAGGGGAAGCTCGCGCCCGCCGCGACTTCGGCGCTGGCCCGCCTCGGAGCCGTCGAGGTGCGGCGCGACCACGCGTGGCGGGATGCCGCGGCACGTGCGCTGCGCACCTGGGACCGGTGGATGCTGGACGGCCAGCGCTTCGCGGAGCCGCGATGAAGCGCCGCATGGTGGTGCTGCTGGTGGATGCGCTGGGATGGGAGCTGGCCTCGCGCGCCCCGGGATTCGCGGTGGGCCTCACGCAGCGCCGCCGGCTCGAGACCGTGCTCGGATTCAGCTCGGGCGCGCTGCCCACGCTGTTCTCCGGGCGTCTGCCCGCCGAGCACGGGCGCTTCCTCATGTACCGGCGGCGCTCCGGCAAATCGCCGTTCGATGGATTTGGCGCGCTGCGCTGGCTGCCCGCGCGGATACGTCGCGGACCGCGCCTCGCGCAGGTGCTCAGCCGGATCGTTTCCGGGCGCGGCGTGCGCGGCTATTTCCATCTCTACGACGTGCCGCGAGAGCTTCTGCCCGAATTCGACCTCGCGGAGCGCGACGACGTGTTCGCCCCCGGCGGACTGGCGGTGGATTCGCTGTGGGACGCGCTCGAGCGTCGTGGCATGCCCTGGGCCGGGCGCAACTGGCGCACCAGCGAGGCCGAGAATCTGGCGTGGCTCGAGAGTGAAGCGGCGGCGGACGGAAAGTCGTTCCTGTTCGTGTACACCGCGGACCTCGACGCGCTCCTCCATCGGGAGGGGAGTGCTGGCGCCGGGGTCCGCGCCGCGATCGCGCGTTACGATGCCTGCATCGCCCGGTTGCTCGCCGATGCGGCGGCGCGTGGCGAGGAACTCTGGCTCTACCTGCTCAGCGACCACGGCATGGTCGACATCACCGCGCGCGAGGACGTGATGGGCCGGCTCGATTCGCTGGAGATGCGCTGGCCGCACGACTACCTCGCATTCTTCGATTCCACCATGGCGCGATTCTGGTGGCGCACTCCCGGGGCGCGCGAGGCGGTGCGCCGCGCGCTCGAGGGCGCCCGCGGCCGCTGGCTGGACGACGCTGCACTCGAGCGGGCCGGCGCGCGATTCGCGGGCCGCGAGTACGGCGAAGACCTGTTCCTGCTCGATCCCGGGGTGCTCATGGTGCCTTCGTTCATGGGTGCGAATCCGCTCGCCGCGATGCATGGCTACGATCCCGCCCATCCCGACATGGCGGCGCTGCTGTGGTCGAACCGGCCGGTGCCGGTTTCGGTCCGGCACCTGACCGACGTGCGGAGCTTCCTCGAGAGCGAGCTCGACGCGCTGGATGGGAGCGCGGCGTGAAGCAGGGCGAGATCGCGCGGAGCGTGAGCCGCGGGGCGTTCTACCTCGCGGTCGAGAAGGTGGCGGCGCTGCTCTCGGGGACCGCCTACTTCGCGCTGCTGCTGCGCTGGCTGGGGCCCACCAAGTACGGAATCATGGCGCTCGCGCTCTCGTTCGCCGGGCTCGCGACCATGGCGACCGGCAACTTCGAGGTCTATCTCGAGCGCTTCGCCGCCGAGTACCAGGCGAACGGCAGGCTGCGCACGCTGCGTCTCGCCCAGCTCCTCGCATTGCAGCTCAAGCTCGGGCTGGGGCTGCTCGCCGCCGGCACGCTGATCGCACTGGCGCCATTTCTCGCGGTTCAGTTCGGGATGCCCGAGCTGCGCGTGCTGCTGCCGACGCTTTCGCTGATGGTCGCGTTCGACGGTTTCGCCACCACCGGGCGCGCGACGCTCTACGGACTGCAGCGCTTCCGCATGGTGTGCTTCATCGCGGTGCTGTTTCACGTGGCCAAGACGGTGATGGTCGGTGCGCTGTGGTTCACGAGGCGCGGCCTCACAGAGCTGGCGGTGGGCCTCGCCGCGCTGACCGTGCTGCAGGGCATCGCCACCTCGATCGTGCCGCTGTGGGCGCTGCGTCACGGCGAGGACATGGCGGATTCCGTGCCCACGCCCGGACCCCGCGCGCTCCTGCGCGAGATGGCCGGCTACTGCGCGCCGCTGCTTGGCGCAAGGGTCACGTTCCTGTCCGGCCAGAACCTGGGGAAAATCGTGCTCGGAAAGCTGTTCGATGCAGCGCAGCTCGGCTACTTCTCCTTCGCGTTCCAGACCATGGAGCGCTTCGTCGAGCTGGTGCACACACTGCCCTCTTCGCTGCTCCCCTCGCTCACCCATCTGGTCGCGCGCCAGGAGCGCGAGCGCCTGCGCTACGTCTTCGATCAGGCGTTCCGCCTGATTCAGGTGACCGCGTGCGTGCTCTCGTTCGGGGTGTTCGTCTTCGCGCGCGAGATCACCCTGCTGGTGGGAAGCCCGCTGTTCGAGCCGGCGGTTCCGCTGCTGCGCATCCTGGCGCTGGTCCCGATCGCGCGAACCGCCCAGCAGCCGCTCACCATGCTGTTCCAGGCCCTGCGCCGGCCGGGCACCGTGCTGTCGCTCGCGCTCATCAAGTTCGGAGGCGAGTTCGGCGGGTACTTCACCCTGGTCCCGGCGATGGGAATGCTGGGCGCGGGCTTCGCAAATCTGGCCGGGGCGGTGGTGTCGTACGTCGTCGCGCTCGCTCTGCTGAACCGCGCGCTGCCCGAGGGCGCGCTCGAGCGCACGCGTGCCGTGTTGCTGTCGGTCGGGGTCACCGTGCCGCTGCTCGCCGTTGGCGCGCTGCTCGACCGTGGCCCGATCTTCGGCTGGAGCTTCGTCGCACGGCTCGCGCTGATCCCGGTCGCGGTCGTGGCCCTGTTCGCCCTGGGACTGATCACACGCTACGACCTGGGCAAGCTCGCGTCCCTGCCGCTTCGCGTCACGTGGATGCGGGTGTCGCGAGATCGCGTGGTGGCCGCCGCCGACCGCCTGGCGCGCGCGCTCGGGCAGCGGGAGGCGGCGTGAGCAGGGATCGCGTCCTGATCATCATTCCGGCGCACGACGAGGAGCAGAGCCTGCCACGCACGCTCCTGGAAGTTCGCGAGCGCGTGCCCGGGATGGACGTGGTGGTGATCGACGACGGCTCGCACGATGCCACGGCCGAGGTCGCGCGCCGGCACGGCGTCGCCGTGGTCCGCCATCCGGTCAACCTCGGGGTCGGGGGCGCGCTTCAGACTGGATTCCGCTTCGCGGTCGAGCGCGGCTACTCGATCGGCGTTCAGTTGGACGCGGACGGCCAGCACGACCCTGCCGATCTCGCCCTCCTTCTCGAGCCGGTGCTGGCCGGGACCTGCGATGTGGCGATCGGCTCACGCTACCGATTGCCGACCGGCTACCGGGCTCCACTCTCGCGCCGGCTCGGAATGCACCTGTTCTCCGGCGTGGTCCAGCTGGCGATCGGGCAGCCGATCACCGACACCACCTCGGGCTTTCGCGCATACTCCCGCCGGGTGATGGAGGTCTGTCAGCACGACCTCCCGCAGGATTTCCCGGACGCGCCGCTGCTGATCGCGCTGGCGCGGCGCGGCTTCCGTCTGAGCGAGGTGCCCGCGCACATGCGCGAGCGCCGCGCGGGGCGCTCGTTCTACACGCTGGGCAAGACGCTATATTACCCGTACAAGAATCTGCTCGCCTCGCTGATGGCGATGCTGCAGAAGTCGCAGTCCCCGTAGGAGGACCCATGCACTTTCTGTCGAGAACCCAGGAGATCAGCGCATTCTGCGCCGCGGGGCTGGCGCTCGTGGTGCTGGAGCTGGTGCGCCGCAGGCGACTGTCCGAGGAGTTTTCGCTGTTGTGGGTGGTGGCCTCGCTGGCCATGGCGGTGCTCGGATTCTCGACTCCGCTGCTTCAGGCGATCACCCGCGGTCTCGGCATCCGCTACGAGAGCTCGACCGCGTTCGCGTTCGGCGTCGCATTCGGGATCGTGATGATGCTGCACATGGCGGTGCAGCTGTCCCGGCTCGGGCGCGAGAACCACACCCTCACCCGCGAGCTGGCACTGCTCCGCCACGAGCTCGAAACGCAGGGCGGGCGGCCGGATGCGGGCGCATCCGGAGCGGGGGGGCGCGCGTGAGTCGCAGCCTCAAGCTGATCCTCGGGATCGCGATCTCGGCGGTGTGCGTGTGGCTTTCCATGCGCGACGTCCACGTTTCCGAGGTATGGAATGCGCTGCGCCACGCCAACTATCTGGGCTTCGTCGCGGTGATGGCGGCGACCCTGTCTGGATTCTGGCTGCGCGCCATCCGCTGGCGCTCGCTGATCACCTCGCCCAGGCGGATCAGCACCGACAGCCTGTTCAGCGCCACCATGATCGGGTTCATGGCCAACAACGTGCTGCCGTTCCGGCTCGGCGAGTTCGTGCGGCCGTGGGCGCTGGCCCGGCGCGAGCATCTGTCCAAGACCACGCTGCTCGCGACCATCGTGGTCGAGCGCGCGATCGACATGCTCACCCTGCTCGCGATCCTGGGGCTCGGGCTGCTGGTGTTCCCGCTACGCGCCGACACCGATGCGGGCCGGATGGTGCAGGCCGGCGCCGGGGTACTGCTCGCACTCAGCGTGGCGCTCACCGTGTTCGTGGTCGTGCTCGAGCGCCAGCCGAGATTCGCGCATGCGGTGATCGGCCGGTGCACCGCGTTCCTCCCGCCCGGGGTCCGCGAGCGCGTGGCTCGTTCGCTGGACCATTTTCTCGAGGGCCTGAGCCTGTTCCGCGATCTGAAGCGCCTGACCTGGGTGTTCGCGCTCTCGTTTGCGATGTTCCTGATCTTTTCGCTCGGACTCACCATCAGCATGTGGGCGCTGGGAATCGACGTGCCGTGGTACGGCGGGCTGATCATGCTGGTGATCACCGCGATCGGCATCATGGTGCCGGCCGCGCCCGGCTACATCGGGACGCTCAACCTGGCATGCATCGCCGGGCTCGCCCTGTTCCACGTCGGCCGCGACGTCGCGGTGCCGGTCTCGTGGTTCTACTTCGCGAGCCAGTGGCTGCCCATCACCGCCGTCGGGCTCTGGTACCTGAATCGCGAAGGACTGTCGCTGAAATCGCTCGGGCAGGCCTCGGAGGGTGGAGCGTGAGCGGAGGGAGCGGCTCAGCGGCGGAAGTGGCGCGCGATCTTGGCCACCGCGGCGACCACGTCGTCCACATCGCTCTCGCTCATGCGCGGGAAGAGCGGGAGGGTGATCGCGCGGCGGTAGGCGTTCTCGGCCACCGGGAACGCGCCCTCGCGAAGCCCAAGCGTGTCACGAAAGTGCGGATGGAAGTGGATCGGGATGAAGTGGACCGAGGTGCCGATGTTCTCGGCGCGCAGCTCCTGGATGAAGCGCGCCCGATCGCAGGTCAAGCGCTCCAGCTCGAGCGCGATCGGGAACAGGTGCCAGGCATGAGTGGCGCCCGGCCGCACGATCGGCACCCGCACCTCGGGCACGCCGGCGAGCCGCTCGCGGTAGCGCGCGACCCGCGCGGCCCGCAGGCGCTGCATCTCGTCGAAGCGCTCGAGCTGTCCGAGACCGATCGCGGCCAGCACGTCGCTGAGGTTGTACTTGAAGCCCGGTGCGATCACCTCGTAGAACCACGAGCCGGTATCGCCGTAACGCTTCCACGCGTCGCGGCTTATGCCGTGAAGCGACAGCACCTGCATGCGCTCGGCCAGCGCGTCGTCGTCGGTGACGGCGGCGCCGCCCTCGCCGGTCGTGAGATTCTTGGTCGCGTAGAACGAGAACGCGGTAACGTCCGCGAACGAGCCGACCGGACGGTCCTTCCAGCGCGCGCCCAGGGCGTGCGCCGCATCTTCGACCAGGCGGACCCGCCTGGCCTTTGCGAGCGCGCCGAGCGCCTCGACGTCGCACGGATGCCCGGCGTACGAGATCGGCATGATCACGCGGGTGCGCGGGGTGATCGCCTCTTCGACCTTTCGTGGATCCAGGCACAGTGTGTCCGGCTCGACGTCGACCAGCACCGGTGTGGCGCCGACGTGCTCGATGACATTGACGCACGCGGCGAACGTGTAGGTCGAGGTGATCACCTCGTCGCCCGGCTTCACCCCGAGCGCGGCCAGCGCCAGGTGCAGCGCCCCGGTCGCCGAGTTGACCGCGAGAGCGTGCCTGGTGCCCGCGCGGGCGGCGATGCCCCGCGCCAGCTCCTGAGCGCGCGGGCCGGTCGTGATCCAGCCCGACTCCAGCGTCTCGAGCACGAGCTGCTTCTCTCGCTCGCCGATCCACGGCACCGCGAGCGGCAGGAAGGTCGCGCGCACGGGAGCACCCCCCGCGGAGGCGAGCGTCTCCGAGGCGGGCAGGGTCACCGGCGGGCGGGACATGACGCGGGTTGGGGTCGCATGGAGGCGACGATTCTAGGACAGCGCGGCGCGCATCGCCACCGACAACCCTAAGACCGACTGAAAGGAGACGAGGCTCCCCCCCTCTCATGCACCCACGCAAGTTCGTCCGCGATTCGATGGTGTTCGCCGCTGGCCAGTACGTGTACCGCGTGCTGCTCATGGCGCGCGGGATCATTGCCGCCCGTCTGCTCGGCCCGGCGTCCTACGGCGCCTGGAACGCGATCCAGCTGGTCATGGATTACGGAACGCTCGCACAGGCCGGGACGTTCCAGGGGCTGGACCAGACCGTTCCGCCCAGGATCGTGGACGGTGACCCGGTGGCGCTCGACCGCGTCAAGCGCGCGGGACTGTTCAACGTGCTGCTGCTCTCCACGCTCTACGCGCTGGGCGCCCTCGTCTACTTCATGACCTCGCACGGGAAGATCGTGAGCTTCTGGGGCATGCGCGGGGTCGTAGTCGCGCTCGCCTGCGTGCTGCTCACCGCGCTCGGCTACTACCACCTCAATCTCCTGCGGGCGCACAACAACATTCCCGCGGTCAGCGGCTGGTACCTGATTCAGGGCGTGGTCGGTGCGGGCCTCGCGCTCGCATTCATCCCGCGCTTCGGGGTGTGGGCACTGCTCGGCGGCTGGCTGGTGGCGACGCTGATGGCTTCGATCGTCACGCAATGGCACGCGCGGCAGATCAGCCCGTTCGTGCCCCGCTATTCCAGCGAGTGCCTGACCTTGCTGCGCGTCGGGGTCCCGATGTATCTCTACACGGGCTCCACATTCATCACGCGCACGCTGGACCGTGTCATCATCTTCAAGTATCTGGGCACCCTCGAGCTCGGCTATTACAGCCTCGCGGTGACCGCGGTAACCTTGCTGCTCTATCTTCCCGAGTCGGTGAGCTACGTACTCTATCCCGAGCTGCTCAAGCGCTACCGGGAGGCAGGAGACCGGGTCGAGGGCATCCGCGATCGGGTGGAGCGCACCTATCTGACGCTCGCGGTTCTCGTGCCGGCAATGTGCGGTCTCGCCTATCTGCTGGCCCGCGACCTGATGGGCGGCGTGCTTCCGAAATTCATGCCCGGGCTCAGCGCGGTGCGCATCGTATGCTTCGGTGTCGGCGGCCTCGCCTTCGTCGGGCTGTCGGCGATCGTGCTCATGACGCTCCGCCGGCAGGCATACCTGGTCCCGGCCTCGATTCTGGGTGCGGTGCTCGGAGCGGCGCTCGACCTGGTCGCGGTCCGGCTCGGTGCCGGCATCACCGGGGTGGCGTGGGCGACGCTCTTCGCCTACGTGATCAATGGCATGGTCATGCTGTGGCTGGCCTATATGTCGTTGCATGGAACCTGGCGCCGCTGCCCGGCGATGGTCGCGCGCGCCTTGGGCGCGCTCGCGCTCAGCTTCGCGATCGCGTGGGGACTCGACCGGATTCTGCCGTTCGCGGACGCGTCGAACTGGGGGCAGCGCCTGCTCCACATGCTGCTCGCGGTGACGACGTTCCTGCCGCTCTATACGCTCGCCGGATATCCGCTCGGCCGCGGGACCGGCCTGCGTCAGATGATCGCCGAGTTCGCTCCAGCGTGGAGCCGGCGCACGGGACCGCCCGAGCCGTGAGCCGGCGCCCCGCGCTGGTTCTGGCCGCGCTCGCGCTCGTGCTTCAGGCGTTGCTCGCGGGCGGTGCGCTGGCGCCATGTCCGACATTACTGCGGGTCGTACTGGCCGGCGCGGTGCTGGTCCTCGCCCCGGGCGCGGCGTGGCTCGCGCTCCTCAGCGCGCGCGTGCCCGGCGGAGCGTGGCTCGCGTCGGGCTGGGCGCTGGGGCTAGGAGTGGCGTGGAATGCGCTGCTGGTCATTGCCACTCGCGTCGCTCACGTTCCGTTCACCGTGCTGTCCTCCGCGACCATTGCGAGCACGGCTCTGCTGTGGACGCTAGTCATCGCCCGGCGCGGCGCCGTGGCGCATGCACCGGCGAACGGGGAGGGACTCCGCGCGGAGCCGGCCGCGCTCGCGGGCGTGCCGCTCGCGCTCACTCTGCTGGCGGCCGTGGCCGCGGCGGCATACGCGGCGCGATTCGGCGCGCCGCTCACCTCGATCTCCGACTCGCCGGACCATATCGGGACGCTGCGCCGCATGCTCGAGCATGGCGACGCGTTCCCGACCGACGCCTTCTTCCGGAACGCGGGGCTAAGCGGAGTGGACCCGCGCAAGTTCCTGTGGCACGCCCAGGCGGCGCTGATCGCGCGGCTCGCCGGAGTCGATCCGGTCGAGGCGTGGCGCGACCTGCCCGCACTGCTCTCGCCACTGCTGGTGCTGAACGTGGCCGCGCTCGGAATGCTGCTGGCCGGCTCCGCCGGGGCCGCGACCGCCGCGTGGGCCGCGCTGTTCACGTACGGCGGATCGCTGGCCGCGACTCCGATGCGCGAGACCGTGTTCGCCGCAAAGCTCGCCGACCAGCTCGCGCTCGCCGCTTCGGTCGCGGCGCTCGCCGACCTGATCCGTCCCTCGCGTGGCGCACGGCTGGTCGCGGTCGCTCTGGCGTTCGGGGCGGTCGCGACCCACGTCTTCGCGATCGCACAGTTCGCTCTGGTGCTCACTGCGCTTGGGGTGGCCCTGCTCGTGCGCGACCGCAGGCTCGGCCCCGAGGCCAGACGGCTGGCGGGGACCGCGCTGGCGATGTTGCTCGCCGCGTTCCCACTTGCGCTGTGGCAGGTGCTGCGCACGCCGCACTCGCACAACCTGATCCACACCGAGCCGCAGGGCCTCCTGATCCTGTGGGATCACGTGCGCGTGGTTTCTCCGGGCGTGCTGTGGAGCTGGATGGGCCCGGCCTGGCTGCTGTTCCCGCTGCTTGCGCTCCCGCTGTGGCGCGTGGGACGCGGCAACCCCGCCGTGCTCTGGCTGCTCGCGACCTCGATCGCGGTCGCGGTCACGCTGTTCGTGCCGCCGGTGGTCGCCCTGCTCGAGCCACATCTCGGCTACCTGCTGATGCGGGTGATCTGGATCACGCCGCTCGCCGGGCTGGTGGGGTGGGCCCTCCCGCACCTGTGGCGCACCGTCCGCGACGCCCGGGGCGCGGCGCGCCTTCGCGCGGCCGGACTCCTCGCGGTGACGCTGGTCCTGCTCGCGCCGGCGGTCGCCGATGCGCTGCACGTGGCTCGCGACGCGAGAGCGCTTGCGGCGGAGGAGCGCGCGCACAGCCCGCTGCCGTGGAGCGACGCGCTGCGCTGGATGGACCGGAACCTCCCGCGCGGAGAGGTCGTGCTCAGCGATCCCATCACCAGCTATTCCGTGCCCATGTTCACCGGCCACTACGTGGCCACGCTGGTCGACCAGCACAGCTCACCGAGCGATTCACTCGCGCTCACCCGCCTGCTTGATGCGCGCGACGCGCTGGACCCCTTCGCCGAGTGGGCGCGCACGCGCGAGGTGGTCGCGCGCTACGGTGTGGGCGTGATCGTGCTCAACAACCGATTCGCCGAGGTGCCGGTGCTCGACTACTGGACGCCACGGCCCGAGTGGTTCCGCGCGTCGCGCGAGCGTCTCGACCGGCATCCTCAGGCGTTCGAGCGGATCTACGACACAGGCGACTTCGTCGTGTACCGCGTGAATGCGGCCGCGCTCGACACCCTGCGAGAGCCGGCTTCCCCTCGTTCGTTCACCGAGCTCTACCGTCCCGGGAAGTCGGGCGTGGCGCGCCGGCTCGCTCCGGGCGTCCCGGCGCTGCTGGGCGCGGGGCTGACCCCGCGCGAGGCCGCGCCGCTCGACACGCTGCGCGGCGTGATCGCCTGGCGCGCGCTCGAGCGCCTGCCGGCCGGTTCGTACCAGGTCGCGGTGCGCTTCGACCGGCCGCTGCCGGGCGGGTTCTCACCTCCGGCGGTCGTCGGCAAGCCGGTTCGCAAGCTGATCGAGAAGCTGCGCCACGAACGCTACCGCTTCCGCTCCGACCATCTGCCGGGCGGCGGCGACTACGGAGTCGACCAGTGGCGGCCGGATCAGGTCGTGCGCGATTCGTTCGCGCTCGAGATTCCCGGCGACGTCGCTGATGGTATCTATCAGGTTCGTGTGATCATGCTGCGTCAGCCTCACTATGCGAACTACCGGCTGAGCGACTACTTCTTCGACAACGACTACTATGCTGGCCTCCCCGTCGGCTCACTGGTCGTGCGGCGCAGGGGGGACGGGGCGAGACGTCCGGAGCGTGGGGCGCAACCGCAGGAGAACGGGAATGTGCGGCATTAACGGCGTGTTTCACTACCGGGGCGGAGTCGCCGATCGGGTCCTGATCGAGCGACAGGCGATGAGCATGCGCCATCGCGGTCCGGACGACAGCGGCCTGTGGAGCGACGGCGACGTCGCCTTCGGCCACCGGCGCCTGTCGATCGTCGATCTTTCGCCCGGCGGCCACCAGCCCATGCCCAACGAGGACGAGTCGCTGTGGGTGACGTACAACGGCGAGCTGTATGGGTGGCCTGAGCTGCGCACCAATCTCGCCTCGCGCGGGCATCGCTTCCGCGGCAGCAGCGACACCGAGGCACTGCTTCACCTGTACGAAGAGCACGGGACCGGGATGTTCACCCATCTGCGCGGAATGTTCGCGTTCGGCCTGTTCGACCGAACCCGACGCCGGCTGGTGCTCGGTCGCGATCGCTTCGGGGTCAAGCCGCTCTACTACCACGACGACGGGAAGCGCATTGCATTCGCCTCGGAGCTCAAGGCCCTGATGCTCGATCCGTCGGTGCCGCGCGAGGTGGACGATGAGTCCATCGCCGACTACCTCACGTTTCAGTACATCCCTGGCCCACGCACCATCTGGAAACGCGTTCGCAAGCTTCCGCCCGCGCACTATCTGATCGCCGACGAGAACGGCGTGCGCACCGCACGCTACTGGTCGCTTCCGACCGATGTCGATTCCGGGCACTCGATGGACTACTACCGCGAGCGGTTGCTGTCGATGCTTGCCGAGGCAGTGCGGATGCGCCTCGTCGCGGATGTGCCGCTCGGAGCGTTCCTGTCCGGTGGGCTGGACTCGAGCGTGGTGGTGGCGATGATGGCGCGCGCGGTGCCCGAGCCGATCAAGACCTTCACGGTCGGCTTCGAGCATGCCGATTTCAATGAGATCGAGCACGCAAGGCGCGTCGCCAGACACCTCGGCACCGACCACCACGAGGTCGTGGTGCGTCCGCGCGCACTCGAGCTGCTGCCGCGCCTGGTGTGGCAGATGGACGAGCCGCTGGCGGATGCTTCGATGATCCCGAGCTTCTACGTCTCCGAAATGGCGCGGCGCGAGGTCACGGTCGCGCTTTCGGGCGACGGCGGTGACGAGACGCACGCCGGATACTCCACCTACGCATGGGCGAAGCAGTACGCCGCGTTCGATGGAATTCCGCGTCCATTGCGCCAGCTGGCCGCACTGCCGTCCCACCTTCTCCATCCCGACCATCCGCTCGGCCGCAAGGTTCAGCGCATGTCCATGCACGTGGTGGATCGCCACCTGGCGGTGCAGTCGTTCTATCGCCCGCGCGAGATGGCCGGCGTGCTGACCGCCGAGGCCTCCGAAAACCTGCGCCACTACGACCCGCTGGCCGCGCTTCGCGGGATTCACTGGACGGCGTCGCGCGCCGGCGCCATTCCGGCGCTGCTTCATCTCGACGCCCAGACGTACATGGTGGACGACGTGATGGTAAAGGTGGACCGAACTTCGATGATGAGCTCGCTCGAAGTTCGCGAGCCGATGCTCGACCATGTCATGCTCGAGTTCGTGGCGCGCATCCCGTTCCAGTACAAGCTGCGCGGGCAGGTGGGCAAGTGGCTCCTGCGCGAGAGCGTCAAGGATCTCCTGCCTCGCGAGATCCTCGAGCGGCCGAAGCAGGGCTTCGCGGTCCCGCTCGAGCACTGGTTCGGGACCGACTTCGGCCGGCTCGCGCGCGAAGTGCTGCTCGATTCGCGTCCGCGCTGGCGAGGCTGGTTCGATCCGAAGGGCGTCGAGCGGATGGTTGGCGACACCCGGACGCGCGACGACCGCCGCAGCAAGCAGATTTGGGCGCTGCTGTGCCTCGAGATGTGGTTCCAGACCTATGTCGACCGGCCTCGCGAGGCGCTCGACGGGCCGCTGACCTCGGTTCCAGGATGGCCCGCCGAATCATGAACCTGGGCCTCCTGATCGGACGATTTCCTCCCGGAGCTCTCGGTGGCGCCGAACATCAGGCCGAGTGCTGGGCCACGCGGCTCGCGGACCGACACCGGGTGACCGTCATCACGCGACGCGAGACCGACGGCCCGGTCGCGCGCGAGCGCCGCGACGGCTTCGAGGTGGTGCGGCTGCCGGTCTCGCGCGTGCCGGTGTGGCGGGCGCTCGACGATGCGCGCTCGATCGAGCGCGTGGTGCGGTCCATCCAGCCGCGTCCCGACCTGCTGCTGTGCTTTCAGACGTTCGTCAGCGGCTTCGCCGGCGTTCGCATCCAGCGTCGCACCGGCATTCCGGCCGTGGTCTGGATCCGGGGAGAGGCGGAATACCGGCTCTCGGATTCCCTGGTCACGCGCCTCATCAGCCCGAGAGTGTGGAGCGGGGCGCGTGGTGTGCTGGTGCAGACCGAAGAGGGACGGCGCGAGCTGCTCCGCGAGCTGGGGGCTCACGGCTCGCGCTTGCGCGCGGACGTCGAGGCAAAGCTCGAGGTGGTGGCGAACGGCCTGGATCTGCCGCCCGCCGATCGGAACGCAGCGCCGAGCGCCGCGAAGGTGATCCTCAGCGTCGGACGGCTCATCCCCGGCAAGGGGATGGACCTCGTGATCGAAGCGGTGACGGGGATGAAGGATGCGCTCATCGTGGCGGGAACCGGCCCCGAGCGCGAGCGCCTCGAAGCGCTTGCGCGTCGCCGCGGCGTCGAGGTGCGATTCCCGGGATTCGTGGATCGGGCAAGCCTTGCGAAGCTGTACGCCGAGGCGCGCTGTGTCGTGCTCGCCGCGCGCCGCGGCGAAGGCCTGCCGAACGTGCTGCTCGAGGCGATGGCCTGGGGCCGACCGGTGGTCGCGACTCCGGTCGCCGGCGTGCGCGAGCTGGTGCGCGACGGCGAGAATGGGCTGCTGGTCCCGGTCGACGATGCAGAGGCACTGCGCGCCGCACTGAATCGTCTCGCTCAAGAGCCGGACCTGGCGGATCGACTCGGGGCGGCGGCCCGCCTCACCGCCGAAGCATTCGCGTGGGACCGCGTTCGGCCACGCCTCGAAGGCGCGCTCGAGAGGTGGGCGGCATGAGTCGTCGCGGCCGGCTGTGCTTCTACTCCGAGTACCTGCTTCCGGTGCTGGTTCCGACCGGCGTACCGTTCGCGGGTGGTGCAGAGACGCAGCTCGCGAAGATGGCGCGCGGCATGCGCGCTCGCGATTTCGACGTGAGCGTCGTCACCTGCGACTTCGGACAGCCGGCACGCATCCGGGTCGACGACATCGACATCTATCGCGCGTTCCGGCTGCGCAGCCCCATTCCGATCCTTCGCTTCTTCCACCCGCGCCTGACCCGCGCGATCGCCGCCCTGCGGGCAGCGGACGCCGAGGTGTACTACGTGAGCGGCTCCGGCATGCCGGCCGGGCTCGCGTTCGAAGTGGCGCGGTCCCGGCGGGCGGGATTCGTCAACCACGCGGCAAGCGACTACGACCTGCTGCGTTCGGTGCCCCGTCGCAGCGGTACGCGAGACCAATGGTGGTACCGGCGCGCGATCCGCGGCGCCGATGCGCTGCTGGCCCAGACCGAATTCCAGAAGCAGGCCTTCGCGAACATATTCGGGCTCGAGAGCGACGTCCTGCCCAACCTGGTCGAGATCCCGGAGCGGGCGGTGGACCCGGGTCAGAATGGGCCTATCGTCTGGCTCGGCACCTACAAGAGCATCAAGCGTCCGGAGTGGTTTACCGACCTCGCACGCGATCTTCCAGAACACCGCTTCGTCATGGTGGGCGTCGTTCCGCCCCCGCCCCTGACCCAGCATCACTGGGAATCCGCACGGGCTGCCGCGCGAGATCTGCCCAATCTGGAAGTGCGCGGCTTCATGGACCACGCCCAGCTCGAGAGCCTGTTTCGCACCGCCTCGTTGCTCGTTCACACCTCGCCGGTCGAAGGCTTCTCGAACGTCATGCTCGAAGCCTGGTCGTACGGGTTGCCGACGATCTCCTGCGTCGACCCCGACGACATCGTGAAGCGCGAATGCCTGGGGGACGCGGTCAACGAGTACCCGGAACTGCTGGCCGCGGTCAGGCGCCGCATGTCGGACCCGGCAGGACGAGCCGCGGCCGGCACGCGGGCTCGCGCCTACGCCATGGGCAAGCACGCTCCGAACGTGGTTCTGGATCGACTCGCCGCTCTCCTCGACCCGGTCGTCGAGAGCGTGCGCAGGCGGCGCGGCCAGGGAGCCTGACGCTCGAGCTTTGGGCGACCGGCCACTCCAACCTGAGGGCCTGATGCTGCTAGACCGCGCTCCGTGGGGGGGCCGCGAGCCCGAGCGCGGCCGATGTCAGGCAGCGTGACGCTGCGCTACTTGCGGCCGACCAGCCGGATCTCGAGCAGTTGCCGGCACGGCGACCGCCTCGCGACCGCGCGACGCAGTGCCGCGGGCAGGACGTCGAGCATTTTCTCCAGCGCGCGGAGCGGCCCGACCGGCATCGCAGCCAGCCGGCGCCTGGCGCCCATCATGGCCCACACCCGCGAGAAGCCGGCGTCACGGAACAGGCGTGCCAGCTCTCCCGCGGTGTACTCCTTCAGGTGAAATCCGGTTGCCTCATCGTCGAAGCCCCGGGAAACGTCGTGCGGCCCCGAGATCCGGTTCGGCGTGATGCATAGATAGACTCCACCGGGCGCGAGCGCATCGACGATCGAGCGCAGCTGCTCGCGAGCGTCGTCCGGATGCAGATGCTCCATGAGCTGATTGCTGTAGGCGACATCGATGCTTCCCTTGGGAACCGGGATGCCACGACCATCGGAGAGCAGCAGCGAGAAATTCGCGGGAGCGGCCACGCCCTGGGTGATCTTCTCGGAAACGTCGAGCGCGATCGCCCTCTGCACATGCGGAGCCGCCGCGAGTGACAGCGCGCAGTCACCCGCGCCGATCTCGAGCAGTGTGGTGCTCGGGGTGAGGAAGCGCCGCAACGCCGCCATCTGCGAGGCAACGTCCGCGACCCGCGCGGCCGAATCCTGCTTCGAGGTGAGCTGGGGATGCGCGGGAAGCCGGCGAAACAGCTCGTCGTACACCGCCGCATAGAGCGTCGAGCGCTCCTCGCGCGAGGCGTTGCGCAGCCGGTCGGCGAGCTCGCGCTCGATATGGTAGTGCTCGTCCAGCGAGTAGGAGGAGGTCACTCCCGCCACTCGATGGCGCCGGTCCAGCCGAAGTGTGGACGAAAGCGCAACGAGTCCTCGAGTCGCCATCCGGCGAGCGCGCGGTTCCA
>JANMQY010000049.1:0-54135 GCA_031370785.1 Candidatus Eiseniibacteriota bacterium | reverse complement strand
GCACGCGGCGGCGAAGCCTCATCCGGGCTTGAGCCGCCTTCGGTCGGAAGGAAGTCGCTCATCGCATCAGTCCAGGGCCAGGGCCGAGGCCGCGGCGCCTTTGCCCTTGAGCGCGAGCATGCGGTCGAGCGCGATGCGCGCGCCGCGGCGCACGTCTTCAGGCACCCGCACCGCGTTCACCACGTGACCCGCGGCGAGATTCTCGAGCGTCCACAGCAGGTGCGCGGGATCGATGCGATTCATGGTTGCGCACGGGCACACGTTCTTCTGCAGAGAATGGATGCGCTGTTCCGGATGTTCCAGCGCGAGCCGGTTGACAAGGTGAATCTCGGTGCCGATCGCCCAGTGCGTTCCGGCAGGTGCGGCGCGCACCTGCTCGATGATGAACTCGGTCGAGCCGCTCAGGTCGGCGGCCTTGACGACATCGAATGGACACTCGGGATGCACCAGCACCCTGACCTTCGGATCCTCGGCACGGATCTCGTCGATCTGACGCGCGGTGAACTTGGTGTGCACCGAGCAGAACCCGCGCCACAGGATGATGCGCTTCGCCTCATCGAAGCAGCGCGCGTTGACCCGGCGCGGGTCGGTCGCGCGAAAATCCCACTCGGCCATGTGCTCGAGGGAGACGCCCATCGCGGATGCGGTATTGCGGCCGAGGTGCTGATCGGGGAAGAAGAACACGCGCGGCTTGCGCGCCCATGCCCACTCCAGCACCGCGCGCGCGTTGGAGGAGGTGCACACCACGCCGCCGCGCTCGCCGCAGAACGCCTTCAGGGCCGCGGTCGAGTTCATGTAGGTGATCGGCGTGATCGTATTGCCATGCGCCGCCTCGAGCAGCTCCCACGCGTCTTCGACATCTTCGATGTCCGCCATGTCCGCCATCGAGCAGCCGGCCTTGAGGTCGGGTAGCAGCACGGTCTGATGTGGGGCGCGCAGCACGTCGGCCGACTCGGCCATGAAGTGGACGCCGCAGAACACGATGAACTCGGCGCCGGGACTGGCCGCGGCGAGCTGGGAGAGCTTGAAGGAGTCGCCGCGAAAGTCCGCGAACTCGACCACGCTCTCGCGCTGGTAGTGGTGGCCTAGGATCACCACGCGCTTGCCCAGCGCGCGCTTGGCGGCCCAGGTGCGCTCGGTGATCTCGTCAGCGGCGAGCGCGGCGTAGTCGGCGAACGGGCGCGCGAGCGGCGGGACGGCAAGGTCCGGCTGGGATGCCCGCCCAGAAGACGGGTCCGGCGAAAGGCCCAGGGTGCTCAATGGATTGAACTCCTTGCTCCGGGGGATCCCGGCGCGCTCATTCGAGCTCGCTGCGATCCAGCGGCTGGCGGCCGGAGAAGCCGCCTTCGAGCGGATGCCAGTGCGAGACCTCGGCCTCGCCCAGCTGCCAGCACAGGAAGATCAGTCGATCGCCCGAGACGGCGTAGAAGTCCACCAGGCCCTTGTCCAGATCCTTGAGCAGTGGGCCACGCTGATGGATGGCCTGCACCCCGCTCGCGATCTGCCGGGTGAGCTGTGCGCGGCGCGGGGCGAGCTGACGCAGCTCGATCGCATCAGGATTGTCGGGCCCGGCTCCCGAGACCGCGAGGCTCAGCACCATGATCCGTTTGTCGATCTGATCCAGCTCACGTTTGCCCAGCAGGAGACGCTTGAGCTCGGGCGTGAGCTCTTCCACTATTCGATTGGCCTCGGCGAGGCTGAACAGCGTCAGCTTGACGTTCATTCTGGTTCCAGGCTCGAAAGGTCTCAGTGTCCACCGCTGCCGCAGCCACAACCACCACTGCCGCATCCGCCCGTCTCTTCGGTCTTGGCGCCCGAAGCCTCTTCGGTCTCGAACGACTTGCCGCATCCGCAGCCACGCGCCGCGTTGGGATTCGAGATCGTGAAGCCGGAGGCCTGAAGCGTCTCGACGTAATCGATGCTCACGCCTTCGAGCAGCGGCTGGCTCTCGGAATCGACCACCACACGGACCCCGCCGAACTCGCCGACCCAGTCGCCCTGCTCCGCCTTCTCGGCGAGCGCCATGCCGTACTGGTAGCCGGAGCATCCGCCCTTGTACACGCTCACGCGCAACCCGAACACCTGCCCCTGCTCGCTCTGCTGGGTGAGCACCTCGCCCAACTTGCGCGTCGCAGCTTCCGTCAACGTCAGCATCCTGATCCTCCATGGCGGGCGATGGCCCGCCTTCGCTTGTCTTAGAGTGCGCCGCCTTCAGGCGGCGTGCGGGTTCGAGGCCGAGGCCCCGACCGCTATCGTTTCCCCGGCCACTTCCCAGGCCTCCTCGGCGGAGACCCAGCACGTGGCGTCGTATCCAAGAGTTTCGGCCAGAAGCCCTGCGGTCGTCACCCGAACCTGCTCAAGGCCGGGTGCCCCCTTACCGAGCAGGGCTGCAACCGACGTCATGTGGATGCCCTCGAGCCCGCAGGGGTGGATCAGATTAAAGAATTCGAGGTCGGGGTGCACGTTGAGCGCGAACCCATGGTAGCCGACCCAGCGCCGAACCGCGACGCCGATCGAGGCGATCTTGGCCTCCGCGACCCAGATACCGGTGCGGCCCTGGACTCTCCGGCCCTCGATCCCGAGCGCGGCCAGGCTCCAGATCAGCCCTTCTTCCAGGTCGCGCAGCCAGCGATGCAGGTCGCGACCGCGGGCGGTCAGGTCGACGATCGGATAGCCCACGAGTTGACCCGGCCCGTGCCAGGTGATGTCGCCTCCACGCGCCACTTCGAACAGCTCGATGCCCCTGGCGGCCAGCGTCTCGGGCGTCGCGAGCAGCGCGCCCGGGCTGGGACTCCGTCCGACGGTCAGCACCGGCGGATGGTCCGGGAACAGCAGCCAGTCCCCGGTCTCGCCGTCCGCGCGCGCGCGCACCAGCGCCTCCTGTAGTCTCAGGCCGTCGCGGTAAGGTGTCTCGCCCAGCGCGCACAGGGTGAGTGTGCTCATTGCTGACGCTCCATCACGCGTAGAACCACAGCAGCTCGGGCTTCTCGAGCAGCTCGCAGATGCGGCGCAGGAACCGCACCGCCAGCTCGCCGTCGACTACCCGGTGATCGAATCCGATCGAGGCGTTCATCATCGGCCGCGCGACGATCGCTCCATCGCGCACCACCGCCCGCTCGGCGATCTTGTGCACGCCCAGGATCGCGACCTCGGGCACGTTGATCACAGGCGCCGAGTTGACCGCGCCGAACACGCCGGCGTTGGTGATGCTGAACGTTCCGTGCTGGATCTCGTCCAGGGTCAGCTTGTCGGCGCGAGCGCGCGCCGCGATGTCGTTCACCTCGTGCGCGAGCTGCACCAGGTTCTTCCGATCGCAGTCCTTGATGTTCGGAACGATCAGGCCCTTGTCGTCGCGGCCGACCGCGATCCCGATGTTGTAGTAGTGCTTGAGGATCATCGCATCGCCCTCGGGCGCGACCGAGCCGTTGACCCACGGGAATTCCTTGAGCGCGAACACCGAGGCCTTGATGAAGAACGGCATGTAGGTGAGCTTGATGCCCTGCGCTTCGAGCCTGGGCGCCCATTCCTTCTTCAGCGCGACGATCGCGCTCATGTCGACTTCGTCGAAGCAGTGGGTGTGCGCCGCGGTGTGCTTGGCCTTGACCATGTTGTCGGCGATGACCCGGCGCACGCGGCTGAAGGGCACCACCTCTTCGCGAGCGCCCGAGGCGGCCGGAAGCGTGGCCCCGCTCATGAAGCCAGGGCGCGGCCCGCTCGCGACCGGCGCCGGCGCGGCCGCGCCGGCCGGAGCTGCGGCCGGGCGCGTGCGGTTCTTCAGGTACTCGAGCAGGTCATCGCGGGTGACGCGCCCGGCTACGCCCGAGCCGTGGATCGCCCCAACCTCATCCATGCCCACGTTCTGCTCGCGCATGAGCTTGCGCACCGCGGGCGAGAGATTGCGGTCGCCGGTGAACACCGGGGCTGCGGGCGCGAGCGCAGAGCCACGCGCTCCACCGTTGCCGCTGCTTGCGCTCGCGTAGGCGGGCGGCGCCTGCGTCGCGGGTGGCGCTGCGACCGCGGTCGCGGCGCGCGAGGTTCCCGCCGATTCGGCGGCCCGCGCGGGCGCAGCGGCCGGCGCGGCAGCAGACGCGGTGGCGGAGGCGGCAACCGGCGCGGCGGCAGTCTCTCCCGAAGCGTTCAACGAGCCGATCTCGGTGCCGACCAGCACGGTCGTGCCCTCGGGCACGAGGATCGCCCCGAGCGTGCCGTCGGCCGGGGAAGGGATCTCGACGTTGATCTTGTCGGTCTGGATCTCGACCAGCGGCTCTTCCTTGCGTACCCGCTCGCCGACCGCCTTCAGCCACTTGGAAACCGTGCCTTCGGCGACGCTCTCGCCGAGCTGCGGCACCACGATGGAAACGGGCATTGCACACCTCCGTGGCCGCCGGCCGGGCCCGCGCATTGCGGGGCCGGTTGGGCGGCGTGCCGTGTCAGGTCCGCGCGCTCTTCCCTGCGTGCGCCATGCGTTCGTGCTTCACGCTCATTTTCCGGCCTGCTTCGTCGCCAGGCGTCGTTCCAGTCGAAGCCGGCGCCGCTCCAGTGCACGAACGTGTTCGGCGCGCTCTTCGTCGCTCTCGAGAATCAGCGGCGGCACCGGAGTCGGCCGCCCGGTCGCAGGATCCATCGCCACGAAGGTCACGAACGCCGTGCTGGTGTGGCGCCGCTCACCGGTCAACAGATCCTCCGACTCGACCTCGACGCAGATCTCCATGCTGCTCCGATCGACCAGCGTGATGCGCGCGTGGATCAGCGCGAGCTGTCCGATCTGGATCGGCGCGAGAAACGACATCTCGTCGATCGCCGCGGTCACCACCGGACGGCGGGAATGGCGGTTTGCCACGACGGCCGCCGCGAGGTCGATCCAGTGCATGACCGTTCCGCCCAGCACGCTGCCGTGCACGTTCGCGTGCTGCGGCAGAACGAGCTGGGTCGTCTCGGTGGCCGAGTCGCGAACGCGCCGGCCGGATCTCGAAGTCTCGGAGGTCACAGGTCCCGCGCATTATAGGAGAGCGCTCGTTCCCCGCGCAATCGAGCCGATTGTGGAGCGAAGAATGTTGATGCGTGGGCGAAAGTCCGGGCGAGCTCGCCTGATTCATTCAGATTTCAGAACGCGAGCATGAGCTGGTGGCTCCGAGCTCGGGGAAGTCGTGCGGTAGGCACAAGGCGACGGTAGTAGCGCTGCCATTCCGGGGGCAGCCCGACGTGCCGGGGGAACAGACGGTCCTCCAGCACCCGGCGCAGGCTGAGTGGGGATGCGCGCAGCCCGAGCCGCATCGCCGGGGTGCCCCCGCCGTGATTCTCCGAAAACGGCTTGATGAAGTTGAGCCACACCGCGAGCAACGCCGCGCGCTCGACCACTGCCTGATGGCGCTTGGCAAAGGCGATGGTCTCGCGCTTGTGGCAGGCGCAATTGTGGCGCAGCAGCAGATCCAGCCGGTTGACCGGGAACAGCGGGTTGCCTGGAGTGCGAGCCAGGACCGAAGGAGTGCATTCGTGGCGCAGGTCCCAGGCTTGGAGCCGGCGCAGGGCGCGCGGGTAGGCCGGATGCTCATCGGAGCGCACGGTCAGGGGCTGTGGAATCGGGGCCGCAAGCTCGAGCAGGGTGGCGATGCTGGTTTCGAGCGCTCGCGGGTCGGCACGGCCGAAAGAGCGTTCGAGCCAGACCCGGCGCCGTTTCTGAGCGGCGGTCATGCGGCCCTTGCGGCGCAGCTCGGCATGGGTGAACGCGTACAGATAGTGCGACCGGGAACCAACCGCGAGGTTCAGATGCAGCGGGTGGTACTGGCTATACGCGAAACTCTCGAAGCCATCGATGACCAGCGGCTCCAGCACCGGGCCGGGAGGGCGATGGGCATGCAGGAAAAGCAGGGCATGGCGCCCGAGACGGGCCGCCTGGCCCATGACCGTGGAGGGCGCGCAGCGGGCCTCGCGCGCGATCTGGCGATAGCCGGAGCCGGCGAGCAGGCGAAAGCTCAGCGGCTCGAGCAGATCGGGGCGCTTGAGATAGTAGGTGGATGAGAAGCTCTGAGTGCTGAAGGTCGCGCGGCAGTGTCTACACCGGAAGCGGGCGATGGTACGGGGTGCACAGCGGCGCGAATAGAACCCGAACCGAACCCAGTGCCAGCCGACGGCGCAGCGATGGAAGCGACAATCGCTTCGCGGACAGTGCGGGGGCACGAACGGGCGTTCGGTGCCGGGCATGCCGGTGCGTCACTGCACGCTCCGCGCCAGCAACATTCTTCGCTCCACAATCAATCGAGCCGGCGGGGCCAAAACGAAACGGCCGACCCTCCCGAAGGAGGATCGGCCGCTCGAATGAAGCTCAGCGTCAGTTGTTGATGAGGACGGTGTGAGTCTTGAGGACCTCATTGCCGGCACGCAGGTGATAGAAGTACACACCCGAGCGCACCTTGTTGCCGCCGTCATCCAGACCACGCCACACCTTCTGGTACGCGCCCGCGCCCATCGGCCCGCTGGCAATCATCGCCACGCGGCGACCGACGAGATCGTAGACGCCGAGCTCGACGTCGGCGGCCCTGGGAAGCGTGAAGGCGAGATTCACGGAGCTCGCCGGGTTCGGGAACGCCGAGAACGAAAGCCTCGCCGACGGCGTACCGACCGACGCGGGATCCAGAATGGTGATGTCCGCCGGGCTGCGCGGGCACACCCGGAAGCTCGGCGAACTGGTGTTGGTCGTGTAGTGCTCGCAGCCGATCACGGTCACCAGCGAGCCCAGAGCAGGGTAGTTCGGATTGCTTGCCGAGTTCGGACCCAGCACCGCGTTCTGATTCTCGATGAAGATGGTGTCGCCGTAGTCGGGGTGCGGCCCGGTGACGTGGAAGCCGTTGGTCGGGAGCGTCGCGAACCGCTGCACGACCTTGACGGTCTGGAGCTTCACCAGATCCGACAGGTAGTCACGACCGCTGCGGATATTCTGGTTCGCATCGCAGGTGTCGTAGTTCGCGATACCGACCGGAAGCGCGACCGGAGCCGGCACACCGGGAGTGCCGATGTCCTTGACGTAGACGATCGCCGCGAATTCGTTCTCGCTGTAGAACTCCTCATCGGCGCCGGCAAGGATGTACCGGTGACCGAGGGTGAGAGCCGACGGCGGAGCGAACACCGTGATGCCGCGTTTGGCGGCCGGATTGTCGTCTTCCATGTAGTAGAGATTACCGTAGACGCCGACGACGATGCCGGTCAGCGTCGAGCGCGGACCGAACGGACCATTGGAGAACTGGCCGGTCAAGCCCGAACCGACGCCGGCGACCGGGGATCCGACGTAGCGGGACAAGTCGCGGCAGGGCGATGCGGCGAGTGAGTCGGGATTCGGCGCAGAATGTTCGCCGCTCGACATGACGCCGGCGAGGAACAGCGCGGAGCCCGGCGTGGTCATGGCAACGCCGTTCGCGGTGCCGACGACACCGTTGACCGACACGGTCTCGGGCTGCCCGTGCGAGAGTCCGGTGCCGGACACGGTGAGGATCACCGCAGCCGAACCGTCCATCACCGCGGAGTTGACCGTGCCGAACGAAGCCAGCGAGTAGTTGGCCGTATTGGTCGCGGACGCAGGCGTGACGCCGCGATCGAAGACGACGCGGTACTCATTGTCCGCGACGGCATACGCGTCGGAAACTCCAGGCGGCTGCACGTCGACGACGTCGTTGGCGTCACGCGGCATGATGCGCAAGCCGCGGGTGGCCGAGTTCGCGATGCCCGAGATGCTGGTCAGATAGGTGCCCAACGCCGGCGGAACGATCCCGGTCAGCTTGCCGTAGTCGATGAACACCGAGTCGCTGGGCGCCGCGTCCCGGACCACGAGCATGGCGCGGGTGCTGAGACCTGCGCCGGTACGCGCGACGCGCACGGGTCCGGTGAGAGTCACGAGCGAGTTGATGTATTGCGCGAAGTACGTGTTGGTCGGCAGCTCATTGAAGTCGGTGGTGTTGCCGCTCACGAAAGGCGGGAGCGGGTTTCCCGAGTTCACCTTGCGCAGCTTGATGTTGGGGCTCGAAAAGGTGTTGTTCGGGGACATGAGCTCGAGCGCGCCCTGGAAGTTCGCGACCCGGGCGAATTCGACGACGATCGAGTCTCCGCGATTGAACCCATACGGCGCACGCAGGTTGGTGCCATGCGTGAACACGTCGATGCCGGCGTACTTGCCACCCTGCGGACCGCCTCCGGACATCTCGATGTAGATGTCGAAGCCGACCGGGTTCTCATCGAAGCCGGTGATGATTCCGCCAACGCCGAGAACCGTATCGCCGGGCGCGGTGCCCGTACCCGTCACCGGCTTGCAAGGGTTGGCGCTGGTGTCGGCCATGACCTTTTTGAGCCCGAAGATCGTCATCGTGTCGGGACAGGTGGGATTGGGGAAGCTGATGAACGCCCGAGAGGGAACGGCGCTCGCCATGAGGAGAACTGCGGTGACGCCAAGAACTGCGCTGAGAAGCCTTTTCATGATGGGGCACCCCTAGTTGGAGTAGAAGCGCGGTGAGTGTGGAACCCACGGTGCGGACTCGAGTCGTTGGCGACACCTCCCTGCGCCGCGCGGGGCGCATGGCCAGACTTGACGCCTGTCACTTGGTCGATCTGGATAGCAGATGAACGCGGCAGAAACGCTACCATGCAAAGCGGGTGTTGGGTAAGGGAAAAGGAGGGGTCAGGCCCCCACGGCTCAGGGTCCGGTGAGGCCGAGCAGCCCGAAGATCTTGAGCAGGACGACGCTCGCCCGCTGCGGAAAGCCCGGCGACGAGATGGTGCCGGAAACCATGGGGAACGTGTCCACGATGAACCGCCCCCCCTGGGCCTGCGGAACATCCAGCGCCACCGCCATGGGAATGGGATTGTCCTGTGAAAAGGTATGGGCGTTCACCATGAACAGGATCTGGGACGAGCTACGCGTCCGGAATCCCCGGAGCCCGGAGATGATCCGCCGGTTCAGCATGCTGTCGGCGAGCGTCGGACAGTAGATGACCCCGGTGTTCGAAAGACCCCAGGCGGCCGATGAATCCGGGGCCAGCCCGAACTGGAACACCCCGTTCGAGTTCAGGTAGCGGTCGACGAAATCGAGGGAGAGCGCGCCATTGGTGCTCATGGCCGTGGTCAGGTTGAGGGACTCGATGAACATCCGGCCGCCGGCGTCCAGATAAGGCCCAATACCTTCACCATAGTTCGCAAGGATCGACGAGAACGCCGACTGTTCCCCGCGGTACCACACGACCGTTTCAAACAGCTTGAGGGTCTGCTCCATGTCCTTCGCCGACCGGAACGGCTTGTTGAACTGAAGGTGGAGGACCGACCACGTGCCGGGCTGAAGGCCGGCGTTGGCGATCGCGTTCGCGTACAGCGTGTCGCTTCGCGGCTTCGCGGCATCGGTGGTGGGCACGTCGTCGACCAGCAGCAGCCGCGCCCGCGAGCCGGCCACCGGCTTCTTCACGTACCAGGTGACGCTGTCGATCGGCCCCGCCATCCCGCCATCGTCGATGCCCTGGATGTGGAGCGTGCGTCGACCCGAGGTGTAGACGCCCCCGATGAGAAAGCGGTCGCTCGGCACGGTGAAGCTCGTGCCGACGACGTAATCCGGCGCGTCGACCAGTCCGTCCAGCCACGCGCGGATGACCACCTTGCTCGCGTCTCCGTCCGGGTCGCTCACGGTCCAGTCCACCGTGACCGAGGCGAAGGTGGTGTCGGATCGGTCGCTCGCGTTCGGCTTGCCGACCAGCTTCACGATCGGGGGCGTGTTCCCGAAGTTGAACGGCTGCCGCGCCGGGGTCGGATCCTTCACCCCCTTGTCGTCGATCGCGCGCGCTTCGAACACGGTCGCGCTGAAGCCGCTCGGGGTGAACACGGTGATGACGCTGTCGGTGAGCGTAGTGAACTGCCAGAGCGTGTCGGCCGGCGCCGCAGGATTGAGCAGGCGAATCTCGAATCCCGCGATGTATCCGTTCGGCTCGCTCCCGAACCAGTGCAGGTGGACGATGTGATTCACCGTGTCCACCTGGCCCTCGATGAAGATCGTGGTCTCGGGCGGAAGGATCGGGCGGGTCGTGCCCTTGACCCCGCAGCCGGAAGGCGCGAGCGCGAACAGCGCCGCGGCGCATGCGAGACCCGAGAGGGCGAGGAGACGGCGCATGGTCAGAAGCTCTCCCGATCGGACTTCACGATGAGGAACTTGCCGGTCTGTCGCTTGCCGTTCTGCTTGTCCTCGACCGCCCAGATATAGAGTCCGGTCGCCGCCGCCTGTCCGCGCCGCGTGATCATGTCCCAGCCGAAGGTGGCGCCCGACAGCGTCGGCTTGATGTCGGTTCCGGGCTGGTAGATGCCGCGCGCGTTGCTTCCGTCGTAGGTCCGGCCGTCGAAGTCGGTGCGGTACACGAGATCTCCCGACAGCGTGTAGATGTTGATCGAGCACTGCTGCGGAAGGTTCGCGAACCACAGGTAGTGGTCGCGAGCCTGGCGCTGGCGATCCCACAGCGCCTCGACCCGGTACGGATTCGGGAACACCGTCACCTTGCCGGCGATCTCACCGACCGTGGGGGCGGGCACCGCCACCGCCTCGTTCTGCGAGATGCCGCTCTCGAGGGATTCGATCTCGGGCGTGCCGAGATCGTACGCGGTCACCGCGCAGAAGTACTTGAAGCCATCGCGCAGGTTGTCGACGG
This sequence comes from Candidatus Eiseniibacteriota bacterium, assembly GCA_031370785.1. Lineage (GTDB taxonomy): Bacteria > Eisenbacteria > RBG-16-71-46 > RBG-16-71-46 > RBG-16-71-46 > DATJGS01. The sequence goes on along the minus strand of JANMQY010000049.1, from coordinate 43,471 downwards.
TGTACTTGTACTGATAGGTCACACCGTCGATGACCGCGGGCTGGGCGAGCCGGACCGCACCGAACCCGGTGTTGAACCCGGTCGAGTCGTGAGGCGCGGTCGTCAGGTCGTACTGGGCGATCAGATCGAGCGTGTCGCGGGCCTCGCCGACGTACACGCGGAAACCCTCGAAATCCTTTCCGACCGGGCTGGTCGGATCGATGACGTCCTCGCTCGAGTTGTCCCAGTAGTAGTCGAGTGCGTGGTCTCGAGCGACCACCTTGAATCGCGGTGATGGCGGCGGAACCGGGACGATATAGTTCAGATCGTATGCGCGCTGTGCGATTACCGCCCGCCGGGAGAGGTCCGCGTAGCTGAGTGCACCGAGGTAGGCGAAGTCCACCGAGATGCTGTCGCCCGGGTTGATCGTATTGAACGGCCCCGCCGCGAGCAGCGAAACCGGATCCCCGGTCCCGGGTGCCAGGCTGTCCGGAAGCGGATTCAGGCTCTGCCTGGTCCCGGCCGACATGATCACGTACTTGAGACTGTCCTCGTCGCGCGCGGCACTGCCGGGCGCGTAGGTCCACAGCGCCAGCGTGACCTTCTTGTCGGTCGTGTCTCGCAAGTTTCCCGGCTTCACCCCGAGCAGCTTGACCCCGACGATCTCGGGCACGAGGTCGAACCGGCATTGCGCCGGGTACTGCCGGCTCTGGCAGAACCGCTCGGTCACCATGTTCAGCGAGTCCACCCAGGTCATGTATTTCTTCGAGAACCATCCGGTCGGCGGGTACTGGCTCTGAAGGCGCATGTTGCCGCTGGCCAGCTCGTCGTACATGCCGACCCACACGTTGCGCAGCGGCGGACCGTCGTTCTTGATGACGTAGTGGAAGATCACGAAGTGCGCGTAGTCGGAGAACGACCACTCGAACGCGTACTGGCTCACGATCACGTTCAGCGGCCGATGTTTCTTGCGCTGGTCGGCGGGCCGATCGCTGTAGCGCGAGATGAAATCGAGCTCGCTGATCGCGTCCGGATCGTAGAAACGGCTGTTCGGCAGGGTCGACCTCGCACCGACGAAGGTTCCCGCGGGGGTGAATTCGCTCGATCCGGCACTGTTGCTTCCGGCCGCGCCATCCTCGGCCGCAAGTGAAACTCCGACGAATGCGCCGTTCTCGTCGGCCGAGATCGCGCCGATCCACGGACCGCCGCGCACCATGTGCATGTGGCTGGATCCGAGCGGGTACTCGAACGACGGCGCGAACGACGAGAAGTTGGTCCCGATGAAGCCATAGTTGGTCATCGTGAGCCCCACCTTGTTGCCGTTCATCACGCGCACCGCGAATTGGATCGAGTCGGCGGCGCTGCCCTCGATGCGTCGGACCCCGAGCGGCTCCGCCATCCGCGGATGGTCCTCGGCGGCACGCGCCGACCCTCCGCAGAGAGCGACCGTTCCGGCCGCCAGAATCAGAGTGCGGAATCGGATCACGGGCGCCTCTTGAAGCGGATCACCTGTCCGCGGCCGAGGTCCCCGACGTACGCGAGCGAATCGTCGACCCCGACGGCGACCGGATCGAGCAGAGGCAGACCGTCCGAATTGTTCTCGACGTTGACATCCTGGATGTAGCCCCCAAAGGTGTCGTATCGGAGCACGCGGTGATTACCCCGATCGACCACGTAGAGGTGGCCCGATTCGTCCACGGCCACGTTGTGCGGCGCGCTGAAACTGGTGCCGGTCGGAGTTTCGCTGCCGTCCATCCGGGCGTATCCGACGTTGGGCGCGAGCGTGCCGATCAGCTTGGCCTTGTTGTTCCCCCGGTCGGCGACCAGCACCGCTCCTCCCTGGAGTGGCGCCCAGGTGATTCCGCGTGGATCCTGCACCGAGGATGCTCCGCTCCCGTCCACCACTCTCCAGGTCGAGTCGCGGTGCCAGTTCGCCCCCGGCATGTAGGCGTCGCTCGGGACGACGCCGGGATAGCGCGGACCGCGAATGTAGCGGTAGATGCGCGAGATGAACTTGCGCGTGCGAATGCGCGGATCGGTCTGTAGCGTGTCGAGCACGACCGCGATGCCGGACACATAGACGTAACCCCGGTCATCCGCGGCGACCCCGTTCACGTAGGCAAAGCTGGTGTCGGTGAAGGTCGAGATCGTGTCGCCGCCGGTGATCGGATATTCCCGGACCCGCCAGATCGCCGAGTAGTCGTACACGATGTTCGGCCGGCCGTTGCGCGTCGGGTCCGGCTCGCAGGTGCTGCGGACCGGGTCGTACTTGGCCATGCACGAATCGCCCTCGTCGAGCACGAACAGCTTGTTCTCGGCCGAGGCGATCGCGACCGGATTGAACACCGTGCGCGGCGTGTCGAAGAACGGAGCGCCGATCGGATTGGGCTGCGTGAACGGGAAGAGCTTGACCTCGCCACGTGGCGTCGCCGGTCCGCCGCTGCCGCCGTGATTGAACAACATGAAGAGCTGCGACCCGCGGCCCCGGGTGATCATGACGTCGCGGACGCCGTCCATGCCCTTCCACGTGGCGAGCATCGCGTAGCTCTTGTCGGTGGGCACCACCGCAGCGACCTTGCGTTCGGTCGGGAGCTCGAACTCGGCTCCACAGCTGCTGACCAGCCCGAGCAGGACGGTGAGGAGGAATGGCGTGATCCGGCGCATCAGAACTTCACCCCCAGCGACAGGCGATTGATGCCGCCGAGTACGCCGCCGTCGGTATAGGCGTAGTCGAGGGTGCCGCGCAGCGAAGCGAAGTCGCCCGAGAACCCGGCGCCCGCGCTGAACTTCAGCTGGTCGGCATTGAAGTTGTAGCCGGTGCGCAGCGCGAAGAACCGGCGGTAGGACCACTCCATTCCGGTTCTGAGCTGCTGCTGGTTGTCGGCGGGCTGGTTCATCTCGATCGCGGTGGTGATGCGCGTGGTCGAATTCTCCACCGGCTCGAACGCGACCCCGTAATGGAAGGTCATGGGTGGATCGAAGCCGTCGTACCGGCGCTCCTCGCCGGTCACCGCGGAGACGTAGGACCCCGAGGGACGCAGTTCCGCACCGAAGTTGGAGAGCGCGGTCGCGATGCGCACGCTCCCGAGACCCAGGTAGAAGATCGAGCCGACGTCGTACAGCACGGCGTTGATGGTCGGGCCGCCGACCTGCGAGCCGAGGTCTTCGCGCAGGAGCTTGATCCCGGCGCCCACCAGCAGCTTGTCGGTCCAGCGCCGCGCGAATGCGACGCCCATGACCATGTCGGTGTATGCGAACTCGCGGCCGGTGCCGAACGACTGCAGCTCGGTCGTCTCCTCGATCCGGGTGCCGAGCAGGCCGAATTGCACTCCGATCGTTCCGCTCAGCTTCTGCCACGGAATGACCAGCGTGAGGTGGTCGTAGTGGATGTTCGCGGGCCAGTCCACGTGCGAGGCGGCGACCTCGTGTCCCTGGATCGAGGCGAGCCCGGCAGGGTTCCAGTAGATCGCGCTCGGGTCGTTCGCCACCGCGACGAACGTCTCCCCCATCCCCTCGGCGCGCGCGCCGACGCCGATGCGCAGGAAAGTGCCCGAGGAAGTCCCCGCGCGCTGCTCGCCGAGCGAGCTCTGCGCGAAGGCAGGCGAGAGCACTCCGGCGGCAGCCGCAGCGCACACCGCGAGAGCCGCGGCCGCGAATGCAACGCGCCTAGATGTCGACGTCAAACTGCAGCCTCCACTGGGCGCCGGGACCGTAGTTGGACGGATCGTCGACGGTTCCGGTTTTCACGAACTGGTTGAGACTGTGCACGTAGGTGGGATCGAACTGGCCCTCGCCCCAGATGTAGCCGCGGCCGGTGATCGCATCGATGCGCGACGGCAGGTAGTTGTTGAAGATGTTGGTGCCCTGCAGGCTCAGGTCGAAGCGGCGGCCCATCATCTTGAACCATCGATTGATCTTGAGGTCGGTCGTAACCTGGAAGGGCGCGTTCATCGAATGGGGCAGACCGATCGGATTCTGGTTCGCGAGGTCGTAAGGCGTGTACGCGCGCCCCGACTGGCCCTGGACGAAGACGTTGATTCCGGAGCGCCGCAGCCAGGGCATCGTGCTCGGCGCATCGTCGTCGAACCGCACGTCGAAGCTGCCGGTGAGCTTGTGCGGGCGGTTCCACCTCACGAAAACCTCGGACAGGCGGGTCTGCGCGTTTCCGCCGATCTCCTGCAGCACCTTCTCTTCGTTGGGATTGCTGCTCTTGCCCTTGGTCTGCTGGTAGGAGTACGAGGTCTTCGCCGACCAGTGATGCGAGCGGCGCTTCTCGATCTCGATCTCGACCCCCTTCGAGCGCGAGAAGTGCCCGTTCAGGTAGATGAAATACGACGCGAGGTTCGACCCTTCGAGCGGATTGACGCGCGAGGCGCTCGGGTAGTCGTACACGTCGCGCACGAAGAAGGTCAGGTTCGCCGCCGCGGTCGGCATGAACAGGTGCTTCGCCCCGACCTCGTAGTTCACCGAGATCTGCGGATTCAGGTTCGGGTTCCCCTGCAGCGGGAACGACTCGCTCGAGATCGAGCTGAGCTTCGAGTACACGTAGCGATAGGACGGGATCTGCGTGAACTGGCCGTAGTTGAAGAAGAAGCTGCTGTTCTCGGTGATCGGGTGCGACACGATCACGCGCGGCGAGGTGTGAATCTTCATGCGCCGCCCGAAGAACGAGCTGGTCTCGTCGTAGAAGCCGTTGCGCTCGGCAACCGAGATGTTGTGGCGCGTGGTGTCGCCGAGCGCCTGCTCGGCCTCGCGACCGATCATCCAGTAGTCGACGCGCACGCCCACGCTCGCGACGAAGCCCTCGTACTCGAGCCGGTCGCGCACGAACAGGTCGCCGACCCACGGATGCACCTTCCAGAGGTCGTGCGATTCACCGAGCCCGTTCTGGTCGAAGATCCACGGATACTCGACATCGAGGTACTGAACGGTCTGGAACTGATGCTCGATCCCGGCCTCGATCTCGTTGTGGTGCATGCGCTGGGTAACGATTCCGCTGATGCCCCAGCTGTTGGTGCGCCGGTCCGACCACTGGTTGTTGTCGCCGGTATCGTAGAAGTAGTCGTCCCGGCGGGGATCGCCGACCGGGAACGAGCCCCGGTCGTCCGGCTCGACGTAGTCTCCCCACATCTTGCCGTTCACGTCCTGACGCTGGGCGAAGAAGTAGCGCGAGACCTGCGCCTCGGCGTGTCCGGTCGCCGAGAGCGTGCGCCGCCACAGCACCGACGACTGCACGTTGTCCTCGAAGAACGTCGACGCATTGCCGATCCGGTGGTACCACGCCCACGGGAACGCCGGATCGCCGAGGTCGCCCTGCGCGGTGAGGAAGGTGCGGCTGAAGCCCTGGTCGATCGCGATGCGCTTGGAGAAGGTGTAGGTCAGCTTGTCGCGATTGTTCGGCTTCCAGGTCAGCCCGTAGCGGGCGGCCCAGCGATTGTCCTCGGAAGGGGACAGCGACTCGGGGTAACGGAACTTCATGCCGAGGAACGAGTCTTCGTAACTCGAGCGCAGGCGCGGATGCGAGTTGGGCGGCAGCACCGAGGATTCGAGAAGGCTGGCATGCTGGTTGTTGAGATAGCTGAAGCGCGTCTCGCTGAGAGAACCCGAGACGTCAAAGATGGTGGTGACCGTGCCCGGAAGCTTGAGCCCGAGACGGCGCAGAGTCGGCATCCACAGCGGGTCGGGGCCGCCGGTGACCAGCTGCATCATGCGACCGCCGTAGCTGCCGGCCGCGGTGGTGATGCCGGCCTCGAACTTGTCGGTGCCTTCCTTGAGCTGGATCTCGACCACGCCCGAGAGCGCGTTGCCATAGCGCACGTCGAAGGCGCCGGTGGCGACGTTCACCTCCGAGACCGAGCGCGCGTTCAGCTGGCCGGCGGTGGACTGGCCGGTCACCAGGTCGCGGTTGGCCACGCCGTTCACGACGAACACGGTCTCGTCGGCGCGACCGCCCCGCACGTGAATCTGCTCGGCGTCGGTGCTGATGCCGGCCTGCTGTTGCAGCACGTCGCCGACCGTGGTCACCGCGAGGTTGCGGATCTCGCCGGCGGTCACGTGGCGAATGGTGGCGCCCTGCTTCACCTCGACCAGCCGCCGCTCCCCGGTCACCTCGACGACCTTCTCTTCCTTGACGACGATGTCTTCGAGCCCGAAGTCGACCAGCACCGGCTTGCCCGGTCCGACCACCACGCCGGTCCTGGAGGCGGGCTTGAAGCCGAGGTACTGCGCCTTGACCTCCCACGTGCCCGCCGGCACGGCGCTGATCTGGTAGACGCCCTCCGAATTGGTCAGCGCGCCGCGCTGGGTGCCGATGACGCTGACCGTGGCGAACGGGATGGCGTGCCCCGTCTTGCGGTCGATGACCCGCCCCGTGATCGAGCCCCTGTCCTGGGCATGGGCGAGCGACGCGAACAAGGAGAGCGCGAGCGCGAGCGTGACTTGTGCGAGGAAAGGAAGTCGGCGCATCTCGATGGGGTTGGGGAGCGTAGTGAGGAGCGAACGTCAAAGCTAACAGAACCGGGGGGGCGGTCAAGAAACTAGTTGTCAATACTGCACGACCTTAGGCTCGGCCGCGAACTATGCTGGAACGTCCGGCCGTCTCTGCATGAAGTGCGAGGTCCGCCGGAACAAAACGCGCGATTCCCTCGGCGCGGGGCCTTGCCGGATCAGACGCTGGTGACGCCCAGATCGTACTCCTGCGGGAACTCTTCCATGAAGAGCCGGTCGATCTCGAGATTGACGCTGCGCAGCACTCGCGCCTTCTGGGCGTAGGGCAGGAAGGAGCTCTTGAAGCCGTTCATGATCACGCGCTTGAGCTCGTAGGGGCTCAGGCGAAAGGCCCGCGCGGCGAGTGCCAGCTCCTGGGAGACCGTGGTGGCGGAGATCAGGCGGCTGTCGGTGTTCACCGTCACCCGCAGGCCCTGCTTGAAGTAGTAGTGAAACGGGTGCTCCTTGATGTTTTTTACCGTGCGGGTCTGCACGTTCGAGGACAGGCACACCTCGAGCGGGATGCGGTGATCGTTGACGTAGCGCATCAGGTCGCGGTCCTCGAGCAGCCGCGTGCCGTGACCGATGCGATGCGCGCCGCAGTAGTGGAGCGCCTGCGCGATGCTGGCCGGCCCGAACGCCTCCCCCGCGTGTACGGTGACGTTGATGTTCTCCTTCAGCACCAGCTGGAACGCGGCGCGATGCGCCTTGGCCGGATAGTCCTTCTCCTGCCCCGCCAGATCGAACGCCAGCACGCCTTTGCCCTTGTACGCAACCGCGAGTTCCGCGAGCGCGATCGAGTACTTGGGATCGAGCGAGCGGATGCCGCAGATGATCACGCCGGTCGAGAGCTTGTGCTTGCGCCCGGAATCGGCGAGACCTTCGATCACCGCATCCACGATGGTCTCGAACTTCAGGCGCTTCTTCTGGTGCAGGATCGGCGAGTAGCGCACCTCGAGGTGGCGCACGTTCTCGGCGGCCGCATCCTCGGCCAGCTCGTACGCGACCCGATAGAGCGCGTCGCGCTCCTGCATCACGCTCAGCGTGTAGTCGAAGATCTTGAGGTAGTCGCCGAGATTCCGGGTGCGCTTTCCGGCCTGCAGGATCCGGGTCAGCTCGGGAAGGCGCCGGGTCGGAAGCTTCACTCCCTGCGCGTCCGCCAGCTCGAGCAGCGTTCTCGGGCGCAGACATCCGTCCAGGTGGCAGTGGATGTCAGTCTTGGGAAGGCGCCGGATGAGCTTCTGGGTGATTCGCATGGGCCTCGGGCGGTTGGGGTGGGCCGCCGAGGAGCGCGCTCCTGAGGCGGAAGAGGGGCGCGCGCTGGCGTCAGTCGGTTCGGAGTCCGCGCTCCAGCGCCATGATCTTCGCAACCCGGCGCTCGTGACGGCCGCCGCCGAAGGACGTAGTGAGGAACAGCCGGACCATGCGCGCGGCGAGCCCGCGATTCACCACCCTCGAGCCGAGCGCGAGCACGTTCGCGTCGTTGTGCTCGCGGCTGTTGAGCACGGTGGCATCGTCGTGACATAGCGCGCAGCGCACTCCGAATACCTTGTTCGCGGCCATCGTCGAGCCGATCCCGGCGGCATCCACGATCACGCCGCTCACGCAGCGTCCGCTCGCCACCTCTCGAGCCACCGCGGCCGCGACATCGGGGTAGTCGACCGGGTCGGTCGAGTACGTGCCGCAGTCCTGCACGTCGTAGCGCAGCTCTTCGATGACGTATCGCTTGAGCGATTCCTTGAGCTCGAAGCCACCGTGATCCGCGCCCAGCGCGACGCGCTTCGGGTTGACCACCCGCTGAGGCGATTCGGCCTTCGGTTCGGGTCCGAGAGCCTTCTCCACCACGTCTCGCACCACCTGCCGTACCTGGGAGATCTCCACGGTTCGCATGATTTGCGGAGCATAGGGAGCGCGGCCGGGAGCGGTCAAGGTTGGGACCGCCCGATCCGCGCCTCGATACGCTCGCGGCGTGAAAACGTGACCGGCGCTTGACGTGCACCGGAAGGTATCCACCCGTTACAATGTTCCGCCAGCCTGCTCCCCGATCCGATCTCAGGTGTCCTTTCGACTTTCCAAGGAGTCTTCGTGATCCGTGCCTTTCGCCTGACTTTCATGGTCTTTCTCATCGGCGCGCTCGCCCCGGGCACCGGCCACGCGCTCGTGCTGGGCGCCTCCCCCGACAACCCGACCCGGGCGACGTGGCGGCTGTCCAACGGGCTCACGGTCAAGGCTCAACACGTGCCGGCGGCCGGTGCGGTCTCGATCACCATGGCCTACCACGGCGGCAGCGACGGGGACCCGGCCGGGCGGGAGGGGTCGGCGCTGCTCCGTGCCGAGCTGGCCTACACCGCGGCGGCCGGGGAGACGCCGGAGCGCACACGCCAGGAGCTGCGCAGCCTGCGCCCGCTCGGCTCCGAGGTGAAGGTCACGCGCACCCAGACCCAGCTCACCGAGGTCGCGACCCTGGCGCAGTTCCCGGGCGTGCTGCACCAGGTGGCGGCGCGCGCGCGCGGAGTGCGCGTGACGGCGGCTTCGCTCGCCGCCGCCCTCGCGAGCGTGCACGACCAGCAGCGCGATGCCTATCTCGAAGCCCCGTCACGCGCGCTCTACTACCACGTCGCGGCGCTCGCGGCCGGAATGGACAGCTCGGCGCTCGGCACTCTCGGGCAGGCGCGCGGTCTGGACCGGACCAGCGTCTCCGAGATCCAGAAAGCGATCGCGACTTCGTTCGTGCCGGCCAATGGCGTGCTGAGCATCGCCGGCAATCTCGACGGCCCGGACCTGCGCACGCTGGTCGAGCGCGAGTTCGGCTCGATTCCATCCGGCCAGCCACTCCCCGCCGCGCCGCATCACCGCTTCGTCGCGGGCAGCGCCACGCTGCGCTGGCCCGGGCTCGAGCGCGGGGTGGGTTGCGTCGGCGTCTTCGCGCCTTCGCTGCGCGATACGCTGCACCCGGTGTTCTACCTGTCGCTGCTGGTTCTGGCGTCGCGGCTCGGCGCGACCTGGGGCCCGCCGACTCCACCGCTTCAGTCGCGCTTCCAGTATTCGATCCTCGATGACCCGGAGCTGATCCGGTTCTATCCGCGTCTGGAGCCCGGCGATCGATCGCCCGCGAAACTCGGCGATGTCCTGGCGGACGATCTGAACGAGAGTTCCATGCTGGTGGCGGACGAGGAGAGCCTCGAGTCGCTGCGCGCCGGAGTGGGCTGGCTGCTCGGCGCGCCGCTGCCTCACGAGATTCTGCCGCGATTCCAGAAGAATCCGGGGCTGCTCGTGCTGCTCTCGAGCAGCGCGGCCTCGCGCGAGCTGTGGGGTGGCGAAGCGCTGTGGGCGCCCTATCGCCGGCTGATGGACCGATGCAACATCGACGAGGTCGGTCTGGTCGCGAGGGCCCGCAATCCGCGCAATCAGGTGCGCCTGATGCTCACCCCCTGAGCGCCTACGCCCGCTCGCGGCGCGTGGCGATCTCCTCCATGCGCGTTGCCAGCTCCACGTCGCGTGCGGTGACTCCGCCGGCGTCGTGCGTGACCAGGTCGATCTTCACCGTGTGGTAGACGTTGAACCACTCCGGATGGTGATCCATCTGCTGCACGACCAGCGCCGCCGACGACATGAAGCCCCAGGCTTCGACGAAGTCGAGAAACTGGTAGGTGCGTTGCAGCTTCCCGCCGACCAGCTGCCAGCCCTTGAGTCCGAGCAGCGCCTGATTCAGCTCGGGCTCGGTCAGCTTCTTCACGGCCGGCTTCTTCACCGTCTCCGTCATGTCTCCTCCGATTTCCAGGGCGGCGCTCCGTCGCGTCCGCTGTTCCGGACGCCCCAACGTCGTGCTGCGACGTCGGGGACCATACCATCGGGCGCGCTCGCGGCGCCCAGGTTTTGCATGCGCGCGAACCCGATGCTACTTTGCGCGAGGAATGGCGCGACGCATCCTCATCGGCATCGCCGGCGGATCGGGTTCGGGCAAGACGCTGGTCGCGCGCACCATCGTGCGCGAGCTCGGCTCGGACCGCGTCGTGATCATCGATCAGGACTCCTACTACCGGAACCTCGAGGACGTCCCGTTCCGGGACCGCGAAGCGCGCAATTTCGACCACCCCGACGCCTTTGACAACGATCTGCTCAAGCAGCACGTGCGCGAGCTGCTCGCCGGCTGCGCGGTCGAGCAGCCGATCTACGACTACGCCGAGCACCGCCGCCTCGGCGAGACCCGCCATGTCGGCGAGCACACCGTGATCGTGCTCGAAGGCATCCTGATCTTCGTCGATCCCGAGCTGCGCGCGCTGATGGACATCAAGCTGTTCATCGACGCCGATCCCGACGTGCGCTTCATCCGCCGCCTGCGCCGCGATCTGGTGGAACGCGGCCGGTCGGTCGACAGCATCATCCGCCAGTACGAGGAGAGCGTGCGGCCGATGCACCAGCAGTTCGTCGATCCCTCCAAGCGTCACGCCGACGTGATCATTCCGGAGGGCGGGCACAACAAGGTCGCGATCGACCTGGTGAAAACCAAGATCCGCGAGCTGCTGCGCGAACGCAGCGGCCTGCCGCTGCCCACCGTCGAGGGCGCCCGGGTTCCGTGAGCGGCGTCCACGAGGGCGGAACGCTCCAGCCGGCTCTGCGGCGAAGCGCTCCAGCCGGCGCTACCAGGGCGGCAGACCGGACGCGCGCTCGGCTTCCGCGCGTTTCAGGCTATCCGCGAGCGCCTTCGCCCGGATCGCATCCCAGTCCGCGGCGTGGTCGCGGGTGCAGAACGTCTTCGGTGCGGTGCCTTTGACGAACGGCGTGCGCAGCGGCCGCGGACACTCGCGGCGCGCGAGCAGCCCGGTCCAGGGATCGATCCACGCCAGCTCGAGATCGTCGCGCTCGGGGAATGGGGTCGGCGGGAAGCCTTCCATCAGGTCGTTCATGATCGCGGCCCAGATCGGGATCGCCACCCTGGCGGCCGGCGCGCCCAGACTCTGCGGGGTGTCGTAGCCCACCCACACGCCGGCCGCGACGTCCGGCGTGAATCCCACGAACCAGGCGTCGCGGTAGTCGTTCGTGGTGCCGGTCTTTCCGCCGCACGGACGGGTGAACCCGTACTCGGCGCGCAGCGGGTAGGCGATGCCGAAGATCACGACGTCCTCGAGCAGCGCGCGCATCAGCGCGGCGGTCTGATCGCCGAGCACGCGGGTCACGCGCGGAGCCGGAGCACGGACGGCCCGGCCGTGTGCGTCGAGCACGGCGCGCACCGGGGTCGGATCGTGGCGCATGCCGCCGTTGGCGAAGGTCGCGTAGGCCGCGGTCAGCGCGAGCGGCGTCACCTCCTGGCTGCCGAGCCCGATGCTCGCGACCGGCGCCGGCCGCCCGAGCCCGAAGCGCTCGGCGTAACGCGACACGGTCTCGGGCCCGATCGCCTGCACGAGGTTCGCGGTCGCGACGTTGAGCGAGTGCACCAGCGCCTTGGCGAGGCTCACGTTCTCGTGATACTCGGCTTCGTCGTTCTTCGGAATCCACACGCCCTGCGGGGTGTCGAACGAGTGGCGCAGGTCGGGCACGGTCGAGCCGGGCGTGAAGCGCGGCGCGCCGCGCGCCGGATCCAGCGCCGCGGCGTATACGATCGGCTTGATCGCCGAGCCCGGCTGGCGTCGCGCGCGGATCGCGCGATTGAACTCGCCCGACTCGTTGTCGCGCCCGCCGACCAGCGCGCGCACCGCGCCGCTGGCCGGATCGAGCGCCACGAACGCGCCCTCGAGCGGCGCGTCTCCCCTGCCGCGCCACGCCTCCTGTTCCGCGATGCCGGCGGCCAGATCGCGCTCGGCGCGCTCCTGCCACACCGGATCGAGCGAGGTGATCACGGTCAGCCCGCGACGCTCGAGCGTGCCCCGTGGCAGGCGCGTTGCCAGGTCCTGTCGCACGTAACCCACGAACGAGGAGTACCGATCCGGAGCGCGCGGCGTCGGGCGGAGTCCGAGCGGCCTGGATTGAGCCTCGCGCGCGGCGCGCGCGTCGATCGCGCCGGTCGCAAGCATGTCGCGTAGTACCCGATTGCGCTGGCGCAGAGCCAGAGACGGGCTGCGCAGCGGCGAGTACACGCTCGGCGCCGGGATCACGCCCGCGAGCAGCGCCGCCTGATCGAGGGTGAGCGCGTGGGCGCCGACGCCAAAGTAGCGTTGCGCCGCCTCCTCGACGCCCGCGATTCCCTCGCCCCCGGCGGGCCCCAGGTACACCGAGTTGAGATACATCTCGAGGATCTGTTTCTTGGACAGGGTCAGCTCGAGCCCGAACGCAACCGCCAGCTCGCGCAGCTTGCGCACCAGGCTGCGTTCCCGCCCGAGGAACAGCGCGCGCGCCAGCTGCTGGGTGATGGTGCTCGCCCCCTGGCGCACCGCGCCGGCCTGCAGGTTGGCCATCAGCGCGCGCGCGTTGCCGCGCAGGTCGAGCCCGTGATGGCGGTAGAAGCGCCGGTCTTCCGATGCGATCACCGCATCGCGCATCACCTTCGCCACGCGATCGAGGGGAACCCAGGTGCGGAACACCCGATCGCTGTCGGCGATGGTCGCGATCCACATCGGCTCGAGCCGGGGCGGCGCGCCACGCGCGCCGCGACGCGGGCCATCGATGCGCTCGACCGAGGCGATGCCGCCATCCCCGAAACGCAGCCTCACCCGTTCGGCCGGCGTCGCGCCGGGACCCGTGCCGCCCGTGGCGCCGCTCGATCCCGCGCCAAAGCCGCGCAGGTAGATCTCGGCACCGTCCTCGCGCTTCGTCCACTCTCCCGGCTCTTCGGGTGCGTCCACCTCCCGATAGCCGCGAACCTCGAGCTCGGCGCGCAGGTAGTCGATCGGCAGCGTGCGTCCGGGCTCGATCGCCAGAGCGTCCGAATAGATGCGCGAGGGGAACGACCACCCGGGGCCGGTGGCGAGCCGGTCGCGCAGTCGATGCACCTCGAGCACGAAGCGCACGAACAGCACGCCGACCACCAGCAGCAGCAGCGCGGCCGCAATTGCCGGCACGCGGAAACGGGGAGGGGGCGGTGGAGGAAGGTCGGATTCGGTCACGGGCCGTTCACTCTACCCCAGCGCTGCGATTCGTTGACACCCCGCACACCGTTGGTTAGCGTCGCCCGGCCATGTCCGAACCCACCCCGCCTTTCGCGCTGCCCGGATGGATCGAAGTCATTGTCGGCAGCATGTACAGCGGCAAGACCGAGGAGCTGATCCGCCGCCTGCGACGCGCGCAGATCGCCCGCCAGCGTGTCGAGATCTTCAAGCCCGGGATCGACGACCGTTACTCGCGCGACCACATCGTTTCCCATTCCGAGGTGCGCATCCCGTCGCGCTCGGTCAAGGACGCGAAGGAGATCCTGCGCTACGCGCACGAGGCCCAGGTCATCGGCATCGACGAGGGACAGTTCCTGGGCCCGGAGCTGGTGAACGTGTGCGAGCGTCTCGCGCGCCGCGGCAAGCGCGTGATCGTGGCCGGTCTCGATCAGGACTACGCGGGCAAGCCGTTCGACCCCATGCCGCAGCTGCTCGCGGTCGCCGAGTACATCACCAAGACGCTCGCGATCTGCGTCGTGTGCGGAAGTCCCGCGAACCGCACCTATCGCAAGGTGCGGCGCGGCGGACGGGTGGTGGTGGGCGGCGCCGATCTCTACGAGGCGCGCTGCCGGCGCTGTTACGAACTCGGGCGCCGCGTCTCGGCGCCCGCGCTGGAATCCAAGGGAGGAACTCATGACGTTTCGTCCGATCGTCCGCGCGCTCGCGGTCGCCGCCGTGCTCGGCGCACTGGTCGCAAGCTGCGCCCGTAAGACCGACTCCGGAGCGTCGAACTCCGGCGCCTACAAAGTCGGGCTGGTGTTCGACGTCGGAGGGCGCGGCGACAAGTCGTTCAACGACGCCGCGGCGGCCGGCCTCGACAGCGCGAAGAAGGTGCTGGGCGTCGAGATCGCGACGATCGAGACCGGCGAGGGCACGGATCGCGAAGCGGCGATGCGCCAGCTCGCGGCCGGCGGCTCGCAGCTGGTGTTCGGGGTCGGATTCCTGTTCAGCGACGACATCCGCCAGCTCGCGACCGAATTCCCCGACGTGAAGTTCGCGTGCGTCGACTACACGGTGACGAACGACTCGCTTCCGCCGAACCTCGCTGCGCTCACGTTCCGCGAGGAGGAGGGCTCGTTCCTGGTCGGCGCGCTCGCCGCGAAGCTCTCCAGGACCGGCAAGGTCGGCTTCGTCGGCGGCATGCAGATCCCACTGATCAAGAAGTTCGAGACCGGCTACCGTGCCGGCGTTCACGCGGTCGATCCGCACGCACAGGTGATCGTGAAGTACGCGGGCACCACCGGCGCCGCGTTCAAGGATCCGACCAAGGGCAAGGAGCTGGCGCTCGCCGAATTCCAGCAGGGCGCCGACATCATCTATCACGCCTCGGGCTCGACCGGGCTCGGGGTGTTCGAGGCGGCGAAGGATACCAAACACCTGGCGATCGGCGTGGACTCGGACCAGTACGACGAAGCGCCGGGCACGGTTCTCACTTCGATGGTCAAGCACGTCGAGGTCGCGGTGTTCAACACGATTCGTGACGCACGCGAAGGCCACTTCAAGGGCGGGGTGCAGCAGCTGGGCCTGGCCGAGAACGGCGTGGGCTGGGTGTACGACGCGCGCAACGCCGCGCAGATCCCGGCGCCGGTCAAGGCGACGGTAGATTCGCTGCGCGACGCGATCGTCGCCGGCCGGATCAAGGTGCCGTCGCACTAGCGAATCGCAGGAAGCCCGGGGCGCCCAGCCGCCCCGGGTCGTGCTTTCAAATGGGGAGCGCAGGAAAAAAGCATGACCCCCTGGACCGATCTCGGCGACGGCATCCACGTGCGGCAGAGCCGCGCCTTCCTGATGAACTCGGTGCTGCTCCTTCACCCCGAGCACGCGGTGGTCGTGGACCCGGGCGTCCTGCCGAGCGAGATCGACGACATCGCGGCGCGGGTGCGAACCTCCGGCGCAAAGGCGGTGACGCTGGTGTTCACCCACGCGCACTGGGATCACGTGCTCGGGCGCGGGTGGTGGCCCCAGGCGCGCACCATCGCCCACGACCGGTTCCCGGCGGATCTCCAGCGCACCATGCAGTGGATCCATGAGGAGGCCGACGCGCTCGCCGCGAAACACGGCGAGACCTGGGCGAAGCGATTCGAGCCGTTCCATCCCAAGGAGCTGCTGAGCGGCCTGCGCTTCTCGAAGCTGGACCCCTGGCGCCTTGTGTTCCGCGACGCGTTCGGTCACAGCGACAGCCAGCTCAGCCTGCATCTGCCGGAGCAGCACACGCTGATCGCCGCCGACATGCTGTCCGACATCGAAGTGCCGACGCTCAATACCGCCCCTTCGGTCTACCTCGCCACGCTGCACACGCTATTGCCGGTCGCCTCGGGAAACCCGATCGAGACGCTCATCCCCGGCCACGGCTCGATCGCGCGCGGCGCCGCAGCGGTCGCCGGGCGATTCCGTCGCGATCTCGACTATCTCGAGACGCTGGACCGGCGCACGCGCGAGCTGCGCGCCAGAGGAGTTCCGCTCGAGCGAGCGCAGCAGGAGCTGGCGGCGATGGACGACATCGAGCGTCATCCCGAATTCCCGATGAAGGAGATCCATCAGAAGAACATCGAGCTGGCCTACCAGGGGAACGCCGCCGCCGCCGCGCACTCCGGATCCTGATCCGGCGTCACGACTCGAGGCCCACCCGCATCCGGGAGGATTCATGCCGCGCGAAGACCTGAACCCGTTCAAGATCGCGCAGTCGCAGTTCGAGCGCGCGGCGAAGCGGCTCAAGCTGGACGAGGGGCTACGCGCCATCCTGTCCACGCCGAAGCGCTCGCTCACTGTGTCGATCCCGGTGCGCATGGACGACGGCAAGTACCACGTCTTCACCGGGCATCGGGTGGCGCACAACATGGCGCGCGGCCCGGCCAAGGGCGGGATCCGCTTCCATCCCGACGTGACGCTCGACGAGGTGAAGGCGCTGGCTTCGTGGATGACCTGGAAGTGCGCGTGCCTCGATCTGCCGTTCGGCGGCGGCAAGGGCGGAATCGTGGTCGACCCGCACAAGCTCTCGCACGGCGAGCTCGAGCGCATGACGCGGCGCTACGCCAGCGAGATCCTGCCGCTGATCGGGCCCGATCAGGACATTCCGGCACCCGACGTCTACACCGATTCCCAGACCATGGCGTGGATCATGGACACCTACAGCATGACCAAGGGCGCGACCACGCTCGGCGTGGTGACCGGCAAACCGCTCTCGCTCGGTGGATCCAAGGGCCGAGACAAGGCGACCGCGCGCGGCGTGCAGTTCGTTCTGCGCGAGGCGTGCCGCGACCGCAAGATGAAGCTCGCCGGCAGCACGGTCGCGATCCAGGGCTTCGGCAACGCGGGCGGCACGCTGGCCACCCTGCTCCATGCCGAGGGCGCGAGGATCGTGGCCGCTTCGGATTCGGGCGGCGGCGTGCACAACCCGAAGGGACTGGATCCGGCCCGGCTTCACGCGCACAAGAAGAAGGGCAAGAGCCTGAAGACTTTCAAGCCCGGCACGCCGATCACCAACGCGCGGCTGCTCGAGCTGGACGTGGACATCCTCGCGCCATCCGCGCTCGAGAATCAGATCACCTCGGACAATGCGGCGCGGGTCAAGGCGAAGATCATCGCGGAAGCGGCTAATGGCCCCACCACCCCGACCGCCGACGATGAGCTGTTCCGCCGCGGCATCACGGTGATCCCCGACATTCTCGCGAATGCCGGCGGCGTGACCGTCTCCTACTTCGAATGGGTGCAGGACTTCTCGTCCTACTTCTGGGACGAGAACGAAGTCGACCAGCGCCTCGAGCGCTCGATGGTCAAGGCCTACCGCGCGGTCGCCGAGACCGCGTCCCGTGGCAAGATGAGCCTGCGCGACGGCGCGTACGTGGTGGCGGTCGGGCGTGTCGCCGAAGCCACGCGGGTGCGCGGCATCTTTCCCTGAAGGCGCTGCGCCCTCATGAAACGATTGAGGCCCGGTGCGATGCGCGCCTGGCCTCGATGTTTCCATGGGATGCTACTGGAGTAACAACTACCGATACGTCGCCTTGATCTCGCCCCACGTCCGATTGCGCGTCGGCGTCGGACAGGAGGACGGGTTCTGCCAGGTCGCGAAGAACTCGTAGCCCGAGGGATAGAACGTGAAGTACGCGGCGCCATCCGGCTGCATGTTGGTCAGCGTCATCGTGTCGAAGAGGATGGTGACCGGGGTGCAGCACCCGTCGCAGGCGCCGGTGCCGACGGTCTTCGTATTGCGCACGATCACCTGGAAGCCGTAGTACTCCTGCCCGGCGACGAGCGCGGCCGCGGACGCCTCATTGACTGCGACGGCCACACGCAGCCGCGCGGATTTGGTCGAGAGGTGGGGATAGTCGTATTGCAAGCCGGCGAAGGCCTGTCCGTACCAGACATCGAGGCAGTGGGTGGAGGACGCGAACGGTTCCGATGCGAAGTTACAGGAGGCAATGAGCGAGGTCGCCCGGCACCCTCCGGCCTGAAGGTGCCACCACGACGGCAGGTCGTAGTTCCCGGGTGGCGGGCAGCCGGGTCCGTCGCAGTAGGAGTAGGTCGGTTCCCCGATCACGTAGAGCAGAGCTTCGAGCCCGATCACTGCCGGCAGGTCGAAGGGCGGCACGAAGGTTCCTACCAGGATTTCGCTGCCGGTGTTGGTGGCGCAGGTGAAGCTCGTGTTCTGCAGACCGCCGTCGGCCCGGCAGTTGTTCCACCCGAGGCGCAGGTCGCCCTGGGCGAGCGCGGCGCTCGCGAAGAGGAGTGAGACGCCGGCGATGAGCATGGGTAAGCGCAGTTTCATGGGACCTCCCCGGCGAAAGTGGTCCGCGTCCCTGCTGGCATGTGCTTCCGATCCAGTACGTCCGGCGCACGGGGCGCCGGACGTCAAAGCGGTCCGATCGTGCTCACCGATACGTCGCCTTGATGCCTCCCCAGGTGCGATTGCGGGTCGGCGTCACGCACGCGAGGTTTCCGTTGTTCCAGGTCACCCAGTTCTGCTGGTCGGGCGTGGAAAGGACCATGTCGGGCGTCGGATAATTCTGCACGACCGTCATCTGTTCGCAGAACAGCGTGACCGGAGTGCAGCATCCCTCGCATGCGTCCGTGCCGATCGCCCGCGTGTGCCTCAGCACCACCTGGAACCCGTAATACTCCTGACCCTCCGCCAGGGACGCCGCCTGATCGGTCGGAATCGCGATCGCCAGTCGCAGCCGGGCCTGTCCGGTCCCGTTGACGTTCCACTCGTAGTTCGAAAAGCCCAGCGCCTGGTTCTGCCAGAAGTCCATGCAGACGCCACTGCCAAATGGCGGCTGAAGGAAGTTGGTGGCCACGCTCAGCGCGCCCGCGCGACACCCGCCGGTCTGCAGCTGCCACCAGGACGGCAGCGGTGGATACACGCAGCCCTGTGGATTGGGCGGGATCGGATCGCAGATCGTGAATGTCGGCTCGTTGATGATCCCAATGGTCGCCTCGAGGCTGATCACGGAAGGTGCGGCCACGGGCAGCACGAACGAGCCGACCAGAACATCCTGCCCGGTGTTGATGCCGCAGTTGAAGGGCCTGTTGACAGTGCCCCCGGAAGAGGCGCAGTCGTTCCACGCCATGTTGATGCCGTAGGCATCCGCGCGCGCGGCGGAGCAGGCGAGAACCAGCAGCGCGATCTGTAGCGGCCTCGAGATCATTGAACGCCTCCGCGATTCTAGTTGCGGTAGATCGACTTGATCTGGCCAAAGGTGCGGTTGCGCACTCCTCCCTGACACTCGCCGCCCTGCCAGGTCACCATGCTGCGATTGACCGGATTGGTGAGGATTTGCGGCGCGGGGCCGCCGAACTGATCGAGCTCGATCGAATTGAGAATGATGCAGGTGGGAGTCATGCATCCCGAGCACGCGTCGCTTCCGCTCGAACGAGCGTTGTTGATGACCACCTGAAACGCGTAGTACTCCGTGCCCGAATCCACCGACCGGCCGGCGTTCTCATCGATCGCGCACACCAGGCGAAGCAACCCGCGGTTGGCGCCGCGGTCGCTCCGGCGATAGTCCATCATCCCGAGGCCCTGCCCCTGCCAGAAGTCGGCGCATGAAGAGAGCGTCTGGATGTTGAACTGGCTGGAGAGCGACGAGGGCCGGCAGCCGTTGTCCCGGTCCAGCTGCCACCAGTTGGGCAGCACCGGCGAGCTGGTCTGCACATCGAGGGTGGCCGCGATCGCCACCAGCGTGTTGATCCCTGGTGGCGGCACGAACGAGCCGACGATGATGTTGACCCCGCTGTTCGCGGTGCAGGGCGAGGATTTCCCACCCACGCCATAGGTCCCGCAATCGTTCCACGACAGGTTGATGCCGGAAGCCGACGCAGGGCTACGGCTGAGGAGGCCCGCGACCAGGGCGAGGGCGCAGAGCGACGATTGAAGTCTGGCAGGGGTCACGCTTCACTCTCGGGTCGATGGGCGGATGGATGGGCCGGCACTCGAACGTGATACACCGCAGGGCCGGGAAACCCGCACAGATTGTACCCGAGACCCGCCAGTCACACCCAGTCGAGAACCCTTCGGGAGCCGCCCCCCTCGCGTGGCTCCCGCCGGCGACGGTGCTGGACGCGTGGCGCGGCCGGCCGCTACGCTGCGCGCCCCATGGCTCAGCCCGCCGCCTCGCTCCGGGGCATCACCCGTCGCTTCGGCTCGCTCGTCGCAAATCGCAACGTCAGCCTCGAGATCGCGTGTGGCGAGATCCACGCGCTGGTCGGTGAGAACGGCGCGGGCAAGACCACGCTGATGCGCGTGCTCTACGGGCTGCTCCAGCCCGACGCCGGCACCATCGAGGTGGATGGGCGGCCGGTGCGGATCCCCGATCCGGCGGCGGCGATGAAGCTCGGGCTCGGCATGGTGCACCAGCACTTCCTGCTGGTGGACACGCTCACCGTGGCGGAGAACGTGACGCTCGGGCGCGAGCCGCACGGCGCGCTTTCCGGCTACCGGCGCGAGCAGGCCGAGCGCGAAGTGGCCAAGCTCGCCGAGCGCTACCGCCTTCCGGTCGAGCCGGCTTCGCCGGTCTCGCGGCTCTCGGTGGGCGCACAGCAGCGGGTCGAGATACTGAAGGCGCTCTATCACGGGGCGCGTGTGCTGATCCTGGACGAGCCCACCGCGGTGCTCACGCCGCAGGAGGTGGACGAGCTGTTCGCGGTTCTGCGCGCGCTGCAGGCGCAGGGCGTGACCATCGTGCTCATCACCCACAAGCTGGCCGAGGTGAAGGCGATCGCCGACCGGGTGACCGTGATGCGCGCGGGCGAGGTGGTGGGCGGCGGCGCGATCTCGGAGCTGAGCATCGAGCGCATCGCCGAGCTGATGGTGGGCCGGCCGATCCCGCCGCTCGCGCCACGCGCCACGCGCGATGCGGCGATTCCGCTGCTCGAGGTGCGCGACCTCGCGGTGCGCGATTCGCGCGGCCTGCCCGCGGTGCGCGGGGTGACCTTCCATGTCGGCGCCGGGGAAATCGTCGGTATCGCCGGGGTCGAGGGCAACGGCCAGCACCAGCTGATCGAATGTCTGGCCGGCCTCCACGCCCCCGACCGCGGCACGATCCGCATCGCCTCGCGCGCGGTCTCCGGCAGATCGGCGCGCGAGCACTTCGAGGCCGGGCTCGCGCACATTCCGAGCGACCGGCTGCATCGCGGGCTGGTTCCCCCGATGACGCTGGCCGAGAACCTGGTGCTCGGGCTCCATCGCCTTCCCGAGCTCGGGCCGGGCCCGATGCTTATCCCATCCCGGCTCGCGCGCCGCGCAACGCGCCTGCTCGGCGAGTACGACGTGCGCCCGCCCGATCCCGCGGCGCGCGCCGGCGCGCTGTCGGGCGGCAATCAGCAGAAGCTGATCGCGGCGCGCGAGCTGACGCGCGGCGCCCAGGTTCTGCTGGCAGCGCACCCGACCCGCGGCGTGGACCTGGGCGCGGTCGCGTTCATCCACGGCCGGCTGCTGGCCGAGCGCGACGCGGGGCGCGCGGTGCTGCTGGTCTCCTCCGAGCTCAGTGAGATCCTCGCGCTCTCCGACCGCGTGTTCGTGATGTACGAGGGCCGGTTGGTTCACGAGACGCTGCCATCGCGCACCGATGAGCGCGTGCTCGGCCTGTACATGACCGGCCGCGCCGACGCCGGAGCGCACGCGTGAGCGCGGCGCCGGGGGTCGCGCAGGCGCCGGTTGCGGGCGCCGCCTCGCGCCGCGGCGCGGCCGCGTGGATCACGCTCGGCGCACCGCTGGCCGCGGTCACGCTCGCGCTGGGCGTCGGCGCGGTCTTCATCCTCGCGATCGGCGAGCATCCGCTCGAGATCTACGCGCTCATGCTGCGCGAGAGTCTCGGCACCGGGTACGGAATCGGACAGACGCTGTTCAAGGCCACACCGCTCATGTTCACCGGGCTCGCGGTCGCGCTCGGCTTCCGCGCCGGACTGTTCAACATCGGGGTCGAGGGCCAGCTCTATCTCGGCGGCTTCGCCGCCGCGCTCGCCGGGATCGCGATGAGCGGCGCGCCCGCGTTTCTGCTCCTGCCGGCCGCGCTGGCCGCGGCCGCGCTGGCGGGCGGCGTGTGGGGCGCCATCCCGGGCGTGCTCAAGGCCCGCTTCGGCGCGCATGAGGTGATCAACACCATCATGCTCAACTTCATCGCGGTGGCGATGGTTTCCTACGCGGGGCACTCGCTGTTCGAGCACGCCACGGTGCGCACCGCCGAGATCGCGCCGGCGGCCGCGTTGCCGCGCCTCGACATCCTCTGGCCGGCGCTGCGCGGCTCGCCCGCGAACTTTTCGCTATTGGTCGCCGGGATCCTGGCGGTCGCGGTCGGCGTGCTGCTGTTCCGCACCCGACTCGGCTACGAGCTGCGCGCGGTCGGGCTGAACGCGCCGGCCGCGGAGTACGGCGGGGTTTCGATCGGACGCACCCAGGTGGTGGCGATGACGCTCTCGGGCGCGGTGGCGGGTCTGGGCGGGGTCAATTTCGTGCTTGGCTACAAGCACTGGTTCGAGCTCGGATTCTCGGGCGGCTCGGGATACCTCGGAATTGCGGTCGCGCTGCTCGGACGCAACCATCCGGTGGGCGTGCTCATCGCCGCGCTGTTTTTCGGCGCGCTCTCGTACGGCGGGCTGGTCATCAACCAGCGCGTGCCGCGCGAGCTGGTCGAGGTGCTGCAGGCGCTGGTCATCCTGCTCACCATTGGCGCGCAACAGGTGTTCGAGCGGATTGCGAGGAAGCACGGATGAGCCCGCTGCTGCTGTTCATCGCCGCAACGCTGCGCATCAGCGTGCCCTACACCTTCGCCGCGGTCGGCGCGAGCCTGAGCGAGCGCGGCGGCGTGATCAACATCGGGCTCGAAGGCATGATGCTGAACGGCGCGCTCGCCTACACGCTCGGCGCCTACGCGAGCGGCGATCCGTGGATCGGGCTCGCGTGCGCGGTGCTCGCGGGCACGCTGACCGCGCTGGTGCACGCCGGAGTCACGATCGGGCTCGGTGCCGACCAGATCACGAGCGGGCTCGGCATCAACCTGCTCGCCTTAGGGCTCACCAAGTTCGTGCTGCTCCAGGTGTTTCACTCCTCTTCCAATTCGAGCCGCGTGGTCGGGCTACCCGACCTGCCGCTGGCCGGGATCGAGCACCTGCCGGCGCTGGGTCCGGTGCTGGCGCAGCCCATGGTGCTGCTCGCGGTGCTCCTTACCCTGGGCGCGCAATGGCTGATGTTCCGCTCGGTGTTCGGGCTGCGCCTGCGCGTGATGGGCGAGCGCCCCGAAGCCGGAGCCGCGCTTGGGCTCTCGGTGGTCTGGTATCGCACCCGCGGCGTGCTGCTTTCCGGAGCGATGGCGGGGCTGGCCGGCGCGTGGCTGGCGAGCGAGCAACACAGCTTCACCGACGGGATGACCGGCGGCCGGGGCTACATCGCGATTGCGGCGATGATCGTCGGCAAGTGGTCTCCGCTCGGCGCGGCGGCGGCGTGCCTGCTGTTCGGCGCGGCCGAGGCGATGCAGATCACGCTTCAGGGCTCCGCGTTCCCGAACGAGCTGTTGCAGATGCTGCCCTACCTCGTCACCATGCTCGCCCTCGCCGGCTTCATCGGACGCGCGGTCGCGCCGCGCGCGATCGGCGTGCCCTACGATCCGGAGCACCACGCATGAGCGTGACACCCGACCTGCCCACCCACGACCTCGCGCGCCGCGTCGATGAGGCAGTGGCGGCGGTGCGCGCGAACTCGATGCTCGTGCCCAGGGTCGCGCTCACGCTCGGATCCGGACTCGGCGGCGTGGTGGATGCGCTCGAGGGGCCCGAGACTTTTCCGACCGGCACGCTGCCGCACTGGCCGCGCTCCACCGTGAGCGGTCACGCCGGACGCCTCGCGCTCGGGCACCTGGGCGGAGTTCCGGTGGTGGCGCTCGCCGGGCGCAGCCACCGCTACGAGGGCTACACGCTGGATCGCGTCACCTTCGGGCTGCGCGTGATGCACGCGCTCGGCGCACGGACCATGATCTTCACCAACGCGGTCGGCGCGCTCAATCCGGAGTACGCGCCCGCCGACCTGATGGTGGCGGTCGACCACATCAACTTCATCGGACGGCGCGGCCTGTTCACCCCGGCCGAGCTGGTCGAGCGGCGCGCCGGGCGCCGGGTCGCGAGCGACTACGACCCCGAGCTGCGCCAGGCGCTGGTGGCCGCGGCGCTGCGCGCCGGCGTGGCCCTGCATCGCGGCACGCTCATGGGCGGACACGGCCCGAGCTACGAAACCGCCGCCGAAGTGCGGATGGCCTTCGCGCTGGGCGCGGACGTTGCCTGCATGAGCACGGTGCACGAGGTGACGGTGGCCGCGGAACTGGGTTGCGCCTGCGCAAGTCTCTCGTGCATTACAAACCGCGCAACCGGCCTCTCGGACACGCCGCTCACCCACCGGGACGTCACCGAAGTGGCGGATCGGGCCGCGGTGCGCCTGCGCGCCGTGATCGAGGAGTACCTGCGGGCCCTCGCGGGGTAGAGCCCGGCCCCGATGCCGTCGGGGCGAGGCGCCGGACAGGCGTTCAGACTCCGTTCAGATGTCGCGCCGAAGATTCGACGACTCCGCATCTCAACAACCCACAGGAGACGACTCGAATGCGCGCCAATCCCGTTTTCACGCCTCTCGCCGCCGCGCTCGCACTGCTGGCCCTCGCCGGGTCCGCGGTGCCGGCACCCGCGCCGGTCTCGTCCGGCCACCCCGCGCACGCCGCGGCCAATCCCGCATTCGAGCTTCGCGAGCGCCTCGAAGGCGTTACCGAGGCGAACATCGACGGTCATCCGGAGCGCGCACTGCCCGCGGCGCTCCGAGCCGAATCGTGGTGGAAGGATCACGCGAAGGAGCTGGCCTTCGTTGCGGCCGGCGATTCGCTGATCGCGCGCGTCACCGCCGAGGCGCGTGGCGGGCGTTCGATGAACGCGGCGCGTGCCGCGTGGGAGCTGTCGGAGCGCTCGTTCGCGCCGGGAAGCAAAGGCCTCGACGATGCGCTGATGCGGCTGGACCTGGTCGGTCTGGCGGCGTGGCTGCGCGCCCACGGCGCGGCGGTGCGCTGGCCGGATGGCACGCAGCGCGCGCTCGACCTGGTCGAGAGCCACCTCACCGCGCAGCACAAGCGGGCGCTCGCCCGCCAGTTCCGGACCGCCACCACAGCCGCGCTCGCCACCCCGGTTTCCTCTTCAGGCGACGCGCGCCCCGCGAAGCGGCTGCTGGACCTCGTGGACGTCGTCGAGAAGGCATTGAAATCGTGAAGCGCCTCGCAGCGCCGGTGGGCGCACTGGCGCTCGCGTTCATCGCCGCGTACGCGCCGGTGAAGCCCGCAGCCGCGGGTCTCGAAGCGCCTTCACCCGCGTCCCCCACCGCAGGGGCGCAGGACGAGGCCCCGGCCGACGCGGGGGCACGCGAGGAGGCCGCGGCCGACGCGCGGACCCGCGCCTTCCCTCCGATCGATTCGCTCTCGATCGAGCGCTGCATGCAGCTGGCGCGCGAGCTTGCGCCCGAGGTGCGCGCTGCGGCCTCGGATCGCGCGGCCGCCGCATTCGAAGCTTCGGCCGCCGCGCGTAACCGACGCCCCGCACTGTCGCTCGGGGCCCGCGCGCTGATCGCGCCGCGCGGCTGGTACGATCCCGCGATCACCAATCTCGGCGAGTATCGGCTCGGCCCGATCGTGGACTGGCCGCTGCTGGACGGAGGCGCACGCCGGCGCGCGCGTGCGCGGGCGATGCTCGGCGACACCACCGCGCTCAACGAGCTGGCGCGCAGCCGGCGCGATGCGGCGCGCAGCGCCGCGCAGCTGGCGGTCACGCTGCTGAGCCTGGAAGAGCGCCAGCGCACCGCACAGGGCGTGATCGAGCGCCTGAGCCGGTTCGCGCTGCGCACCGCCGCCGGAGTGCGGGCCGGAGTGCGCTCGCGCGACGATGAGCTGCGCCTGAACCTCGAACGCGAGAGCGTGGCCGCGACGAGCAGCCAGATCGCGCAGGAGCTCGAGGAAACTCGTCGCGAGCTGGCGCGCTGGATCGGCCTTCCTCCCGACCATCGGTTCGCGGTCCGCGGACCCGATTCGACCGACGAGCGAGGCCCCCTCGCGGCCGACTCGGTCGCGCTCGAGCGGGCCGCCGAGCGCGCGCCCGAGATCCAGAGTGCGCGGCTGGCCCAGGCCGAGGGACGCCTCGCGCTCGAGGAAGCGCTGCGACTCGGCGCGGTGCAGC
Source organism: Candidatus Eiseniibacteriota bacterium (assembly GCA_031370785.1). Taxonomy (GTDB): domain Bacteria; phylum Eisenbacteria; class RBG-16-71-46; order RBG-16-71-46; family RBG-16-71-46; genus DATJGS01. The sequence goes on along the minus strand of JANMQY010000049.1, from coordinate 17,237 downwards.
TCGACCTTCATGCCGATGCCGGCCTCGCCGGTACCAACACCACCACGCTCGTCCCCGAGGACCTCCGCGCCCAGAATCCCGGCGCCAGCTTCGCCGACCGTCTTCGCCGTGACGCGGGCGCGGAGCTGGCGATCGACTTCAAGGCTCCGCTCGCCGACCCGACCCTGGGGTCCGCGCGAAATGCCCGGCGTGCGGCGCTGGATGCGGCGCGGGTGCGGCACGATCTCGCGCTCGCCGACGCGCGCCGCGCGGTGCGCGACGTGCTCGCGCGCTGGCGCGCCGCTGCCGCCCGGTTCGCCGCCGCCGAGGCCACGCTGAACGCGGCCGAGGAGAACACGCTGCGCCGCGAAAGCCTGTATGTGGGCGGCGTCGGCACGCTGCTCGAGTGGCTCGATGCGCAGCGCGTGCTGGACGACACGCTCGATCGTCTCACCGGGGCGCGCGCCGAGGTGCGCGCGGCACGTTTCGAAGCGGAGGCTCTGCGATGATCTCGAGAGGCATGCGGATCGCGGTCGCGCTTGCGGCCGTGCTATGCGCCGGCTGCACGCACGCTCCCTCAGACCCGACCGCCGCCGATCCGGTGGTGGATGTGGTGCTCGGCTCGGTCACGATCCAGGCGTTCGTGGACCGGATCGAGGCTCCGGGCGACTGGCGCTCGAACGGCGACCTGATCGTGAATGCGCCATTCGACGCGGTGGTCGAGGAGCTGAACGTGCGGCTGGGCGATCGGGTCGAGGCCGGCCGCACCCTGGCGCGACTCGAGACCCGCGAGTCGCGCGCGGCGCTGCGCGGCGCCGAGCTCATGGTGCGCGAGGCGCGCGATCCGGCCGCGCGCGCCGAGGCCGCGCGCGCGAGCGCTCTCGCCCAGCGTGACCGGGTCCGGGTGCCGCTGGTCGCCGCCCGGGGCGGCGTGGTCTCCAAGGTCTCGGTCGCCGCGGGCACCGAGGTCGCCCAGGCGTCGGAGATCCTGACCATCGTTCCGCAGGGCGCGGTCGTGTTCCAGGCGAAGGTCTCGCCACTCGAGGCGCCGAAGGTGCACGGCGGACAGATCGGCGTGGTGGTGGATGCCGACGGCCTGCGCCATGCGGTCAGCGTTCAGCGCGTGTTGCCGATCGGCACCGAGGGAGATCCGAGCACGCTGGTGATGCTCACGCCCTCGGCGAGCCAGGCCGGAATCCAGATCAACCAGTTCGGCACCGCGTCGATCGAAGTCGGCACCCCTCGCCGCTCGCGGGCGATCCCCGACTCGGCGCTGGTCGAGGATGACCTGACTGGCATCCGGCGCATCGCGGTCGTGGACCGGGACAACCGCGCGCACTGGGTCCAAGCCGAGATCGGGGTGCTGTCCGACGGCTGGCGCGAGCTCAAGGCGCCGGCGCTGGCGCCGGGCACGCGCCTGGTGGTGCAGGGCCAGCGTGGTCTTCCCGACAGCACTCGCGTGCGCGTGACTCCGTGATCGGCTTCTTCCGCGGAGTGCGGGTACAGCGCCGCGCATGGCTCGCGGCGCTGGCGGTGCTCGGCGCGCTGGGGTTCCTCGCCCTGACCCACCTTCCGGCGGGCATCCTGCCCGAGGTCACCTTCCCGCGCATCTCGGTGATCGCGGACGCCGGCGAACGGCCCGCGGAAGAGATGCTGCGCATGGTCACCCGCCCGCTCGAAGCGTCGCTCAGGCGCGTGCCCGACGTGCGCGAGATCCGTTCGACCACCAGTCGCGGCTCGACCGAGATCCATCTCGACGGCGCTTGGAACGTGGACATGAATCTCATGCTCCAGCGCGTGCAGGCCCGGCTCGACGCGGTGCGTGGCGACCTGCCGGCCGGCGCCGCGGTCGAAGCGCGGCTGATGAGCCCGGCGCAGTTCCCGATCCTCGGACTCTCGCTCACCTCGCGCACGCACCGCCTGGTCGAGCTGCGTGATCTGGCCGAGTTGATCCTGCAGCCGGAGCTGGCGTGCCTGCCCGGCGTCTCCGATGTCGTGATCCAGGGCGGGCGCCGCCCCGAGGCGCGGGTGACGCTCGATCCCGCCGCGCTCCAGGCGCGCGGACTCGATGCCACCGCGGTCGCGGACGTGATCCGCGCTTCGGGTGTGCTCGAATCGGTGGGGCTGCTCGAGGCCAACCACCAGCTCTACCTCGGACTGATCGATGCGCGGCCCGCCGACCTGACCGCGCTCGAGAACCTGCCGATCCCGACGCCCAGGGGCTCGCCGGTGCCGCTGAAGGCACTCGGCAGGGTGACGCTGGATGAGGCGCCCGAATTCACGCGGCACGTCGCGCACGGCGGCGATGCGGTGCTGGTCAACGTGCTGCGCCGGCCCGACGCGAGCACGCTCGGGGTCGGGGTGGCGGTCGCCAACTGGTTCGCCATCCACAAGGAAGTGATTCCGCGCGGGGTCGCGATGGAAGTCTTCTACGACCAGTCCCATCTGGTGCGCTCGTCGATCGACAGCGTGCGTGACAGCCTGCTGGTCGGAGGGCTGATCGCGATCCTGGTAGTCGCGCTGTTCCTCGGCAGCCTGCGCCTGGGGCTCGCTGGAGCGGCGGTGCTGCCCGGCAGCATCGCGCTGACCCTGCTCGGCCTCTCGATCACGCACCAGAGCCTGAACATGATGACGCTCGGCGGGATCGCGGCGGCGGTCGGGCTGGTGCTGGACGACGCCATCGTTGTGGTCGAGCATCTCGCGCACCGCGCGGCGGATCAGATCAACGGCGTCGACGTGCCGGCGGCCATGGCCGAGATCTTTCCCTCGCTGCTCGGCTCGACGCTGTGCACGATCGCGGTGTTCGTGCCATTCGCCGGGCTCGATGGAGTCACCGGCGCATTCTTCCGCGTGCTGTCGCTGTCGATGACGCTCATGCTCTCGAGCTCGCTGCTGCTGTGCCTGACGCTGGTGCCGATGCTGACCCGGCCGCGCGCGCGGCGCGCCGCGCGGCCGCATCGCCTGAGCGCGGGGTACGACCGGTTCATCGACCGGGCGGTGCGTCATCGCTGGGTCGGTCTCGTGCCCGTCCTGCTGCTGCTCGCCGCGTGCGTTCCGCTGCTCGCCACGATTGGCACCGGGTTCCTGCCCGAGATGGACGAGGGCTCGCTGATCCTCGACTACGCCACCCCGCCGGGCACGTCGCTGGTCGAGACCGACGCGATGCTGCGCCGGGTGGATCACGAGATCGACATCACTCCCGAGATCGAGACCTGGTCGCGGCGCACCGGGGATCAGCTCGGGTTCTTCATCACCGAGCCCAACACCGGGGATTACGTGCTGCAGCTGCGCACCCGGCGCAAGCGCAGCGCCGCCGAGATCGCGGACGACCTGCGCGCCCGGGTCGAGGCGGCCCAGCCCGCGATCCAGGTCGAGTTCGGCCATCTGATCGAGGATGTGATCGGAGATCTGACCACCGCTCCCCAGCCGATCGAGATCCGCATCTTCGGCCAGGACCGCGCGCTGCTCCAGGAGCGCGCGCTCGAGGTCGCCTCGCGCATCGAGCACGTGAACGGCGTGGTCGACGTGCGCAACGGGGTCGTGGTCAGCGGCCCCAGCCTTTCGGTGGTGCCGGGACCGGGCGCGCATCTCGCGGGACTCGGCGCGGACGATCTGATGCGCGCGGTCCAGCCGGCGGTCGCCGGCGTCGATGCCGGTCAGATCCCGCGCGGGGCGCGCGCCTGGCCGGTGCGCGTCCTGGTCGCGCGGGCGTCGCAGGAGCTCGCCGGGCTCGCCGAGCTTCGCGTTCCGCTCCCGGCCGGCGGCTCGGCCCGCCTCGGCGACGTCGCTACGCTGACCCGTTCGGCCGGGGAAACCGAGATCGTGCGCGACAACCAGCAGGAGATGAGCGACGTGACCGCGCGGCTCTCGGGACGTGACATCGGATCGGCGGTGCGCGGGATCCAGGCGCTGATCGCCCGCGACGTGGCTCTGCCGCCGGGAATGCACATCGAGTATGGCGGCCTGTTCGCCGAGCAGCAGTCTTCCTTCCGGGGCCTGCTTCAGGTGCTGATCGGAGCGGCCGCGGCGGTGTTCCTGATCCTGCTGATCTCGTTCCGTTCGTGGACGCGGAGCGCCTCGGTGCTGCTGGTGTGCGGCGCCTCGCTCGCCGGCGTGTTCCTCGCACTGAGAGTCTCGGGCGCCACGCTCAACATCTCGAGCTACGTCGGCGCGATCATGCTGGTCGGAATCGTCGCGGAAAACGCGTACTTTGTGGTGGCCGAATACCTCGAGGGATTGAGGCACGGGGCGACCCCGGGCGATGCGGCGGTGGCTGCCGCGCGGCGCCGCACCCGGCCAGTGCTGATGACCACGGTCGCGGGAATCGCCGCGCTCGCTCCTCTGGCGCTGGGCGTCGGCTCGGGCAGCGCGCTGCTAAAACCGCTCGCGATCGCGGTGGTGGGCGGCTTCCTCAACTCGGCCCCGCTGGTCCTGTTCGTGCTGCCCGCGCTGCTCGCGCACACCGGCGGCCTCGAGCCGGGACCTGCGCCGCAGCGCATCGGACCGCAACGCGCGAGCGTGCCGCTCGGGGAGTGAAACTCGTCATGCATGTCCTGGTGGTGGAAGACAGTGCGCCCACGCGCGAGCTGCTCGAGCATTCGCTCGCATCGGCCGGCCACACGCTGGTGACCGCCGCACGCCGCGCGACCGGCCTCAAGGCCGCGAACGACGGGATCTTCGATGTCATCGTGATCGACATCGAGCTTCCCGACGGCAGCGGCCTCGACCTGTGCCGCGAGCTGCGAGAGCTGGGAAACACCACCCCGATCCTGTTCCTGACCGCGCGCGCCGAGGTGACCGATCGGGTGGCCGGGCTCGACGCCGGCGCCGACGACTACCTCAAGAAGCCGTTCGCGCTCGCCGAGCTGCACGCGCGGCTGCGCGCGCTCGGGCGGCGCCAGGGCGCGACGCCGCCCGCGCGCCTCGAATGGCCAGGGATGGTGCTCGACTTCGCGAGCCGGCGCGTGATGCGCGACGGGTCCGAGGTGCCGCTCACCGCGCGGGAATGGACCGTGCTCGAGCTGCTGGCGGCGCGGCGCGGGCGGGTGGTCCCGCGACACGAGCTGCTCGAATCCGCGTGGGGCGACGCGGGACCGCGCGCCTCCGAGAGCCTGGATGTGATCGTGAGCCGGATCCGGCGCAAGCTCACCACCGACGACGGCACCGAGTGCCTGCGCACGCTGCGCGGTGTCGGCTACGCGCTCGAGCCGCCGGCCCCATGAGATCCCTGGTCGGGCGCATCACGCTTCTGCAGCAGGCGTTCGCGCTCGCGATCGTGCTGGTCTTCGCGGCATCGTCGCTGTGGCTCACCAACCTGACGCTGCACAAGCGCGAGTCGCAGCTGCTCAAGGAGACCGCGGATCGCATCGCGCTCAGCGTGGACCTCGAGCAGGCAACCTTCCACGACCTCGCGCGCGCCGCGCGCGAGACCCTGGCCGAGGAGATTCCGGTCGAGGTCGAGATCGACATCTTCGACCGAAGCGGACGGCTGCTCGCCTCCACCGCCTCGCACCCCACCGGCTCGGGGAGCGGCGGCAAGCCGGCGCGCCTCGTGGCGCGGCATCGCGACTCGACGACTTCGGCGGGCGGCCTCACTGTAGTGACCTCGGTTTCGACCGCATCGCGCGATGCGAGCCTGACCGTGCTCGCGCGCTCGCTCCTGCTGTGCGCGGTGCCACTGCTCCTGCTCGTGCTCGGCGTCAGCCGCTGGTTCGCACGGCGCGCGCTGCGTCCGCTCGAGGCGATGGAGAGGCGCGCCCGCAACGCGTCGGTCGACCACGGCGTGCGCTCGCTCGGCGACCCCAGCGGAGTGTCCGAGCTGGATCGGCTGCGCGAATCGTTCGACCGCCTGCTGGTGCGTCTCGACGACCTGCTCGACAACGAGCGCCGTTTCACCTCGGACGCTTCGCACGAACTGCGCACGCCGCTCACCGCGATCTCGGGCGAGATCGAGATGGCGCTGGCCGATCCGGCGACCGGCGAGCGCGCCCGCGCCGGGCTGGCGCGCGCCGCGCGACAGGCCGCGACCATGCGCGAGCTGGTGGAGGCGCTGCTCCTGCTGAGACGCGCCGGCGCGGGCGGCGCGGCGGTCGGCTTCGAGCCGGTCAATCTCGCCGATCTGGCGCGCGATCGCGTGCGCGACGGGCTGGCGTTGCAGCCCGACCGGATCCAGGACCTCATCCTCGAGGCCCCCGACGAGCTGATGGTGAACGGGCATCTCGCGCTGCTCGGCTCGGCAGTGCAGAACCTGATCGAGAATGCGCTCAAGTTCTCCGACGCGGGATCGCCGATTCGCATCCGCATGGGCGGGAAGGCGGACGGCGCGTGGCTGAGCGTCGAGGATGGCGGCCCCGGCATCCCTGCCGGGGAGCGCGAGCGGATCTTCGATCCGTTCTATCGCAGCGCCGAAGCGCGCGCGCGCGGGCCCGGGTTCGGCCTCGGCCTCGCACTGCTGCGGCGCGTGGCCCGCGCCCATGGCGGCGATGTGATGGTCGAGAGTTCGGATCTGGGCGGCGCGCGCATGGTGCTGAGGCTTCCGGGCTGGCAGCCGCTGCCGTCTCGAGATCCGCTGCGGCGCGCGAGCCAGGGCTAACGCCGCGCAGGCGCGCGACGGGCCGCGGGACGGTCGTGTGCTAGAAGCGCATCCTGAGTCCGGCGCGAACGCTGCGCCGCGAGCCCTTGACCACCAGCTTGACGCGCGAGAGCGAACCCAGCCGATCGCGCTCGAACTGATCGATGCGCCTGCCTGCCCACAGGCCGAGCGCGGCGCCGCCCACGACGTCGCTCATCCAGTGCTTGCTATCCTGGATGCGCGACCACGCGGTGAGCGTCGCGGCGGGATACACGACCCACGGCACCCAGCGCCGGTCGGTCTCGGCGTCGATGGCCGAGGCGAGCGCGAACGCGATTGTGGTATGGCCGGACGGGAATGAATTGTTGCCGCGAAGCGGAGCGAAATTGTCGGGGTCGCCCGGCGACTCGGACGGCCGCGCACGGCCGACCGCGAACTTGACGCCCTCCGAGAGCACGACCGCGCCGCCGACCGCGCCGGCCACCCGCAGCGAAGCGCCGCTCAGCTGCGTATCCCGGCGGAATCGCCCGAGCGCGTACCCGGCCATCAGCAGCGGAGCCACGTAGGCCGGGTTGCCCATCTTCTCGCCGGCTATGGAAAGGCTGTTGACGACCCGGTTCTGCTGGCGTGGCAGCTGGTGCTCGGCCCAGCGGTCCGCCCGCGCGCTCGCCGCCAGAGCAGTCAAGGTCACGGCCGCGAAGGCGGCATGATCGCGCAGGAACGGGGCGGCTCTGGAGCCCCGTGGCTGCGACTGACCGAGCGTGAACGAAGCCAGCGGCGGCGCGGTGAGAAGCGCCGTGGTCGGAGCCAGAACCACCGGTGCCGGGGTCCCGAAGCGCGACTGAGCGCCAGCCAATGCCGGAACCATCGCAATCGCGGCCAGATTCGCGATGAGGAGAGCGACGGGGCAACGGGTCAGGCGCATCCAGTGGTCCTCAGGTCCTGAAGTGAGCACAAATCCTCCTCAAAGGAGGCGCATTGATTGTACCCCTTCGGATGCGTTTGGGGTCGGTTTTACTGCGTCCGACGCATCTTTTGACGGATGGCCACAACACCCAGTTGGTTGGCGGATCCCCCACGACTGTCATCGATCGGTGCAGTGGATCGGGGTTCTTGCGCCGTGAAGGCGGAATCATTGCCCGATTCTTCCAGATCCTTTCGAAGCGAGTCATCGGCGAGCAGCATTCGGGTCAGGGCGCGTGGCGCAGGCACCGACGAGATCGCTTCACGAGTCCCGCCGCTGCGAGAATTGACCATCTCGTGTAGAGGCTGCGGCCGCGTCCTCCTGCCCCCTCAAGGGAATCACGCGGGCCTTGAAACTGCGGGGACCCGATGGTGTAGTACTCAGCGCCCGAAGGTCGATCCTCGCGGGGTCGCCTGGACCAGGAGCCAAGGATCACATGAAGCGCATCGCAACCTTTGTTCGTTGTGCCGCCCTGATCGGAGCCGCGCTCGCGTTGTGTACTTCGGCCGCGCACGCCTGCTCGCCGAACGCTGCGCCCGCCGTGCACACCGCGGCGCACTCGAGACCTCGCGCGCATGTACAGCACACGGCACACCACGCGCATCTCGTGCGACACGCCAGCCTTGCGAATGCTCCCACCACGCCGCGTCCGGTCGTGCCGCCGAGCGCGCCGGCGCATCACTCCGACCGCAAGGCCGCGCTGCCGTCGACGCTCCACACCCTGCGCCACGCGCCGGGCTCGACCGCACGCTTCGGCACGAGCGTACATTCGATGCTCGCGGCGGATTGCGCCGCGCCGAGGCTCGAGGGCGCGCTCTCGTTTGCTGATCTCGACTACTCGCCGGGGATGAGTCTCACGCTTGCGGGTCGGGCGCCTCCACGCGCCGGACCGACCGACGCTTCCGCTACGCAATGCCCGCAGCGCCCCTTCACTCCTCGGCGCGCGGCTCTCGTCCCTCCCACATTACCGATCGCCTGCCACCCCATCGCCGACACGCGCGTTCTCGCACGCCTGGCCGATTGGGCGTGCGGCGTTCCGGTTCCCGTTTCACTCGAGCCGCCGTCTGGCCGCTCGCACGCCGACCGCCCCGAGGGCACGGCGGCGTGGAAACCCAGGCCCTCATGGAGAGGTTCGTCATGAAGGTTCATCGGTCCAGTCTCATGCTCGGTGTGCTCGCGCTGGCCCTGACCGCATGGATGTCAGCGGCCCAGAGCGGGACCACCGCTCCGGCACCGGCCAAGGCGGCAACGCCCGCGGCCAAGACGACTACGTCCGTCACCAGGTCGGCACAGGTCGCTCCGAGTGGGGCAACCACCAACGCCTCGGGCACTACCAGGGTCAGCACCAAGTCGCACATGGTGGCCAGGAGCCGCGTCGACCTCAACACCGCGTCCAAGGAGGACCTCGCCAGGCTGCCCGGGATCGGTGAAGACACCGCGGACAGGATCATCGCTGGCCGGCCGTACAAGTCGAAGGTCGATCTGATCAAGAACAAGATTCTGACCCCGGCTCAGTACGCGAAGGTTCGCATGATGGTCACCGCGAAGCAGGAGGTGGCGAAGTAGAGAAGACCGCGCGTCGGGTTCGGCGCACGATGGGAATGGGACGCCGCGGACGATCGGTCCGCGGCGTTCTCACATGACGCGCGCGGGCCGGCGCACCTAGCGCATGCGGTAGAGGTAGATGCTCCCGGCAAGGTGCGCGGCCGCAGGTCGGTCCCAGAGGTCGCGCAGCTCGAAGCGCATGAGCGCATCGGTGCGTCCCTGAGGCGTGATCATGCGCTGGGGCAGGCCCACCAGGTAATAGCTGCTCACCGCGAGCCAGTCGCTGTCGGGCGAGGGGACGCCGCCCAGATAGGCCTCGTAATCGATGCCGTAGAGCGCGGGGTCGGTAGTGCCGTGATACACGAGCTGGATGTGGTCGATGCCGCGACGCCGCAGCTCGTCACGCAGGGCGATCAGTCCCTGTCCCCAGTCCACATTCGAGTCGTTGATCAACCGATCCGGGTGCGCGCCGGCGAGCCGGTTGAAGAACGAGAGCTCGTAAGGCGCGGCGCTCAGGGTCTCGGCCGCCATCAGCAGCGCCAGCGCGAGCGCGAAGCGCCGCCAGCGGCGGAGCGGGGCGCGGCGCGCGGCCGCCACGCGCGCGGGATGCGCCAGCAGGCCTCCGATCCACACGCACAGCAGGGGAACGATCGGGAGCAGGTAGCGAATCCCGACGTCGAGATGCGCGAAGAACATCGCGACGATGAGCAGCACTGCGGCCGGGATCAGCAGGAAGCGCTCGTGCCAGGCTCGGCGTGGGCGCGCGATCCGGTCGCGCGTTGCGCCCCGCCCGAGCCAGACGTCGAAAGCGGCGCGGGCCCCGAGCAGCCCGAGGAATCCGAGCGGCCACTTGATGAGCAGCGCGAACGGCATGTAGTACCAGTGGCTGTGCTCGCTCACCCTGCCGAGCAGGAAGGTGCGGAGCGCGCCCTGGGCTTGAAGGCTCGAGATGTAGTCGAAGCCCGCGATGCACGGGTCCGGCAACGGCAGGCGCAGTGCAGGCCAGGCGCGGGCCAGGCTCTGAAACGAATCGGACCTGAAGTGCCAGCTCGACAGCGGGGCGAGCGAGGTCTGGAACAGGTATCCGGCGTTGAGCATGAGCAGCGAGGTGAAGGGCAGGAGCGCGAGCCCGAGCCACACCCGTCCCGGTGAGCGCAGCCGTCCCCTCGCCGCGCCGAGCGCGGCCAGAGCCAGGAACGCGGGCGCGAGCTGGACCGCGCTGAAGCGCGTCAGCAGGCTGAGCCCGAGCGCGAGCGCGGTGCACGCCAGCCAGCCCCAGGCGCCGCCGCGCGCGAAGCGCCAGAACGCGTACAGCGAAGCGGTGAATCCGAGCGCGGTCGCGAGGTCCATGCCAACCACGCCGGCGTGAGCCAGGGCTTCGGGCGAGAACGCGTAGGCCGCGAGCGCGAGCGCCGCCCCGTGCGGACCGTAAAGGCGGCGCGCCCAGCGCCACACCAGCAACCCGAGCAGACCTGAGAGCGCGGCGACCACCAAGCGCGCGGCAGTGAACACGCGCACGTAGCGGTCGCGGTTGGCGTGCTGGAAGTCTTCGCCCGCGGCGTACTCGGCATTGGGCGGCAGCGCGTGAGCGGGCGGCACGCGGGCGCCGGCCGCGAGCGCCGCGAGCGCGCATGCGGTCTTGACCAGCGGCGGCTGCGCGACCGAGACGCTGAAATCGCGCCGGGCCACGATCGCGATTCCTGCCGGCAGATGGAAGTTCTCATCGAACATGACCGAGTTTCGCGCCACGCCCCACACCACGATCCCGAGGTGGAGCGCGAGCAGCGCGGCGACGATCGCGCGTTCGTGCCGCAGCGTGCCGGCCGCGCTACGCGAGGTTGGAGCGCTCGCGGGACGCGCGGGGCGCGTGCGCTCGCCACGCTCGCCGCGTGTGCGGTCGCCCGCGTTCGGCGGGCTCATGGCGTCCCCCCGAAGGCGGCGAGCGAATCGCGCGCCGTCTGGTTCGCGGGATCGAGTCGCAGCGCCTCGCGGTATGCGGTGCGTGCGCGGCCCAAGTCTCCGAGCGCACGCCACGCGGCGGCGGTCAACAGCTCGAGGCTCACCGAACGACCGACCACGCGGCGCTCCTTCTCGAACAGGCCGAGCGCATCGCGCGGCCGCCCGGCATCCAGCGCGATCATGCCCAGCCGTTCCCGCGCCCTGGGCGTGAGCGGATCGACGCGCAGTGCCTCACGCAACAGGTCGGACGCTTCCTCGGGGCGATGTTCGATCAGCGTCACGTTCGCGAGCAGGCTCGCGGAGCGCGAGTGCCACGGGGAGCCCTCGATCGCGCGCTCGAGCTCTGCCCTCACCCGCCGGCGCAGGAGGGAGTCGTTCTCGGACGCCGCGCCGAGCGCATTGAGCGCTCCGTTCCCACCGGGCACCACCGCATACGCATCGCGTGCGATGAGCGACTGGAAGGCGCCGCCCCGCCGCACGTACACCACGGCCGCATCGTCCATGAACACGTGGGCCCAGGTCGAATCGGCGTCGAGCACGTCGATCAGGATCTCGCGCGGAAACTGGTGGCGGAACAGCACCGCGTACTCGAACCGGTGGCGCGCATCCAGCTCGCGCCAGTACGGCGGACTGCCGAGCGAGTACGCGTAGAGCGTGCGATCCTCGCGGGTTCCAGCCTGATGAATGTCCATGAACGGAAGTCGGGTGCGATCGGGCCAGAAGCGGTAGAGGATGTATCCGCCGGCGGCAAACTGGTTGAAGCTGCGCCCGCGGATGCCGTTCGCTTCGATGTAGTCGCAGGCCCGGATCGGATACTGGAAGTCCTCCATCTCGATCCCGAGCGGCAGGTCGGCGCGCTTCCACTCGGGCAGGCTGACCGCCACACACGCCGCCGAGGCGAGCAGCGCCCGTGCCCAGGGTGAGCGCACCGCGGCGGCCAGGCGCGTCGTGCGCCACGCGTCGTGAAGGTCGCGCGCGAGGTAGGGCGCCGCGACCAGCGCGAAGGTCCCTAAGAAACGCTGGCTGCCGAGCGCGATCGCGGCGAAGAAGGCGAGGGTGAGCGCCTCGACTCGATCGAAACCGAAGCGCGACGCGCGCCACAACAGCAGCGCGGGCCACGCGAGCAGGATCAGCGGCAGGCCATTGAGCAGATTGTTGGACCACACCACCGGCTTCAGCTCGCCGATGCTCTGGAAGATGGGCTCGTGGCGCCACTGAAAGAAGTATTCAAACGGCTGCCACAGCGCACGCCAGCCCCACGGGTTCACGAACGAGACCCCGACGGCGAGCGCGCTCGCCAGCAGCAGCCGGCGCCACGCGTTCCACTCCGCCTTCGCCTGCGGCCCACGCTTCGATGCGCCGAGCGGCCGCGTGCCGATCAGGTGGAAGACGAGCAGCACGATGCCGACGTAGTACGAGATATGGACGTTGGCCCAACCCCAGGCGATCGGGATCAGCCAGAACACCCGATCCGGGCCAGGGTTCCCCGACCCCGGAGCGCGCCGCCGCGTCTCCAAGATCCAGAGCTCGAGCGCGAGCAGCACCGAGACCAGCGTCTCGGGGCGCACCTGCGAGCGCTGCCGGTAGATCAGCGAGCACAGCACCAGCACGACGAGCGGCGTGAATCCGCGCGCGCCCATGCGCCGGGCGGTCGCCCACAGAATCGCGAACGCGGCGAGCGTGGCGAGCCAGCGCCACGCGAACAGCCCCGGCACTCCCCACGCGTGCCACACCGGCCAGATCAGCGCGCGGAATCCCCACGACGCATTCACGTCGGGCGCGCCGTAGGTGGGCCACGTCCAGAGCTGCGTGGTCGGAACGTGATGCAGCGTCCAGATCGCGCGCCCGACCGCGAGGTGCTGCCAGATGTCGGTGTCGTAGATGCGGAAGCTGACCGAGACCACGATGCATGCGACCGCGACCAGGGCGGCTGCGATCAGCGCCGGATGGTCAAGCGGAAGCGGCGCCGGATCAGCGGGGATCGGTCGGGGGCGCTTCGGCACGGGTCAGCGAACGAGCTCGACCTGGTTCACCCGATCGCCCTGCACGATGCGCCCGACCACATCCATGCCGCGGATCACGCGCGCGAAAATGGTGTAGCGCCCGTTCAGGTGCGGCTGGGGAGCGTGAGTGATGAACCACTGGCTGCCGCCGGTGTCCTTTCCGGAGAGCGCCATGCCGACCATGCCGGTGTCGTAGCGCAGCCGGTTGTACTCGCAGCGGATGGTGTAGCCGGGGCCGCCCGAGCCGGTGCCGGTGGGATCGCCATCCTGGATCACGAAGTTCGGCACCACGCGATGGATCGCGAGCCCGTCGAAGTAGCGCTCGGAGGCGAGGCGGACGAAGTTCTTCACGGTCAGCGGCGCCTCACTCCCGAAGAATTCCCACTCGATGTCGCCCGCGGTGGTATGCAGCACCACCCCACGCACGGAGGACGGCGTCTCGATGTCGTTGACTTCAGGCGGCGGGGCGGTGTTTCGCGGTGGGTGCGCGCGCTCGACGCTGTCGGCGTAGGCGCGCCCGGCCAGATCGCGCAGGGCGTCCCGGATCGAGATCCTGGCGTCGGGATCGGCATCGCCCGCGCGCGCCGCGTAGGCGCGGGCCAGCGCCGGAACGCTGGCGCTGTCGCGGGACTCGGCGAGCGCGGCGGCACACGCAGCCACGTAGAGCAGCGTCGAGTCGGCGAGCCCGGCGCGCAGCAGCGCGCGGGTGCCCGGCTCGTTGCGGGAGCCCAGCACTTCGGCCGCGGTCATGCGCACGAACAGTGGCTGATCATGGGAGAGACGGCGGCGCAGCTCTTCGGCGTGGGCGCTTCCCCTGTGCAGGGAACGCAGGCCGTTCAGCACCGCGACCCGGGTGTAAATCGAAGGATCGTCGAGCAGAGGCGCGACGCGTGCGAATGCGGCGTCGCTGTCGCGTGCGAGCAGCGCGCGCGCGGCCGCGCCGCGGGTGGCGGCGTCCGGGTCCGCGAGATGGGCGGTGAGCGAGTCGCGCGCAGTTCGGCGGGTCATCGAGTCGACCTGAGCCCAGGTGAATCGATCGGCCAGCGCGCCGGCCGCGGTCACGCGAACGTACGGGTGCGGGTGGCCCAGCGCGCGAATCAGCCCTCTGGCGCATGCCGAGGAGGTCGAGTCCGCGATCAGCTGCAGCGCGCGGATCGCATTCACCACCACCGGCACTTCGGGATCGTCGAGCTTCTGGACCACGTAGGCCGTACCGCGCGAGGACTTCTGCCGACCGAGGGTGCGCACCGCCTGTGCGCGCACGATCCACTCCGGATCGTCGACGTGGAGCGCCGCGTGGAGTACGACCCTCGCCGGCTGCACGATCTTCTCGAGCGCATACAGCACGCGCCAGCGCACTTCCGGATCGACGTCGTCGTGGTGGCGCAGCAGCGCGTCGACCGCGGTCGAATCCGCGAGCCGCCACAACGCGACCGCGGCTTCGCCGCGCAGCAGCGCGGAGTCGTCGCCGAGGAATACGGTGAGATGCGGGGTCGACGCCTTGTCGCCGATCTTGCCGAGCGCCTCGATTGCCAGGTCCTCGATCCTGACCTCGCCCGACACCAGCAGCTTCTCGAGCGGCGCACGCGCGCTGCGATGCCCGATCTGACCGAGTGCGAACACCGCTTCGCGCCGCACGTCGAATTCGGGATCGGTGAGCAGCGGCACCAGGGCGTCGACCGTGGTCGAATCCTGAAGCCGTCCGAGCGCGAGCACGGCGCGCTGGCGGAGTTTCGGATCGGGGTCGCGCAGGAAGCGCTGGAGGGTGCCGTCGGCGCGCCGCGCGTCCTCGGCGATCGCGATCATGTGCGACGCACGGGTCGGGGCGTTTGCGGCTGAAGAAGGCGGCGCGCCCGGCGGAGTGACCGGCGCGGGGGCGCTGCTGGCGAGCGAGGCGGCGCACGCGGCGGCCACCAGCGCCATGCAGAGCACGCGGCCGGCGAAGCCGGGCCTAGGGCGTCGCGACATCCGCGGCGCGGCGCGGGCGGCGAATCTTGACCAGCCGCCCTTCGTGCGAAGCCGAGGCCGTTGCGCTGCGCGCGACCAGTCGGTAGACGTAGATGCCATTGGCGAGTCTCGAGCCGTCGGAGTCGCGGCCATCCCAGGGGATCTGATGGTAGCCCGGCTGCAGCCCGGGCTGCGTCGTCGTGTAGATCAGCCGACCGCTCACCGTGTACACGCGAATCAGCACGTCGGCAGGTGTGCCGCTCGTCAGGTTGAACGAGAAGAACGTGCCCAGATCGTCCTCGAACGGATTCGGGAACGCCAGCGCGTTCTGAAGGCGCAGCTCGTTCCCGCCCACGTCCACCCTGAAGCTGTGGGTCGAGACCGTATTGCTCGAGGTGGTCAGGCGCACGTCGTAGGTGTCGACTGGATAGTCGGGGTGCTGCCAGCTGAGCACCCACTCGCGGCGCGAAGGGTCGCTCGCCACCGCCAGCGTGTCGAACACCTGGGGCTGGCCGTTGATGGTCAGGGTCAGATCGGCCCTGGGGCTGATCGGAGCCGGAGAGAGCACCAGCAGCGACAGGTTCGCGCTCGGCGCCACCGCATCGCCGTCGTTGATCGGCGTGCCATCCACCCGGAGCACGGTCTGGAACTGGAAGACCGCATTGAACACCCCGGGGACGCCGTCGCGATCGATGGTGTGGAACGTGAACCGGTAGGAGCTCGGCAGCAGCGTGGTGCGGTAGACGATATGGTAGCGGCGTCCGCCGTTGCCGCTCGCCCCGGTGTCGGGGAACGCCGGAGTCACGGTGTAGTCGGTGGCCGGGATCGCGACCGCCGGGCCGCCGTCGATCGAGCGGTCGATCCACAGCGTATCGATCTTCTGGTTCGAGACCAGGTCGGCCTCGAGGCGCAGCGTGTCGCCGAGCGTGTGCAGCCGCACCGGCAGGTTGTCGGTGACCGTGTCGCCGTTGGCGGTGACCAGCGCCTGCGGCGCGCCGATCGAGAGCCGCGTCGCCGGGTCGCCGAGCAATGCGTAGGACATCCCCACCGAACGCTGCAGAGGATCGCCGCGCACCTGCGGCTCCCAGCGCACCAGCGCCAGCGCGATCGCCTCGCCCAGCACCACGCGCGATCCGCGATCCGACAGGTCGGGGTCGCGCGGCGGCTTCGAGAACATGGCGCGCGCGAACTCCACGTTGATGTGGCTCACCCCGTTGCTCGGAATGATCTCGTAGCCCACCGAAGCCCACGAGGCGATCGCGCCACCACGGTCGTACGGCACCGTGACCATGCGCTCCCCGAGCGATGCCAGAGGAGTCAGCTGATTGAGCCGTTCGTAGTAGCGTCCGAAATTGTTCGAGTGGCACGAGAACGCCGAGAACAGGAATGGAACGTCCTTGTTCGCGTAGAGGGTGTTGTCATTGGTGGCGGGGTCGTTCTGATAGAACGACTCGTGCGAAAGCACGGACTCGTTGGCATGGCCCTGGAAGTTCCACCACAGCCGCCCGGAGTTCAGGCGCGTGAAAAGCCGTGGCGTCACGTTCGAGCGCGCGTTCGAGATGGTCTGGTTGCGGTCGACACGGCAGGTGTCGGGCTCGCACGACGGGCACGGCAGTGAAACCGTGAGATTCCCGGTGTCGGTGATGTAGTCCTGCTCGTTGAACAGCTCGACCTCGCTCCGGCGCAACCCCGCTTCGTTGAGGATGACCGACTGGATGGTCTCGTTGAGCAGGCGGAAGCGGGCCTCGTAGTTGCGCTGGCAGTAACCGGGCGTCGCTCCACCGCCGAACAGGTTTTCCCCGGAGAACTCATCGTCCGCGCTCAGCAGGATGCGCCGTCGCCACGCGTCGGCGGGGCTGACGTTCTCGTAGTTCACCAGCTTCTGCACGACGCTCGCCGCCTCGGCGGCCGAATTCACCGGCAGCCGACCGAGATACAGATCGTGGAGCTTGGGCGCCAGCGAAGGATCGGTGCACGACGGATCCACGCACCACACGTACCAGGGATCGGCGGGCTGGAGCTCGGATGCGTAGTCGCCGGTGTTCGGGATGTAGACCGGCACCGGCGAGAGCACCATCTGGGTCGGGATCCAGTCGACGCCCGAGGTGCCGTAGAAGTTCTGCGGGTCTTCCCCAGCGCCGTCGCCTGCGAGCAGCACGAACCGTGAATTCCACTGGTTGTACGCGTACTTGATGAAGCGCTTGATGGCGTAGGCCGAATGGCGTCCGCCGTTGAACTCGTCGTAGATGCCCTCGGCCGGCGCGGCCAC